>NZ_AP025487.1:1957243-2609657 GCF_024347475.1 Vibrio fortis
GGTTACTACCCTAAACAGACCGGCGCAACCATTCAGTCTAGCGTTTCCAAAGAGCAACTTTGGCAGATAGCCCAGCAAATAGGCAGCCCAAAACAAGGCTACTTCTTTGCCAATGCGTTATGGCGTACCCGAGAGTGGTTAGATTTGTTCTTTGGTGGTGGCGTACCAAAAAGGCAGGAGCCGGAAGGCCCTAAGCTTAAGGTAGGTGACCATATCGACTCATGGAAAGTGATTCGCTGCGAAGAAAATCAGTTCCTATCGCTACTATTTGGCATGAAGGGTCCCGGTCTTGGACGCCTTGAAATCACGGTTTCCGACCTTGCCGAGAAAGACCACACAAACAATCAAAGCGAGCTCAACATTACCGCTTGGTGGCACCCAAAAGGCTTCTTAGGACTGCTGTATTGGTTTGCCATGATGCCAGCGCACCTCTTTATCTTTAAAGGCATGGTGAAGGCGATAGAGAAGCAGGCAAAAGAGCGGATGCGGGATTCGAGTGGCGAGTTAAGAAGAGATTAAGAGCAGATTCGAGTATCGAGTGGCGGGATGCGAAGAGAGTTAAAAGCGGATGCGGGATTCGGGTGACGAGATAAGAAAAGGCTTAAGGGCAGATTAGAGTATCGAGTGGCGGGATGAGAAGAGAGCAAGAGCAGATGCAGGCTTGAGGTTCGGGATAAAAAAAGAGCGGATAATTCCGCTCTTCGTATCTTTAAACTCGCTTCTGCTACTCAGCAATAAAGCTGATTGGAATCTCAGCTAGCTGATTACCTTGGTTAGCCGGGTAAACGATGTATTCGCCGTGATATTTCACTGCTGATTTGTAGTCTGTCACTTTATGAAGCATAAAGCCCGACTCCATAGCTGCTTGAACAAACTCAGCGTGGTTTCCGCGCACAAACCAGTTCATCGGTTTCGTCATTAGCTCGCCATCAAACGAGTCATCACACTGCTTACCACAGAGTGCAAATGAGTGCTCACCATCAGTGAAAAACTGGATCTTGCCGCCAGTAGTCAGCTCATCTTCACTTGATACGCTCCAGCCCATGTCATACATCTTGTCCATGAAGGCTTCAACATCACTGTCTTTCAGTTGCTTTGGCTCTTCACCTTGTGGGAAAAATTGAGCATAAAATGCAGAGATTCGACGGAACGTAAACGTTAGATCCGAGTTATTACCTTTAGAGCGACCCTGTTTCTGCCAACGAATAAGATCAGCAGCGACACAGCGGTCATAAGCTTGCGATTTGATCGCTTTAGTCACCCAACGAACCAAATAAAGGTTGTTAGCGATCGGTGCATCAACCGCTTTGCCAGATTTGTGTAGAGCCGTTAACTCATCTAATGCTGTGTTAACCAGCTTTTGAATTTCAATATAGTATTTTGACATTATGCCTTCTTTCCTAATGTCCAATAAAGTAGCGCTGAAAGTACGGCACACACTGCCATTACAATGACCATAGAGCCAGCACTGTCACTCGGTAGCATCGCAACAATTGCGCCCACTACCGAGCCTGTACCAAAACGTAATGTACCCGCAAGAGACGAAGCTGTGCCCGCCATATTTGGGTAACCGCTAAGCAGCAAACCCATGGTATTACTGCCGATAGTAGATAGTGTGCCAATGAAGAGCATCACAAATGGCACAATTCCCCAAAGGCCAAGATCTAAGCTCCAGCCAATGAACAAACCTATGCCTGCGAGTAGTTGAATCCCTAGCCCCACTCTCAACATAGTATGAGAGCCTACCTTTTTCACCATTCGACCATTGATACTAGTCATCAGGATCATCGCAACAATGTTCAATCCAAATAGGTAACCAAACAAGTCTGGGCGCACGCCATACACATCGATGTAAACAAAAGAGCCCGCCGTTAAGAACGCAAACATGCCTGAGAACGAAAACGCGCCTGAAAAGATAAGCCCCATCGCAGTCTTGTTTTTGCACAGACGGAAATAGTTACGCATTGTCGTTTTAAAGCGCAGCGGTTGACGCTTCTCTACTGGCAAAGTTTCAGGGATCTTGAATGATACCGCCAGAATCACGATCACAGCAAAGATAGCCAATACCCAGAAAATCGAACGCCAGCCAAACCACAACGCAAGATAACCACCAATCATCGGTGCAACCAGCGGTGCAACCGTCATCACCAAAGTAACGAACGACATGGTTCTTGCGAAGTCTTCACGATCAAACATGTCACGCACAACAGCTTGGATAATTACCGCTGCTGCAGCGCCTGCAAAACCTTGGGCTGTACGAACATAAGTCAAGGCTTCAATACCATGTGTTGTTGCGCTAACCACCGAAGCAATAGCAAACAAAACCACACCGATGAGGAGCACGGGTTTACGACCATAGCTATCAGCCAGCGGACCATGAAGTAGCTGCCCTAACGCAAAACCAGCGGTGTAAGCCGTAAGTGTGATCTGCACTTCACCAGCCGTCACACCAAGGTCTTTGGCGATGGTTGGCATCGCGGGCAGATACATATCTATAGCAAGTGGCGTCAACGCACCAATCGCTCCAAGAATCAAAAACAGCATTAAGCCTAGCTGAGGTGTTTCAGGTTGGGAACTGGGGGCAGTTTGGGTTTGCATAAATCTCCGACTAAATACTAAGAACTGCGCTTGAACGCAAACAGAATATTGGCTGAGACTTTCCTAGTACCAGTCAAAATGAATAGCCGACGCTGTCCTTGGTCAGCATTAAACAGAGAGGAAGATTACTTCCAGATAGAATCGACTTCTTCCTGAGTCAGGTAACGGTACTCGCCCAGCTCTAAAGATTCGTCCATCTCAATTTCACCGATACGTTCACGGTGTAGAGCTTCTACTTTGTTACCTAGTGCCGCGAACATACGCTTAACTTGGTGGTACTTACCTTCATGGATGGTAAGCAGCACTTCACGCTCTGCACGTACTTCAAGATGTGCAGGGAGAGTCAGACCATCTTCGCTTTTCAGCTGGATGCCCTCTTTGAACTTCTCTACGTAATCGTCTTCAACCGGATCCACCAGCCAAACGCGATATAGCTTCTCACATTTATGTTTCGGTGAAGTAATACGGTGCGACCATTGGCCGTCATCCGTCACAAGTACAAGACCTGTAGTATCCACATCTAGACGACCAGCAAAGTGAAGCTTATCCATCTTGATCTCATCAAGCAGATCAAAAACCGTGCGATTAGAGCTGTCTTCATGCGAGCAAACAAAACCTTCAGGCTTGTAAACCATGATGTAACGAGGGCCTTGAACACGCAGTTCATTGCCTTGCCATTCAACAACGCACTCTTCGGTAACCTTAGTGGCACCGCTTTTTTGCATGACGTCGTTCACTGTCACTGTTTTTGATTTTAAAATCTGTGTTGCTTCTTTTCGAGTGACGCCCAATGAGTCACATAGAAATTTATCTAAACGCATGAATACCTCAACTAATCTAAGTCAGGTATTATAGTCACCTTTGCTCAATTAGTTGAGCGATTTCACACTATTTTTGCCACTTTACAAGACGCAGTATGTATACACTCCGCCCATATCAAGCCGACTCCGTAAAATCTGTTATCCATTACTTTCGTAAACACCAAACGCCTGCCGTTCTGGTGCTACCTACAGGGGCTGGTAAAAGCTTGGTTATTGCCGAATTAGCGCGCCTAGCCAAGGGGCGAGTTCTTGTAATGGCGCACGTGAAAGAGCTAGTTGAACAGAACCATGAAAAATACGAAGGCTATGGCCTAAAAGGCTCGATATTTTCCGCAGGATTAGGTCGAAAAGAGACCGACCAACAAGTGGTATTTGCATCTGTACAGTCAGTGGTCCGTAATCTTGATGCCTTTTCAAATCAGTTTTCGCTGCTGGTTATCGATGAGTGCCACCGAGTACCAGACGAGAAAAGCAGTAGCTATCAGAAAGTGATTGCTCACCTACGTGAAAATAATCCGGGTATTAAAGTGCTTGGTCTTACGGCAACACCTTATCGCTTGGGTATGGGGTGGATTTACCAATACCATACTCGCGGTCAAGTCCGTTCAGAGGAACCTAGATTCTTCCGCGACTGTATTTTTGAATTACCGATTCGCTATCTTCTCGACGAAGGCTTCTTAACCCCAGCCCGCATGATTGATGCTCCGGTATTAAGTTACGACTTCTCACAGTTAAAGCCTGCCAACACAGGCCGCTACAAAGAAGCTGAGCTCGATATGGTGATTGAACAATCAAAACGCGCGACGCCACAAATCGTTGAGCAGATCATTCACCTAGCGAAAGACAAGCAAGGCATCATGGTGTTTGCCGCAACTGTTCGTCACGCTCAAGAGATCCTTAGTTTGCTCCCTAAGGGCGAAGCGGCAATTGTGATTGGCGATACTCCAACCTTAGAGCGTGATCAGATCATCAACGACTTTAAGCGGCGCAAAACCAAGTACCTAGTAAACGTATCAGTACTGACCACTGGCTTTGATGCCCCACACGTGGACTTGATTGCAATTCTGCGTCCTACTGAGTCGATCAGCTTGTATCAACAAATTGTTGGTCGTGGTCTTCGTCTGTCTCCAGGTAAAGACGAGTGTTTGGTATTGGACTATGCTGGCAACAGTTACGATCTGTACCAGCCCGAAGTTGGCGACCCAAAACCAGACTCTGACAGCGAAATCATCACCATTCCTTGCCCAGCTTGCGGTTTCAATAACAACTTTTGGGGCAAGCTCGATAGTAATGGTTTCTTGTTAGAGCACTTCGGTCGTAAATGCCAAGGTTATTTCACCGATGAAGATACTGGCGAACGTGAACATTGTGGCTACCGATTCCGAGCAAAGTATTGTGGTGAATGTGGCGCCGACAACGACATAGCAGCGCGAATTTGTCATGAGTGCGACGCAACCTTAGTCGACCCAGACAAAAAGCTAAAAGATGCACTTAACCTTAAAGATGCCCTTGTATTTGAGTGTCTAGAAATGGATCTCAACGTGTTTAAAGATGATAAAGGTAAGTCTCAGCTCAAGGTGACGTATCGAGGTGAAAACCAAGCTCAAGTTCATGAGTTTTGGTCATTAACTACCAAAAAGCAAAAGCAGACCTTTAAAGATCAATTTGTTCGCCCTCATTTGGCCGACAGACACCGCCCTTTTGAGGAGGCATCGCCAACCAAAGTGGTCGCTCACCAACATCGATTCAGGCCACCGCAATTCGTTATTGCACGTAAGGTCGGTCGTTTCTGGAAAATGCGTGACAAAATCTTTGATGATGAACTTCAAGATCGTTAGCCCTAATTCACCGTTCTTGTGTCACTAAACCCACAACAAAGGCTGCTAAAGTCTCATTGTGGGTACGATTCACTTTCTGTTCATCTTCACTTTTTTATACTACTTACTATCAACATTACCTAGGATTCGCTATGTTTAGTAAAGCAATGATTTCTTTGATGTCTTTAAGCTTTGGCTTAGTGGTTTCCGGCTCTGTATGGGCGGACTCACACCCTAACGGGCACGACCTCGTTCAAGACGTTCATAAGGAAGGCACGCGCATCGAGTTCGAAGAAGACCAAGATGAAGTTTATGAAGCCGTTAGAGAAGGCTACATTCGCCCGTTTTCTGAGATGTACGCGGCGGTAGAAAATGACCTGCACGGTCGCATCATCAAAGTCGAACTTGAAGAAGACGACGATATCTGGGTTTACGAGCTCAAAATTAACCACAAGAACAACATCATCAAGGTCGAATACAACGCGGAAACGTTAGAGATGCTGATGATAAAAGGGCGAAACTTCAAAGAAGCGATTAAAACTGACACTGAATCATCGCCACAATAAAAATATTGTCCGCTGCGAAAAACAAAAAACGAATAACAACAAATAAGAAGAGCCAATCATGAAAATTCTCGTCATTGAAGATGAACCGCGTTTAGGCGAACAAATTATTGAAACTCTCGAAGGCGCCGACTGGGTTCCTGAACTGTCGCAAGATGGTATCGATGCACTTTATCGTGCAACTTCAGAAGAGTGGGATGCAATTGTTCTCGATCTTGGCTTACCAAAACTCGATGGCTTAACGGTACTAAAAGGCATTCGAGACGAGAATATCAATACGCCAGTGATCATTCTTAGTGCGCGCGATACCTTAACTCAACGTGTAGAAGGCTTAAACGCAGGTGCCGATGACTACCTGACTAAGCCCTTTGAAATGGTTGAGTTGATTGCTCGTATCCGTGCACAACTGCGTCGAGCATCTGGTTCTGCATCGCCAATTCAACAAATCGGTGATTTAAGCCTAGATACTCGCAGCTCGAAGGTACTTTGGCAGGGTCAGGCGGTTAGCTTAACGGCGCTTGAGTACAAAGTCGTTGCCTACTTTATGCACAACAAAGACAAGGTTATATCGCGCACTGAGCTCGTTGAACACATTTATAAGCAAGACTTCGACCGCGATTCAAACACCGTTGAAGTTTTCATTGGCCGCATCCGCAAAAAGATCGCCCCGAAGATCATTAAAACTGTGCGTGGTTTAGGCTATCAGTTGAACGCCGACTGATCTCTTTTTCTCTGTGAATGGCTCATTTTGACCCTAGATAAAAGTGAGCCAAAATAGCGATGATTCTAAATAAAAAGTCCCTCAAGAAAATCAGTCTAAAAAGCCGCTTGCTCCTTGCTGCGGCTTTTTGGTTAGGTGCGATGATACTTGCCGCAGGTATCGGTATCCCAAAACTGGTCAATGATTATCTGGTTGATGATTTAAAGCAGCAGCTCAGTCTCACCATGGATGAGCTTACAGCTAACATCGAAACTAATAGTGCTGGCCTGCTTGTCATGGCCGAACGCTTATCGGACCCGCGATACAACCAACCCTACAGTGGTGTTTATTGGCGCGCGGCGACTCAAGAACAGGTAATTCGTTCCCGCTCATTGTGGGATAAGGACATGGATATCAAGCGCTCGCCGATCCATACCTCGATTAAAGGTCCAGACAAAGAAAAACTCATTTATATTGAACAAGAAATCTATCTACCCGAATTTAGTGACCCTGTCACTATAACTATCGGTGTCGATGAAGATCCGCTTGAATCCACCTTGCACGACCTAACTGGACAAGTATGGATTATCTTAATGCTTCTATTTGTGGGCGTGCTGCTACTCATCGGGATTCAAGTCAGTTGGTCACTGTTACCGCTGAACAAGATGCAGCGAGAGTTAGTCATGCTACGTAAAGGCGAACAGCAAGGGCTAAGCGACACTTACCCAAAAGAAGTCTCACCATTGGTGTCTGATTTGAATGCCCTACTCTTTCACTATCAAGAGTTACTAGAGCGCGCCAGAAACCATGCCGGCAATTTATCGCACGCATTAAAAACACCGCTTTCGGTGCTCAAAAATGAAGTGCACTCTGTCCCGAAAGAGAACCAACACTTACTACAGCAACCGATTGACCAGATCCAAAGCCAGATTGATTATCACTTGGGTCGGGCTCGTATGGCGGGCGCAATGAACATCCTATCGGTAAAGTCATCGCCTTGTGAACGCGTAGAAGCTATCTCGATGGCCTTTGATAAAGTCTATGCAGCCAATGAAGTGACCATGATCAACGAGTTGGATTCAGAGATTGAGGTAGCCGTAGAGAAGACCGATCTTGATGAGATGGTCGGTAACCTTTTGGAAAATAGCTACAAATGGGCTGCCAGCATTATTCGCGTGCACTCCAATGAGCTCAGCGAAGGTCAAATTGAACTGATTATTGAAGATGATGGACCGGGTATCCCGGAAGAGAAAATGAGCCAAGCGGTTAAGCGTGGCGTACGCTTGGATGAAACAACCCCGGGAACAGGTTTAGGGCTCAATATCGTAAATGAAATGGCACACAGTTACCGCGGCCAACTCAATTTAGAAAAAAGCTCCATGGGCGGTTTAAAAGCCACTCTTATTCTTCAGCTTTCTCAAAAATAGATGCTTAGAGCTTGATAGTAAGCAAATCTGATAAGCATACCAAGCGCATTGGTATGCTTATTGCGGTTTAATCGAATATCTGATCGATGCGAGCTAACAAGGCGTTACCCACCAATCACCAAGATATTGCCATCAGTAAAGTAATCATGATCATCGTTTAGAACCTCGGCTCTCGCTAAGGGCTGTTGTTCTATCGATACCTGAGGAAGGTTTTGTCTCACCTGTAATTCTAAGCGGTCACGCTCTGCGTCAACGTTTGGGTCAATGTTATGCAAAATCGTCACAATGCCGGAGTATGGCGTTAGCTTTAAGCCGTTGTCATAACTAATCGCACCAAGCCATTTCATCTGTTGAGTCTCTGGATCCAAACCTGCTCGCCACCAACGAATGTGACTGCGTTTCATCAAATTGCCTGGTAGCTGAAATGCCATATCTTGTGGTTCACCTCGCCAATACAGGTCGGAAACGGGTGGCGTATTTTCTTTTAGCAGTGTTAGATAACCAACCCATTCGATCTCGTTGCGAGAGAAGGTTTGATTTTCGATCCAGCCAAGCTCGCCCATCAGTTCTCGTGGGCTCTCACCGATATACACAACGTTGATTGCTTGTGCATCATAGAAAGAAGACTTCCCCGGAAACGCCTTATATGTAACCGTGTCTAAATGTATCGCCTGCTCCGCCAACTCTGAAGGTTGAGTATCAAAATCATCTGCCTTCCAGAAGAAATGAGCATAGTTAGCGTAAAGCACCCAAGCCACCAACATTGCGCTCGACTTAAGCATGACTTTACGCCACTTAAGGCGGCGCGCAATAATAGCAAACACACCAACGACAAATAGACCAATGAGCAAGCTTTGGTGCTCAGAGATAAAGGTTTGAACCCCTTGCAGCATAGGAAAATGTTCTAGGCCGTGAGCCAGTAGCGCCCCCCAAAAGATAAACTGACCACCACCCATTATCAAACCAATGGTCGCCAACAATGAAAACTTATGCCATGACACCTTATGCGAGCCAGCAATAACAGGTACTACCCAAGCAATAGGACCAAGTAAGCGTGCGAACAGAATAATGTAAGTTCCTTTTCTGGCAATAAGGTATCGACAACGTGCTATCAGTCGTCTTGTTTTCGGGCGATAAGCCATCAGATTTCTCTGCGCCTTAAAACCCCATTTCGAACCGATAAAGTAGCTAAGTTGATCGCCGATAAAGCCGCCCAACATTACCCATATCAAGGCCGACCACGCACCCGAATAAGCTTGATAACCAGCAGCAATGAAAAACGGCTCCCCTGGAACAAAAAGGTTGGGGCCGATCAGCGCATCACCCAATGCGCCTAAAAACAGTCCTAATCCCTCAAACATAGCGATACCTTTCTAATTACTGCTCTCTGTAGTGGCCGAACTGGTAGTTCATTTCGTTATTACGCATTTCACCTTTGAAGAATCGACGCACGTTTGCCTTAAGGTAAGTCATGCCGGTTTCCACAACACCATCTTGATCTAAACGTCTTGGATCAAAACCAAATGTCATATTTAGGAAGCGGAAGCGCCATGTTTTACTGGCTCTTTTCACGTAGTCGCAGTCTTCGCACAGCACGATCTCTTCGTCGAAGCCACCAACCTCTTGATGAACACGCTTAGTTGAGAAGATACAAGCGCCAATTGCCGTCGGGAAAAAGAACTGGGTTACGAATAAACCAATATTAAATAAGCCATATCCAAACTTATGTACCAAAGGTAAACCTTTAGAACTCATGTAAACGCCGGCCACTTCAAGCTTACGCTCATCCAGCTCGTATAGAGCTTTCGCTAGGAAGTTTCTTGGTAGTGCGACATCGGCATCTAAGAAAAGAATCCGGTTGTATTTCGCAAGCGATGCGCCTGTATTACGGCCTAAGCTCACACCTCGCTCTTGCATATGATGAACAGTAAGCGCCGGTAACGCGCTCTCATACGCTTGTGCTACCTCTCGGGTTTTGTCTTCGCTGTTAGAGTCAACAACGATAACTTCAAACTCTTGGTGTGTCTGAACACTCAGTTCTTCCATTAGACGCCCAATGCGCTTCTCTTCGTTTAACGTGATAACCACAATGCTGATCGGTTCCATAAATCCACCTGTTACGTTCTGCTGTTTAAGTTGCAATAAGATTAACTAGATACGCCTTAACCAATCCTTAGTTTGGCATTCATATTCCGTTCATTAACGTGATGATTTGATGAAGGTTAAAATGGATTTGGTGACACTGTGGAAAACAGATAAAATTGCAGAAATGAGCACTTCCGGTGGTTTTCTCTACAAACGCACTAATTTGCTCGTTTATTTTATTTCCAAGTGAGGTTCTGACTTGCTCAATCTAGAATAGAGTGTTAGTATCCGCGCTCGCTCAAACATGAACTTGTTTATTTTGAGCATTACCACACACTCAAGGTCGCATTGAGGTGTGAACTTAATTTTTACTAATTTGAGAGTAAAACTATGAAATTCGAAGCAGTAGTACGTACTGAACTAGGTAAAGGTGCGAGCCGCCGCCTACGTCACGCTGGTCAATTCCCAGCAGTTGTTTACGGTGGTGAAGCAGCGCCAGTTTCTATCGCGCTAGTACACGACGACGTGATCAACCAAATGGACAAGCCTGAATTCTACGAAGCAATCACTCTAGTGATCGACGGCGCAGAAGTTAAGGTTAAGCCACAAGACGTTCAACGTCACGCGTTCAAGCCAAAAGTTGAGCACATGGACTTCATCCGCATCTAATTCCCTACCAAGGAATTAGTTGGATAAATCCAACCTTTTGCATAAAAGATAAATCGACCTTACCAATCGATAAATCTAAAAATTCGAAACCCCGATGCTACCAACATCGGGGTTTCACCGTTTTTGAGCCCTCAAAAACGTCGTAAATCTCGCGTATTTAGTTAGTTTCCCAACCTTCATACCCACTGCAAACATTCGTACACATAAAGAAATAGTGGACGCTAGAATTCAATTTCGTGTTGATGAAGAAATGAAGCGAATAGTTCAATAAATGGCAGAAAGCCAAGTCAGAACACTAAGTGATGTGCAACACCACCACCCTACCTAAATTATTGTGACGTAGACACTAAAACTGAATCAAACTGTGCATACTGAGCGTTGGGAGCCCCCTTAAACGCTTGTATGTGCGTACTCTAAGCAATTGTTGAGACATTTTTTGAGCTTTACTCCATATCAACTGGTTCCGGATGCACTGGCATCTTTACAGGTACTTTAAAGTTGAGAACTGCCGAATGACCCGATGAGCTAGAACTATTCCCTTTGACATTGCCATTGATTACTGCAGCAACAACATTCAATTTAGCTTCACTACCAGCGTTTTCAACAACATTAACTGAAACTTCAAAATCAATAGATTGAAAGCTAGTTAACCCTGTTTCTATGACTGACAGGTTTTCATTTGTATAAGGAACAATTTCACCAAACTCAACTTCAGTTTGAGCATCGTGAACACCACCCATAATGTCTTTCAGTGTTTCGCTAATAAATGTTCTGAGTTCCATATTTCCTCCAAGCACATAACGCCAAATAAAGCGGTGAGGCACGCAATATCGATGCTTCCGCATACCACCTTAATCACTAAAACCAACGCATAGCAAAAATGTCACGCGTGCCAAATCACTCTTAAACAATCTGTTATTAAGATTTTTCCTCTGTTGCCCTTTCATAATCATTGAGTGCTTTATTGACGTGATATACAGAAATCAGAGCACCACCATCATTAATCATACAAAAACCCAAAGGTAAGATGATAGCACCAGTAAGAAGAAGACTTAATTCAAATCCATACGCAATGGAATTAATCGCTAGTAAGAATGTTACAAACCCAAAGCCAGCAATGAGTAATCCAAACACTAAGTTGTAAAGTGCGACGACCTTATCTAGGGTACTTAGTCTGATCCGGTATGACAGGAGTTGTACGCCAGAAATATCTGGTAAAAGTTTAACTGTTTTTAGAACATGCCTGAAGGAAACCGACGCCCCAACTCTCTCATCAAGTACATAGACCGCTTTTAACATTGGTAGACTAATACGGACACCGTGAATACTTTTAAAACACTCAATATCTAACTCACTTTTCAAATGAGCCTTTAGTTCTTCCGAAACATTCGGTTCTTGCATAGCAGATAAAATTTGAGCCTTTCTATTTTTGCGAAGTAAAAAGTAGTATTCGGTTATTTTAGGGGTATTTACAGCAATAGTTACGATTACGACAACAATAGCAATCCAATAATCACCAGTTTTCAACAACTCTATAAATAAGTCCATTTATCGCGAATATCTCCTAATTTTTATAACGGGGTGAGCAACACAATACCAATGCCTCTGCAAACCACCTTAATCCTTAAAACCAACGTACAGTACAAATGCCACGCGTTGCGAATCTCTCTGGAACAGTTTGTATGTGCTTTTGCTCAAACATAAAGGTCAAAGATACGCTTATGGTAGTGCTACTACCAACCATAGAACATAGTTTTTATTCGACTTAGCAAAGTCGCAGGTCTAACGGATACGATATCCAAACTTCGAAAGTTATATCGTTCGAGAGGTTCACCAACCGTTGGCTCAAACACCGCTTTATCTCGGACACTTAAATTATAGAGTATGGCTCCAGACCTTACTTTTACATCAATTTTATACAAGCCCCAATGTAAATTTGAGCCACATTTTGACCTTAGCTCATCAGGGACCTCTATTGGCTGCATTTTCAACTCCGTTTCATTCCATACGCACAAAAGGCCTTGCCCCCTCTCATCACTCCCACACATAACAATGAGTAGACGAGTATCCAAATGCAATATGAGCTACAGCCATTTTATTCACCAACTCGCAATTTGAGACAAATGGATTATATTTATGAGTAATCAAAGCAAGAACCAGAGAGATAATTATGCCTTTAGCTCGATTGATTTACGTTAGTACGCTTTGTAAGAATTGTGATGCGTCAGCCTTAAAAGACATCTTGGCCAAGTCTCGTGAATACAACAAAGAGCGGAATATCACGGGATTATTGAGCCATAACAGTGATTATTTTTTGCAGTGCTTAGAAGGTTCTCGCGAAGAATTAAATCATACATACAATCACATCATAAACGATTCACGCCACTCCAATGTAACTATCATCTATTACAAAGAAATCCATTCTAGACAATTTGGTGATTGGTCTATGGGAGACGTGCCACAAACCCAATTGACTTCATTACTCAACCTTCAATTTTCAGGTTCTGATGAATTCAAACCCTATGAGCTTACTGGGGAAAGTGCCTATCTCATGCTTTTAGAACTGAAACAACACCTGCCGTCTGAATAAGTCTCCTAAGACTACCCTGCGAATCAGGTAGCTTTGACACAATTTTTCAACGGCATTAAGGTTCGATATGTTTTGGTAATTAATCTAATTACCTATTTAGATCTTCGAGTCTGCAACAAGAAAAACACTATATATCCAACCCATAATCACGTTCCACTAACGCAATGCGCACCTTAAATGTCTCATACCACTGCTTTCGACCTAAAGTTTGAGCTTCCCTATGTTCCGAGTTTTGCTTCCACTTTTTGATAGAAGCTAAATCTTGCCAGTAGGACACTGTGATTCCGACCTCTTCACGAGCGGATTCAACACCCAAGAATCCGTCATGTGACTCAGCCAACTCAAGCATCCTATTTGCCATCTCTCCGTAGCCATTATCGCCGTCGGTTCGAGTAGAGGTGAAGATAACGGCGTAATAAGGAGGTTTTGGTGTATCAGCGATTTTCGGCATCGTATTTTCCTTAAAGTAGATTAGGCAAATCCTTTGTATGCTAAATACACTACACACCAACACCCTTTGTTCAATGCTGTTTTACCATTTTCTAGATAGACTTATAACATTAGCAAGCCTTTCCAAACTGACGACCTCTCCAAACAACACTGAAAGTTAGTCCAAAATATAATAGACGACGTTATAACAACGCTTGAGACAGTTTTTGTGCAAATACCAGAAAAAGAGAGAGACGGAGAAGGACTTCAATCAGGCTTGGTGGCAGCAGGTGGTTAAATTGAAACAACCACAGCGTAGGGTTTAGAAATAGAAATGCACTGGTAACTTACGTTTGCATTACCAGTGCATGAATGATTTTCGAGTTAGATTAACGAGACGCCATTGCGCCTTTGCCCACACCTTCGTAAGCGACAATCTGAAGAGACTGACCATAATTAAGGCTTGGTTTTACTTGGTCAGCAATATAACCCGCTAGAAGCTCAACAGTCGTGTCAGTTGGCAGGATTTCAGTTTCACTCTTCGCGATCGCTAGCTCGAACTCACCTTGAGGCGCCGTGTAACGGAAAGCATAGTGGCTTTCGTCTGTCACCGCTTGTGCATGTTCACTCAAGTTAAGTACGTCCAGCGTTGTAACATCTTCTTGTGAGCCAAGGTAAATGTCTTCCCAACGCTTCGCGAATGCCTCTTCTCGTTTCGCATCTCGATTGCCATCAACAAGAATTTCAACAGGTGAACGGTGTCCGTGAGCAATGCGCTGGCAGTTACCATCGTGCTTTTTGAGACCGTGTGTGTAGTGGTAAAACGCACCGTCAATCTTCTCATGGCGAAGTGTGATTTCTAGACCCGAGACATTACTAGGAAGATTGTCGCGCAGAATATCGTAGACATGTGCTGTGATACTTTCGATGGTGATCGCTTCTGCATCAATCAAGCAGTACGCTTCATCTGGGCATTGCAGGTGAATGCTCTTATCACCACGCATCACATCAAGCGTTGAATAGCCTGGCTTGGTGGCGTTATGAATGATAGCTGGGTTTTTCATTGGCACCAGTAAGCGATGGTCAACATACTCATCAACAAGGTGTTTAATCTGTTTCTTTACCCTGCTGAAATCCAGCACCATGCTCATTTCGTTGAGCTCGCCAGACATGATGACATCTAAAATCCAACTATCTCCCACGACCCCTCTGTGTTCACAGATGTATGAAGAATCGATAACGGTAAGATCTCTTACAAATAGGTTCAAGTTGAACTCCTTACTATTAATGAGATACGGGAGGCTGATTAACATTTCAGCAGACACTTCGTCTCATTGCTTAGGTTGAATGAAATTGGAGACGCAGGATGGTACAACCGCTTTGTAAAGTCCACCTTTTTAACGCGCCTCTCATAAGAAAAGGCCAATCTCTGTACGATTTTCGCTAAACCTCAGATTAAAGCCTAGTTCACTCGTGGAAATAGACGAGAACTCTTGGCTTTTCATTATTTTTAGTAAGGATTCATCACATCATCGCGATAATAATTAGCGGTGAATAACTAAACGCTCATCACGCCTTTGATGGTCGTCTTGGCTGTGCCTTTTAGCTTAATACGCTGGTTGGGTAATACCTCCACAGAAATATCACCGCCACGCAGGGATGCTTGATACGCCTTTAGAGTGGTTTTATTTAGCTTTTGACTCCAAAACTGGCCGAGTGCACAGTGTGCTGAACCCGTCACAGGGTCTTCGTTCACTCCGACCCAAGGAGCAAAATAGCGTGAAATGAAATCCAGATGTTGCTGTTCGGACTGCGCTGTCACCACTACACCTCGGCCCTCAAGTTGCTTCATAGCATCAAAATTGGGGGTAAGAACATTTACCGTGCTTTCACTATTCACTTGGATAAAGACTTTAGAATCAAACTCACCATATGAAGCAATCTCTTCAGGTTGGATACCTAAAGCCTCTATCAAAGGCAGGTTGAACTTGTGATCGAATAGAAGATTGGTTTGTGGGAAATCTAGCTCAATTCCATCTTCTACAACCTTTGCACTCAAAGGGCCAGATAGGGTTTGAAAAGTAACACGTTCACCGACATTTAAATCACCACGCTCGACCAAAACGTGCGTCGTGGCGAGTGTACCGTGTCCGCACAGCTTCACCTCGATTTCAGGGGTAAACCAACGAAGTTTCATGTCGTTTAGGGTTAGAAACGCCGTTTCTGATACCGCCATTTCTTGAGCGATTGAAAACATCAACGCTTCACTCAATGGTTGTTCAGTAATGCATACACCTGCAGGGTTGCCCTTAAACGGAGCTGAAGTGAAAGCGTCGACTTGGTAAATATCTAAATTCATGTAACCTTTCTACCCTTATACTGGCCTATTTATATTTTGTGCCCTTTGAGCCTAAGAGAGTTACAAGAACTTCTCTATCAAAACTTCATCAATGTATATGTCGCCTAACTTAGCATGCTTTTTAGCAGTGCCCACCACTTCAAAACCTTGACGTTGGTAAGCCGCTAACGCTCTCTCGTTGTCTGCTCGAACATAAGCAAACAGCTTTTCATAGCCTTTTTGTTTTGCCACTTCAAACGTCGACTGGAACAACTTTTTAGATACACCCTGCCCTCTACTAGCGCTGTCGACAAAGGTCCCAATAACCCCAACATGATCAAAAGCTTTGGTATAAGAAGCAAAAGGCTCGATGTTTTGAAAGGCGATGACTTTCTCTTGTACTTGATCGACAGCGACAGTGAACACACCTTGCTTAGGGAAATCGGCGATAAAAGCCTTTTCTTCTTCAACTGAAAACGTCGTATCGAGTATGGTATACAAACCCTCTGTAATGATTGGGTTGAGCACTTCAGTGATGCCTTGCGCATCTTCGATGGTGACTTGTCTTACTACTAAACTCATGCAATTACACTCTTATTATTATCCGAGTTTTGGTTGTACATCAGTTGCATTGCTACAGCAATCTAAAGAAATGAATCTACGCTATTTTCCTCACCAACAGATCAGTATTTAGACGATTCCGATTTGATACCAATCACCGTCGTAGAGTCGCCAATACCATCACTGTATATGCTGGAACACAGGTATGCGGTGTCAGGGAATCGATCTAACAGCTGATCGGTCGCGTTTTTATATTGTGATAATTCAGTCACCTTATGCGCGAGGTGAACGCCACCAACCACTTTTCCTAAGTTTTGAGCATCGAGAAAGTCGCACACTGCACTGTGGTTATCAAAGGCAAAAAGAAAGTCACTACCTTCTGACAAGTTGCGTAGATCGACTATATCGAGATTATTCGGCATTTCATGTGATTGCAGTTTTCCGATTAAGTTATCAATAACTCTATATACCGCACTCATGTCATTCGAAGGGTTATCAAATACCAATAATAAAGTATCTGAAAGCTGACATAATCCAATCATTTGTTGTGATTGGTTAATGCCGCTCGAAGACACCAATAACGCGTCCAATTTTTTGCTGCTCAGTACAGCCTCAGATAGATCGGACTCCGACAAGTGACTAACACCGTCCGATAAATTATGGGTCGGCGTATAAGCGGCGATTTTGAGCTCATCTAACTCGATCTCAATGGGTTCAAACATGGGCTTGTTAGACTCCTTTCTTTAGCTTTAGGAAATAAAGAAGGCTGTCAGCCAACTCGAAGTGACAGCCTCATTTTGAAAACATAGCCAGATTAGCTTGGCTTATTCGGCCAATCACGAACGTGAATATCCATTTGTGGGAAAGCAATCTCGATATTGTTTTCTCTAAATAGCTTATCAATGTTCTTGTTAATTAGATGAATGGTGCTTAGTCGGTGCTCAATCGCTGTAATATGCACACGCAGTTCAAAGTCTAAGCTGCTAGCACCAAAAGCAAGGAACACCACGTATGGGGATGGGTCTTCAAGAACCAGTGGGTTATCACTTGCGATTTGGTAAAGCAGTGATTCAACCTTTTCGACATCAGTACCATACGCAACACCAATTGGGATCACGACTCGTGTGACAGGATCGGTCAAAGACCAGTTGATCAGTTTTTCGGTGATGAACACCTTGTTGGGCACCACTATCTCTTTGTTATCCCAATCAATAATCGTGGTTGCACGAGTTTGTATCTTACTCACGGTTCCCGACAATTCATTAATGGTCACGATATCACCAATCCGAATTGGACGCTCGAACAGAAGAATCAAACCGGAGATAAAGTTGGCAAAGATCTCTTGTAAACCAAAACCTAAACCAACACCGAACGCGGCAACTAACCATTGTAGGCGAGACCATTGAAAACCGAGCATGGCGAAAACAGTCAGCACACCACCAACCAGAATTAGATACCTAAGCAGTGTGGTAATGGCGTAGCCCGAACCAGGAGCAAGATCGAGACGCCTTAAAATAAGCAGTTCTAAAACACCGGGCAAGTTGCGAACGCCGACCATAGTCACCAGTAGCGTGATCACCGCGTAAATTAACGACTGAATGGTGATGTCCACCAGCCTTGCACCGGCCTCGGTGGTTTCGCTCACCTGCCAAACCACCACATTGTTGAGCTGGCTCGTCATCTCTAAGGCACTCGACCATAGAGTCAATAGCGCGATCACTAGCCCTATCAGTGATAACCCACGAAGTAATGTAATCGACTGTTCGCTGACTTGTTCGCTGTCCAAAGCACGCTCTTCAACGTCAGGCATTGATTCTCGCAATTCTGCCAACTCCGGCGGTTCGTCGGCCTGCTCTTGCTGCTGAGCAATCAATTCTTCTCGGCGTTCTAACAGTCGTTGATAAGTCAATTGGCGATGCTCAAGCTTTAAGAAACGCTCGGCTAATTGGTAAATAAACAAACCACCGAGAATAACGAAAATCGTTAACTGCTGATAAATCAACAACACCCAAGACGCGACATACAAACCGACTATCGCCATTGCGAGAATGCCAACAAACGAACCCAGTACCACGGCTCGAATGATAAACAAGGTTAGTCCTTGGTTGAATGGTGATGGGAAAGTCGATGGTAAATGCTGCTTTCTAAGCAAGGAGTGATAAACCGCAAGCATCGAGCCGATCAGAACCAGAAACAGGACTCTTGAAATCTCGGCTTCTTTTGAGCCAGCCGCAAGTTCCGCCGCGTAGATGGCCACCAGCAAAATGATCAGCGGCCAGCGAACGCGCTTCGCCCCAGCATTCAAATATTCACAGATATAACTCGGCCAGCTCAAATGTAAATCCAACACGCCCTTTGGAGAGCTCAGTGAGAACATCACTTCCACAACAAACAAGCCAGTCATTGCGGCAAAGGTAATCGTCTTGATCTCTTCAGAGCTTGAAATCGGCCACAGCCAATGCACGATATACGCCGTCATTCCAAACCAAAGTGGCAAGGCTATAGCCCGAAGGGAGGCCATTAGGGACAAAATGAGCGTAAATCGGAACTTGTCTTTGAGTGGATGTCCGAATATTTTCTGATACTCCAATCGACGACTAATTGCTCGCTTGGAGAAACGAATATAAAGAACAAACAGTGTTACGCTGTAGAACGCGACTAACAAACCGATGCTGATTAGCTGCTCTTTGGTGAGTTGTTCAAACCTTTCAATGAACGGACGTTGATCTCCTAACCACACATCACGCTCGAAACTGGTCAGGTGTTGCCACAATGGAACATTACTTCGGCTCCATAGCTGTTGTTGTTGTAAGAAGGTACGCGCGCTGTTTACCTCAAGCATGTATTGGGTTTTCGAGGTTTGCAGTTTGCTCAAGGCAACAATCAACTTATCGTAGCTATCTGTAAGTTGCTTAAGAATGAGGTTAGTCAGTTGGTTTAGCTCTTCTGATGGCTCCTCGGTGTGTTGAATATCAGATACGGCTCTACTCGTCGCAATGTCATCTAAGCTCTGCCCTATCTCGTATTTTCTAATATGCGCATGGGCGATGCTATTAGGGATGTCACTACTCTCAACCACGGTTGGCAAACGCTGTAGCTGCGCTCGGATGGAATCACCAAAAGCAGTACTGTCTCGCAGCCAGTTAAGATTGTCTTTAATTAAACGCAGCTCGCTCGTCAGGCTTCGTCTTTCCGCATCCACTTGGTGAACCGTGATTCGCGCTTGGTCTGTTTCAACTAGCACCTTTTCTAACTCATTGGCAAAATCCACCAACTTGTCAGCCAACTGCAAATCTGGGATAGAGAGACTGTCTCTTTGATGTTGCAAGGCATTGACTTGATCAATGAGCTCGCGAACCGAAGCCTGCTCAACTTGCGTCAAACGCTCTTGCAAATTCACCACTAATGGCGTGGCGAGTTTGATTTTTCGATCCAGCAGTTGGCGCTCCAATCGAACAATCTCGGTGCGCTCATCTAAACTCTGTAGCTCTGCGGCCAGTACTTCACGTTCTAATTTAAGGCTAGAAACATTACTTAACTCAAGCCATTGGTCTATCGGTTCCCCTTTATCACTCTGAGCTAGATTCGCTTTTTCTATGGCTTTATCCAACTGAGCAAGACTACTTGGCAATTCCGTGCGATCGGTTCCCAATCGTTTTGCTTGCTCGGATTTGGTTTGATACGTTGTTCGCCACTCCACGAGTGCCGCTTGCAGTGAAGCGATGGATTGCGAAAGATCACTGAACTTCACCAATTGGTCAGTTTTGAATATGTCTAAAGATTCGACATCATTAATGTTGTTCATCAAGCGTTCGCGCTGGACGGGGAATTGAGTTATCGCCTTTAGATAATCATCGCGCTGAATACGTTTCTCTTGATCGGCAACTAACCGCGCCTTCAATGTTTCATATTGACCAATCAATACCTCATTTTTGGGGCTTTCGCCATTGAGCTTGGTGATTTCACTTTCTACATAACCTAACTCCGGCACAGTTTGCGCCCAGCTTAATTTAGAGCTAACGACAACACTCAGTATGATTAACCACAACATCAAAAGGCTTGATGTTCGACAAGACCACCAATTGACCACGCACTTCTTCCTTATACAGCGTTTAGAACTTACCTAAGTGTAGGAATAATTTGGTGATTCTGCTTTGTAATTCAATTAATTACCTAAAAATAAAACAGCCCGCACATTTGCTGTGCGGGCTATTAGATAAGACTATGAATTTAACAAGATATTGGCTTCGACGTGGCTGTCGCTATCTCAATACAGAGTAACGGAAACCTTAGTCACGACGGCCATTGAGTACAAAGTCGTGTTTATCCGCTTGAGATACGAAACGCACTCCACCGTCAGACGTTTCATTGCGCCCTTGTAGCTTTGGCTGTGGTGCAATGCGTTCAGATTGAACCTGGTTATCAGAAGTTACTGTCATATCAATCGTACCTGTGTAGTTACCATCAGAAGCGAAAGCCGTGTTCATAGACATAGCCATTAAACCTAGTGCGATTAACTTTTTCATACATCACCTCATTGTTCTTTTAAATAGGGGTCGTTCGTTTTGATGTAGTTACTTTAGCCCTAACCTATTGCTCTCACGAGGAAAACCAAGATTTCCAAAATAGAAACTGCTCGCGAGCCTCAGAATAAAAAACTCAAAATCAGATTTTGACCTAGCTCTGTCTTTGCGACTAAAACTTAAGATTAGGATGAACGCATGGACGTGAACTCGGAGACGGAAATGAACGCCAATCTTGATATGCAAAATATCTTGGTCTTAAAAAAAATGTATGAGCTGCGCCATGTGGGAGCGGTCGCCGAAGCGTTAGGAAAGACATCCAGTGCGATTAGCAAAAACCTCAGCAAACTTAAGACTCAACTCGATGACCCATTGTTTATTCAAACCAAACATGGTTTTGAGCCCACCTCATTTGTCGAGGCCAACATTAAGCATTTTGATAGCATTCTCGACAGCATGGCTTCCATCAAGCCAGAAGGCTTTTCGCCAGAAACTTATCAAGGGCCGATAAAGATCTACGCCAACAACCATTTTTGGCAACAGTTGGGCGATAAGCTGTACCTCGCACTCTTACAGCAAGCTCCTAAATCCACCATTTCATTCTTACATTGGGACGACAACGCCAGAAATCGCCTGATCGATGGTGAAAATGCAGTAGCGGCACACTACTTCGATGAGAGCTTGCCTCAGTCAATTGCTCAGTCAGAATTCGGGAGAGGCACGGTTGTGTTCTTTGTTAGAGATGACCACCCTGCCACCAACATTGAAGAGTTAGCGAGCTATCCCGTAGTGATCTATAAGTCAGCGGGCTGGAATGACAATAAATATCCTCTTTTAGAGCGCTTGACCAATATCGGTTTCAACTTCACGCCTAAGGCCGAGGTCGCATTACCACAAACCGTGCACGACATTGTAATGCAGACGGATCATTTTGGTATTACTACCCACGGAAGCGTTCCACCAGGGTGTCGAAGTATTCATTTGCCCAATGACCTCAACATCGAAATCCGTTTCGTAATGAGTTGTCGTCGCTCTCAACAACATGACCCAATCAACCAATGGTTACTGGGTATCTTAAAGCAGACAATTATCGCTAATCGAAGTCAGCGCTAGCACAAGCGACAACACCCCACCTGCACATTACCTATACGCAGGTGGACTACTTACTCCACTAACCGTTCTCCGCTATCGTGCGCATTTAATCGATACATAATAAGAATTGCTTATTACCCTTATAAATACTTATGTTTAGAAACCGATAAGACTTATCAATACTATGACTGCATCTACAGGACGTCATCAATGAGCCAACTTCATCAATGCTCATACGAATAACTAGGGACGCTCAACAAATTTTAAAGAGTGCAGTCAACATGAAAAAGAATGCTATTTTTGCCGCGGTTATCGCAGCGCTATTGGTCGGATGTAACAGCTCAGATAATTCGTATACCGATCGTGAAACAGTGCCGGGAGACCCAGGGGCACCTATTCTTCCACCGGATGATAATGGTGGTAACAATGGCAACGACCAAACCGATCCTGACGAAGATAACGGGCTTAACCCATCGAAAGATCCTTTGATCATTGAAGCTGCACAACGTTGGGGAACCACCTATGAAGAAATGTACACGGCGTGTGAATTGTGGACATGTAACTTGGCTGGCTTAGATGAGCGTATTACCTTCACCATTGAACGCGATACGCTGCTCCTTGAAGGCTCAAGCAAAATCGTATTTACCCTAGCAGACCATAGACATGATCTTTGGCCAACGTTTACTTTTTATAGTGATTTGATTGGTCGTACAGACATCAGCGTTGAACATGTTGACTCAACCTTTGACTATATGGAGTCAGACTCAATTCAACGTGAAGGTTCATCACTACTTGGCTGGAAGACTGGTTCAGATAGTTGGGCGACTCAAGACCCGCGTAACTGTGAAGACGCTTACTGTGCCTACCTTAAGACTTCTTGGTTAGAGAACGCATTGCATGCATCAGCAATGGCTGTCTATCGATTAGATGGTGAAGTGACCGCAACGCAACGTGCGTATATTGCCGAAGAAGAACTAAAAGCCTTGTTCCCAATCTTCAACGCTAACTTCCCTAGCCAATATTAGTAACGGCGCAGTCGACACACGACACATAGCGCCGTCATCACCAGAAAAGTGATGGTGACATCGATTGAAGGATACGAAAGGAGTGATGGTAAACATCACTCCTTTTTGGTTTGTTGTCAGCTGGATTTTCACACTCGTTTAGTTATGCGTGTTTTCCAGTTGGTAGAATGTCACTTGTGCATAATCGCTGTCGTCACTCGTATTGTCTTGCAGGTAGATACCCGCTTTAAAATACATGTAGTTGTCAGCATCATCGTAACCACTATTTGTCATATCAACTTCTTTAGCAGCCAATTCCGTACCATTTTGACTGATGGTTGTAATTAACTTATCGCCTTCAACCACAATTGAATATGAGAAGGTTTCATCCAGCGCGATACCATCGCTTGGGTTACTTTCACTGTTAAGATCCCCATCTGATGTCACCATATTCCCGAGTAAGTTGTACCAAGTTTCATCGCCGCCAGTCGAACTTGAGGTTTCATGCGCAAAGTAAATGGCACCTTTGTTATTATTCGGTAGTTTGTGATAGTAAAGGCGGATCGGCTCATTCTTCTCAGCATGGATCTGACCAATCACGATTCGACCCACTTGCTCAGTATTCGAGGTTGTCGTCGTCACGTGGTTCACTGCGAGCGTCGCCTTCAATGTACCATCAATGCCACCAAAGGCAGCTTGATCACTGGAAGGAATCGAAGAAAACGCCCAGTTGTTATCTTTACCCGAGGTTGAGTAAGAAGTATCCCCACGTCTTAACATTTCACGTAACTCGGTTCTAACATACTTGGTGCCACTTGATGTGGTAACCCCTTTAACAGGCGTGTAGAACACCAGCCCACCATCACTGCCTGTATAGAAAAACTCGTCTTCATATCCAGCATCAAGGGTTTTCTCTTTAATCGATGTTGCGTACCCATCGCCTTCGTCCACCGGAATGCTCACATACCAATCTAACAAATCAAAATTGTCAGACGGTGGTGCACTCGGATCAAGGCCATAGTCAGTGCTGTCGTTACCGTGAATTTCCACTTCAGTAATGTTTGTCCATACGCTTTCGGCACTGTTAGAAAATACCTTAATACGAACCCAACGGGCTTGTACGTCTTGAACGTCATAGGTTTCAAATTGAGATGTAGTACCACTGCTGTAGCCATTGTAAATCTTATCCCAGGTACTTGAGCTCTCGTCCGCTAACGCACGAACCTCAAATTTATAGGTTTGCTGCTCACCTTTACCCCAAGCGATCTTCACATCTTGAACGTTTTGAACGGAGCCAAGATCCAACACCAAATTAACAGGTGCATTTTGTGCCGCCCAACGGGAAGACCAACTCGTGTCACCATCAATAGCGTTAGAAGCAGGATAAGAGGAGTGTGCCCCACCCCAGTCCGATGCAGACTGAATCGTCAATGTTTCAGCAGCTACGCCACCAGAAAAAAGGGCGAGCATCACTGCGTAGGACAGTGGTTTGCAGGGATTAAAAATCATACAAGTCTCCATAATTTGTTTCACGTTTATTATTTTATTCCATAGATTGCACAGCTTCCTCTGTGCAACGGAAGATAATATAGACGAAGATTTGTACGACAAGTTGGCTGAATATCACATTAATGAATTATTATACTACAAATGTTTTTTAGTGTGATATCACCCACCTTTATACCAAATGGCTAACCTAATGTTCGCAACGTGTGAATTGCATTAACGGTATGTGCCCGTCAGCTCCTCTGACAAACGTGCTTCCAGCGCCTCAACACATAACGAAACGGCTATTGGAGTATGATGCATATACGGATTAAGCGCATAAACCGTGTTGACTGGTAGGTGATGCAAAGGCGTGAGATTGATGAGCTGCTCATCGTACTGCTTTAAGTAAAAGTCCGGCAATACGCCCACTCCAGCACCCGCTTTGATCAGTGCCACGCAACTATGAATTGAATTTGTAACGCAATGAGCTTGTTTATATAAGCTAAATGGTGTTCCCGTGTCCGACTCAAAGTGATGCATTATCTCTCTTCCCTGCCAAGCATTCGCAATATACGGCAAAGCGTTGAGATCCTGTCCCCGCATGGAAACTACACCACACAACTGGTCTCTAAATCCACCCAATCGCTTCTGCTTCAATGTGCTGTCTGGGGAACTGCCTACACGAATAGCGAGATCGATATCATTGCTCATGAAATCTAAACGCTGATCGTCACTCAACAACTCAGGTTGAAGTTTAGGGTAGGTTTTCATCAACTCTGCTATCACAGGTGCCACCAACACGTCCATCA
Source organism: Vibrio fortis (assembly GCF_024347475.1). NCBI lineage: Bacteria > Pseudomonadati > Pseudomonadota > Gammaproteobacteria > Vibrionales > Vibrionaceae > Vibrio > Vibrio fortis. Next base: position 1,982,758 of record NZ_AP025487.1, read on the forward strand.
ACGCATTTGGAGCAGTTATTTTAATGCGCCCTTGAGGCTCCTCCAGTTCAGATTGAGCCGACTCCCACGCTGAGTCTGCAAGATTGTTCAGATCTTTACAGCTCAGATAAAAGCGCTCTCCCATTGGGGTAAGAACTTGTCGGCGAGTAGTACGCTTTAGCAATGACGCACCAAGCTCCTCCTCAAGTCGCTTCAAGTGTTGGCTAACAACTGACTTTGAAAGGTCTAACTTTAACGCAGCAGCAGACACAGAGCCCTGTTCAACGATATGAGCGAAAATCGACATCTGCCTGAGTTTGTGCATTTTATTGTTCTCTTTTTATAAACAGTCATTTCTATTATCTCTGTTTTTCAAAATAAAGAGTAGCTCTAAACTCAGTATCAATGAATCAGCACAACAAACATATTGGAGTTAAAGATGAGCAATCAAGTCTTAGAAGCGTGTAAGAAAGGCATTGCAGCATGGCAAACCGCATTCAACAGCCAAGACGCTGCAGGTTGTGCAGCCCAGTACAATGAAACATGTATTATGAATGCTCGTCCATTTGGTACTTTTGAAGGACGAGAAGCGATCCAAGCTTTCTGGCAAAATATCATTGACCAAGGCTTTAAAGATGTAGATTACACCGACGTAAAATGGGAAGAGCACCAAGACGGCGGTTACATTTTAACGTCTAGTTGGACAATGAATAAGGCGTTTGGTGTTGTACATCGTGAACACTGGGTAGTGGAAGAAGACGGACATGCTCGCTTGATCAGCGACGACTTTGAAGTACAAGGCGAGCGCTAATCGTCTTTATAAACGCGGAAATATTGCGATTTCAAAAGGCCAACTATGATATTCATAGTTGGCCTTTTTTGTTCGATTGATCTATTCGATAACTCGGTTCAGCGAACCGATAAATCTGCTTTCAAGCGAGACCTACCTACCAAACGTGATACTCGTGACAAACTGATCTTTTAATTTCTCAGTGACGTAAATTGACCTTGTTATTCGGAGGCTAGTAGGCCAACCTTAGGTAAAGGAAGGCTAAGGTTAATGGAGTAAAAACAATGATTAAGATGTTGGTATGTGATTTTGATGGCACTTTGGATGGCGGTTCATCTGACGGGGTCAATCAGCTATTTGACTACTTGAGCGAACAACCTAGCATCCGCTTCGTCATTGCGACAGGACGAACTCTTCCTTCAATTAAAAGCGGACTAGCTTCGGATAATTACCCAACCCCGCATAGCATTATCAGCGATGTTGGTACGCAGATTCACCATCATCAACCTATCCAACAACCTGACATACACTGGCATAAACGATTAAAGGCAACGTGGGATAAACGAAAAGTAGAACAAGCTTTGGCAGGTTTTGACTTTATGGGGAAACTCGATCCGAACCATCAAGGCGACTATAAAATTACATTCGAAGGGTCATTAACCGATCACCAAAGAAACCTCATTGCGAGCTCACTAGAAGCTCACGGGGCACAAGCCGACCTCACCTATTCTCACGATTGGTACTTAGACGTCACTCCAAAAAACATCAACAAAGCTTCTGCTATCCACCACTTGTTGAAACAACATGATTTAAACATTGATGAAGTATGTGTAGCAGGAGATTCCGCTAACGATACCTCAATGCTAACCATCAATGGTGTCAACTCCATATTGGTTGCTAACCACTATCCAGAAGTTGCTCACTTGTCGCAAAGAGACAATGTTTACACCAGCAAGGCGACTCATGCTGCAGGTGTTTTAGAAGGGCTGCAATACTGGCAAGGTCAGCCGAGATAACCAAGTAACCCGGGCTACAAGTGACTTTTTCTACAAGTAACGTTATCTACAAATAGCGTTGTCTAATGTAAGTCTTAAGTTGGGTTCACTTCCAACCCATTTTCCATTGTGAATTGTCAGTCAGGTCATGCCAATCAATATCTCTCGCCCGCTTGGTCATGACCGCTTCCAGAACACACCGCACAACCACGTCTTCTTCAAATTCCATCTCGGTAATCATAAAGTGCTTTTCTCGATTGACTGGTGAAACTGCCGTCCACTTACTGTGTAGTAACTTCTTAGGGTTAATTCTGTTCATACTACTCTCCTACTTTCTAATTTTATCTATAAGCTTCAAAGAGTTATTTAGATCACTTCCAAACAAAAAAGCATGATGATTCGATATCACCATGCTTAATCACTACCTTATAGTCTACGCGAAGATTACCAATCGTAAGTTAAGCTTGCTATCACGTTGCGACGGTCGCCGTAGTAACAATAGTAATTACAAGTTGCGACATACTCTTTATCAAACACGTTCTTTGCGGCTACTTGCAGTTTGTAATCCGCGAATCGATAACTCACTGTCGCGTCATACAACGTATATGAAGGGACTTTGTTTGTTTCGAAATTATCGCCGTAGGTTTCGCCAATATATCGCACACCACCTCCAATGCTGAGCCCATCTAACGCACCATCAAAGAACTGATATTTCGCCCACGCTGAACCAACCAAGTCAGCCACTTGCGCAGGCGTTTTACCCACTTGATTCGGGTCTTGATCTTTAGTGATCTCAGAGTCTAAAAATGCGAGGTTACCGATCAGAGTCAGTGACTCAGTCACGTTGGCAACAGCGCCCAATTCAACGCCTCGATTACGGATTTCACCAATTTGATTGACTTCATTACTGCCAGTGAGCACATCGACAACATCTGTCTTAGTCGCTTCATAAACGGCAACATTGAACTGGCCATCAAAGCTGTTAGGCAAGTATTTCACGCCGACTTCGTAGCTCTCACCACGTTCTGGTTTTGCCGCTTGATTCGCCACTGAAGTTTTAATGATTGGTTCAAAAGATTGAGCATAACTAAAGTAAGGGGTAAAACCCGCGGACGTGACATAAGCAATACCTAAGTTCGTCGTCCACTCTTCATAATCCGCTTTGTGAACACTGCCTGTCGTCTCATTCGACTGCTCGTTAGACGTATCATCGTAACGAAGCCCTGCTTGGACAATCAAATCATTGAATCGAATTTGGTCTTGAACGTATAGCCCTAACTGACGGTTCTTAGTTGTATTGTTTTGCAAGTCAGCCTCGGTCATTGGCTGGAATGTTGTAGGATTTAGCAGCACTACGTTATTTGTATAAGTTGGGTTATAGATATCAAACAGAGGATTATTAATACCCGGTGGTATGGTCGTATTGCCATCAGCCATTAGTGGGTCAAAGGCATAGTCTTGGCTATCAATATCAATAGCTTGATAGTCAACACCGGTCAGTAATGTATGCTCAACGGCTCCAGTTCTGAATTCAAAGACCAACCTATTGTCGACATTCCAAGCATCTGACTGACCGTCTTCTGTAGATGCCTGACGCAAGATCGTTTTTCGCTCTCCAAGAGGATCAAGTGCAGCTTTTATATCCTGAGCATAACCTAAAGAATAAATCTGCTTTAAGTTAATATCCATCCGGCTATAACGTACCGACTGCCCAAAACTTAGTGCTGAATTAAACTCATGATTAAACTCATATCCTAAAGAGAGCTGATCACGTTCGAAGGTTTCCCAATCTGGGTTACCTACCGCGGTACTGTCTGAAATCTTTCCATTTTGGCTGCCAGTCAACGTGCCTTCCATTGGCAAAAATTGCACATATGGGTCGGAGTCATCTTTCTGATAACTGGCTAAGAAAGTGATGTCTGTCTTGTCGCTCATTTTCCACGTCAATGATGGCGCAACCAAAAAGCGTTGTGCCTCAACATCATCAACCTTAGTACCGTTTTTTCGACCAAGTGCCACCAAACGAAATGCTACGTCATCACTGACTTCGGTATTCACATCGAGTGTCACTTGTGTGCGATCAAATGAACCAACATCGATACCCACTTGCCCTGATCCGCCATCAAATTGCGGACGTTTACTCACAACGTTAATCAAACCGCCCGGAGGGTTTTGTCCGTACAATACGGAAGCAGGGCCACGTAACACTTCTACACGCTCCAAACCAAACGGGTCAATTTGCCAGCTGTAAAAACCTGCCGAATAGAGGCGCGTACCATCTTGATATAAGCCTGTTCCGGCTTGTTGAAAGCCACGTATAACAAACCAATCTTGCTTATTATCTTCACCAAAATAGTTGGTTTGAATACCCGGCGTATACTGAAGGGCATCTGAAATACTGATAGAGGCACGGTCATCCATCTGCTCTCTAGTCACCACAGAGACTGCTCTAGGGGTTTCATGCAGAGCAAGTGGCATTTTGGTAGCCGTTTGGCTTTTCTCACCGACATAACTAAAATCAGGTCCCACAGCATTATCGTCGACTTGCTGACCAATCACGACCAGCGTTTCATCTTCTGCGGCGTGTACTACTCCTCCACTCAATAATGCGGCTACTGCAATTGAAAGTGGGGTGAGCTTAAGCTGCCATTTCATTCTTCTTTCCTTAGCTAAATTGACAAAAATTAGATTGAATGCAAATTATTATCATTTGTATTCATCAGGCGAATTGTAACAGCAGAAAAATGAAAGGGAATTTATAAATCAAGATGGTATGAAACAAGTGATCAGTAGCACGTATAATTGGTTGACTGTATTGTTAAAAATAGTGCGTGGCTGAACACAGTGAGCAAGAGGGATTAAAGAAAATGAAAAGAATCAACAGAGGAGATTAGATAAGACGAATTGAACCAAGATGATTCAATTCGCCCAAAAGTAACTGTAATTTAGTGGCAATACGGTTACATAGAAGTACAGGTACCCTGAATGGCAAGATCCGTCTTAGTAACTTCTGCTTTACCCGTTTGCTCTTCAACCTGCTCTAACGCTGCACCGCCAACGAATACACCCAATTTGATGTACTGCTGAACAAAGTAGTTACGACCTTCTTCTGTATACAGAGTGAGATCATTCGCAGAAAATTCAGATTCAGTGCTGATCGTATGTTCTTGGTTACCCGAAACTTGCTGGTAGAAGAAAACACCAGGTGCAGTCTCACCAACGCAGTCACCATTAATGTAGACATCTTTTTTCAATGCCGCGCCAACTGATGAGTTGTCACGATATACATAAACACCTGCCATGCCTTCTGCCGGTTCTGCAAATTGCTTCAATTTAGTTGACTCAGCTTTATCAGCCGTTGGAACTGTTGCACAACCAGAAAGAACAGACAGTGCGATTGCACCAAAAATTAGTTTAGTTTTCATTTGTTTACCTTTACCAAATAACTTCCACGTATAATTCAGCAAAATGATATACACCCAAAAATATGAATCATGTTGAATTTATAAAAACCTCGACATACGTAACATATTGCGAGAATTTCTCATTTGTATTTTATAAACCCATCACATTGTTACGATTGTTAACAACTATAGTCAGTTGTTTTTAAAAGAAAAAAGCCAGCATTACGCTGGCTTATTTTCAACAGATTAGGTTATTTACACTACCCGTTCTTAGGTGGAATAAATGCGGTCAGTTCAAGAGCTGGACCAGTGTATTTTTCAATCTTCACTAGTGCCGAGTTTGCTGCACAGCCGTTTGCTAGACGCGAAGTTGGAATATCAAGCGTTAGCACGTTTGCGCCGCCGTTCTTACACAAACCTGTCTCTTTGTCGAGATCCGGCCAGCCACCTTCGTGAATACACACCGCGCCTTGCTTGATACCGTCAGTGACCAAAGCCCCCACCAGCACTTGACCACGGTCGTTGAACGCACGTACTAAGTCACCCGTTTTAATACCTCGCGCTTTTGCATCTTCGGTATTAATTGAGATTGGCTCACGATTAGCGATTGCGTACTCATCACGGATCTTCGCGTAGTTGAATTGACTGTGTAGACGGTGCGCAGCATGCGCAGTCATCAACTGCAACTCATCACTCTTCGCTTTACCAAAGAACTCAGTAGGTTCCATCCAAGTTGGGTGTGCAGGACAGTCTTCTAACTTGTAGCCTTCGATCGTTTTTGAGTAAATCTCAATTTTACCTGAAGGCGTACCTAGTGGGTTCATCACTGGATCTTTACGGAAGTCTGCATGACGCACGAACTGCGCAGCCTTCTTGTTGAACTTCATCTCGATCAGCTGGTTGTCATCCCAGAACTTACCGAATTTAGGCATACGAACACGCGCCTTCTTACCGGCTTTCTGAGCGTCATCGTAGAAGCCTTTCAGCCAACCCATTTCGTCTTTACCTTCGGTAAACACATCACGGCCACCCGCTTTGATCATCTCAGCCATGTCAGCAAATACGTCGAAATCGTTTCGCGCTTCACCTTGTGGCTCAACCACTTTCTTCATAGGTACTAGGTGCTGGTTAGAGTAATCACCCGTCATGGTCATGTCGTTGCGCTCAAACGATGTGGTAATCGGTAGAACAATATCACCGTGCTTCGCTGCAGCCGTCCAGTAGATCTCAGAGATAACCACCAGCTCAGGTTTTTGCCATGCATTAATCAAACGGTTGGTGTCTTGGTGGTGTGTAAAGTTACCGCCGCCTGCCCACCAGATCATTTTGATGTCTGGGAAGGTTAGTTCGTGGCCATTGTGCATGAATTTAGCACCAGGGTTTTCTAACGCTTCCACAATACGAGCGACAGGGAATGCATTCACAGCACCTGATACCGCCCAGTCATTACCTGCAGAAGAACCACCGCCAATAGAAGCAGAAATTGCAGGAAGTACACCAGCGTCACGAGTTGGGTTACCGCCGTTAGAGTAGTGGTAAGAGAAACCGAAACCACCACCTGGTAGGCCGATCTGACCCAGCATAGCGGCTAGCGTTACCACCATCCAGTGACGCTGCTCACCGAACTGTTGACGTTGGATACCCCAACCTGCCATTAGCATGGTGCGATTTTGACTAAAGATGTCCGCCAGCACTTCCATCTGTTTAGCTGGCACGCCGGTGATCTCTTCTGCCCAAGCCGGAGTTTTTTCAACACCGTCTTCTTTACCCATCAGGTAAGCTTCAAACTTGTCATAACCTGTTGTGTATTTGTTGAGGAACTCAACATCGTGCTTGCCTTTTTTAACCAACGAGTGTGCGATACCCATCATCATCGCCACGTCTGTCATTGGGCGCGGAGCAATCCACTGAACAGCGTCACCGAAGAATTCAATGGTTTCAGATTTCATTGGGTCGATAGCAATGATGGTCTTACCCGATTTCTTCAGCTGGTTGAAGAACTCTAGGCCAGAGCAATCTGTTGAGCTCCAAGCAATCTTAAGCGTGTTCAACGGGTTCATACCCCAAAGAACGACAACATCAGAACTCTCTAGAACAACTGGGTGTGTTGTCTGTTGTTCGTATACTTCAATCGAGCCCATAACATGCGGCATGATGACTTGCGCAGCACCTGTCGAGTAATCACCTAAGTGACCTGAATATCCACCCGCCATACTCATATAACGTTGAAGCAGTGTTTGTGCTTTGTGTAGAACACCACTTGAACGCCAACCGTAAGAGCCAGCAAATACAGACTCTGCGCCGCTCTCTTGACGAATACGCATATGTTGTTCGTGAATTAGCTTGTAAGCTTCATCCCAAGAAACACGTACGAATTCATCATCACCACGCTTACCTGTCGGTGCCGATGGGTTTTCCAAGAATCCTTTACGAACCATTGGATATTTAATTCGAGCCTTAGTATGGACTTGATCTGGACCTGTTGTTTGTAGGCTGTTTGGTACTGTTTGAGCCAGCGCGTTGGTAGTTGACACCAACTTGCCATCTTTGACTTCACAGATCATTGGCCCCATACGACCAGCCGTTAGTACCCCTTTACCACGCTTGTTAGCGGCTGCCGCTGTCATTGGTGTTAGCGACGTAAAGGCAAGAGCGCCGGCTGCCATACCTGTTCCTTTAAGGAATCCGCGACGAGTAATATCAGTCATTGTTATTATCCTTTCGTTTCTTATTTAGTGGCCAGCCACATCTTTGGCGTGGTTCTGGAAGAATTTGGTTAGAAGCTCTAAGTCTTCAGCGGAGATATCAGTACGATCACCCATGCCTTTCGCCACTGGGCCCCAAGCATTAACGGTAAAGTGACCCGCTGGAATTTTTGCGTGGCAAGTTGCACAGTAAACATTGTCGAGTTCTTCTGCGTAGTCCCAGATAGGCTCAAGAGAGTCCAACACATCGGCATCGATCTGCGCGGTAATCACTGCCGTTCGCCACTCATTACCGTATTCGTCTGCGCGGTACTCGCCAGTTTCTACTGCGTTTTGGCCAGCTTCTGTCAGCATCGCGACAATCGCGCGTTGACCTTCGCCGTAGTACAGCACCTGCTCAGCACCTTTCATTTGATAAGCGTGCAGTTCTACTGTGCGCTCAGTGCCTTCTGTTGAAACAACATCCAATTTCGCAGTCGGATTGATCGTGCCAAGCTCGCCCATCTCGATAGTTTCTACCGGGTAAACAACTTTTGCGTCTGGTGCAGTTTTCTCTGTGAACGCCATGAGGTTATCGAACGCTTCGCTATCCATTTCAGGTTCCGGAGCAAAGTGCGCCACACCTTTATGACAATCGATACAGGTTTGATTGTTCTCTTGAGCGTAAGCGTGCATTTTGGCTGCATCTTCAGACTGCTCATAACTGTCCATCGCATCAAAGGTATGACACGAGCGGCAGGTGGCAGAGTCATTTTCACGCAGCTGTGCCCACACTGTTTCAGCCATCGCCATACGGTGTTCTTCGTACTTCTCTTCGGTATCAATCTTACCGGTCACAAATTCGTGATAAATGTCCTTAGACGCGCGAATTTTTGTGATTACGTAGTCAATTGAGTCCGAAGGAATATGGCAATCTGAGCATTCAGCTCGAATTCCTTTGGCGTTACTGAAGTGAATTGAACCTTCATACTCTTCGTATGGGATCTGCATGGTGTGACAAGAAACGCAGAACTCTGTGCTTGATGTGTAGTGCATGACCGCAGCCGTGCCCCCCAACGTCAACCACCCAATTCCTATGCCTACCGCCGCGATAACAGCGATATAACGTTTTTTAATAGACATATTTAGTAATCATCTTTAACAATTGGTTGCAATTGCGATCAGAGTAATACTTTAGGGTTAGTCCTTATTGATTTATGTCATAATTAGTCTTTTTTGATAATAAATATACCGTACAGTGGGAGCCAGGTTGTAGATTTACAATTCAATGAATGCGCACCCAATACAAATATCAATAGACCCTTACCCATCCCATAGCCAGAACAAATAAATTCAGCGATATTCATTACAAGAAAAGCCCCTTTGTTTGGGGCATATCAAGTTAAACCCTCGTTAAGTCAGGTAAAGTCATCGGCGATTTACGTACTATGAGACAATCATGAGTCACTCTGAACTTTTGCAAAAAATTGCTGGTTTTACCCGTATTGAACAAGCGCTTGATTATTTTGAGATCGGTTTTGATAGTCGGTTTATTGAAGAGAACCGAAGTGAATTAGTGAAACGCTTTAATGGTTATCTGATTTTGACAAAACCAGATGATTGGTTCTCAGGACGACGAGCATTAAAAAATGCGTACTGTAAGGTTCAGCGTAGCAAGCTAGACAAACATACGCGCTCAGCATGCCGTGGTTGTACATCTTGTCAGCGTCGCTAACCTTTTCTGAGTAGTTTGCTTGAAATGAAGTGTGCTAATCTTAGTGCAACTCAACCACGAGATAATAACTACAATGAACATTTTCAGTAATTTTGAAAGCGGCAATATTAATGTCGTTAATGCAGATTCTCCACAAAACATCCAACTGACTATCCCAGCGGATAAACACACAGACATTGCTCAATGGTTTCATTTCCGCTTAGAAAGCGATGCGCAAGTTTCTCACCATTTTGAAATCCAAGGCTTAGCAAAGTCTGCCTACCCTGAGGGTTGGAAAGACTACGATGTTGTTGCTTCTTACGATCGCGAAGAGTGGTTCCGCATTCCAGCAAAATTTGATGGCGATACACTACAATTCGACATCATTCCTGAGCATGAATCTATGTTCTTTGCGTATTTCGCACCTTACTCTTATGACCGCCACCAAGACTTACTGCACAGTGCTCAAACGCACCCTGCTTGTAAGCTTGAAACGCTAGGTGTGACTAACGACAACAACGACATCAGCCTACTGACCATTGGCGAACCAAGCCCAGAGAAAAAGAATATCTGGATCATTGGTCGTCAGCACCCAGGTGAAACAATGGCAGAATGGTTCATTGAAGGCTTCTTACAGCGCCTTCTTGATGAGACAGATACCGTTGGCCGCGCCCTACTCGATAAGGTTGTGATTCGTGCAGTACCAAATATGAACCCAGACGGCAGCATCCGAGGTCACTTGCGCACCAATGGTTTAGGCGTAAACCTGAACCGCGAATGGCAAACACCATCAATGGAGCGTAGCCCAGAGGTTTACCTAGTTCGTGAGCGCATGTTGGAGACTGGTGTTGATATGTTCTTGGATATTCACGGCGACGAAGCAATCCCATACAACTTTGTTGCGGGTAGTGAAGGTATTCCTTCTTACGATGCTCGTTTGCAAGGTTTGGAAGAGCACTTCAAACAAGCACTATTCACTATCACACCAGAATTCCAAGACGAAGTTGGTTACGATAAAGATGAACCAGGTAAAGCAAACTTAACCGTTGGCTCGAACTGGGTAGGTGAGCAGTTCAAGTGTCTTTCTTACACGGTTGAAATGCCTTTTAAAGACCACATTAGCCATGCAGACGAGCTTTACGGCTGGTCGCCAGAGCGCAGCGTGGCATTTGGTCACGATATGCTAGCGGCAGTTTGGGCAACAGTACCAAAACTGTAACCCATTTAAGCTATGTACGAGTAGCTCTATAGATTTATCGCAGCTATGGATACAAAAAGCCCGAGAGTCACTTCACTCTCGGGCTTTTTATTGTTCTTTATTATGCCGCTCTTAAACTTGCGAAAAATGCGGGGTAACGTTGGCGAATATGTCGTTGTTCAGACACCATGTCTTTAAAGCTTGGCCCACGAGACAATTGAATGATCACTTCATTACCATCAAAGCGTAATACCGCGCCTGTAACATCGACTCGCTTTTCATCGTGCAGATCGAGCGTACCCGCCATAGAGAGCCCACGATAAAAATGACTGACATTCCGAGTCATAACACGCACGCCTTTCTCAGATACTTCGCTCACTTGAAAGAGCTCATCTTTGATACGCATGATCGGCCTAGCGCCCTTTGGGTATTTTAAGCGATAGTACTGGCGTTTTTGGGTAAACGACCCGTCACTCATTTATCTGTCTCCCTACACATGGCACCAATTAAGCGCCAAATTCAATATCCACCTAACAAATGAAGATAACATAAATCATCATTAGATTTAATTATCGACAACGCTCGTCAGACCTTTAGCTAAAATATCAACAAGTGTTGAGACAGAGTTCGCATTCCGTTCATCAAGGTGATCAGTCAGTCGGATGAAAGCACATAGCTTTGACTTGCTAAAATGGTTCACTCTGCACATATCCGCTGTTAGACTCCTTTCCCTCTTTTCAATTGGTTCACACTATGACGTTCAAATCTCTAAACCTGTGTCCTGAGCTTATCGATGCTCTTCCTAAAGCTCTACAACAACCAACCGAGATCCAACATAAATCGATTCCAGCGATCTTAGATAAAAGAGATTTACTGGCACTGGCTCAAACGGGTAGCGGGAAAACACTTGCATTTGGTTTGGGTGGGTTACAGAACCTTGAACGTGATATCAATGCTGTTCAAAGCCTGATTGTGGTGCCAACTCGTGAACTGGCCAACCAAATATCTTCTTCATTAACGCCCTTTGCAAGCGCGCTCTCCATTCGTGTTGCAACCTTCATAGGTGGCATGAGTGAAGAGAATGTTAATGATGCTCTAAGCAGTAAACCACAGATGGTCGTGGCCACGCCTGGCCGTTTAGTACCCTTGATTGAACAAGGTTTATTGTCACTGTCGCATTGCCAGGCATTGGTGCTAGATGAAGCTGACCGCCTGTTGGACATGGGGTTTTGGCCTGACATTCAAGTGGTCAAAAAATCCTTGCCGGCAAAACATCAAACTCTACTGTTCTCCGCGACACTACCAAGCGAACTCGAGCACCAAGCTGATGAATTGCTATTCAAGCCTCTAAAAGTCAACGTTCATCCAAAAAACAGCGTGGCTCAAAACATCAAAGAGACACTGTACTTAGTCAACAAAGGCAGTAAACCCCAAGCGCTTATCAGCCTATTGCAGCAGTACAAAAACACTCAATCTCTGGTTTTCATCGGAGCTAAAGACAACGCGGACGCTCTGACCAAAAAGCTTAAGAAAGCCAAACTCAACGTAGAAGCACTACACGGTAATAAAAGCCAAGAAGAGCGCAGCCAGATTCTCGAAGATTTCAAAAAAGGGCGTATTGAAACGCTGGTTGCAACCGACGTGATGGCGCGTGGTATCCATATTGATGCTCTACCTCTCGTGATTAACTTCGAATTGCCAACGCATTCGGCAAACTATGTCCATCGTGTTGGGCGCACAGCTCGGGCTGGCGCTACTGGTCATGCAATTTCATTAGTGAGTCACAGTGAAGCTGAAACTTTAAATGCAATACGCCAGTTAACAGAGCGAGCGTTACCTGTTCAGTCATTAGAAGGCTTCCCAGTAACAGATAAGCCTGCTACTGAAGGTACACAACGTAAACGCCCACCAAAAGACAAACAGGCAAACCGTCGCACAGCTAAGAAAAAGAGCATTAAGCAGTTCAAGAGTAAAAACTCACGTTAATCAAGCGCGAGAGCAAGCCATCGCTCACTGCAAAACAATAGCGCTTTTATTCAAAAATTGTACATTCATTCAAAGCCCAGCTCAGAACTGGGCTTTTTTACACCTGAACCGCGCAAAATAGTCATCTTCACACATATAAAATGCCTTATTTTGAGGCTCGGATTTATGCTGTTTTAAATTACATTTTTATGAATAACGCACTCAACTGATTGATTCCTCGTTGGTCAAAAAAAATACTTCAAAATCGCGTTGACGGTCACAAAACCACCAACTAGATTTTTCTATTAGTGTCTATAACCAGGAGGTCATTGAAATGAAACGTGCTAGCTCTGCATACCGATTACAACTGATTAAAGAAGTAGCGACCCGACGCGATCGTCAGCGTTCTAATGACCCGATGGCTAACTACATTCAAACGCTATTAGATAATAAAGATGAGAGTGACAGTTCTGTAGAACGCAATCACCGATTCAGTGGTAATCACTTTGATGAGCATATTGGTGGTTGGGTAAGCGATCACTGGGGATCTAAATAGTTAAAGCCCAAAAGAGAGAATCCCATGCTTTACGTGTTTTACATACTTTAAATACATAAAAGCCACCGTTGGGTGGCTTTTTAGCCTTCAGTTATTATGTGTATTTCTGGATAGCGAAAATAGATTACTGAAACGGCATATCTGAGAGGTGAGATAGCACTTCCATTTGCTCTTCTTCAGTCATACTGTGCCAATCACGCGCGACTCTTTCAGGGTCGTCTTTATCTTCAATACTTTCTTTATCGAGCGACTTTATTGGCTGGCTCTTAATTTTACTCTCTTTTTTACTCATACCAACATCATCCCTTCTGGCATCGTATTCTCTTTAATATTACACCTGCCGCTCGATGTAAAGAGTTTGTTAAAAACAGGCTGTATGAGTCGCAATTATCCAAAAAGATCTTGTTGCGGGCTCATTGCCTCTTCTAATGATTGTTCCGGTTTCGATCCATTGTTCAACTGAGCAAGGCGTTTTCTTCGATATCTCTGCCGGCACAATTTAATTACATGTAGCTGTTGAGCTGGCGTCATCGACATCCAATTGAAACGCTCTTCCCGCTTTCGCATGCAACCATTGCAATAGCCTTTTTCATCCGTTGAACATACTCCCACACAAGGGCTTGGAACTTGAAAAAATTCTAACTGCTCCACGACTCCTCCTGAGTACTCTATGTGCCTGATTCTATGATTATAAAATCATCGAAACTAACGAAAACATACTAAACTATGACCGTATACTGACACATATAGCGTTTTGTTAACTATACTTTTCACCAATCAAGTTACGCATCTTTGGTAACTTCGTTTATTCCTTTGGAGCCATATTATATGAAGTTTAGTTCAAAAAAATTACTAGCAGTAACCGCTTTACCTATCATGCTTGCTGCATGTACAACAACAGGTGATGACGCAATGCAAGTAACAGCTACCGATCTACAGCACCATAATTGGGAACTGGCACAAATCGACGGCAAAGACATTGAGAAAAGCGAACACGAAGCAGCACCTCGTCTAGAAATCGGCGAAAAGCTGACAGCTAACGGCATCGCTGGCTGTAATAATTTCTTTGGTCAAGGCGAACTGAAAGACGGTCAATTCCGCATTAAACAGATGGGCATGACAATGAAGATGTGTCACGGTGCGGCAATGGACATCGAACAGTCGGTTTCTGCAACACTTGCAGAGTGGAGTGACGTAACTCTGACCAAAGATACACTGGTACTGAAGAACGACGTACATACTCTGACTTACACGCTAAGTGATTGGAAAAACTAATCCCAATAACGTGTTATTTTGAATTTTAAAAAGGAGCCATTTGGCTCCTTTTTTCGTACCTGAAGGGTATTTCTCAATCATTTGAAAAATTTCCATTTTTTCTGCAATTATTTACTCAAAAACTCGGTCATAGGTAAGGTCACATAATTCAATAAGTAATCCTTTGAATTTACTATTGAATTAGAAATTATTTCAGAAACAGATAGAATAACCTAAAGGATGTAACAAATGCATTGCCCTCGCCCGTTCACAAAAATATGGAAAAGTTTATGAACAAAATAGTTAGTACGATTGGAATACTGGCCGCAACTGCTTATAGCACAACACTTTATGCAGATGACACAAGCACTCAAGACTGGAGTCAGATCGAACGTGAAGCCGAAGGACAAACCGTCTATTTTCACGCTTGGGGTGGTAGCCAAGAGATCAATCGCTATATCCAATGGGCAGGCAAGCAACTGCAACAAAACCATGGCGTGACACTTAAGCACGTTAAAGTAACCGATATTGCAGAGACGACCACTCGTTTGATAGCAGAAAAAGCCGCAGGCAAAAACAGTGGTGGCAGTGTCGATATGGTCTGGATCAACGGTGAAAACTTCCGTTCAATGAAAGACAACGCTCTTCTATTCGGCCCATTCACTGAGACGCTACCTAACTGGCAATATGTCGATAAGTCGCTACCGATTGATGTTGATTTCTCAGAGCCGACTGAAGGCCTAGAAGCGCCTTGGGGTGTTGGACAACTGGTCTTTATCCACGACCAAGAAACGTTGAACAACCCACCTCACTCTTTCTCTGAAATGCTGAGCTATGCACAAGCGTACCCTAACCGCTTAAGCTACCCGCGCCCACCAGAGTTTCACGGTACCAGCTTTGTAAAATCACTTCTGATCGAGCTGACAAAAAACGATCCTGCACTGGCTAAACCAGTTGATGAAAAAACATTCCAAACCATCACTCAACCACTGTGGGCATACCTCGATGAGTTCCACAAGGTTGCATGGCGTGGTGGTAAACAATTCCCTGCCGGTACATCTGAAAGTATTCAACTTCTTGATGATGGCCAGATCGACCTAGCCATCACTTTTAACCCTAATGCGGTTTTCTCTGCTCAAGCTAACGGTACACTTGCAGAAACAACCAAAGCGTTTGCTTTCGAAAGTGGTGCACTATCTAACATTCACTTTTTAGCCATTCCTTGGAATGCAAACGCATCGGCAGGCGCTCAAGTTGCGATCAACTACCTATTGAGCCCAGAAGCCCAATCGCGCAAGGGCGACCTTAATATTTGGGGTGACCCGTCAGTGTTAAGCAGTAAGTACCTAACTGGAAGTGCTCGCAATACTCAGCAGTTCAAATCGGTAGATGAGCCGCACCCAAGCTGGCAAACCGCACTCGAGTCTGAGTGGTTAAAGCGCTACGGTAACTAAGTTTGATTCTTCACGCTCTATATTTTGTTGTTATAGCGGTGTGCATTCTCCCAACTATCCCAGGGGTAGTTGGGGTTATTGCTTCATCACTCAGTTACATACCCCCGCTGGGTTTAGAACAGTTTTCTACCGTAGGCTTCCTACAAGTATTCTCGTGGGAAGGCGTATACCACTCTATTGGGCTTACAGTTAGCTCAGCAGTTGTCAGTAGCTACCTTGCCTGCTTTCTTACTTTCTGTATTCTTCAAGCCACTTGGGACAAACCGTTTTGGCGTAAAATAGAACTTACGCTCTCCCCTATGCTTGCAATTCCTCATGTCGCCTTTGCGATTGGATTTGCCTTTCTATTTGGCCCTAGCGGTTTAGGAATGAGAACGCTACACAACATCGTCGGAGAAACATCAACCAACGGTGAACTTGCTTTGCTCGTCAAGGACCCTTATGCCCTTGGCTTGATTGTGATGTTAGCGTTAAAAGAGATCCCGTTTTTGCTGTTAATGAGTATCTCGATTCTGCAGCAGTTAGACATTCCCAAAATCACCAAAGTGAGCGCGTCACTCGGTTACAGTCGTTCACAGATCTGGTGGAAGTGTGTGTTCCCACAATGGTTCAATAGATTACGCTTTCCTATGTTGGCAGTACTCGCTTACAGCTTATCCGTCGTGGATATAGCGCTTATCATAGGTCCAACAAACCCACCGACTTTTGCTGTTTTAGTGTGGCAATGGTTTAACGACCCAGATCTCAGCTTATTGCCAAGAGCAGCTGCGGGTGCCATTGTTTTATTTGGCTTAGCTAGCTTGTTAATTGTCTTTGCTCGACTGGTTGAATGGTCCATTCTTAAATGCTTCCGCGGCTGGCAAGTGTCTGGCCGTTCAGGCCTTACTCTACCCGGACGTAGTCTATTTTCTTTCTTGGCACTACTGACTGCAGCAATGTTCCCTTTGATGTTGCTGTGGAGTGTTGCTCAACGTTGGCGTTTTCCAGACCTATTACCAAGTCGATACAGCACTCGCTTTTGGGAATACGAGTGGGATGCAATAACGAGCACCATAGGGCAAAGCCTGTGGATCGCCTTCATGTCGGCGACTATCGCCTTAGTGTTGGCACTTATTGCTCATGAATATCGTATTCGACATCGCTGGCAGGTCCCGGGGTACATTATTGCTATTCCGATGCTGATTCCTCAGCTTTCAGTACTGTTCGGTATGCAGGTAACAACTCTTTATCTCAATAGCACCGCTTATGAGTTTTGGGTTATCTGGTCGCATGTATTTTTTGCTTTCCCGTTCGTCTATTTGTCATTAGATGGCCCTTGGCGCAGCTTTAAACCAGGATTGATTAAGGCGGCTCTAAGCCTTGGAAAATCGCCACTTAGAAGCTGGCTCACCGTTAAACTGCCAATACTCCTGCCAGCTATGGTTTTTGCTTGGGCTGTGGGGATTAGTGTGAGTCTCGCTCAATACCTACCAACCTTGATGTTGGGTGCGGGACGAATCAGCACCATTACAACGGAAGCAGTTGCACTGACAAGTGGGTTCGATCGTAGAGTCACTGCTATCTATGCCATTTGGCAAGCATTACTCCCTCTATTCTTTTTCTCATTTGCGATTCTTATTAGCCGCTTACAGGTAAAGTATCGCCGACTTTCATTCAAGGGTTTATTGCCTAATGAGTCTATCTCTCAAAGACCTCGCCATCCATAAACTCGATGGTAACGAACTGTTTTCGTCACTTAACCTCCATTTGGACGCTGGTGAAGTGTTGGCGCTAATGGGCCCGAGTGGTTGTGGAAAATCAACTCTGCTGGATGTGATTGCAGGTCACCTTAGCAACGAGTTTAAATACACAGGACAAGTCCACGTCAACAACGCGCGAATTGATCAAATTACTCCTCACCAACGTGAGGTAGGGATCCTATTTCAAGACGATTTGCTATTTCCTCATCTAAAAGTTTGGGAGAATTTAGCTTTTGCGTTGCCAAATAGCATTAAAGGGAAAGAGCGCCAGAAACGCGCATTTGATGCCCTTAAAGAGATTGAGCTAACAAGGCTTGCAGACTCTTTCCCAGATCAAATCTCGGGAGGACAGCGAGCACGAGTCAGTTTGACCAGAATGCTCCTCGCCAAACCTAAAGTCGCGTTATTGGATGAACCTTTCAGCAAACTCGATCCTGAACTGCGTGTTCAATTTCGTGATTGGGTCTTTGAGCAGTTGAGCAAAGCGAATATTCCAACCTTAATGGTGACCCATGATGAAACAGATATTCCACCCACCGCGCGAGTACTGAATTGGCCATGGAGCACTGAAAATGCTAGATAAGTATTCTATTAAGGTGATTCGCTGGCCTTTAACACAATCAGCTAAAGTGTTGAACGGCGCTGGCATCACGGCCAATCAAACGACATTTTTTGGATTTTTGATTGGCTGTTTAGCCTTCCCATCGCTTGCTTTTCAACAATATGACTTAGCATTATTGTTTGTAGTGTTAAATCGTATCTGCGATGGGCTTGATGGCGCTCTTGCTCGCATCCAAGGAATTACCGATGCCGGTGGCTTTCTCGATATCAGCCTCGACTTCTTGTTCTATTCGTTGATACCGTTTGGCTTTGTGATTGCGAACCCCGATGCAAATGCCGTTGCGGGTGCCTTTCTGATTTTCTCCTTCATAGGTACCGGCAGCAGCTTCTTAGCCTTCGCGGTCATGGCAGGCAAGCAAGGAATAGAGAACCCAGTCTATAAGCATAAATCTTTGTACTACATGTCGGGTTTAACCGAGGGAACAGAAACCATCGCTTGTTTCATCGCTTTCTGTATTTGGCCGCAACATTTTGCCGTAATCGCCTACGCGTTTGGCGCTGCGTGTTGGTTGACTACTTTTATGCGTATCTACTTTGGTTTTCAAACGCTCAATAATGTAAAAGCCTAAATCGCTTCGAAACAAATAACACTGATGCAAAAAAAGCGCCGCGTTACCATTGAGTAATGCGGCGCTTTCATTTTCGTTTAGCTATAGCTCAGTGCTATTCTGCAGCTTCTAACTTAAAGCGAAGTACTTTCAGGCTCGAATCAGCATCAACATCGACAAACTCTGGTGGGTTTGGTAAGCGTTCTAGATATTTCACATTCGGCGCTTCTTCCGCCATGGTATCCATCAGAAAGTTAGGTGAAACCATCGGAGAGTTCACACAAGCGATCACTTCTCCGCCCTCTTTAAGAAGTTCAGGTAGACGACGCAGAATTCTCTTATAGTCTTTGGTCAGTGCAAAGCTGCCTTTCTGGAAAGATGGTGGGTCGATGATCACCAACTCGTATGGACCACCTTTCTTGATTTTTCCCCAACATTTGAAGATGTCATAACCCAAGAAGTTCACTGAGCGCATGTCATGTTCATTTAATCGGTGGTTGTCGCGACCTTTGCTTAATGAACCACGAGACATATCTACGTTAAGACACTGACGCGCACCACCCGCTAGCGCAGCTACAGAAAAGCCACAGGTGTAAGCAAACAGGTTTAATACGTTCTTACCTTGAGAGTTCTCTTGAACCCACTGACGGCCATTACGCATGTCTAAGAATAAACCGAAGTTCTGGTTGCGACCGATGTTCAACTGGTACTTAAGACCGTGCTCAATAACAACTGGTGATGAGTCTAGTTCACCCCAAATCACTTCCGATGGGCTGCCCTCAGTATAGCGATGTTGCAGCACAACACTTGTGCCCTGTTTCTGTTGCCAAATCGGCTGATCCGTCAGTTTAAGAAGGCCCTCTTTCAACACAGATAGGAACTCTTCATCGACCTGTTTGAAAATGTTCACCAACAACTGACCATCGACCCAATCACACGTTAGTTGCTCTAGGCCTGGCCAATATTTACCACGACCATGGAAAATACGACGTAGCTCGTTAGGTACTTCATTTAATTGTTGTTCGATATGTTCAAAAAATACCGGTAAAGCAGATGCTTCCATTATATCTCTCACTTAATGTTTAGCTTTGGCCACGCCAGTGACCAAGGTTCAAGCCAAGTATCCAAACCTGTCGATACCGCCTCATGCGACCATTTTTGACCTAGAGATTGGTGTGCTCTCGGGTCGCACACATATTGGTATGCTTGAGATTGATAGGTAAATCGAATCGCAAAGGCATGCAGATAGCCACGATCAGATTGACTTGAAGAATTATAAATTGGGTCGCCAACGATCGCCGAACCTATCGACTTCATCGCCACGCGAATTTGATGAGTGCGCCCCGTGTACGGCTTACAAAGCAGCAGTCGTTCACCTGGCTCTGCCGCCGCCGATAAAAACTGGGTCACCGCTGGGTTTTGCTTGCTGTTGATCAGCTTCCAACTTGAGCGTCGAGAGCGCTCCATGTCACCCACGATCAAGCCCTGTTTCTTTTTCGGCTTCTTAGAGCCTATTGCAAGGTAGTACTTTTCAACCTCTCGGTTCGCAAACAACTGAGACAGCTCACTGGCCGCTGCTGCATGTTTTGCGAGCAATAGAATACCTGACGTCATTTTATCTAGACGATGCACAAGATAGAGCTTTTCAATGTTGAGTGATTTTGCTACCTCTTGAAGCAGCATAGTATCACCGTCATCCTTGTGGACACTCACGCCCGGATGCTTATTGATAAGTAAAAAATCTGAATGGTTTACAAGAATATCGAACATGAAAAGGCTTACTCCGTAATCGAGCGTGAAGTATACCTTGTCTAACACCAGATAACAGTAGTGAAAAAGCCCACGACTGAGTGTTCGACAATCGTGGGCTTGATAGCTGTTATCCGTTTTGTGAAGCCGGCTAAGCCAGTTTAAATTGAGCCAGTAGCCCTTCTAACTCTTGAACCTTAGCGTTTAGACTCATCGTGCTCTCAGAGCTGCGTGTTGCCAACTGCAATGAAGATTCTGAGATATCACTAATAGCGGTAATATCGGCAGCAATCTCTTTGGTTACCGCTGTCTGCTCTTCGGCAGCCGTTGCAATAGAATTAACCATGCTTTGAACATTAGCCGCACCATTTACAATCGCTTCCAACGCTTGCACTGCGCCAGAACTCTGTTCAACGCCAATATCAACTAAACGGCAGTTGTCTTGGGTATAAGTTACCGCTTCCTGAGTGCCTGATTGAATCGCTTGGATGATACCTGATACTTCTTGAGTCGCTTTAGTCGTGCGCTCAGCAAGCGCTCGTACTTCGTCCGCTACAACCGCAAAGCCACGACCAAACTCACCAGCACGCGCAGCTTCGATCGCCGCGTTCAACGCCAATAAGTTGGTCTGCTCGGCAATGTCTTCAATCACTTTAATGACACTACCAATCTGCTCACCATGTGATCCAAGCGTATTCATTTGCTCTGACATTTCACCCATTTGTGCAGAAACCTGCTGAATACTTGTCACCATTTCAACGATAACTGATCGACCATCTTCTGCTGATGTCTCAGAGCGACGCGCTTCTTCATAAGTCGATGTACCTTGCTGGGCAACTTCAGAAATTGTTAGGCTTAGCTCTTCTGCTGCGGTTGCAATCAGCGTTGCTTTATCTGCCTGTGCTGAGGCACCTGAAACAATGTCTTGGCTGATCGACGAAAGCTCACCCGTTGCGGTTTGCACTTGATTTGTCACAGACGAAATAGAGCCGATCAAGCCAACCAAGGATTTCTGCATCTGGTTAATAGACTGACCAAGGTGAGCTAGCTCGTCATCCGAATTATCCACAATGTCTTCTGCGGTCAGATCGCCGCTCGCCACTTTACGTGCTACCTGCTCTACTTTGGTTAAGCGGCTGGTAATTGAATTTGACAATAGATAAGCGATCACAGCACCGGCAGCAATAGAGATGGCCGTTAAGATCAAGATCATACGTTCCATTGCTGTAAATGAGTCTGTTAGAGCAAGTAAGGCTTTATCCGTTTGCACCTCTTCTGCCATTGACGCCTCATCTAATAACGCTTCTATCGGAACCAAGTGTTGTTCGTAAAGAGAACGTAAATCGCGAATATTATCCAAGAAAGCCGCTTCTTGATTCGCTTTTGGCGCAATCTGGTTTTCAAACGCAGTATTGAACTCCTTCATCAAGCTTTCAACACGCTCGATTCGGCGGTAATCAGGCGTCCCCACGCTCTCCAGCGCTTTCACCTTATCAATCGCTTCGAAGAACTGCCCTTTGTTTGCTCGGTAATCGTTAAACGCACCATTCACATGGGTTACAGTCCCCATCGCATCGCGATAGACGTCCGCCGTTTCATCTACAAGTACGAGATAGTTGACTAACTCAGGTACATCATCCATGCGTATTTCGTCGGCTACTCGGTGTGAGCCAGTTACTTCAATCCAGACAAATGCCACCAATACAATCATTAGCGCCAATATAGAGCTAAAGCCTGCATATAACTTTTTTCTTACAGACAATTTCACGTTTCACCTTCCTAAGGGAGTCAATATTCACTTCGCATATCTTTATGCTTAATCTATATCGACAACTATGCGAATAACTTTAGAAAAAACCGTACGAAAAACCCTATAAATAAGAAAAGGTTAGAAATAAAGCAAAAAAAAAGCGAGAGCCCTAAGACTCTCGCTTTCTGTTGATTTTGACTTTTAAGGTCGCGATTACAATTTCTTAGAAATTACCGCTGAACCTGCAATGATACCGATACCTAGTAGCATGATTGCACCTTTACCGCTATCGAAGCCAGAAGAGATACCCATGAATGCAACGATTGCGATTGCTACTGGGATTACAAACTTAACTAGGTTGTACCATAGACCGAATAGTGGGAAAGATACTTCACCGTCGTTAGTGATTTCTTTCTCTAGGTCTGCACGGTTTAGTCTCCAACCAGCGAAGATACATACCAACATACCGCCAACTGCTAGGAAGATCTTATCAGTTAGAAGGTCGAAGATATCAAACGCACCAGTGTCGAATAGTGTTGGACCAACGCCACCTAGAGATAGAGAAGCGAAGATACATAGTGCAGCCATTACAACACTCGCAGAGATTACTGCTGTTACACGCTTCATGCCTTTCTCATCGATTAGGTAAGAAACCACAACCTCTAGTAGAGAAACTGAAGATGTTAGAGCCGCAACACTTAGACCGATGAAGAACATAAGTGCGAATAGAAGACCGATTACGCCGCCCATTTCAGCAAATAGCTGAGGAACAACTACGAATACTAGACCAGGACCTGCTGCTGGCTCCATACCGAATGCGAACATTGCTGGGAACATTGCAACACCAGCTAGGATAGCAACACCAGTATCCATCGCTGTAACCATAGCGGTAGTTTGAACTAGGTTTTCTTTCTTCTTAAGGTAAGAACCGTAAGTCAACATACAACCCATACCTAGAGATAGTGAGAAGAATGCTTGACCAAGTGCAGCAAGAATTACGTTGCTGTCTACCTTAGAGAAATCAGGGCTGAATAGGAACTCAAGACCAGCCATAGAGCCAGGAAGCGTTAGACCTTTGATCGATACTACGATTAGGATCAGGAATAGCAGCGGCATTAGAACCTTACCTGCTTTCTCGATACCGCCCGAGATACCTTTCATAACGATAACAACGTTAAGTAGTAGGTATAGGCCCATCCACATTAGTGGTTGAACTGGGTTAGAGATGAAACCGCCGAAGCTGTCACCGATTGCTTCAGGTGCGTCTAGAAGACCACCAGCAATCTTACCGATGTAAGCAATAGACCAGCCGCCTACTACAGGGTAGAAACCCATGATAAGTAGACCACTCACTACGCCGATAACACCAGCGAACGTCCAACGACGGTCTGTTGATTTAAATGCACCTACTGCTGATTTTTGCGTATGACGGCCGATAGCAAATTCAGTCAGCATTACACTGAAACCGATGAAAATTACGAAGAATAGGTAGATTGCAACGAAGGCACCGCCGCCGCTCTCACCTGCTGTGTATGGGAACTTCCAAATATTACCTAGACCAACAGCAGAACCTGCTGCAGCCATTACGAATCCTAACTTCGAACCCCAGGTATCACGAGGCTTTGTGGTTGTATTACTAGTAGCCACTTTAACTCCAAAATTTGTATGTTGTGTAATGTTGTGTTTGCTTTGGGTGGCGTCTTATAAAAAGAAGGTGTAAATCTTCGTTTACATCCTAAAAAATTTGATTGACGCTCGTTGTATAGCAAGTAAACCAGTTTAAGATTAAAATTGGAAGCCCGAACCGTACATATTTCGTTACCAATGTAAAATATTATGGTTAAATGCCGACTTTTCATACAAAACAATCGTTTTCGTCTTAAGTTAACTAAAACTTAACAACTTTACTCTATTTACAGCCTTTACTCTAATTTGTAAATAGTTGTTCTGTAAAATTCCCAAATTGTCAAAATAGCATTACTATCTAAGTGTCTCTTTTTTCGAGTATTAGATGTGGAAAAGCTCTATCATTTCTTAACTTTGGCCGCGGTTGTGCTCTATTGGGTGCTGGTTGCGGGTGTAACGCTTCGAGTCGTACTAAAACGACGCTCGGTTAGCGTCTCTTTATCTTGGCTACTCGTTATTTACATTGTTCCAATCGTGGGCGTTGCTTGTTATTTCCTATTCGGTGAATTGAATTTAGGAAGAAAAAGAGCAGAACGCGCCCAGCGTATGTTTACACCTTTTGGTGATTGGTTCCGACAGTTGAACCACTGCCAAGTGCATGTACCTGGCAAAGTCGGCTCACCGATCCACAAAATTGATGAACTGTGTAACAACCGCATGGGCATTCCAGCTTTAAGCGGCAACACCCTCTCTTTGCAATCTTCCCCCTATGAGATCTTACATTCGATCATCGAAGACATCGAAAATGCACAAACTAGCATTAAGATGGTGTTCTACATCTGGCACCCAGGCGGGTTAACGGACTCTGTCGCTTCCGCTTTGATACGAGCGGCAAAGCGTGGCGTCGACGTTAAAGTGTTATTGGATTCGGCAGGATCTCCTCGTTTCTTTAAGAGCCACTGGCGCTCTATGATGCGCGATGCGGGCGTTCAGGTTGTCCAAGCTCTTGAGGTAAGCCCTTGGCGTATGTTCCTGCGCCGTCTAGACCTTAGACAACATCGCAAGATTATCGTGATTGATGAAACCGTCGCCTACACAGGTTCCATGAATATGGTTGACCCTGCGCACTTTAAACAAGGTGCTGGTGTTGGACAGTGGATAGATGTGATGGTGCGAGTAACAGGACCGACGGTTAATGTCTTGTCTGCCATACATGGCTGGGACTGGGAAGTTGAAACCGGCGAACGTATTTTACCCGCTCTGCCCGAATGCAAGGTAGACGAATCAGAAGTTCAACACCCGGTTCAAGTCGTGCCCTCGGGTCCCGGAATGCCCGAGTATTTGATTCTACAGGTGTTAAGTATTGCGATTAACCAAGCCAATCGCTCGGTTCGAATCACCACACCTTACTTTGTGCCGAGTGCCGATCTACTCGAAACTCTTAAGATGACTGCACAACGAGGCGTAAACGTGGAACTCGTGATTCCGCACAGTAACGACTCTCTGATGGTTAAGTGGGCATCTCGCGCATTTTATACCGAGCTGCTTGAAGCTGGCGTTAAGATTTACGAATTCTACGGCGGCTTACTGCACACCAAGTCGGTAGTGATTGATGAGGAGTTCTGCCTTATTGGTACGGTAAACATCGATATGCGCAGTTTCTGGCTTAATTTCGAAGTAACTCTAGCCGTCGATGACGTGGACTTTACGCGCCAGCTCGCAGACCTTCAAGAATCATATATTGAAAGTTCTCATCCAGTTAGCCTCGATAAATGGCAAGAACGAAGCCTTCAATCACGCTTCTTTGAGCGTCTATTTTACCTGTTCAATCCATTACTCTAGCTTTTGATTCCTCTCTACAATTTCTTTTGCAGACCCTTTTTCACTAAAGGGTCTAGTTAATTCCTAAAAACTCTTCAACTTCCCTTGCTTTCGTACCCAATGGCATGTTTTAAATAAAGGATAATAGATTGATAAGGAATTCAGAGTATGTCCGAAAGCAAAACAACAAAACTGATCACAGCGGGCCGCGATAAAAAGTGGACTAATGGTGTGGTTAACCCACCCGTTCAGCGTGCATCAACTGTTGTATTTGATACCGTTGCAGACAAACACAAAGCAACCGTAAACCGTGCCAACAAAACTCTATTCTACGGCCGTAGAGGCACCAACACCCATTTTGCTTTCCAAGACGCAATGGTCGACCTTGAAGGCGGCGCAGGCTGTGCACTTTACCCTTGTGGTACAGCGGCAATTTCTAACGCCATCCTCTCGTTTGTTGAAACAGGCGACCACATTCTGATGGTGGATACGTGCTACGAACCAACACGCGATTTTTGTGACACCATAATGAAAAAAATGGGCGTAGAAACGACCTATTACGAGCCAACCATTGGCGAAGGCATTAAAGATCTTATTCAACCAAACACTAAGGTCTTATTTACTGAATCTCCAGGCTCCATCACCATGGAAGTTCAAGATATTCCTACACTGGCTCGTATTGCTCATCAGCACGATATTATCGTTATGCTCGACAACACGTGGGCCGCGGGCGTGAACTTCTCGCCATTTGACTTCGGAGTCGACATCTCGATTCAAGCAGCAACCAAATACATCGTTGGTCACTCAGATGTCATGCTTGGCACTGCTGTTGCCAATGAAAAACATTGGGACCAACTTCGCGAGCAAAGCTATCTAATGGGGCAATGTGTGTCACCTGATGATGCTTATCTTGGACTACGTGGTATTAGAACGCTGGATGTGCGTTTGCGCCAACACGCAGAGAACAGCTTAAAAGTTGCTCAATGGCTACAAACTCGCCCTGAAGTTGATCATGTTCGTCACCCTGCTCTAGAGAGCTGCCCTGGTCATGAATTCTTTGAACGTGATTTCACTGGCGGTAATGGTCTGTTCTCGTTTGTACTTAAAACAAGCTACCCACGAGCTACGACGGCACTACTGGATGGTATGAAGCACTTTAGCATGGGTTATTCTTGGGGCGGTTTTGAAAGCTTGATTCTCGCTAACGAACCGAAAAGCTTTGATAGCTTGCGCACGGTAGCAAACCCGAATTTCGAAGGTACGCTTATCCGACTACATATCGGCCTTGAAGATGTTGAAGACTTAATTGCTGATTTAGAAGCCGGCTTTGAGCGCTACAACGCACTGCTGTAGACCGCAGGTCTAATTTCAACCCTAAACTAAAAGGCAGCCACCGGGCTGCCTTTTGATTCTCTACTTTTAGATTTTCTTTTCAGTTACTTGATTAATTCACTTGGTAACAAATCGAGTTAAAGATCTCTGACCGGTTATCATTGAAGAGATAAAGATAGTCATCCAACACTTGATAGTGGTAATCGATCGTGATCCCTTGATACTCACGGTATTCTGCGTTGATCACCGGATCAGGATGCTCAGTTGCGGTTCGTACATCAACAATGGTCATTGATAGACGGTCACCCTGTTGTTTGTAGTATCCGTTATACAAATTTTCTACCACATGACTCGATTCATCTTTGTCCGTAATAGTGACAAACTCTTTAATACTGAATGTTTCATTCGATTGAAAAGTGAAAATCATCCTTTCATAGAGCGATTGATATGGTTCAAAGGCTTTAGAAAGGAAATCCGTTTTCATGGTTTTACAATGCCAGCGGCTACCAGAGAGAGACTCTTTCTCCAGCATAAAGCTCATACCCGCAGTAAAAATCAAGACTGCTAAAATTATAATCCGCATAGGTAATCTCTGGTCGCTACATATTTTTTGAAAGAGTCGAACGATGTTTTAGGGTCGAATACCGACACGATGTAGTTGAATGACTGCCCGTTTTCTTTTTGTACAAACATACTCAAAGCATCATTTTCTGGCTCATCAACCGAAGGGTAGATACGGACGAAAACACGTAGGTGACAGTGCTTAGGCAACATTGTTGTAAGAGTGAGTTCAAGCTCATCAATCGAGTAACGCTCCTCTCTCACAACATGGAGATAATGTTGATTACTGTTATCAATATAACTGGACGAATACTGCGACTGATCGACAAAGTAAGGTAGCGAAGAGTCAAAGGCGCGATATAAATTAAACGCGATAACGGAAATACAAAGAACAGCGATGACATAAAACCCAATATTGGTGGCTCGGCCATTTTGAATCGATAACGTCTTTGTATTTGAACTGGTTTTCTCTAACGGCTCTCCTGCTACTTGTAGAACGTCTTTAGCAGAAGAGGTTTCTGGTTCTCGCTCAGATTCAATTCCAACATCCGAGTCCGACATTCGTTGAGGTTGGATAGGTGTCGATGAAGATATTTCGAGTGAATAGCCTGTTTTGCTCACGGTTCGAATAACGGCGCAATCACACGTCACTTTTGCGAGTGTTTTTCGCAGCTTGGATACTACATTAGTTAGCGCTTGTTCAGAAACAATGACATCGCCCCAGCACTCTTTGAAGAGCGCACTGCGCTCTACGCAATCGCCTACATTTTGCAATAAGAAAACAAACACTTTGCCTTCAAGTGGAGAGAGGGTTTCAATGTCACCATCATTGAAGTGAAACTGCCTACGTAGTGGATCGTAGGTTGCCTCACATATTTGATAATTCTGTCTTTTCACATTCTTTTATAAATCTATATCACTGGCCGCATATAATATTGAAAAGTATAGAAAAGAATAGTCTATTTTCCACTAACGACTAAATTACCCTCGCTTTATCGTTGCTTTTTTGGGCAATCAATCAGATGGTCGTTTACCATGCCTACCGCTTGCATAAACGCATAGCAAATTGTCTCCCCTACAAACTTAAAACCACGCTTTTTGAGGAACTTGCTCATAGCCTTAGATTGTTCAGTTAAAGCAGGAACTTGAGACATTTCTTGCCAGTTGTTCATAACCACTTGATGGTCAACAAACTGCCAAAGTGCGTCAGAAATAGAGCCAAACTCCTTTTGTAACTCAATCGCTGCACGCGCATTAGTAAATACAGAAGCGATTTTTCCTTTATGCTTAACCACGTCATAACTCTCAATGATACCAGCGACGTGTGATTCATCCATTTCTGCTAGAGCCTCTAGATCATACTCTTTAAATGCCGCTCGATAACCTTCTCGCTTCTTCAAGATCGTAATCCAACTCAAGCCAGCTTGCGCCCCTTCAAGCGTAATAAACTCAAACAGAACCTGATCATCGTGAACAGGAATACCCCACTCGTTATCGTGATACTCCCTTTCCAACTCGTGCTTCAATGCCCACGCACAGGTTTGTTCAGTTTGTTGTGTCGTCATTGTTGTTCTCCCTCGCGGTCAGCATAGCGACCAAAAAATAGTGCCCCTTAGTGGGGCACTATAGTCTTTAACTCAAAATGAAAATGTTATACCACTTTGATTTTGTGGAACATACGATACAGAACCGGAACCACAATCAGTGTTAACACTGTTGCAAAGCCTAGACCGAACATGATGGTTACCGCCATCGGCTTAAAGAAAATATCCGGTAACAGCGGAATCATGCCCAGAATGGTCGTGATCGCAGCCATACATACAGGTCTTACACGACTTAATGCCGCATCAACCACTGCGATGTAAGGTTCTTTCCCTGACTTCATCTCAATATCGATTTGGTCGAGCAGTACGATCCCGTTTTTAAGCAACATCCCCGATAAACTCAAGAAACCAAGCAGCGCCATGAAGCCAAACGGCGTATTAAGCACCAGAAGACCGGTTGTTACACCAATCAATGCCAATGGTACCGTTAGCCAAACAATCAACGGCTCTTTTACTGAGTTAAACAAGAACACTGTAATCAAGAACATGAAAAGGTAACCCATAGGCATAGTGGTAAACAGCGACGCTTGTGCATCTGCAGAAGACTCGTATTCGCCACCCCATTCCAACGAGTAACCAGGTGGAAGCTCTATCGCTTCAATCTGTGGTTGTAGACGTTTCTGTAGAGTCGCCGCTGTCTCTTCACCCAACAGGTCTGGGTCAGCCATGATCGTCAGCATACGCTTACGGTTCTTACGGATGATCAACGGGTCTTCCCATTGCATCTTGTAACCTAAGGTCACTTGTTGCAGTGGAATGAACTCACTCAACGCTGGACTCCAGATTTTCATCCCTTCGATATTTCGAATGTCGATACGCTCATCGTCCGGCAATCGTGCAACGATAGGCATCAATGTTGTACCGTCACGGTAAACACCGATGGACTTACCCGAGAATGACATCGCGAGGAAGTCATCCACATCAGACTTAGTAATACCGTAGCGACGCGCCTGACTTTCATTGAATTGAGGCTCTAGCACCTTAGTACGCTCACGCCAGTCATGACGAACATTGAATGCACCTGGATCGGCATGCATGATATCTATCACTTGAGCCGCAATTGAACGCAGCACCGTTGGGTCGGAACCTACGATACGAGCTTCAATCTTCGCACCGCCACCTGGACCTAATTCAATCTGTTTCAACTTGTAGTCTATTTCAGGGAAGCTCGCATCTACGTACTCTCTAAAGCGCTTCATTAACGGAGCAAGAACATCATAACTCTTCACACGCGTTGTAATTTCACCATAAGCGCTGTAGCTCTTCTCTGGCGCATAGGTCAGCATGAAACGCTGCAAACCTTTACCTGCGGTGGTTGTTATGTGTTCCACTTCCTCTTGCTCAGATAACCAGTTCTCTAGCACTTTAAGTTTAGTATTGGTTGCGCGAATATCAGTTCCTTCCGGCATCCACACGTCCACTTGGAACATAGGAGTTGTTGATGATGGGAAGAAGGCTTGTTTGACGAAACCGAAACCATACACGCTCGCGCCTAAACCAATCACTAAAACGACCATGGTTAGCCACGCGCGCTTCATACAGAACTCAAGGAACTTTTTGTAGATAACAAAAACCATCCCGTTGTATGGGTCTTTGCCTTCACTGTCCGGATCAACTTTCTGCCCTTTAAAGAACAGATCAGCAAAGAATGGAGTAATTGAAATCGCAGTAAACCAGCTCAACATCAATGAGATAAGCAGTACCGTAAACAAGGTGCCACAATATTCACCGGTTGAGTCCTCAGAGAGCCCGATAGGTGCAAATGCTGTCACCGCGATAACAGTCGCGCCCAACAGAGGCCATTTGGTTTGAGTAACAATGTCGGTGGCAGCCTGCATACGCGTTCGGCCTTTCTGTGTGCCTATGAGTATGCCCTCGACCACCACAATGGCATTATCCACCAGCATCCCCAGTGCAATAACCAGAGCCCCCAGTGAGATACGTTGCAGGTCGATTTTAAAGTACTGCATGAAGATAAAGGTGCCTAATACCGTCAGCAATAGAATCAAACCAATCAATAAGCCTGATCTCAGCCCCATAAAGAACAGCAGCACCACAATTACGATAGCAACGGCTTGCCCTAAACTGACCACAAAGCCACTGACCGACTTTTCAACCTCTTTCGGCTGGTTATAGACCTCTGAAATATCAATACCGATAGGTTGTTGGTATTTCAGTTCAGCTAAGCGTCGATCAAACGCTTCACCGACAGCCACTACGTTAACCCCTTGAGCAAACGAGATACCCATGTTGAGCGCCAGTTTACCGTTGTAGCCGATGATATTCGTCGGTACTTCGATGTAACCACGCTTAACCTCAGCCACATCTTTCAAGTAGATAAGACCTTGAGCGCCCCCCTCCGTCAGAATTAAATCCCCGAGCTGTTCTACATTCTGGAACTCACCTGTCGGATGAATGCGGATATATTCATTACCGATACGCACCGCACCTGCATCAGATACGACGTTTTGTGTCGAAAGGAGATTAAAAACGGTATTTGGAGAGAGGCCTAAAGAGCTGATTTTCTTCATCGAGATTTCAATGAAAACTTGCTCTTGTTGCGCGCCAGACACCGATACCTTACTCACCCCGTCTACCAGTTCTAATTCACGGCGAAGGTAGTCGATATAATCGAGAAGCTCTTTGTAGGAGTACCCTTCACCAGTAACGGCGAGTAGGATCCCGTATACATCACCAAAGTCATCGATCACTTGCGGCTCGTTAACCCCCGGTGGCAACTGACCTTTGAGGTCGTTAACCTTCCGACGCAACTCATCCCAAATCTGTGGAAGATCATCAGGGCCGTAGTTGTTTTTCATTGTCACAGTAACCTGAGACAACCCTCGGCTTGAAATCGAGTTCACTTCATCAACATAGGTAAGTTGTTGGATCGCTTTCTCAAGCGGATACGTAACCTCTTCCTCAACCTGTTGCGGCGTCGCACCCGGATAAGAAGTGACGACCATTGCGTCTTTGATCGTAAACGCTGGATCTTCTAATCGACCTAACCCAAAAAACGCTGAGACACCACCAATCAAGAAAATGAGTGATAGCATCCAACTGATCACCTTATTGCGAATGAAATATGCCGCAACTCCTGTTACTTCATCATCGCTTTGAGACTTGTTATTCACTTCACTCATTATTCGTCTCCTGAGACAATACTTCCACTGTCATCCCATCTCTTAATTTCGACACACCTGCGGTTACAATGCGCTGCCCAATTTCTAAACCTTTAACGACTTGCAGAGTTGTTTGATTGGCTTTACCTAAAACGACCTGTTGCTTAGTCACGGTGTCATCGTCATTGACGACCCAAACATAAGACTCTTTGTTTTCAAGTGAGTCACCATCAGCATTAAACACCGATTCAATTGGGATAAGTACCCCCGCTTTAAGCTCCAAGCCGATATCACGACCGTATGAAGTCACCTCTACCGCCATACCATCGAGAATGAGGTCATCCTTCGGCATTGGTAGCGCGAGAGTTACAGTAAATGTGCCTGTGCTTGGATCAGGCTCGGTAGTGAACTCCTTGATTCTCGACTCATACTCATTGCCACTAGGAACACGCACCAAAGCTCGAATATCGGAGACCAAAGTTTCAGTCGGTTGGTTGACGTAAATACGATCCGGCAGTTGAATTACAACCTCTACGTCTTCCACACTGTGAATATTCACGATTTGCTGACCAACCTGAATGTTCTCGAATTGGTCGACGCTAACGCGAGAAATGATGCCATCAACTGGCGCTCGTAATTTAGTAAAAGAGAGGCGTAATTTCGCAAGCTCAAGCTCAGCAAACGCTATTTGGCGCTGTGCTGCAATTTCATCAAACTGGGATTTCGCCAATAAGCCTTTCTTAACCAGCGGGCTCGAACGTCTATATTGATTATTGACCACGGTGTAACGAGCCTGAGCGTTATCAACCTCTAGTTGATAATCGGTTGGATCAAGCTCGGCAATGATGTCGCCCTCTTTAACACGCTCACCCTCTTTTACGGTCAGTCGGTTAATTTCACCCGCTACGCGAAAGCTAAGGTGCGCTTTTTCAGCTGCATTGGCGACTGCCGGGAAGTAGAGCTTGTCATGAAAGTCGAGCACTTGTACTTCCATCGCTCGTACCAAGGGTGCACTGATTTCTGACTTGACTTCGGCACGCTCACAACCGACAAGCAATGCGATACATGAGAGCCCGATAGCTGTTTTAATATTCTTCATATTAGAGCCCTCTCTCTTTAACCCATTCGCGAACTTTCTCGCCAGACTGCAGTTCATTCACACCGGAAGTAACAATGCGGTCGCCATCATTTAAACCGGAAACGATATGACGTTTTTCATCAGTCACTATCGCAACTTTCTCAACAATGCCGTCACTATTTACACGCCACACATAGGTATCGTCATTTTCAGTGATCATCGCTGCGCTAGGTATTTTAGTCGCCGCTCCTCGGTTAGAAGAGAGATACACGTTACCCGACATGCCAGGCAGAATGCCGATGTCTGTTGGACGCTCCATGACCATGGTCACTTTATAAGAACCGGTTTTAGGGTCTGCCTCAGTATCTACTTCTTGGAATGTCAGTGGATAGGAGTAATCAGGGAAAGCATCAAACACCATCTTAGACTCAGTTTCGAAGCCCGCTGAGTAGCGTGTGATTAATTGATCAGGAAGCAGAAACACAACCTTCATAATCTGGTTGGTTTGAATATTCATGATGCCTTCTTTAGCAGCGACATATTCATGATTTTCAGCGGGAATAATTGATATGGTGCCATCGTAAGGCGCTACGAGTTTGGTGTAGCGTAGATTAGCCTTGGCTTGGTCTAATACCGCCTTTGCAGAGTTGTGATTAGCTTTAGCTTCATCAAAATCTTGTTCGGAAACAACGCGGTCTTTGCGCAGTTTCTTAGCGCGCTCAAACTGAACATCCGCTAACAGATAATTTGCTCTCGCCTGTTTTTCTAACAGTTGATATTCATCTGGGTTGAGCACAGCGAGCGTGTCACCCTTATTCACGACTTGACCTGCAGTCACCTCAATATTTTGTAATAACCCAGGGACACGAAATGCAAGGACTGCTTTATCACCGGCTTCTGTTGTGGCTGGAAAGTCGCGTTTAAAAGTGTTGTTGCCGACAGAAACAGTGAAGAGTTTGGCAGGTCGAGATTCAGGTTCGGGGACAGGAGGCAGCTCCTTACCACACCCAGACAGCCCTGCTAGCGCTGTCATAAGGACAAGGGAGGCTTTGTACATTTGAGATCATCCATATCTATAAATATTTTATTAACATAGATTAATCACATCTAACTTACCAGTTAATGTCCGGAATTATTTTGAGAAAATATCCAAAAAAAATAACGGCTTGGACGATATTCATCCAAGCCGTTATAAGAAGATAACCAGTTCACGTGCTACATGTTTTTAAATTCACGATGCACTTTAAAACTATCAGATGTGACATAAGCTTCGATGTTGCGCACATCACGCTCGATCTTCTCAAAATCACTCTCTAGCGTATTGAGCAGGAATTCTGGTGTCTGTCCTTGCTCCCACGGTTTTTGCTTAAGCGTGTGCTCTTGCTTTGACTTGAGTTCATCGACATAACGTCGCGGCTGTTTTTCGATCATGAACGTCATAGCCAAATAAGCCAGAATCACTAAGAAACTACCACCTAAAAGCGCCGCAGAAATAACCATAATCCGCACCAGCCATACTTCTAGACCAAAGTAATTTGCTAGGCCTGCACAAACACCTGATAATTTGCCGTTAATGGGGTCGCGATACAGTTCTCTACTCATAGTTTCGTCTCCAGTTAGGGGACTCCACATCTAAGATCTTTTCTAAGGTTTTAACACGATCTTGCATCGACTCCGCTTGTTGCGAAAGCTGGTGCAACCTTTGTAAATCTGTCTCAGACAAACCATTGCTCGACTTCTTTTTACTGCGGTAGTGCAAAAATAACCATAGCGGAGCAACAAAAATCAGAAAGACAATCAGTGGACCAGCTATTAGAAATGATGACATAGATAACTCCTGGGTTATTTATCGCGGTTTTCGACTTGCTGCTTCAGTTTTGCAAGTTCTTTCTCAATTTCATCTTGAGCTTGCAGTTCAGCAAATTCTTGGTCAAGGGATTTAGCGTTACCTGTTTTAGCATACAGATCCGCTTCCGCCTCTAGTTCGTCTACTTTACGTGACATTTGCTGGAATTTCGCCATTGCTTCATCAGTTTTGCTTGAGTGAAGGTGCTTTTGAACATCGCGACGATTGCTTGCAGCGTTGTTACGAATCGCAAGTGCTTGCTGCTTTGCGCGTGTCTCAGCGATCTTAGTTTCAAGCTTTCCAATTTCACTGGTTAGCTTTTCAATGGTCTCTTCAACCAAAGTCTGTTCAGTGTGAAGACTTTTGATGATGTCTTCTAACTTTTGTTTCTCAATCAGAGCCGCTCTCGCTAGATCTTCACGCTGTTTCGTTAGTGCTAGCGTTGCTTTTTGCTGCCAATCTGCGATTTGGTCTTCGATAGACTCAACTTTACGTGCGAGCTCTTTTTTATCAGCAATGGCTTTTGCTGAGTTGGTACGAACTTCTACCAACGTATCTTCCATCTCTTGGATGATAAGGCGAATCATTTTTTCAGGATCTTCAGCCTTATCGAGTAATGCGCTGATATTTGAATTTACGATGTCTGCAAAGCGAGAAAAAATACCCATAAGGAACTCCTTAAATAATCAACTTAATCAATGGTAAACCAAAGTTACTGTGCGAATGGTGTTATCACTCGCGGATAAACTTACTCTTAGTAATCCAAATTGCGTGCCAATTTTATAACCATTAAAAATCAATAACTTAATAATATGTGGTGATTATAACAACAGATGCTATGATGAAATTAACCAAGTGTTGGCATTTTTCACCACCAGCATCACAACATCGCACGATAAGGCCACCTATGCAGCAAAATTTAATTGGCGAATCCCCGAATTTCCTGTCCGTCCTCGATAAAGTCTCTCAATTAGCACCGATTGAAAGACCGGTACTCATTATTGGTGAACGCGGTACAGGTAAAGAATTGATTGCACAGCGCCTTCACTATCTCTCTAAGCGTTGGGACCAGCCATTAATTTCATTGAACTGCTCTACGTTAAGTGAGGGCTTGATCGATTCTGAGCTCTTCGGTCATGAATCTGGTTCTTTTACCGGTTCAAAAGGTCGCCATCAGGGTCGATTTGAGCGCGCGGAGGGTGGCACTCTATTTTTAGATGAACTGGCCACGACTCCCCTTGCCGTTCAAGAAAAGCTTCTTCGTGTGATCGAATACGGACAATATGAACGTGTCGGTGGTCAAAAAGCACTGAGTGCAAATGTTCGGCTCGTTTGCGCGACTAACGCCAACCTTCCCGATATGGCAAGCAAAGGGGAATTTAGAGCCGATCTTTTAGATCGACTAGCCTTTGATGTCATCACCTTACCTCCGCTTCGTGAGCGAAAAGAGGACATCACACTGTTGGCGGAATACTACGCAATCAAAATGTGCCGAGAGCTGGAATTAGAACTGTTTGTCGGCTTTTCTCCAGAAGCAGCACAATCACTCATTGATTATCCTTGGCCGGGTAACGTGCGTGAACTTAAAAACGTGATTGAGCGAGCTATCTATCAACATGGTCGAAACCCAAATCCGATTGAGTCTCTTGTGTTTAATCCTTTCCAACCAGCATGGAGTGAAACTTCGGCTGAAACTGACAATCCTGCACTGAGCGACCATACTTCGAATGAGCGCAGCTTTTCTCTTCCTTTGGACTACAAAGCTTGGCAAGAGGAACAAGACATCGCACTCCTCACTCAGGCATTAAAAACAAGCAAATACAATCAAAAACAGGCGGCTGAGCTGCTTGGTCTTACTTACAACCAATTAAGAGGCATGGTGAGGAAGTATTCGATAGTCGGCCAAAATAGCGATAAATAGCTGCTAGCACAGGATTATTA
Source organism: Vibrio fortis (assembly GCF_024347475.1). Classification (NCBI taxonomy): domain Bacteria; kingdom Pseudomonadati; phylum Pseudomonadota; class Gammaproteobacteria; order Vibrionales; family Vibrionaceae; genus Vibrio; species Vibrio fortis. The sequence continues at coordinate 2,020,089 of NZ_AP025487.1, forward strand.
TTTGGAGCGCAATAAATAAAATGTTAAATTATCCGGATCTTGAGGCTCCTCTTTCGCCTCGTTTCGAAAAGTATTTCTTTTTATGAAAGCACTATTAAGACTGTCATTGGGTATCTTCACGCTAGGCTTTTTAGCCGGATGTGGAGAGAGCGTCGATCACGACCAGATCCGAGAAAAAGGCTTTATTTATTGTGGCCAAGGAAACCCAAGTACCTTTAATCCACAGTTGGTGGACAGTGGTATTACCGCTGAATCGCTAAGCCCTCAGATCTTCGATACGCTACTGCAGTTGGACCCTAAGACTTATCGCCCGCAGCCAAATATTGCGACCGAATGGACGGTGAACAAGGCGGGTACTGAATATACCTTTAAGTTACGTCCAGGGGTGCAATTTCAGACGACCGATTGGTTCACGCCTACTCGTGCACTGAACGCACAAGATATTGTCTTTAGCTTCGAACGTATCACAAACAGCACCCACCCATTTCACTATGTTGGTGGCGGACTATACCCATGGTTTGCTGGTATCGACTTCCCAAATCTCATCGACAGTATTGAAGCTGTAGATGACCTGACGGTGAAGTTTACCCTAACTCGCCCAGACAACTCTTTTTTGACCAACATTGCCACCAGCTATGCAGTGATCCATTCAAAAGAGTACGCGAGTCAACTTATTCAGATGGATGAGAAAAACCGTTTAGACTCACACCCAGTTGGTACAGGACCATTTTATCTTGATGATTTTCAGATTAACGACCTAGTACGCCTGAAAAAACACAAGAACTACTGGAAGAGTGAGGTGAAAATGGACCAAGTGGTGTTTGATACATCACAACGTGGTACCGGTACCCTCGCAAAACTCCTACGCGACGAATGTGACGTACTCAACTCACCTATCTCAAGCCAGATCCCGATTATTCAGGCTCAAGAAGAGCTTGAGATTACGGCGACTCCTGCTGTGAACGTTTCATTCATCGCCTTAAACACAGAGCACCCCGCACTGCGTGACGCTCGTGTGCGTAAGGCTCTGAACCTTGCGATCAACCGCCAAAATATTTTGGACTCGGTGTACTACGGAACGGGCAGTAAAGCTTACACGCTGTTGCCGCCAACCTCATGGGCATATCAAAAAGACCAAGTTCAGGTTCGTTATGACCGCAACTACGCGGTCGCACTTCTTAAAGATGCTGGTGTTGAACCCGGCTTAGAGCTCTCAATGTGGGTACCACTCGAGCCAAGAGCCTACAACCCGAGCCCACGCAAGACGGCGGAGCTGATTCAAGCCAACCTTGCGGATATCGGCATTTCTTTAAAACTCTATACTGACGATCGCTTTGACCGAACTCAGCTATCTTCTATCGCATCGACGGACCTCCTGCTTACCGGTTGGATTGGCCACACCGGCGACCCAGACAACTTCTTGCGTCCATTGCTCTCATGTCAGTCAGAGCGTGCAGGCTTGAACGTATCTATGTGGTGTAATTCCGATTTCGATTTCCTTCTTGATCTCGCGCTAGAGATCAACCAACAGAGACATCGAGTGAACTTGTATCACCAAGCACAGAATATTCTTAACGAAGAGTTCCCAGTGATCCCACTGGCTCATGGCGTGCAATTCCGTGTACATGACCGTTCATTAACTGGCTTCAAGCAAAGTCCATTTAATGCTCAGCCTTTCGATCAAGTGACAAGAGAGGTGCAGCCGTAATGTTTTGGTATACGTTAAGACGCATCAATCTATTCGTTATTACCCTCGCAATACTGACTATTGTTGGCTTTTCATTATTGCGATTAGACCAAACATCACCTTGGGCTATTCAAGAGTTTTGGCCGGGGTGGATAAGCTATATTGGTGAACTATCAACACTCAACTTCGGCATCAGTAAGCATGGTGTGCCTATCTATGACGAGTTGGTCGTGGTCTTCCCCGCGACACTTGAGCTTTGTTTCTTTGCGTTTCTACTCGCACTTCTAGTTGGTATCCCTCTAGGTACGATTGCAGGCATGCGCCAAGGTAAGTTCATTGATACCACTATCTCGTTTACATCCATGTCGGGTTACTCAGCCCCTATCTTCTGGGTAGCTCTGCTGATGATTATGGTTTTCTCATTGCACTTTGAGATGTTCCCTGTTGGCGGGCGTTACGATTTACTGTACGAAATCGAACATGTTACTGGGTTTGCAATCATTGATGCGTTCTTTGCCGAAGGTCGCTACAAAGCTCATGCACTACAGAGTGTTATTGAGCATATGGCACTGCCTTGTTTGGTTCTGGCATTAGCGCCAACCACACAAGTTATTCGTTTAATGCGTGCATCTGTGGCTGAAGTTATGACTCAAAACTACATTCGAGCAGCGCGTATAAAGGGTCTTTCAACCCATGAGATCGTCACTCAGCATGTACTGCGCAATGCTATTCCACCTATCGTTCCTAAGGTGGGTGTGCAGCTATCCAGTATGTTAACGCTGGCCATCATCACCGAATCTATTTTTAACTGGCCGGGTATTGGCCGCTGGCTGCTCGATGCACTATCTAATCAAGATTACGTGTCAATTCAAGCGGGTGTGATCGTGGTGGCCACGCTAGTACTGACAGCGAATATCCTATCGGATCTGATCGGTGCGATGATCAATCCTCTAGTAAGGAAAGAGTGGTATGCTAACAAGTAACGTCTATCAAGAAGAGCGCATCCCGACTCAGTTTGAGCGTTTTTGGCGCAGCTTCCGCAACAACAATTTGGCGATGTTTGGCCTATGGTGCTTGGTTTTGATTATCTTCGTCACCATTACCGCACCTTGGCTAGCGCCTCATGATGCTCAAGAGCAAACTGGTCACTTGTTAACGCCACCATCGTGGGATCCTGCTGGCACGGTTGAGTACTTCCTAGGTACCGATGATTTAGGTCGCGATATCCTGTCACGTCTTATCATTGGCTCTCAGCTTACCTTTGGCGCAGCTGTGGTGATTACGTTCATTGCTGCTGTGATTGGTTGTTTAATTGGTGTACTAGCAGGCATGACGCGCGGTCTCCTATCAAGTACATTGAACCACCTGCTTGATACGGTAATGTCTATCCCGTCTTTGCTGCTAGCCATTATCTTTGTTGCCTTCCTAGGCTTCGGTGAATTCAATATCTTACTGGCGATCTGTCTTGCGCTGATTCCTCGCTTCATCCGCTCGGTTTATATCGCCGTTCACGCAGAAGTAGAGAAAGATTACATCATGGCTTCGCGTTTGGATGGCGCTAACGATTTTTACCTACTTTGGAACTCGATCGTACCGAATATTCTTACCGTTATTGCGCTTGAAGTAACGCTAGCGTTGTCTGTAGCGATTCTCGATATTACAGCACTAGGCTTCTTAGGCTTAGGGGCTCAAGCACCTAGCACAGAGTGGGGTTCGATTCTTGGTGACTCGGTAGAACTTATCTACTTAGCGCCTTGGACAGTGACTCTACCCGGTCTCGCAATCATGTTTACTGTTATCGTCATCAACTTAGTCGGTGAAGGCGTACGCCAAGCACTTAACGCAGGAATCGAATAATGCCGTTACTTGATATTCGACATCTGACCATCGAAATCGAAACACCTCAGGGCTTAGTTAAAGCCGTAGACCGTATGAGCATTACTCTGAATGAAGGGGAAATTCGCGGCCTAGTAGGTGAATCAGGTTCAGGTAAGAGCTTGGTAGCCAAAGCGATTGTTGGCGTATGTAAAGAGAACTGGAAAGTTTCTGCAGACCGAATGCGTTTGGGTAATATCGACTTGCTTCAGTTGACACCCAAAGAGCGTCGACGTGTCATCGCTCGCGATATCGCGATGATCTTTCAAGAGCCTTCAACCTGTCTCGATCCTTCGGAAAAAGTGGGACACCAACTTATCGAGTCGATTCCGTCTCATGCCTTCGAAGGCAAATGGTGGCAACGCTTTAAATGGCGAAAAAAGCAGGCGATTGCTCTACTTCACAAGGTCGGTATCAAAGACCACTCACGCTTGATGGACAGTTACTCTTATGAGCTGACCGACGGTGAGTGTCAAAAAGTGATGATTGCGATGGCGATCGCCGCCAAGCCAAAAGTACTGATTGCTGATGAACCAACAAACGACTTAGACCCAATCACTCAGTCTCAGATTCTGCGTCTGTTGAGTCGTATGAATCAGCTACACAATACAACCATTATTTTGATTGGCCATGACTTAACCACCATTACTCAATGGGCAACACGAATCACGGTAATGTACTGTGGACAATCGGTTGAATCCGCCGACACACAAAAACTGCTGGATGCACCTAAGCACCCGTATACAGTGGCGCTTCTTAAGGCGATGCCAGACTTCAATGATTGGATACCCCACAAAGAGAAGTTGCAATCATTGCCGGGCTCGATTCCCCCTTTGCAGCACTTGCCAATTGGTTGTCGTCTTGGCCCAAGGTGTCCCTATGCGCAAAGGCAGTGTGTTGAAATTCCACACACCAGTCGTGTAAAGAACCACAAGTTTAACTGTCACTTCCCACTGAACATGGAGAAGAAAAAGAAATCATGAGTGCATTATTAGAAGTCAGTGATCTTTCCAAAGATTTTACGACACGCTCTGGGCTTTTTCGTAAGAAGATTCATCAAGCGGTAAAACCGGTGAGCTTCACTCTTGAAGCGGGACAGACAATTGGGTTTATCGGACAAAATGGTTCTGGTAAGTCTACGCTTGCTCGTATGTTGGCTGGCATGGTTGAGCCCACATCAGGTGAGATCCGAGTCAATGGTGAAAAGCTTGAGCACAAAGATTATTCGACCCGTTGTAAACTGATTAGGATGATCTTCCAAGATCCAAACACCTCACTAAACCCACGTATTCAGATTGGTCGTATTCTTGAGGGGCCGCTGAAGCGAAACACCAACATGCCTCCAGAAGCGCGAATGAAACGCGTAAAAGACACACTGCTGCGAGTGGGCCTTCTACCGGAGCACGCTTACTTTTATCCTCAAATGCTCGCTGCTGGCCAAAAGCAGAGGGTCTGTTTAGCACGTGCTTTGATACTTCAACCATCCATCATTGTTGCCGATGAGGCGTTAAATGGTTTGGACATGGCAATGCGCTCTCAGATCATTAACTTATTCTTGGAGCTGCAAGAAGAGATGGGCGTTTCGTTTGTTTACGTTTCACAACACATCGGCATCATTAAACACATCACCGATAAGATCATCGTTATGCATGAAGGCGATGTGGTGGAAGCTGGAGAAACCCATGAGGTGCTCTCCAACCCGTCTCATCAAATCACGCAGCGTTTGGTAGAGAGTCACTTCTTTAAAGCGCCGAACTACTGATCATAGAAAATGCGTTAATGCTTACAAGTGAGGGAATAAATGAAACTGTATCCGTTCTACATTTATTCCCTTTTTTTCGTCCTATTTTCATTTCCTTGTAGGGCTACTGGACTCACTTGGCTCGAGCCCGACTTTGTTGAGCGCGCTTTTTATAGCGTGGCTCTCGAACGTGAATATGCTGATGGCAATCACCCATTGGCTAAGTGGAACCAACCCATTCGAATATGGCTCAACCACGGTGTCGGAGACCAAGCCCTCCATCAAGAACTTGCAGAGCTGCATGTTCAGCACCTAGCCCAAATCACAGGCCTATCTATTGAGTTTGTCAGTCAAAAATCGCAAGCCAATGTGCAGTGGATTTATACACGCGAGTCACACTGGATTAAGGACGCAAAATCTGCACTCAACTTGAAATCGACCCAGCATTTAAATACCGCGATTTGTACCGCTGGATACAGAACCAATGCGAGTGGTCATATCGTCTCTGCTGCTATCGTCATTCCTGTTGATTTGGCAAGGTCACGTGGCAAGTTATTAGCGTGTATCGTAGAAGAAATCACACAAGCACTAGGATTACCGAACGATTCTGAATACGCCTTCCCCTCAATCTTTAATGATCACACGCCAGAGGAGCTTCTAGCGCCTTTAGACATAATTTTATTGAAGTTGCTCTACGAGCCAGAATTAAAAGCGGGAATGACGCTCTCAGAGGCGAAGCCAATCATAAAACGTATAGTAAGGGAATATCAAAAAAAGGGAGTGTTAGAGGAGGCAACAAAGGAAGCCAGACAGGCTCCCTTATACGAACTGTTTCGTTGACAGTGTGAATTAACGCTTTGCCGCTTGCTTCTTCAGTTCAAAGTCGAATTCGTCAGGGAAAAGTACTACGCCCTCTTCCTGCTCATTTGGGAAGACAACAACAGCAAGTTCATCATCTTCTAGACCGATAGTCCAACGACTGTGCCATTTATTCAATGAGATTGCTTCAGCCTTGCACTCAGCCCATTCGCCTGTTGCCCAAGATTCAGCGAACTCTTTATTTGGCCAAACAGGAACGCAGTCTTCATCTTCCGTGTTTAGCATCACACAACCGTGCTCATCGGTTAGGATCCATACTTCGCGATTAGCTACGATCTCTTTTACACAGTACTTAAAGCGCTGCTCACCCGTGTATTTGTTCACTTCTGCGATTTTCTGCTCGTCTAACGGTGTCGTCATTGTCGTTTCCTACTTTTGTCAGTGCGGTCACTCTCATACAGTGTATGTCGAGCTTTTTGAACTGCAAATACTTCTATTCAAAGAAATAGTCTAATGGGATGCAATTCATTGCCAAAGAAAAACGCCTGCTAAAAAGCAGGCGTTTAATTAGTCAGCAGCTTAATTAAGCAAGCTCACCTTGAAGCCAAGGCCAACCTTGCTTCTTACGGCTTAGTGTATTTTCCATCATCAATACACCATCTTGCTCGTGCTTAACTAGCTTCTCAGCCCACTCACCTTTGTAAAGAAGACGAGTTTGAGCTGTTGTGATGTCAGTTAACATTACTGCAGCGAATGCTAGACCGTCTTTCTCACAACGAGATTCTAGGTCCGCTTCAAGTGCTTCAATCATGCCATCAACTTGCTCAAGTGTTGCTAGCTCAACTTGGCCAACTACTACGTCGCGACCGTTGAACGGGTAACCTTTAAGGTCTTTTTCTACTAGCTCAGCAGCAGATAGGCCTTCGATGTTTGTTTTCGCGATTAGCAGTGCTTTGATGAACGCGTCTACGTCAGTCACACCAGCGATCTCTGCTAGTTCAGCAACTGCGTCTTTGTCTTTTTGAGTACAAGTCGGAGATGCAAAACCTACTGTGTCTGACAGGATAGCAGACATCATTAGCTTAGCGATTTGTGGAGTGATTTCGTGACCTTCAATCTTGAACATGTTGAATAGTACAGTGTTTGTACAACCAACAGGCCAGATCCACGCTTCCATTGGGTTTACTGTCATCACGTCACCTAGACGGTGGTGGTCAACAATGCCAAGGATTTCTGCGTCAGCAACGTCATCAGGTGCTTGAGCTAAATCTGAGTAGTCTACTAGCCAGATTTTCTCGCCAGCAACAGAAGTACGAAGCTCTGGCATATCTGCGCCAGCAACTTCTAGAATGTGTTGAGTTTCGCGGTTGATCTCGCCTTGGCGAATTGGTGTCGCTTCTTCGCCACGAGCTTTAAGAAGCTCAGTTGCAACTAGCGCGCTACAAATACTGTCACTATCAGGGTTTTTGTGACCAACAACTAAAATCATGTTTCTTCCTATTACACTAAAATTACAGCTCTACCTATAGAGCATCTCTTTATTTCGCTTACTTTACCCTATTTTTTGACAATGATCATCGCTTCGTTACTGCCTGTTAGACTATTTGCCTATGAGAGTTGTCATAAAAACCACACAATACAATTGATAATCATTCTTATTCGTATATAGTTATATCTAAGTCTATATATATCGGGGGAACTGTTATGAATCGAAGATTCCAACGTGCACCAGATCATCACATTTTAAAATCAATGCCGTCATCCCTATTTCGTAAGCGAATATTTCTTACTGTTTCGCTTGCTACTTTGATTGTGATTGCATCGCTCGTCGATCTAACGGTCACAACTGTATCAGACTTCGCTTTAGCTTCTTCGCTATACACTATATTGAGCTTGGTCGGTTACCAATGGTTAACTCTCAACGTCAATGCCGAGAACTTACTGGCACATCAATGTCGCTCCAATCAGGTTGTCTGTGCTTCTGTTATGGCATCGATTCCTGGTTGTGGTGGTATCGTTTCGATCATTTCTTTGTATGTGGCAGGAAAAATCAGTATTGGTGCACTTATTGCCGCCCTAATTAGCACATTGGGCAACGCGGCCTTTTTGTTTGTTGCAGATGACGTAAGCGTTGGCATAGCGGCCATCGCATTAAGTGTTATTGCAGGAAGTGCTTTGGGTAAGATCATTAACTTATCGCACGTCGAAGACTTGTTGCGCCCCAATTAGCTTCAAATTGAGATAATCACCATCAATTAACCGCTCCCGTGTTTACGTTCGTTCCAAGGCTAGCTGTCAGGATTACTGGTAGCCTTGGAGCGTTCTCCATCGTCACTACTGTACCCTGTAAAAAGCCCTCAATGGCACACTAACCGCATCCAAATAACACGAACACCATAGTCGTAAAATATAAAAAAGCCCCTGTGAGCATCGCTTACAGGGGCTTTTACCTACCTTTCAGTGTTTGATATCGAGTGCATTAAGCGACTTCGATTGGACCACCGAATGAAGTAACTGGAGGTAGCTTACCAGTGAACTTCTCAAAGTCGACCAGACATGTGTTCGCAGAGGTTGCTTGAGCTAGCTCAGAAGAACCGATGTCTTGAGTTAGTGTATTTGGATCGCCGTAAGTATCTAGCGCGCCCACTTTCTCGTTCATTGGGCCATACCATGCACCTTCTTCGATACGTACAACACCCGGTGCGTAGCTATCCATAAGAACAGCACCCGCCAGAAGTTGGCCACGATCGTTGAATACACGTACCACATCGCCATCTTTGATGCCTTTCTTCTTAGCATCTGTTGGGTTGATGTAGATTGGCTCACGACCTTGTACCGCGTAAGTTGCACGGAACTCTTCAGAATCACACATCTGAGAGTGCAGACGCTTATCTGGGTGACAAGATTGTAGCCAGTACGGGTGTTTATCAGAGCCTGGACCACCGTGTGAACGTTCAGATTTCTCGAACCACATTGGGTGTTCTTGACAGTGCTCGTAGCCCATGTTGCCCACAGTACGACTTGTGATTTCGATGAAACCAGAAGGTGTACCTAGTGCATTGATCTCTGGATCTTCACGGAATGAAGCGTGACGAGTCCATGGCTTACCTTTACCGAAGTCTAAGAAACCTTTCTCCCAGAACTCAGCGAACTCAGGCATTTCGAAGCTGCCTTCGTTTGCTGCGCGACATTCGTCGTACAGAGATTTAACCCACTGCATTTCATCCATGCCACGAGTGTAATCGTCGTAACGACCCCAACGCTTAGTTAGGCTAGACATGATCTCGAAGTCAGTCTTAGACTGGAACAGAGGATCCACTAGTTTGTGCATCGCGATCAAACCACGGCCAGAGTATGCGCCGTAACCATCAATATCGTTACGTTCCCACTGAGTACATGCAGGAAGCACGATATCAGAGTGACGACACGTCGCTGTCCAAGTAAAGTCTACAGCGACTACAGTCTGTAGGCTCTTGAATGCTTTACGCATCTTGTTGCGATCTTGGTGGTGGTGCCACGGGTTGTTACCGCTGAATACCATCATCTTGATATCAGGCAGTGTTACCGTTGCGCCATTCGCTTTGATCTTCTTACCAGGCTCTAGCAGGCTATCTACCCAACGAGCAACTGGGATTACGCGGCTGTAACCGTTGTAATCTGTGTTCGTGTGCTTCGGCTTTTGACCTTGGTCGATGTTCAGCGGGAATGAACCCGGAGCTGAGAAACCAGTTGAAGATACACCGATACCTGAGTAGTGGTGACCGTAAGAGATACCACCGCCTGGTAGACCAATTTGACCAACCATCGCTGCAATAACTGCACACATCCAGTAAGGCTGTTCACCGTGTTCTTGACGTTGAATACTCCAACCAACAAGAATCTGTGTACGACCGTTAACCAGCATCTTAGCAAAGTCACGGATTGAGTCCGCACTTGCGCCACAGATAGCAGAAGCCCACTCAGGAGTCTTCTCTACTTTGTCTTTCGTCTCACCTTGAACGTACTTGATGAAGTCTTCAAAACCTAGACAGTAAGTTTCGATGAACTTCTTGTCGTACAGACCTTCATTGTAAAGTACGTGAGCAACACCCAGCATGAACGCCACGTCAGTTTGTGGGTTGATGTAGAACTGCTCGTTTTCTAGGTAACGACCTGTTTTGTTCTTAACAGGGTCTACAGAGACAACGTTGATCTCTTTCTTAGCAACTTTTTCTTTTAGCTGTTCTAAGTAAGCGAACGATTCGTGAGTTTCACACGTCCAACCTACTTGTAGGTTCTTAACTGGATCGTTACCCCAAAGAATGATGTTGTCACTGTTCTCAAGGATAAGCTCCCAAGAAGTACCTTGCGCGTATACTTCTGTAGAACCTAGAACGTAAGGCATGATTGTTTGACCAGCACCTGTAGAGTAGTCACCAATCTTCTTCACAGAAGAACCGTGAAGCGCCATTGCACGTTGCATGTGGTTAGTACAGCTATGGAACTGACCTGTTTGTCTCCAACCAGTTTGACCAGTGTGAAGCGCCCATGGGCCGTAATCTTTCTGTACGCGCTCTAGCTCGCGGTAAACAAGGTCTAGTGCCTCATCCCAAGTCACGCGAATAAAGCGGTTGTTACCACGTGTATCTGCGCTGTACTTGTGCTTCTTCAACCAATCTAGGCGAACCATAGGGTAACGCACACGTGATGGGCTGTAGATAATGCCTTTGATACCCTTCAACATCTCTGTTGGGTGTTTATCAATTTCTAGTGGCTTGATCTCTTGAACCTTACCAGCGTAAACACGCGCACGGAATGCACCCCAGTGAGAACCTGAGACTTTCCACGTGCCGTCTGTTTCTGCTGCTGATGCAGAAGCCGACACTAATAGGCTTGGGCCCATAACTGATGCCGCACCTGTTGTCGCGACACCTTTCAGAAAACTTCTTCTTGTAATTGCCATTGTGTTACTCCAATTGACGTCTTATTAGTGATGGCCTTCAGAAAAATCTGATGAGTGCTTCTGTAGATACTTAAGAACAAGTGCTTCTGTATCAGTGTCGAAGTTAACGAATGCGATCATACCATCTAGCATGCCTACCCAACCGTTCGCACTAAAGTGTGCTTCATCTGGCTGTGAGTGACACGTTGAACAGTTAGACTGGTAAGCCTGACCTGCTGCATCCCAGATTGGATCGAAGTTATCAACCATAGACTCTTTCTTCATCCATAGTGCTAGGTTAACTTCTTCCCATGGAAGACCTGTTAGCTCATCTTCTTTCTTCTCACCAACAGTGATAACGTCGCTTTGAGACACTTCTTTGGTCAAGATTGCAGTAGAGATGTTCATACCGAAATCTTCTTGGATTACACGACCGAAGCCTTTCGCTTTACGCCAGCCATCGATCTGAACCTTGATCATGTCGCCTTTTTCGTCGATCACTGCAACTTTACTTGCTGGGCTTAATAGACCCGCTTCAACTGTTGCTGTTTCGTCTGTGTACATTGGTAGATGACGAATTGAGATTACGTCAGAACCGTTCGCGTAAGAAGTGCTGCCTGCAACTTGCTCAAGCTCACCAACGATACCACTTGCCGATTCCATATCTAATGGAAGGTTGTGTGCAATACCTTTGTGACAGTCAACACAGCTTTGGTCACGTTCCGCTGCATTCTTCATTTGAATACGCGCAGTAGGACGCATGTTGTCGAAGTCCATTGAGTCGTAGTTGTGACAGTTTTTACACTCTAGAGATTTGTTTGCAGAGAAACGATCCCATTCGTGTTTTGCCAACTCGATACGACGTGCTTCGAATTTTTCAGGTGTATCTAGGTCACCGAAAACTTGTGCGAATACTTCTTTAGATGCTTGCATCTTACGAGCGATTTTAGCTGTCCATTCGTGAGGTACGTGACAGTCAGGACAAGTTGCACGAACACCAGATGTGTTTTTCCAGTGAACCGTGTCTTGTAGTTCTACGTATACATTGTCACGCATGGTGTGACAGCTGATACAGAATTCTTCAGTGTTGGTTGCTTCTAGTGCAGTGTTGAAACCACCCCAGAAGATAACACCCGCGATAAAACCACCCATGGTTAGTACACCAAGGCTGATGTGTACTGCAGGGCGTGTCATTGTGCGCCACAGTTTAACTAAAAATGACTTCATGATTAGCTCTCTTAAATATTTGTTCTAGAAAATGTTGTTACGTGAGGGCATTACATGCCGCCGTGAGCACCTGGAGGTCCGAAAACGAACACTTGAAGCGCCCAAACTAAGAAGCCGTAGCCGCCTACAAAAGCAACACTCAATACAGGAAAGAGAACCACTGCGATGAAGAGGAATGACTTCCACTCCAACGAGCGTTTTTCGCCAGTTTCAATTTTATTAACATCACTCATACATTTTGCCTATTTTGTATTTAGTAATTTCGATAAGCCCATTCTAAGGGGCTAAAGTTCATCAGTATCTAACAACAAATTTTAGACCATACTCAAAGTAGGGTTCAATCAAATCCCCGCTCTTAACCCTTGCTAATCAATACTTTTTTGAGCTCATCCAGAGTTGTTTTCAGTTAAAGAAACATATTAAAAAGTATTAACAAATGTGAAGAATTAAGTAGATTAACCAGTTGTTAAAATTACACAACAAACCAACAATTGCGTAACCAATTGTAACGTTTTACCTACTAAGTAGTAGCCAAATTAGACGAAAACAGCGAGATTTATGTGCAAAATTTGTTAAATAATTGATGCAAAAACGCGCTGCGGACGCTTTGAGAGAAAATGAATTAGAAGGGAGTTTCAGATAGTATAAGAGGACTAAATAAGGAAGCTTTATGCAAGACGTTATCGATATCTCATGGTGGCAGTTATTACTCTTTAGTTCGCTACTGATTCTTCCCATTGGCATTAATCATCACTTCAAACTCGGTCTCGCTCGAGAAGCCAGTATCAGCATTGTTCGAATGGCGACCCAGCTATTCCTCGTGGGTTTGTATCTTGAGTATCTATTTGAGCTCGATAGCATCTGGATTAACCTTCTTTGGTTGAGCACTATGATCGTCATCGGAGCGAGTTCGATTGTTGAGAAAGCAAAGCTACCAAGAAAGCTACTCTTGTTACCCATTGCAACTGGATTGTCCGTTACGTGCATCCCTATCGTGCTTTTCATCTGCTTCTATATCATCAAACCGACCCCACTATTTGGCGCTCAATACTTGATCCCTATCGCTGGCATGTTACTCGGTAATAGCTTAAGCAGTAATATTGTGGCGTTGCAGAACTTGTTTGGTGCGTTTGAAACTCAGAAGTCGGAATATGAAGCTGCAATAGCATTGGGAGCCTCTCCAATGTACGCATCAGCTCCGTTTGTAAGAAATGCGATGCAGAGGGCTATGTCCCCAATAATGGCCTCTATGGCGACCACAGGGCTCGTTACCCTTCCAGGTATGATGACGGGGCAAATTCTGGGAGGCGCCTCTCCTATGATTGCCATTAAGTATCAATTGATGATCATGCTCGCGATCTTCATCATGATGAGTACCTCATTAGCCGTCGCTTTGAAACTTTCACTAAAAGCGACGCTAACCAAAGAAGGGCGAGTGAAAGCAAAGATCAAAAATAATACTTGATCGCCATTTAGATCCTTATAAATAGGGTTACTCACGGAATTTAAGACAGGTTATCCACAGAAACTGTGGATAACCAAATGCAACAAAGGTGACCCAGTCACATTCAACTTATCAACAACCCAAGTTAACCGCATCTCTCCCCTTTTCAACGATATATGGAAACGGGTTACCGAATAGTTGATTTTTTAATCAACTTTGAGTTTTCTCTATCTTGGTTATTTGTCCACAATTAAAAACGGCCCACCGAAGTGAGCCGTTAGAAACTGTGCTTAAGTTAGTCAGTATCAATCACGCAGATAGATCAACCAATACCACATACCGACAAAGATACCACCACCGATGATATTACCTAGTGTCACAGGCAGTAGGTTATTGACCAAAAAGTCCATCATATTTAAGTCTACATAATCTGCTGGATTGGCCCCTGTCATGGTCCAAAATTCCGCAGGTGCAAAAGTTTTAATACCGATCGCTAATGGGACTTGGAACATGTTCGCAATACAGTGTTCAAAACCTGCTGAAACAAACATCGCGACAGGTAGAATCATTACGGCGATCTTATCAGTAAGAGTTCGGCCGCTAAATGTCATCCACACTGCAATACAGACCAGCACGTTACACATAATGCCAAGCGCTACGGCTTGAATAAAATCATGGTGAAGTTTGTGCTGAGAAATGGCCATTGCATTCAAACCAACCTGGCCATGATCAAACATGTACTGCTTGGTTAAAAGCATACAAGCGACCAGCAGCAGTGCACCAATCAGGTTACCGATATAAACGGTCGCCCAGTTTTTGATTAACGTTTTCCATGAAATCTTTCCACTTGCTCTCGCCACCAGCGTAAGCACTGAACTGGTAAATAGTTCACCACCGGTTACAACCACTAAGATAAGACCCAAACTAAAGGCAAGACCACCAATCAAACGAGTAATACCCCAAGGCAAGTCCCCTGCTCCTGTTGTCACTATGGTATAGAAAACAAAGGCGATACCAATATGAATGCCAGCAGAGATTGCCAATAAGAAAGATTTGATTGGATCTTTAGTTGCTTTGCCTACGCCGATATCTGCAGCGCGCTCAGCCATTTGAGGCGGTAATAATGAGTCAAATTGATTTAGGTTCATGGTTGTTTACATTTTGAAACATGTCGTCGGGAGCGCGATAATCCTCTCTTTTATTCTGTATTTCAAGTGCTAATTTACACGCTAATTATCGTGATCCAGATCTCATTCAAAAATTACATAGAATTTGGCGAAAAGCATACGACTTTAGGATTAGCCAGAAGTCGTCCCTCATCTTGAGCAAAAACCTCAAAATTATATAAAGCCATTAAAATTCAATTAGTTAATAAAAACCACACAAGAACACTATGCGTTAACCTTCTATCTGCTGTCGTCCAAAAGAGAAATTTTGACGCAGATCAACAGAAAGTAAAAAAGCGCCCGAGGGCGCCTTTTGAATTAGAAATAACGGTAATTGTTGGTCGCTACGAGTTTTCAACTTCCGCGATAACGTCAACCTCTGGTTGCGCTGCCTCAGTTACTGGTTCAGACTCTGCTTCAACGGCAGGCTTAGCAGTAGACTCGGCTGATGCTCCATTTGCCTGCATCTTCAAACTTGATACCAAGTCTTCAAGACTCTTAATATGTGCATCACTTTTTGAAACCTGTTCAGTCAATAACTCACTTTGTTTATTGGTATCAATGAGCTGTTGAGCTTGTTGTTGATTTTCAGTTTCTAACTTAGCCAGTTTTGCCGTCAGAGACTCGATCTCTTGGGTAAGCTCTGAAGTAAGATCTGAACTCTTTAACTTTTTGATGCTAGCAACAATCTTTTCTGATTGAAGACGCAGTCCCACATCACGGTAATCTTGTTCATTAACCGCTTTAGAAATATTCAGCAGCTGATTTTCAGCATTTAATACCGCTTGTTCGAACTTGTCGTCTTTGATGCTTGCGAGCAGTTTTACTTCGTGAGCCACACTGCGTACATGGTTAAGCTCAAATTCTGCGGCAGCAATGGCATCTTGAATGATCGATTTCTCGCGTGGTGTCGCCTTAACTTTGCTTTCAGCCAGTTCAATTTGGGAGGTTGCTTTAGCAAAAGTTAATGGCACGACTTCGTGGAAGTCTTCATCTTCAAGCAGCTCTAACTTCTCTTTTAGAGGAACAATGTACTTCTTATGTGCCACTTTTACTTCAAGTACACGCGCATTGTTCAAAAACTCTACCTGCGCTTCTTGAGCATCTTCCAACTCATCCACTAATACATAGTTGAATAACTCGGTGTATTCAGAATACAGACGCTTGTAGTTTGACTTAAACATCGTATCTGCGCCCAATAGCTTCAAGTAATCCATTTGTGCAATAGAGTCTGCCAGCACTTGGTCCGCTTTATCTTTTAGCACCAGAATCGCTTCATAGTTTGATTGCACCGTTTCTATTTTCTCATCAAACGCCTGCGCATATGTTTGGCTTGAGAAGATAGAGTAACTGTCTGCGATCAATGTTTGGTCTTTTGCGATGTCTGCATAAATCTCTTGCGCATCTGCCCACGCACCTAACAACTCTTTGTAGTTTTCAGGTGCATACAGTGCGTATTGTGAGTGCTCTTCTAGCTTAGTTTCCCATTCTGTGTAGGTTGTTTGAATAGAATCAAACGAACGTACTTCAACGGACGCTTGAACATCCTTATTCGTTGCTTGGCTCGTACCACTTTGATCCGCCGGCGTGCTTTGACACCCAGCAACACCCAGTAGCATACCCACCACTAATGCTATCTTCTTGGCTCTCACTGACATTTTCCTTTTTATAATTCACACCATCTCGGTGCCATTAGATTTTTGTCAGTCCAATATATTACAAGCGTCCGGAAATGAACATCACCCATAGCTTAAATGAATATAATTCAGTCAATTTAGTTTGAGACACCAAGCTATTCGTTGATTAAACACCCAATTTGGTATCACTTATCAATTCTCTCGATTTTCTATTGCCTGCATTATCATTGCGCACTATTGTGAAAACAGAAGACATTAAAATTTATAGGTCAATTATGAAGTACACCACTGAACACATTGCAGATTTAAACCTTCTTCTTCAGTTCGATGTAAGCAGCGCTGCGACGGGCATTAAAGTACATCAAGAAGCTTCTACGGAAATGAAAGAAGCAGTACAACGTTTGTTCGACAAAGGCCTTTGTACTCAGCCAGACGGCGGTTACCTCACTGATGAGGGTATAGAAACTGCAGAGCGTGCAGATAAGCTATTACGCATTTTAAAATAAGCTCGCATTCCAGATACAGACTCCATTCGCTTCGGCAATGGAGTTTTTTCATTTAAGGGCTTTTCATTTTTTTACAAAGGTTTGTTAGGCTTAAAGAAAAGGTTATGACTCTTAACTGAGGTCAAGTCACCAATGAACATTGGTAAAGGAAGTGAGGAAATTATGGCATCTATACTCGTTCTAGGAGCTGGTTGGGTTGGTGCACCCTTGGCGGATCATTTAGGTCGCCATGGACACAGCGTTGTAGCAACAAAAACGAGCCCTCAAGGTGTGGAAGAGCTTGAACAGCAGCAAATGCATGGGGTGGAGTTCTGCTTTAGTGAAACTGAAGACACCGTTTCAAAGCTCTATTCCCTGCTGCTTGAGAATAACATCGAGATCGTGATTGGTAGTTTTCCGCCGGGGTTTAGAAAAGGCTCAGGGCATGCTTACGCCAAGCATTGGCAACAATTAGTCGCAGCGAGTCAAAAAGCCAATATCAAAAAGCTGATCATGGTGAGCTCTACGACGGTTTATCCAGAGAAGCCCGGAACTATCGAAGAGAATGATGCATCGCTATCAATCGCATCTTCGTCTTCAACTTACCCCTTTTCTGACAACGCAAAGATAATGCTAACCGCAGAACAGTCTGTCATCGACTCAGGTATCGATTACACCATATTGCGCTTTAGTGGTTTGATTGGACCCAATCGCCACCCATCTCGTTTTGCCAGCAAGCTAAAACAAGTGAGCTCTCAGGCTCCAGCTAATATGCTTCACTTAGATGATGCCATTCGCGGAGTCGATTTTGCAATCACGCAGCTGCACAACCAAGTTGTTAATGTCACAACACCGAATACCGTGAGTAAAGCTGAGTTCTATGCCGCGGCATTAAAGAGCGCTAATAGCAAAGAGCCTCTTCCTCCGGTTGTCGACACACCGGATAAAAGAGTCTCATCAGAAAAGATTCTTAGCCTAGGCTTCTCGTTCAAATACAACTCAACCTTGGATGCCCTCGATGACTAAATTACACCGAGCCATTGATACTTTATGGAACTACATGAAGGTCGGGGATACGCCTTCAAAGTCCGACTGTATATTTGTTTTGTGTAGCAACGATACCCGTGTTGCTGAGTACGCCGCAGAACTTTTTAAGCAAGGGCTCGCCCCCTATATTGTTTTTTCAGGTGGCGTGGGACGGTTTACCGAGGGACAGTTCAATCGTAGCGAAGCCGAAACCTTTGCCACTATAGCTCGTGACTGCGGTGTTCCCGACTCAGCAATTATCGTGGAAACGAAGGCAAGCAACACCGGAGAGAACGTTCGCTTTACCTATGACTTGCTAAAAAGCCAAGGCGACATTCCTAAACGACTGACCCTAGTTCAAAAGCCGTTTATGGAGAAACGAACCTACGCAACCTTCAAACAGCAGTGGCCGGATAAAGACGCACAAATCACCGTGACTTCTCAATGGCTACATTGGGTGGACTACTTCAATGAAGAGCTACCCTTAGAGATGGTGTTAGGTGCTTTAATCGCGGACTTTGAGCGTATAAAAGAATACCCCACATTGGGTTTCCAAATTGCCCTTCCCATTCCAGGTAATGTTGAATTTGCCTACCAACAACTCAAGAAAGTGGGATTCGAGGCTTGATTAAGTAAACATCTCTATCGCTTTGGACAATCCATTTCTGTAGACATAAAAAAACGGTGGCTTTCAATAGCCACCGTTTTTATTTATACGATTGATATTACTTACCCAATGCTTCTTTGTAGTGCAGACGACAGACAGAGACGTATTTATCGTTGCCGCCAATTGCAACCTGATCCCCTTCGGCAATCGCAACACCATGTTCGTCAGTACGAATCACCATGTTTGCTTTGCGACCACAGTGACAAATGGTTTTCAGTTCAACCAACTTATCTGCCCAAGATAGTAGGTATTTACTGCCTTCAAACAGTTCGCCAAGAAAATCCGTTCGCAAGCCATAGCACAGAACAGGGATATGCAGCTTATCAACCACTTCTGTAAGCTGGTAAACCTGCTCTTTCGACAAGAACTGACACTCATCAATCAATACACAGTGGCGTTTCTCTTCTTCATTCAGTGCAGCAATCGCTTGGAACAGATCTGTATCTGCCTTGAACAACTGCGCTTCCGACTGGAGACCGATACGCGAGCTCACTTTGCCAACACCATAACGATCATCTAACGCTGCAGTAAAGATAACCGGGGTCATGCCACGCTCTTGATAATTAAAAGAAGACTGTAAGAGCGTTGTTGATTTACCCGCATTCATCGCCGAGTAGTAAAAATACATCTGAGCCACAGAAATATTCCTGTTCAATAAAAGGTGAATATAAAAAGATGGAAATATAGAAATTTTTGCTAGAAAAAAGGGCTGAAAATCAGCCCTTTTATAAGATTACTTACGACGCCAAGTGGTACCTTCTGGACCGTCTTCTAGGATAATACCTAGCTCGTTAAGCTTATCACGTGCCAAGTCAGCATTTGCCCAATCTTTAGAAGCACGAGAATCGTTACGCAGTTTGATTAGACCTTCGATCTCAGCCACTTCATCGTCATCTCCTGCACCACCTTGAAGGAAGGCTTCTGGATCTTGATGAAGAATGCCAATTACGTCAGCCAGTTCACGCATTAGCGCGCCAAGCTCACTCGCTTTTTCTAGGTTTTCAGTCTTCAGACGGTTCACTTCACGTGCCATGTCAAACAGTACTGAGTAAGCCTCTGGTGTGTTGAAGTCGTCATTCATCGCTGTAGTAAAGCGAGTCACATACTCTTCGCCACCTGCAGGAGCTACCGTTAGGTCAAGACCACGTAACGATGTGTACAGACGCTCAAGCGCAGAACGAGCTTGGTTCAAGTTGTCTTCGCTGTAGTTTAGCTGGCTGCGGTAGTGGCCAGACATTAGGAAGTAACGAACCGTTTCTGCATCGTAGTGACCTAGTACGTCACGAATCGTGAAGAAGTTACCTAGAGATTTAGACATTTTCTCTTTGTCGACCATCACCATGCCACTGTGCATCCATGTGTTTACATAGTCAGTACCATGTGCACAGCAAGATTGCGCGATTTCATTCTCGTGGTGTGGGAACTGCAGATCAGAACCGCCGCCATGAATGTCGAAATGATTACCTAGGATTGAAGAGTTCATCGCTGAACACTCAATGTGCCACCCTGGACGACCTGGACCCCATGGTGATTCCCATGTAGGTTCACCCGGCTTAGACATTTTCCAAAGTACGAAATCGAGTGGGCTACGTTTTGCTGATTCAATATCAACACGAGCACCAGCTTGAAGCTGATCAAGGTCTTGCTTAGATAGCTTACCGTATTCGTCAAACTTCTTAACCTCGAACATGACATCGCCATTGCTTGCCACGTAAGCAAAGCCGCGAGCAATCAGAGTCTCAACCAACTCAATGATCTCAGTAATGAATTCAGTTGCGCGAGGTTCAACGTCAGGACGCTTCATGTTTAGCGCGTCAAAGTCCGCGTGCATTTCACCGATTAGGCGCTCTGTTAGTGAGTCACAAGATTCACCATTTTCGTTTGCACGCTTGATGATTTTGTCATCAATGTCAGTGATGTTACGAACAAATGTTAGGTCATAGCCCAAATAACGTAAGTAACGAGACACAACGTCAAAAGAGACGAAAGTACGGCCATGACCGATGTGACAGAGATCGTAAATGGTTACCCCACAGACATACATGCCGACTTTGCCAGCTGTAATTGGTTTGAATTCCTCTTTCTGTCTTGTGAGTGTGTTATATATCTTCAACATGATCTCTATCTATATTGTGGATTAATCAAAATAAGACTCGCAGTATAACAAGTCATTAGTTGTTAGGTAATACCTTTCGCTGCCAAATCGGCTAAACTCCTTGTTATCTATTGATGATTTCGTATTTTGAAACTCAATCAAACTAGGCTAGAATCGCCTTTCATATTAAAAAAGACAGTAAGGTAACAATCATGATCATCCTTCACACAAATTTTGGTGACATCAAAGTTCAACTAAACGAAGAAAAAGCACCAGAAACAAGCGCAAACTTTCTACAGTATTGCCGTGACGGTTTCTACGACAACACACTATTCCACCGTGTTATCGATGGTTTCATGATTCAAGGCGGCGGCATGACTTCTGGCCTTAAAGAAAAAGCAACTCGCGCAACTATCAAGAACGAAGCAAACAACGGCCTAAGCAACAAAGTAGGCACACTTGCAATGGCTCGTACAATGGAACCACATTCTGCAAGCTCTCAGTTCTTCATCAACGTTAACGACAACAAATTCCTAGATTTCCGTAGCGAAAGCCTAGACGGTTGGGGTTACTGTGTATTCGCTGAAGTTGTTGAAGGCATGGACATAGTAAACCAAATTAAAGGTGTTAGCACTGGTTCTATGGGTATGCACCAAGATGTACCACTAGAAGAAGTGATCATCACTGGTACAACAATCGAAGCTTAATTTAGCCTTCGATTCGTATTCACCATTGATACATCAATAATTAGGACAAGGGAGCGCTCGCTCCCTTTTTTTAAACGGTATGAAAACATATTTTATCTCAGATCTGCACCTCACCCCTTCTCGACCAGACATTACTGAGTGCTTCTTTACGTTCATGAAAAATGAAGCGGTAGAAGCCGATGCACTCTATGTACTAGGCGATCTTTTTGAATTCTGGATCGGAGATGATGATACCAGCGACTTTGCACGATCCATTCGTCAGGCATTTATCGATTTAGTCGCTCTAGGTGTTCCTTGTTACTTCACACAGGGGAATAGAGATTTCCTGGTCGGCAAGCGATTCGCCAAACAAACAGGCGTTAAGCTACTCGACGAAGTAGAAGTCATAGACATTTACGGACAGCAAGCGGTCGTTCTCCACGGCGACACACTGTGCACCGACGATGTTAAGTACCTCGCATTCAGAGAAAAAGTCCACCAGCCATGGCTACAATGGGTGTTCAACCGAATTCCTTTCTTCATTAAAAAGAGGATTGTTTCCAAAGTACAATCTGACATCAAAGACGATAAGCAGACAAAATCACTCGATATCATGGATGTTACCCAATCCGAAGTAGAAAAGGTGATGAAGGATAACCAGGTAGACCTGATGATTCACGGGCATACACACCGACCTAACGTTCACCGTTTTACAAATGCTGATAATCAGGAACAAACTCGCATCGTGCTTGGTGATTGGTATACCCAAGGTTCTGTTTTGGTAGTAACACCAGAAGGATTTGAATTGCAATCGAGAGAGTTTAGCAACCGATTTCATAACTAAACCCGCTATTTCATACGGTTTATTATGATGCGTCAGACTTTCTATGATTGTATATGGTAATTTCCTCAGAATTAGATATCATCAGTCTATTAGAACTAAACCGAACGCAATACTAAGTGAAATATTCATACGTAGCACGCCAGCCAATACTTGATATTGATAAAAAAACCATAGGTTACGAGTTACTTTTTAGAGACGGCCCAAAAAATACGTTTCCAGAAGTAGAGCCTGAGCTTGCTACCAGTCGCTTACTGTCTGACCATTTCTTGTCTACCCACTACAATACGCTCGGGGACAAGCTCGGTTTTGTTAATTTCCCATACGCCAGCTTAGTTAATCTTGTACCTACGCTTTTCCCGAAAGAGAGCTTAGTAGTTGAGATACTTGAAGACTGTGAGCCGACGGATGAGCTGCTAGAGGCTATCAAAACCATCTACGACGCGGGCTATACCATCGCTCTGGATGACTTTGTACCGAGCAAGGCTTGGAAACGCTTCCTCCCTTACGTCTCGATCATTAAGTTTGACATCCGACTTGTACCAATCGCAAAGGCTTCGATGTTCATGAGCACGATGCGTGATCTCGACATTAAATTCCTCGCTGAAAAAGTCGAAACACACGAAGAGTATGAGCAAGCAAAAGCGGCAGGTTTTAGTTACTTCCAAGGTTATTTCTTTAGCAAGCCGGAGATGATTCAAACGCGTGCGTTGAACCCTGCATTTTTGACCACAATTCAATTGTGCAAAGAGATCGCCAACGAGCCAATCGACTTCAACGAAGTTGAACGCCTGATCACCTTAGACGTCACCTTATCTTACAAGCTACTGACTTACGTAAACTCTGCCGGCGGTGCGACGACAACCATTCGTTCGTTCCGACAAGCGCTGGTGTATCTAGGTGAACAAAAATTGCGTAAGTTCGTCTCTTTGGTCGCGATTGCATCGGCTAAAGAAGATAAGCCTGACTCTCTATATGGACTAGCAGTAATTCGAGCTCGACAATGTGAGCTGCTGATCGAAAAAATGCGCGTTAAAGAGGAACCCGGACAAGCATTCCTAACCGGTATGTTCTCTCTTTTAGATTCCCTACTCGACCAACCTCTGCAAGAAGTATTAAACGCAGTACCTATCGACGAAGAGATCAAGCAAGCTCTAGTAAACCGAAAAGGCGTACTAGGAGCGGTACTCGCCATGGTTGTCGCCTATGAGCAAGCTCGCTGGGATGAAGCGACACGTATTCGCAACTTATTAAAACTGACAGAGGCTCAATTGGGCCAAACTTATGATGAGGCAACCAACTGGGCGCAAGATCTGCTTTCGCCAGTGACGGTATAAAGGTGTATCGCTCCTTTGAGTTTTGTTAGACTAGCGACAATGTTCATGCAGACAACATTTATGGCCTCTCAATTGAGGCCATTTTTATAGGATAAAATTAATGTCTCAATGCCCATGCGGTAGCAAGCAGAGCTACGCCATATGTTGTGAAGTTGCACATCAAGATCATCATAACGTCACCACTCCAGAGCAATTGATGCGTTCGAGATACAGCGCCCATGTACTCGGTTTAGTTGACTATGTCGTCAATACCTATCATCCAAGCTGCCATGCAGAGGAGCAACGTGAAGGTATTGCTGATTCAATTAATAGTGACTGGGCAGGTCTAGAAGTTATTGATACTGCCCAAGGCTCTCACGACGACGAGGGTTTTGTTGAGTTTAAGGCATATTTCAATGAAGACGGCGCACAATATTGCATGCAAGAACGTTCGCGTTTTGTACGTGAAAATGGCTTGTGGTTTTATATTGATGGTGAATTCCCTGAACAACAGCAAGCAGAGCCAGAGATAGACCCTCGCCTCAACCAAACTGTCGAAAGCTTTAAGATTGGCCGTAACGATCCGTGTATTTGTGGCAGCGGTAAAAAGTACAAAAAGTGCTGCGGTTAACGTCGTGGCTTAGGTAGTTGAACTCTATAAAAGATTCCTGATGTCGCTGAAGCTCCTCGGAGTAACGAGACATAGAAGCGAGGAGCTCGACTCAGAAATTGAACACAAAAAAGCCCCATAAACATATTTGTTTACGGGGCTTTTGTTTAGTTCGATATATCAATCCATCGATTATTTATGACGCTCTTTGAGCTTGTTCACTACGTCATTCATCGATAGACCTTGGTCTTGAAGCAGAACCATTAGGTGGTAAATCAAATCCGCAGATTCGCAAACTAATTCCGCCTTATCGCCCGACGTCGCCGCAAGCGCGACTTCAACGCCCTCTTCGCCAACTTTTTGCGAAATACGCTTGGTGCCACGGGCATATAGGCTGGCAGTGTAAGAAGATTCAGGGTCTGAATCCTTGCGGGCAGCCAGTAGCTGCTCAAGTTGATGAAGCCACACCATCTGAGATTCTTCTTGCGGGTCAGAGTCCCAACAAGTTGTCGTGCCTAGGTGACACGTAGGACCAATTGGGTTCACTTTTACCAGTAAGGTATCGTTATCGCAATCTAGTGACATATTCACCAGTTGTAGAACATTTCCTGAAGTCTCACCCTTGGTCCAAAGGCGCTCTTTAGTACGAGAGAAGAAAGTCACTTGACCTGTTTCGCCCGTCTTAGCTAGCGCATCTTGGTTCATGTAACCCATCATCAGTACTTGGCTTGATTGGAAATCTTGTACAATCGCAGGAACGAGACCGTCGACTTTATCCCAATTGATACGTTCAGCTAGCGTGTTTACTTCTGTCGCTGCAAAACTCATAGACGCACCTCTACACCTTGTTGTTTTAGATATTGCTTCAATTCACCAATATTGATGACTTGCTTGTGGAATACAGACGCAGCTAGTGCTCCATCCACATTTGTCTTGTTGTAAGCTTCGGCAAAGTGCTCCATTGCGCCTGCACCACCTGATGCAATCAACGGTACTTTACATACTTCACGCACCATATTGAGTTGCTCTAAGTCATAACCGTTGCGCACGCCGTCTTGGTTCATCATGTTCAATACAATTTCACCAGCGCCGCGCTTTTGCACTTCTTGCACCCAATCTTTAGTTTCCCATTGAGTCGCTTTGGTACGCGCTTCGTCACCAGTGAATTGGTAGACCTGATATTTGCCCGTCTCTTTATCGTAGTAAGAGTCAATACCGACAACGATACACTGCACACCAAACTTATCAGCAAGGTCTGTAATCAGTTGAGGGTTAGCAAGTGCAGGAGAGTTAATGGATACCTTATCCGCACCAAATTCGAGGATACGAGCCGCGTCTTCTGCCGACTTAATACCACCCGCTACACAGAATGGAATATCAATCACTTCAGCGACACGCTTTACCCAGCTCTTATCGACAACACGGCCATCGCTTGATGCCGTAATATCGTAGAAAACCAGTTCGTCGGCACCCTCTTCCGCATAACGTTGTGCCAGCGGGACAATATCACCAATGATCTCGTGATTACGGAACTGAACGCCTTTTACTACTTGTCCATCACGGACGTCTAAACAAGGGATTATTCGCTTTGCCAGCATGCAAATGCCTCCTCTGCGGTGAACTTGCCATCTAGAAGTGCTCTACCAACGATAACGCCAGCCACGCCGCTGCCTTTCAAGGCTTCAATATCTGCCAAGCTGCCGATGCCACCTGATGATTGGAATTGAACCTGTGGGTATTGTTTACATAGGTCAACGTAAAGTTCTACGTTGGAGCCTTCTAACGTTCCATCACGTGAAATATCAGTACATAGCACGTGTTTCAGACCTACGGTTAGGTAGTCTTCAATCAGTGCTTCAATTGTCACACCTGAATCTTCTTGCCAACCAGAAATCGCCACTTTACGAGTGCCGTTTTCATCAATATTGATATCCAGAGCAAGTACGATTTTTTCAGCGCCGTACTTTTCCATCCAACCTTTAACAAGCTCAGGTTGTTTTACTGCTGTTGAGCCAACAACAACACGCTGGGCACCAGCTTCAAGGAGATCGACAACGTCTTGTTCATTACGAACGCCACCGCCAATCTGAATGTTGGCTGGCGTGCTAGCAAGTAGCTTAGCGATCAGATCTAGCTGGCGCGCTGTTGTATCTTTAGCACCAGTAAGATCAACTAGGTGAAGCCAATTGGCACCCGCTTGGTGGTATAAATTAAACTGCTCAGCTGGGTCAACTTTGTATTCTGTTACTTGGCCATAGTCCCCTTGGAATAAGCGAACAACTTGGCCTTCAATTAAATCTAACGCGGGAATAATCATGTACATTCCTTTTATGGCAGCGACTCGCCGCCCAATCCTTTATTACAATTCCAAGAAATTCTGAATCAGCTTAGAACCAGCTTTTGATGAACGCTCTGGGTGGAACTGAACACCATAGTAATTACCGCTTTGAACAGCCGCGGTAAATGGATTTCCATACTCACATTGTGCGATGGTGTAATCCCCTACCGGCATTGCGAAGCTATGTACGAAGTAGAAGTACTCGCCCTCTTCAATGTCTTTAAACAGAGGGTGCTCCGGTACTGATTTCACAGTATTCCAACCCATGTGAGGAAGCGGTAAATCACCGGTATCCATTAAGCGAACTTCACCTTCACATAAACCCAAACATTCAACTAACTCATCAGCTTTTTGGCCTTTCTCTTGCGAAAGCTTGCCTAGAAGCTGCATACCCAGACATATACCAAGCAGCGGCTTTTCTACCTGTTTAACCAGTGAAATCAGATCACGCTCAGCAAGATTTTTCATCGCTTCGCTTGCCGTACCAACTCCCGGCAAAAACAGTTTGTCCGCAGCCAGTACTACCGCAGGATTTTTAGAAATCTCGACGGCATAACCCAGACGTTCAATGGCAAACTTAACCGACGAAACATTGGCACAGCCAGTATCGATGATGACGACTTTCTGCTCTTTCATGTTCATTCCTTACAGTACACCTTTGCTGCTTGGTAACTCATTGCCTTCAACTTTGATTGCTTGGCGCAGAGTACGACCGAACGCTTTAAACAAGCTCTCAATGATGTGGTGATCGTTATCACCTGCAGATGATAGGTGCAGCGTACACGCTAACGTATCGGTTAATGAACGGAAGAAGTGAACCACCATTTCAGTTGAAAGATCGCCGACTTGTTCACGACTGAACTTAGCATCGAATTTCAGGTAAGGACGACCAGAAAGATCGAGAGCACACTGAGCTAGGCATTCATCCATTGGCAAGCTAAAGCCAAATCGGCCAATGCCACGCTTATCACCTAACGCATCTTTTAGTGCTTGGCCAAGTGCTAGCGCTGTGTCTTCAACTGTGTGGTGGTCGTCGATGTGTAGATCACCTTTCACCGATAGATTCATTTGGAATCCGCCGTGTGTCGCGATTTGATCCAGCATGTGGTCGAAGAAGCCCATGCCTGTTTCGATTTTATTGCCGCCCGTTTCATCAAGGTTTACAGCAACTTTAATGTCAGTTTCTTTGGTTGTGCGAACCACTTCTGCAACGCGCGCTTTCACTGTTAGATCTTTTAGGATCTGAGGCCAGTTCATCATGCCTTCAGCATTTGGATCAGGATTGTACTGGATACCACGAATGGCCATGTTTTCAGCCAGTTGTAGGTCAGTAACACGGTCGCCAATCACAACAGAGTTTTGGAAATCGACTTTACCACCTTGCAGATACTCTTTAACCATACCTAGTTTAGGCTTACGACAAGAGCAGTTGTCTTCGTCAAAGTGAGGGCAAATCAGCACGTCATCAAACTTAACGCCTTGAGACTCGAAGAAATCCATCATCATGTTGTGTGGTGCATCGAAATCTGCCTGTGGGTAGCTATCAGTACCTAAACCATCTTGGTTTGTGACCATCACTAGGCGATAGCCCGAATTTTGCAGTGCAAGCAGGCTTGGAATGACAAGCGGTTCAAATTTAAGTTTATCTAAACGGTCAACTTGAAAATCGACAGGTGGCTCAACAATTAAGGTGCCGTCACGGTCGATAAATAATATTTTCTGTTGTTTACTCACTGGAACTTCCTTTTAAATTTAAATCTTGTGGCTTAGATAATGACGTCTAAGCCAAATCAATCTAGTTACTTAGCGTAATAAATAGCAGTTCTCTATTGGTAAAAGTTTCGAATAAAGCCAAGTGTCTTTTCGCACTCTTCTCGATTACCAACGCTGATTCGAACGCAATCTTCAATTGGCGAATTACGCAGAATAATGCCGTTGTCCCATGCCGCTTTGAACAATGCATCACCATCAGGGAATTTCACTAACAGGTAGTTACCCCAACCATCAAATACCGTCAGTTGTGGCATTCCCATCAGTCCTGCTTGTAAATAGGCACGGTTGGCATTCAGATCCAGCACTTGGAACTTCGCACGCGCTAAGCCTTCTTGAGACAGCGCTTGAGTCGCAATC
Source organism: Vibrio fortis (assembly GCF_024347475.1). NCBI lineage: Bacteria > Pseudomonadati > Pseudomonadota > Gammaproteobacteria > Vibrionales > Vibrionaceae > Vibrio > Vibrio fortis. The sequence continues at coordinate 2,048,800 of NZ_AP025487.1, forward strand.
TCAGCGACAGGAACTGGCACTGGGTAAGGTGCGATCACTTTAAGCAGCACATCGATGAGCTCTTTGTTTGCCAGAGTGAAGCCACAACGCAGACCTGCCAAGGCAAAAGCTTTCGATAGTGTTCTTAGGATCGCTAGGTTTGGGTACTGCTCAAGCAGATCGACCGTTGACGCCTCAGGGCAAAAGTCGATATACGCTTCATCCATCACCACAATAGCTTTGTCTTGAGTCATCTCAAGCAGCTTTATGATGTCTTTACGCTCAACCAGGTTACCAGTCGGGTTGTTTGGGCTACATACAAACACAACCTTAACGTTATCAAGCTGAGCTTCGATGGTGTCGAGATCCAGTTGCCAATCCGTAGTTAGTGGCACCACCTTACGCTCAACACCGATGGTTTCAGCACTGATAGCGTACATGCCATAGGTCGGCGGACAGTAAAGAATTGCATCTTCACCCGGCTCACAAAAAGCACGGATAAGCAGTTCAATACCTTCATCAGCACCACGAGTTGTTATTGTTTGTTCAGCTTTGACACCAGCATATTCGGCATATGCTTCAATCATCTCTTTTGGTTGGCACTCACTGTAACGATTGAGACGTGCAAGATTAAGCGTGTACTCGTTATCAAATGGAGATTCATTGGCATTTAGCCACACATCACCAGAACCACCAATTCGTCTCGCGGACAAATAAGGAGTGAGGGCTTGAACTTGTTTTCTTGCTAGCTTTTCCATGAACAACTTACTCTCTTTAATTCTATGCTTCGGCACGATTGAGTTTTTCAACTCGGATGGTTACGGCACGTTTGTGTGCATCAAGCCCTTCAGCTTCAGCCATCGTAACCACCGTTGGTGCTAGGCCCTTCAAACCACCTGCAGATAGCTCTTGAACGGTCATTCTCTTAGAGAAATCCGCCAAGCCTAGGCTAGAGTAGGTTTTGGTGTAACCGTAAGTAGGCAGAACGTGGTTAGTACCCGAAGCGTAGTCACCCGCAGACTCTGGTGACCAGTCACCTAAGAAGATAGAACCTGCATTATCAAGCAGAGGCAGCAGTTCACGTGGGCTCTTGGTCTGAACAATTAGGTGCTCTGGACCATAGAAGTTCGAGATAGCAACCGCTTGGGTAATCGACTCAGCAATAATAATTAGACTAGATGCCAACGCCTGCTGCGCGATATCTGCACGAGACAGCTCTTTAAGCTGTTTTTGCACCGCTTCCGTTACTTGGTCTGCAATCACTGGTGATGGTGTTACCAATACCACTTGAGAATCAGGTCCGTGTTCGGCTTGGCTCAGCAAATCAGCCGCAATGAAATCGGCATCTGCTGTTTCGTCTGCGATAACCAGTACTTCAGAAGGCCCCGCCGGCATATCGATCGCTGCGCCACGGAAGTCGTTGCTCACTTGGCGTTTCGCTTCTGTCACGTAGGCGTTACCCGGACCAAAGATCTTATCAACCTTCGAGACCGTCTCTGTACCATAAGCCATAGCTGCAACCGCTTGGCCGCCACCAACATTGTAAACTTCATCAATTTTGCAAAGCTTAGCGACGTATAGAATCTCATCAGCAATAGGTGGAGGTGAACAAAGCACGACTTTGCGGCAACCTGCTATCTGAGCTGGAACACCTAGCATTAGAACCGTTGACGGAAGTGGCGCGCTGCCACCCGGAATATAAAGACCTACCGTATTGATAGCGCGAGTCACTTGCTCACATACGACGCCAGGTTGTGTCTCAACCTTAATCGGTTGCGGCTTTTGTGCTTCGTGAAACTTAGCGATGTTGTTGTAAGCCTGCTCTAGCGCTTGCTTCATCTCAGGCGTTAAACGAGCGCTCGCTTCTTCAATCTCATCCGCTGAAACGCGAATAGATTTTGGTGTCACTCGGTCAAACTTTTCGGTCAGTTCAGTCAGCGCAGCATCGCCCTCACTTCGCACTTTGGCGATAACCTCAGAAACAGCCGCGGTGATGTTTGCGCCCTCACTGATCGCAGGACGCTCTAGTACAGAATCTTGCTGAGATTCACTTAAAGATTGCCAAACAACGGTTCTCATGCGAATTACCCCATCATCTTTTCGATTGGTAGTACTAGGATTGAACTCGCACCTAGTTCTTTCAATTGTTCCATCGTTTCCCAGAACAAGTTCTCTGTACTTACTAGGTGTACAGCAACTTTATCTTTGTCTGTAGAAAGTGGCAGAACCGTTGGATCTTCAGCGCCAGGCAGCAGTGCTTTGATCTGTTCAAGCTGAGACGTTGGAGCGTGTAGCATGATGTACTTAGACTCTTTTGCCTGCTGTACGCCTTGCATACGAGTAAGTAGCTTTTCAATCAGTGCCGTCTTGTCTGCGTCAAATTCACCAGTACGTTGAATTAGCGTCGCTTTAGATTGGAAAATGATTTCAGCTTCTTTTAGACCGTTTGCTTCTAATGTTGCGCCAGTAGAAACAAGGTCGGCAATCGCATCGGCTAGTCCAGCACGAGGAGCCACTTCTACCGAACCTGTTAGCATACAAGTGCTAAAGTCAACACCTTGCTCATCCATGTAAGCTTTTAGAAGTTGAGGGTAAGTGGTTGCGATGCGCTTACCTGCTAGGTCTTGCGGTCCGTTGTACTCTTCGTCTTTGTTGATTGCGATAGATAAACGGCAACCACCGAAATCAAGACGACGCAGTGTTTGGAACTCCGCAGGCTCTTTAAGAGCAAGGCGATCTAGACGAACTTCTTCCAGTTCATTCTCACCGATGAAACCAAGGTCAACGACACCGTCCATGATCAAACCTGGGATGTCATCATCACGAACCAGTAATAGGTCGATTGGCATATTTAGTGAGTGTACAACTAGGCGCTCACCCATGATGTTGAACTTAACACCACATTTTTTTAGGAGGTCTTGGCACTCTTTACTTAGGCGACCTTTCTTTTGAATTGCGATTCTTAGGCGTTGTGTCTGCATTGCTGTATCCCTGTGCAAATATTTGAATTTATTTAATAATTTAAAGCGCTAAAACTAAAAAACCCTCGGAAGACTTTGTCATCCCGAGGGTTTAAATCTAAATTCTTTTGACTTAACCTCCGGGAGTAATCTTGCTCCCGGGTACGCGTATATCTCCCCGAAAGACTAGATAGGGTGATGATGGTGATGAATGTTCATTACTAATTTACGCATACTTATCAGCTCTTATGTTGTTTGCTGTCTTATCTCCACACTAACCAAGGTGATGGTCTTTTTCAACCATTTATTCGAACTTTTTTCACGATTTTTAAAATTAATTTAACGCCAATAAAAAAGGGAAGCCGTAGCTTCCCTCTTAATTCTTGTTATTTCACTGATTAGCTCTTGCACGTTGCCATTTTGCAGCGCGAGAAGTAACCCAGTGCGAAACACACGCCAACGAATGTCAGTGCCGCCGCTGAGAATGAAAGCGCTACAGAAGCCGTCATACCCAGAACGATGAAGCCTACACACGATACTAGAGCCACAGACAGCGCGTAAGGAAGCTGTGTTGCTACGTGGTCGATGTGGTTACAACGAGCACCTGTTGAAGACAGAATCGTTGTATCTGAGATTGGAGAACAGTGATCACCAAATACAGAACCCGCTAGTACCGCACTCAACATTGGTAGCATAAGTGCAAGGTCGGTCGCGCCAGCCATGTCACCTGCGATTGGTAGCATGATACCGAACGTACCCCATGATGTGCCTGTAGAGAACGCCATTAGGCCCGCAAGCAAGAATAGGATCACAGGTAGCCAGTGGTAATCAATGTTGCCCGTTGCTAGAGAAGATAGGTATGTACCCGTTTTCATGTCGCCAATAACTGAACCGATTGTCCATGCGAACACAAGGATCAGAATTGCACCAAACATTGAACGTGCACCAATCCACATAGTGCGAACAATTTCTACAACTGGAAGTTTTTGCTTAACCACGGTTGCTAGAGCAACAAGTAGGCCTAAGATGCCACCGTAAACAAGCGACTTACCTACATCTGTATTTTCAAATGCACCAAGTAAGTTAAACGCTTGGCCGTCTGCTGCCAGTGCTGCACCACCTGTGTAAAGCATTGCAGCTACTGTCGCCACGATAAGCGATACGATAGGCATGATTAGGTCAGACACTGAACCATTTTGGCTCTCTTCAATGTCTAGCTCTTCATTTAGATCGTGAGCTTGTTGGCTGTCATTATCACCTTCAAAACCACGACCTTGAGATGCTTCAATCTCATGGTCACGCATTTTGCCTACATCAAGGCCAAACCACGCCACTGCAAATACCATAAGTAGTGCAAATACTGCGTAGAAGTTCATTGGGATAAGACGGATGTATGCGCCCAGAGCCGAGTACTCAGTCATACCATGAGTCACAAGAATGCCACCAATAATAGTCATGATGTATGCACCCCAGCTTGATGCCGGCATGATCACACACATTGGAGCAGCGGTTGAGTCTAGGATATAAGCAAGCTTAGCGCGAGATACGTAGAAACGGTCTGTTACAGGGCGAGAAATCGCACCAACGGCTAGGCTATTGAAATAGTCATCAACGAAGATGAATACACCTAGGAATGCAGCCAATAGTTTAGAACCACGTTTGCTCTTAACACGAGACTGTGCCCATTCAGCAAACGCTCGAGTACCACCAGATAGCGTTAGCAGCGCCGTCATCATACCCAATAGAAGAAGGAACGCGACAATACTCATGTTCCAAGTGTTAATACCGCCGTCTTCAATGAAAACACCCGATACCTTAGTAACAACATAGCTCGCTGCATTACCAACTGAATAGTCAGCCAGTAGGATAGCGCCCATTACAATACCGACACCAAGAGAAACTAAAACACGACGAGTCACAATAGCAAGGCTCAGTGCCACAAGCGGCGGAAGCAATGATAAAGGCGATGTTGCAAAATCTATTAAATTCATGATCTTCAAAAACCAGTTTATTTTTATTTGGCTAGAGATCTACTGCAGACAAACTCGGTACAGGTGACCAAGCTCATGTTGAACTAAGCGAAAGGGAAGTGAACACTTCACCCAACCCTACAGTAGCGCTCCATAGTTTAAAATTAAGACTATGGCAGTGTTGTACCTATTTAGCACAACCCCAGCAAATTGCTTAGATATACAATTTACTTCGGCAATTACACCTTTTGCTCCCATTCATTGGCATCACCCCAATGAGAGTTACTCTTTGCAATTGCACCTCTACGTGCGATAACACTTTTAACTATTGTTAGTTTAATTTAACAACAATTTAACCAGCGTAGCGCATCAGGTAGCCGCAATTGTACTCAACAAAAGCAACAATGCAACATATCATCCCGAGAAAAATAACTTTTTTGTTAGTAAAGTAATCAAGGTGCTCACAACATAGCCACGCCTACTCCACTAGTCACATATCACATTTATAGAGTAGCACTACAATTATTATATCTTAAACTTAGCTACTCATCGGTTTTTCTGAAAGTTCCCTCTCTTTTTCAATATTTAAATAAGTTCCGATAAAAAATACTGTTTGTTTTCTTTAATACCTCTGTTTATTATTAGGAGGATTAATTAATTTATCTTGATGGGAAATATCATGTCTGAATTAACAAAAACTCTATTAAATATCCGTAGCCTTCGTGCATTCTCACGTGAATTAACTCTTGAGCAACTAGAAGAAGCACTAGACAAACTGACTATTGTTGTACAAGAGCGTCAAGAAGCTGAAGCTGAAGAACGTGCTGCTCGTGCAGAACAAGAAGCTAAGCTAGCTGCAATCGCAGATCAAATTGCTAAAGACGGCATTGACGTTGCAGATCTAATTGCTGCTCTTTCTGGCGAGTCAAAAGCAAAAGGCACCAAATCTAAGCGTGCTCCACGCCCTGCTAAATACAAATACGTTGATGGAAACGGCGAAGAGAAAACTTGGACTGGTCAAGGTCGTACGCCTTCTGCTATCCAACAGCAACTTGATGCTGGTAAATCTCTAGAAGATTTCGCTATCTAATAATTAGCAATCAAATTCATATAATAAAGGCCTATTTCGATAGGCCTTTATTTTTATCTGAATCAAACTGCTCTTTTAACTTTTCCCTCTTAAACAGTGTCGATACCATCACTGCCTTTCCTTTAGCTAAACACAGCCACAACCAAACCAAATCTCTTTGGAATAAACACTCAAAGCTAGGTGCATCACCTACCGTTGTTAACTGTATTTTTTAACCAAGCTATTCATCAAACACAAGGCTACGTACTTTTGTTTTACACCAACCCAAGTGAGAATAAGCAGGTTCATCACGTTCAACGTTAATTACCAAAAACCCAAAATTTATCTAGCGTTATACTAAAGTATATATGCCTGTGAATGCTGTTCCATTTTTGCCTGTAACGAATAATGCTCTCATCAATAACCGCCCCATTGTGCAATAGTCTCATTATTATTATGTATATACACGCACATGATAATCATCTGCGCATTATACATGCCGAATATTTCGAGACTTTTCTTAAGAACTTTCGACAACCACTTACACAAATAAAATACGAGGGTTTTCCCTCACTATTACTTACTTGACTATCGGCGATTTGAAACCTAAATCACACATTCGAATATTAATAGAAATAAAAAAACCTCAAACTAGGTTTGAGGTTTTTAGTCGATTCAACTTTAAATAGCGAAAGAGATTAACGCTCCCAATACGCTTCTTCTAAGCTATCTTCTCGCTCTGGAAGACCACGAGATAAACGTGGAGAGTGCTGAACTAATACTTCGTAACTTGCACGGTTTGAATATTTACATACTTGTGAAAACGAAGAGTAAGTCAAAAACGAGTGTTGGTGCTTACTTGAATTTGGCACGTTCTCTTTATGGTACTTATTAGCAGCCATATCATGTAGCAACGCAGATAATGCGGCATCGCCTGCGCCGTTAGTATTCTTAATTTTTTCAGGTCCGCCCATGTATGGTGCAATATGCGAGTACACTTTAATTGGAGACTCACACAATGCCTTGTGCGCAGGACGACTAAATTCAAAGCGGTTGAACTCAGCAATAGAACCCGGTAGCAACGGCAATGTCGTTTCGCGCTTTGCAGCCTCTTCCGTGTAACCCGCCATAAATAGACCCACTGGGCCTGCGGTACACAGAACTAAATCCACCCAATCTAGCGTCTTGTCTGATGCGGCCAGCGGATCGCTTTCACCCGTTAGTGCTTCTGCTTCATCTTCATTCATCGCGACAACAGTAACGTGCTGCTCTAAGAAATCTTTCCAGAACTCAGGGTCGTCTTGAATAACGAATTTAGTACCCAGTGTAAGTACTACAGGTACATCATATTTCTTCGCGTATTCAATCGCCTTCATCGTCGCTTCAGGCATTGGGTCACCTGGCTTACAGCGAACAAGGTATGCGGTAAGCACTAGTGCAGATGCGTTTTTAAAAATCTTCTCTGGAATGCTGTCTGGATTTAGCTGGTTCATTTGACCTTCGCTGATTGCAAAGGTACGTTCACCATCTTCTGTGATTAAAGCAAAGCAACGACCGATTGCGCCATCTACCCCTTGTAAATGGTTCAGATCCATTCGGCTTGATGTGTTACACAGGTAACGGTAGCCGTAGCTGCCGATTTTAATGTCTTGGCTCATTACACCCAGTAGTGTCGAGCGATCATCAGCTAATACTGAATAGTTGTGAAGCGTGTTACCAATTGTGCCACCAGCATACTCATTAGTAATAAGACACTGCTCTTTTAACTCTTGATATAGAGATTCTGCAGCTTCGTCATTGATAACCAACGAGTGGCCTTTACTTAAACCGTACTTTTCAATTAATTCTGAACTCACTTTCGCTTCGATATCCACCAAAGTTTGGTCAATACCAATAATATGAGTGCGAGACATCTTTTTGCTGTTCTGAGATTGGCTCACTAATGGATCACGAGCATGAACCGGAAAATAGTGCTTTGATTTACGTTGTCCAGGAAATTTCATAAGGCTAGTCTAAGTCAAGGGGAAATAGGGGGCGGATTCTACCGCGCTATATTTAGCGCGGCAATCACTCAAACTATAGCAAACGTTTGCATGGGTATTTTTTTATTCGCCTTCCATAAAGCTTAGATCTGGCAGCATATCAAGATGTTCTGCATAACGCTTTTGGTTGAACTCAGCGTTGTTCTTCATGACATCAAATACCTCAATCGCAAGTGCACATGCCATCGCTGCAATCGCATCTTCGCGAGAGTGACCAGTCATCATCAGACGCATTAAGGTCTCTTTTACCTTGATTGGTTGTCCATCTTCTAGTTGATTCTCAATAATTTCAATCAACTGTTCTTCTTGCATAAATTCATCTTGCTCAGACATTTTTTTATCTCAGGTCTTGGATTTTCAGCGACTATGCCACATATAGGTCTGACATCCTAGCGACTCGCTTCGCTTTCATCAGATTCCCATTGAAAGACAGCGCACTTCTTGTGCAAAAGAAACTGTGATTCCGGTCTCGGATCTGTCACGTTGTTTCTCTTTCTGTTAGAATCTGCGACCAAGTAATAGTAACGGTGTTTAGACATGTCAGATATCAGCTCTGGAAACAGCCAAAAGAAAGTAATTGTCGGTATGTCCGGCGGTGTAGATTCGTCAGTTTCGGCGTATCTTCTCCAGCAACAAGGCTATCAGGTAGAAGGCCTTTTCATGAAAAACTGGGAAGAAGACGATAACGAAGAGTACTGTACGGCAGCTGAAGATCTTGCGGATGCGCAAGCGGTTTGTGACAAGCTAGGTATCCACCTTCACACTATCAACTTTGCAGCAGAGTACTGGGACAACGTATTCGAATACTTCCTTGCTGAATACAAAGCAGGTCGTACGCCAAACCCAGACATTCTTTGTAACAAAGAAATCAAATTCAAAGCCTTCCTTGAATTTGCGGATGAAGTATTAGACGCAGACTACATTGCAATGGGTCACTATGTTCGTCGTACTTTCCCAACACAAGAAGAGCTAGATGCAGGTAAAAAACCTGAAATGCTTCGTGGTCTAGATAGTAATAAAGACCAAAGCTACTTCCTATATACACTGAGCTCAGATCAAGTTGCGCGTAGCCTATTCCCAGTGGGTGAATTAGAGAAGCCAGAAGTACGTAAAATTGCGGAAGAGCAAGACCTAATCACGGCTAAGAAGAAAGATTCAACCGGTATCTGCTTCATCGGTGAGCGCAAGTTCACGGAATTCTTAGGTAAATACCTACCAGCACAGCCAGGTGATATCGAAACACCAGAAGGCAAAGTGATTGGTAAGCATAACGGTCTGATGTACCACACTCTTGGTCAACGTAAAGGCCTACATATTGGTGGCACTAAAGGTGGTGGCGGCAACGAAGCACCATGGTTTGTTGGTGAGAAAGACCTTAAGCGTAACGTATTGATTGCGGTACAAGGTAAAGACCACCCTCTTCTAAAATCTGAAGGTTTAATTGCGTCGCAACTGCATTGGGTAGACCGCGCACCAATTACCGATGTTTTGAAGTGCACAGTAAAAACTCGTTACCGCCAAACAGATATTCCTTGTACAATCATTCCAATTGACGATGAGAACATCAAGGTTATCTTCGACGAGCCTCAAATTGCAGTGACTCCGGGTCAATCAGCAGTATTCTACCAAGGTGAAGTTTGTCTTGGTGGCGGCATCATCGAAAAACGCATCTAATAAAAAGAACTAGGAGTTACTACGTGGCCAACACACTTTATGACCGTACAATCGCTTTCGCTGGAATCTGCCAAGCTGTCGCTTTGGTGCAACAGGTAGCAAAAGACGGCTATTGTGATAAAGATGCCTTCGAAGCTTCACTCAGTGCGATCTTAAATACCAATCCAGCAAATACTGTTGGCGTATTTGGTCGCGAATCAAACTTAAAGCTTGGTTTAGAGTGCCTAGTAAAAGGTATCGATAGTACTCCTGCTGGCAGCGATATCACGCGTTACATCATTAGCTTGATGGCGCTTGAGCGTAAGTTGTCAGGTCGCAACGATGCGATGTCTCAACTAGGCGATCGCATTCAAACTGCAGAACGTCAAGCTGAACACTTTGATCTGTTCGACGAGCAGATGGTGAGTAACCTAGCAAGTATCTACCTTGACGTGGTGAGCCCGATTGGCCCACGTATTCAGGTTTCGGGTACACCATCAGTTCTACAGCAAACATCAAATCAACATAAAGTACGTGCCCTACTGCTATCTGGAATTCGCAGTGCCGTTCTTTGGCGCCAGGTGGGAGGCAAACGTCGCCACCTAATCTTTGGACGCAAGAAGATGGTTGAGCAAGCTCAAATCCTCTTAGCAAGAATGTAATACACCAGCTCGCGCACTGTCGCGAGCTTATTCTTTGTACCAAAACAAACCTCACGCAAACGTTTGCGCAATATGCGTGACAAACTGCAAAGTTACTGGTATAAAGCTCACAAAATTTAGAAACTCAATTCAGGAGAACACCATGGAACTGTCAGCATTGACTGCTGTTTCACCAGTAGACGGCCGTTACGGAAGCAAGACATCTGCACTTCGCAGCATCTTTAGTGAGTTTGGTCTACTAAAGTACCGCTCTATCGTTGAAATTCGTTGGCTACAAAAGCTTGCGGCAACAGACGCAATCGCAGAAGTACCGGCATTCAGTGCAGAAGCAAACAAGTTTCTAGATGAACTAGCAGCAAACTTCTCTGAAGAAGATGCAGCACGTATCAAAGAGATCGAGCGCACAACTAACCACGACGTTAAAGCGGTTGAGTACTTCCTAAAAGAGAAAGTAGCTGGTGTTCCTGAACTTCACGCTGTAAACGAGTTCATCCACTTTGCTTGTACTTCAGAAGACATCAACAACACTTCTCACGCTCTAATGCTGAAAGAAGCTCGTGACGAAGTTATTCTTCCTGAAATCCAAAACATCATCGATGCTATCAAAGCACTTGCTGTTGAATACCGCGACATCCCTCTTCTATCTCGTACACACGGTCAGCCAGCATCTCCATCAACGATGGGTAAAGAGATGGCAAACGTTGCGTACCGTATGGAACGTCAATACAAGCAGATCGCTAACGTTGAGATCCTAGGTAAGATCAACGGCGCTGTAGGTAACTACAACGCTCACCTTTCTGCTTACCCAGAAGTAGATTGGCACCAGTTCTCTGAAGAGTTCATCACTGAATCTCTAGGCGTAACTTGGAACCCATACACAACTCAAATCGAACCGCATGATTACATCGCTGAGCTATTCGATGCAGTTGCACGTTTCAACACAATTCTAATCGACTTTGACCGTGACGTTTGGGGCTACATCGCTCTAGGTCACTTCAAGCAGAAGACAATCGCTGGTGAAATCGGTTCATCAACAATGCCTCACAAAGTTAACCCAATCGACTTTGAGAACTCTGAAGGTAACCTAGGTCTTGCTAACGCAGTATTCGGCCACCTAGCACAGAAACTACCTATTTCTCGCTGGCAGCGTGACCTTACTGACTCTACAGTTCTTCGTAACCTAGGTGTTGGTGTTGGCTACGCTATCATTGCATACACTTCAACTCTGAAAGGTATTAGCAAGCTAGAAGTTAACCGTGATGCTCTACTAGCAGAGCTAGACCAAAACTGGGAAGTTCTAGCTGAACCTGTACAAACAGTAATGCGTCGTTACGGTATCGAGAAACCATACGAGAAGCTTAAAGAGCTAACTCGTGGTAAGCGCGTAGATGGCGAAGCAATGCGTAACTTCATCGACGGTCTTGAGCTTCCAGAGCACGAGAAAGCACGTCTGAAAGAGATGACGCCAGCTAACTACATCGGTCAAGCAATCGAGCTGACTGACAAGCTGTAATTCGAGATTCGAATAATATGAGAAGGCTTCCCGAGTGGAAGCCTTTTTTGTATCTATTCGATTATGTCGAGTCGTAATATTGAATGGCACGCCCACAACTTTGCCTCGGCAATTTATCCAAACTAAAGCTCAAGCAAAAACCAGCGGCTACGCCAAAGTAGAATATTCACCTATATACAGACCCATTGATTCAGCAATAAAAAAGGCTTCCATGTAGGAAGCCTTTCGATCGTAAATCTATTTAAGTTTACATGTTGCGTAGAGACGCGATACGCTTGTCTAGCGGTGGGTGGCTCATCAGTAGCTCACTAAGTGATTTCTTACCGTTGATACCAAATGCCATCATTGAGCCTTCAAGCTGTGGCTCGTGACTTACCTTTAGACGCTCTAGGGCTGCAATCATCTTCTCTTTACCAACTAAGCGCGCTGCGCCTGCGTCTGCGTGGAATTCACGGTGACGGCTGTACCACATTGTGATGAAGCTCGCTAGGAAACCAAAGATTAGCTCAAGCACCATAGACACACCGAAGTAAACCATCATGTTGCTACCACCCTCTTCTTCGTTGTCGTTAGAAGCAACGATGTTCGCGATAAAGCGAGACAGGAAGATAACAAACGTGTTCACAACGCCTTGCATCAGCGTCATTGTCACCATGTCACCATTTGCGATGTGGCTAACTTCGTGAGCAAGTACCGCTTCTGCTTCGTCACGAGTCATGCTGTGTAGTAGACCTGTTGATACCGCAACCAGCGAATCATCACGCTTTGCACCAGTAGCAAATGCATTAATGTCTGGTGAATCATAGATAGCGACTGTTGGCATGCCGATACCTACTTGTTGAGCTTGGCGGCTTACCGTTTCCATCAACCAATGTTCTGTTTCATTGCGAGGGCTCTCAATCACCATACCGCCAACAGAACGAAGAGCCATTCCTTTTGACATCATCAAAGAAATGAAAGAACCACCGAAACCGAATACGGCAGCCATCACGAGCAATCCAGAAAGGCTGCCTGGCTGCATCCCCGTTACAGCATATACAATATTAAGAACAACACTTAGTACCAATACAACCGCTAAGTTGGTTGCAAGGAACAACATTACTCGCTTCATTACTTATCTCCGCATGAAAGCTGTTTTATAAAAATTTATCATTATAGACAAAGCGAACAAGTGAATGTCTCGCTTTGAACACTTCTATTAACTTATACATATAGTCTAAGAATTAGAAAACAAGGTTAAGCATTAAATTGCAACATTTAATTACTAGACCGTATTCGATTAAGACTTTGGCATTAGACCTAAGTCGTATAGAGAACATCGACTGATCCGTTTACAGTGTGCCTAGATGATTTATTGGCTAGTCCGAGTAACAAAAGGAAAGGATCATGGTTGAAGGTACTAACACTCAAATGGCTATTGATTTACTGTGTTGTCACTTAGGTATCACTGAAGAAGAAGCGAAGAAACAGATTGGTATCGTGACGCCAGAGGCGGCGCAAAATAATATTACAGAGACACAACAAGCATTAATGGGTCTAACAAAAGATCACTAATACCACTTGCTTGAACTACTGTTCTAAAGATCTACTGGCTTAAAAGATCGACAGATAAACGAAAGGGCTGCATTTTTTGCAGCCCTTTTCAATTATCTATGGTCATAACCAACGGAGTTGTCGTTATAGCGCCATCAATGGTTCTACATTGATGTACTTACCAATATTCTTAGACTTCGCTTTTGGCACATACGGGATCTCACCCAGTTTTGGCGCGCCTAGCTTGTCTTCCAGCATCGCAATAATATCTGCGTAATGTTCAGTGCCCGGATTAATGCGGTTAGCCACCCAACCGACTAGGTTTAGGCCGTCTGCACGAATCGCTTCTGCAGTTAGTAGAGCATGGCTCAAACAACCAAGCTTAATACCAACCGTCAGAACCACTGGAAGCTGCTCTTTCTTAACCCAGTTCGATAGGCACTCATCGTCAGATACTGGCACACGCCAGCCACCAGCGCCCTCAACTAACACGAAGTCAGAATTCTGCTTATGTTGTTCCAGTTTTTGAGAAAGCACCGCTTCATCAATTACCACGCCATCGCGCTTAGCAGCGATATGTGGTGACGCTGGAAGCATCAATGCATACGGATTAACATCATCGTAATCGATATCTTGTGTCGCTGCTTCTTGTAGGTGAAGAGCGTCACTATTGCGCGCGCCTTCTGGATATTGCTCGCAGCCTGCGGCAACTGGTTTGTAGCCAATTGTTGATAACTCTTTTGCGGCAAAAGCTTGTAAGATCGCTTTTGAAACCACGGTTTTGCCCACTTCGGTATCCGTACCTGCAATAAATAATGCATCAATCATAATTGAATAACCCCTAAACAAACTTGATATGTTGCTGGTAAGAAACCTTGATGGTTTTGAAATGTTCGATACTCTTGCTCAACAAGCTGCAGCATTCTTCTGCTGGTCAGACCTTGTGAGCGACCACTTACGTGGTTGGCGCCAATCCCCTTAAGGTCGCGCATCAATTCAAACGCTGAATCGTACCATACTGTGATGGAGGGCAAGTCTAGTTGATGGTGCGAGCAGCTAGCTTGCGCTAACGCAATTTTTACCTGATTGGCGGTAATAAAGTGGTTGACGTGTTGATGTGAGTCAATTTTACTCCACGCCTTTTTCAACTCAATCAGAGAACCGTCTAACAAGGTGGAGAAAGCGATTGAGCCACCCTGGCGTGTCACTCTTTTCATTTCTCGCAATGGTATGGAGAGATCATCACACCATTGTAGAGCCAGACTAGAGAACACCAAATCAAAGCGATCATCCTCAAATGGCAAAGCTTCAGCATCCGCTTGCTGATAAGCAAAGACTCCATTTCCACATCTTTGCTTGGCCTGTTCTAACATGCCTAATGACAAATCAGCACAAATAACAGTTGCACCTCTTTCGACGAGTAACTGAGAGAAGTAGCCCGTGCCACATCCTAAATCTAATACCTGATAACCGGATAGATCGTTAGGTAGCTTCTCCAGAAGGCGCTGACCTACATCACGCTGAAACTCAGCATGTTTATCGTAATTTTTAGCAGCTTTTCCGAAGGCATCTGCAATCGCCTTTTTATCTTGGACAGTGTAATTATCTACGACGGCTTGCTGTGACATTTACTCTACCTCACGTTGCGCTTGTAGCGCGCTTTTTAACGAATGAGTCAGCTGGGACACTTGCTCTGAGCTATGATTGGCAGTCAACGTGATTCTAAGACGAGCAGTCCCTACTGGTACCGTCGGCGGACGAATCGCGGTCATCCAAATACCACTCTCTTTCATTCGGTTTGCAATGCTAATGGCATGCTCTGACTGACCGACCATAAATGGCTTTATCGGTGTATTGGTTTCAACATAACCCGTTAGCTCTTTCATACCTTCATGATAAATCGCCTGTAGCTCACTTAGCTTATCTCGACGCCATTGTTGGCTCTGTATCATTCGACATGCAGCACTCAATGCGTAGGCTTGAGCTGGAGGTATCGCCGTTGAGTAGACATGATGTCTTGCGAACTGGGTTAAATAGTCTCCAACTTCTTTACTGCAAAGAATCGCGGCACCAGATAAGCCAAACGCTTTACCAAATGTCACCACGAGTAACTCAGGCTTAACACCCGCGGCTACGCAACTCCCAGTGCCATAATCACCTAAGACGCCAATACCATGAGCATCATCGACCGCTAACCAAGCATCATGTTGCTGGGTCTGCTTTACAATCTCGTTCAAGGGAGCCTGATCGCCATCCATACTAAAGACGCCTTCAGTTACCACCAACGCATTATCTGAGACAGTAAGCTGCGAAACCAAATGAGCAACATCGTTGTGCTTGAAGCGTTTCATTCTTGCAGGCGACAACGCCCCCGCTTCCATTAGCGAAGCGTGATTCAAACGGTCTTGAATGAGGGTGTCGTTTTTATCGAGAAGGGAAAACAGCAACGCCTGATTGGCGCCAAAGCCAGAGCTAAACAGAATCGCACGCTCATAGCCTAACCATTCGCATAGCTGCGACTCTAGATTCTGATGTGCTGCGCTAAAGCCTGTCACCAGTGGTGAAGCACCACTACCCGCACCGTATTGACTCAGTCCGTCTTGCCAAGCTGACACGAGCTCTGGATCATTCGCCAAGCCTAAATAGTCGTTGCTAGAAAAGTTACTGTATACCTTCGAACCCAGCTCAATTTCAGAGCGACTGACCGGATTAAGCACATTAATCTGACGGTTGAGCCCTTGCTGAAGGCGATCAGTAAGGGCTTTTTGAATACGAGAATTAAACGCTGGCATCGTAGAACATGTCATCTTTCGTTGGACGAGCCGCAACGCGCTCAACCACTTGATCTAACAGTTCGTTTTCTTGGATTTCGTCTGGCTTTTGAGCCACTTCTTGGCTGTTGATACCCAGCTTTTTAAATAGCTGCATATCTGTATCTTCATCTGGGTTTGGCGTTGTTAGCAGTTTGCAACCGTAGAAGATAGAGTTTGCACCCGCCATGAAGCACATTGCTTGCATCTGTTCGTTCATGTTTTCACGACCAGCAGATAGGCGAACCGCAGATTTCGGCATCATGATACGAGCAATTGCGATGAGCTTGATAAAGTCGAAAGATTCAACATCATCGACGTTTTCCATCGGGGTGCCTTTTACTTTCACTAACATGTTAATTGGCACACTCTCAGGGTGAACAGGTAGGTTAGCCAACTCGACAAGCAGACCGGCACGGTCATTGGTGCTTTCACCCATACCAATAATACCGCCTGAACAGATCTTCATGCCTGCATCACGAACGTGAGATAACGTATCTAGACGATCTTGATAAGTACGAGTAGTAATAATGCTGCCGTAAAACTCTGGAGAAGTATCAAGGTTGTGGTTGTAGTAGTCCAAACCAGCGTCTGCCAACTCACCGGCTTGCTCTGGTGTTAACATACCTAGCGTCATACAAGTCTCTAGACCCATACCTTTTATGCCTTTGATCATCTCTGTTAGATGAGGCATATCACGCTCTTTCGGGTTCTTCCATGCAGCTCCCATACAGAAACGCGTAGAGCCTGCGTTTTTCGCTTTCTGTGCCGCATCAAGTACACGCTCAACTTCCATTAAGCGCTCTTTATCAACGTCAGTGCGGTAGTGAGCACTTTGTGGACAGTATTTACAGTCTTCTGGACAAGCACCGGTTTTAATAGAAAGAAGGGTACTCACCTGCACATGGTTATGCAGTTGGTACTGTCTATGAACGAGTTGAGCTTCAAACATCAAATCCATAAACGGTTTTTCAAGCAGAGCCTTTACTTCAGCTACTGTCCAGTTATGACGAACTTCCACGTGTCGATCCTTTTCTTTAATCTTATTTTGCGCAAATCCACTTTGAGGTTTTGCATTTATGCTTGGCTAGTCTACCGACAAGCTTTAGACTGTCAACACATTGATAAAAACAAAAGTTTACAATTGGTTATTTTTTAATCAAATTACACATGGAAATTGCTATGGATCTCGCCTTTGATCGCCAGCACATCTGGCATCCCTACACTTCGACTCTCACACCTCTGACCTGCTACCCCGTCGTTGGAGCCGAGGGTGTTTTATTAGAAATGGAAGATGGAAAGCGAGTCATTGATGGCATGTCTTCTTGGTGGTCTACCATCCACGGATACAATCATCCTGTGTTAAATGAAGCTGCGCACAGCCAAATCGACAAAGTGTCACATGTGATGTTCGGTGGTATCACTCACCAACCTGCAATTGATCTATGTAAGAAGCTCCTCAATCTCGCACCAAGCAATTTGGAACATGTATTTTTGGCTGACTCTGGATCCGTAGCGGTTGAAGTGAGTTTAAAGATGGCATTGCAGTATTGGCACGCAAAGGGCCAACCACGCTCCAAGTTCTTAACGTTAAGAGATGGCTATCATGGTGATACGTTCGCTGCGATGTCGGTTACTGACCCAGAGAACTCAATGCATAGCCTGTACAAAGGGTTCCTACCAGAACATATCTTCGCCGCTTCGCCAAAAACGGGGTTCTGGGATGAATGGAACCCTGATGATATCAACAGCTTTAAAGAAAAACTGAGTGCACACCATCAAGAAGTTGCCGCTGTGATCTTAGAGCCCATTGTTCAGGGTGCCGGCGGCATGCGTATTTACCACCCGGAGTTTTTGAAACAAGTGAGAGCACTGTGTGATGAATTCAACGTGCTCTTGATTCTTGACGAGATTGCCACCGGCTTTGGTCGTACAGGTAAGTTATTTGCTTGTGAACATGCCGATATTCAACCGGACATTCTATGTGTCGGCAAAGCACTAACGGGAGGGTATATGACTCTTTCGGCAACGCTTGCAAGCAAAGATGTTGCCGATACGGTTTGCGGCGGTGAAGCTGGGTGCTTTATGCATGGTCCAACATTTATGGGGAATCCGCTTGCGTGCGCTGTTGGGGCGGCAAGCCTTGGATTAATCGAACAGGGTGATTGGCAGTCACAGACGCAACAAATCGAATCGCTGTTCTCAGAGATGCTTCCAAAACTCAAGCGACATTCGTTGGTTAAAGACGTTCGTTGGTTAGGAGCGATTGGTGTAGTAGAAACTCATATCCCTGTCGATATGGAGCTGATACAGGCGCACTTTGTTGAACAAGGGGTTTGGATCAGACCTTTTGGCAAGTTGATCTATATGATGCCTCCGTTTATCAGTGAAGCACATCATATCGAGCAATTGGTCTCCGCCATTGATAGCGCACTCCAACGACCAGAATGTTTCCAATAGCAAGTATTGCACCCACCAATCGGGTATGAATGGTTTCAAAGCTGAACAACCATTCATACCACTACTCACTCTACTAACTACCTAATGACGCAGTTGTTGTAACTATCGCAACTGACTGTCTTTGCTTGCTCGACGATTATAAAGTGCATGCTGATGCGCATCGTGCTCTAACATCGATTGGCACTCAATACACAAACGTACTCCTTGTATCGCGAGTCGTCTTTTTTCAGGGATCTCATCACCGCACTCATCACAGTAATGAGCACTCTCTCCGATTTTAATGTTCCCTCTGACACGAGAGATCTCATCGGAAATCGTATCTTGAATTTGCTGGCTAACGCTATCGTCGCCTGCCCATCCTACAGCCATATGCCCTCCTCAATATCTGAATGAGAAAATCAATTCCTACCGCGGTAGGCGACCATTATACGAACAATATCTATTAGATATAATCCAGCGCATGAGCAAATAACTATTACCTAATTGTAACAATGACTAGATTCGGGCAATAAAAAACCCAGCACTTAGGCTGGGTTTTCAATTCAAAAGCTAGACGATTAACCGATGTGCGTTACGCCGCCCATGTACTTCTGAAGTACTGTTGGGATAGCGATACGGCCATCTGCTTCTTGGTTGTTCTCTAGAATCGCAACCATTGTACGACCTACAGCAAGACCAGAACCGTTTAGTGTGTGTACTAGCTCAGGTTTTTTCTCGCCTTTACGGCGGAAACGAGCTTGCATACGACGAGCTTGGAAGTCCCACATGTTTGAGCAAGAAGAGATTTCACGGTAAGTCTCTTGTGCTGGAACCCATACTTCTAGATCGTAAGTTTTCGCAGCGCCGAAGCCCATATCACCAGTACATAGAACTACTTTACGGTAAGGAAGCTCTAGAAGTTGAAGTACTTTCTCAGCGTGACCTGTTAGCTCTTCTAGCGCTGCCATTGAATCTTCTGGCTTAGTGATCTGTACAAGCTCAACTTTGTCGAACTGGTGCATACGAATAAGACCACGAGTATCACGACCGTAAGAACCTGCTTCAGAACGGAAACAAGGCGTGTGAGCTGTCATCTTAAGTGGCAGTTCCGCTTCTTCCGTAATGGTATCGCGAACAAGGTTAGTTACTGGTACTTCCGCAGTAGGGATAAGCGATAGTTTCTTAAGAGGAACGTCACTTACTTGCTCTGTTAGCGGGCTTGTGTGGAATAGGTCTTCACCGAACTTAGGTAGTTGACCAGTACCGTATAGGCTATCGTGGTTCACTAGGTACGGTACGTACATTTCTGTATAACCGTGCTCATCAGTGTGAAGGTCTAGCATGAACTGGGCGATTGCACGGTGTAGACGCGCAAATTTACCCTTCATTACGATGAAGCGAGAACCTGAAATCTTAACCGCGCTTGCGAAATCAAGACCACCAGAAAGCTCACCAAGATCAACGTGATCTTTTACTTCGAAGTCGTAAGTCTTTGGCTCACCCCAACGAGAAATTTCTACGTTGTCATCTTCGTCTTTACCTGCTGGTACTGACTCGTCTGGCAGGTTTGGAATCGCCATAGTGATCGCTTCAAGTTCTCCTTGAAGGTCAGCAAGTGCAACTTTAGCTGCGTCTAGTTCAGAACCTAGGTTACCTACTTCCGCAAGGATGCGTTCAGCTGCTTCGTGATCGCCTTTCGCTTTTGCTTGACCAATGGACTTCGAGCGAGAGTTACGTAACGCTTGCAGTTCTTCAGTTTTCATTTGAAGGGACTTACGTTTTTCTTCAAGTTCACGAATTGTCTCTACATCAAGGTCAAAGCCTCGACGTGCTAATTTTGCCGCTGTTTCATCCAGCTCAGCTCGAAGTAATTTAGAATCCAGCATTGCTAATCCTATGCTTTAGTTATTTGAATATTCAGTAGCTTGACCACTGAAACACCACTAAACCGCCAAAACTGATGATTATTTCATCATTTTTTAACGATTTAATCTGAATTTTATGACTAGGTTAAGATATCCAAAAAAGGCTAGTTTTCATAGCGTTTTTGTGGGCTTTTTGCGTCCAAATCCGCCAGATAATCTAGCTTTTCGCCAATCTTGGTCTCTAAGCCTCGTTTTGTTGGGTAATAGTATTGTCGCTCGCCCATTTCAGGCGGCAGATACTTTTCACCCGCAGCGTAGGCACCAGGTTCGTCATGAGCATAACGATATTCTTGCCCGTAGCCCATGTCCTTCATCAAACTTGTTGGTGCATTTCTTAAATGATGAGGCACTTCGTATTCGGGTAAGTTATGCGCATCAGTGAGCGCCTGCTTCCACGCGGTATAAACAGCGTTGCTCTTTGGCGCACACGCAAGATAGACAACCGCTTGTGCAATCGCTCGTTCACCTTCTGCAGGACCAATACGAGTAAAGCAATCCCAAGCCGAAATGGCAACTTGCATTGCTCTTGGATCTGCATTACCGATATCTTCCGATGCAATCGCTAACAAACGTCTCACGATATACAAGGGATCGCAGCCAGCAGCAATCATGCGCGCCGACCAATACAGCGCCGCATCTGGGTTTGAACCTCGTATCGACTTATGCACAGCCGAAATCAAGTCGTACCAAATATCACCTTTATTATCGAAACGAGCCACTTTTTCGCCAGCGACTTCTGCTAACAGTTGAAGCGTAATCGACTTACGACCTTGGTCGTCGTCTTCGGCCATATCGTATAGAAGCTCAAGATAATTCAGTGACATGCGAGCGTCGCCATTCACTAGCTCCGCTAAACGATCAAGTACATTGTCAGCAAAGTGGGCACTTACATCACCTAAACCGCGCTGTTTATCTTCAATGGCTTGACGGATAACAAACGAGATATCATCTGTGCTGAGAGAAGTCAGTTTGTAAACACGCGCTCTCGACAACAAAGCGTTATTGAGTTCAAAAGACGGGTTTTCTGTCGTCGCTCCAATAAAGGTAACGGTGCCATCTTCGATGTGTGGCAAGAATGCATCTTGTTGGCTTTTGTTAAACCTATGCACCTCATCTACAAACAAAATAGTTCGACGTCCAGCTTGCTTATTTTCACGCGCTTTATCAATCGCGACACGAATGTCTTTCACACCTGAGGTAACCGCTGACACACGCTCAACTTCAGCATTGGCATAATTGGCAGCCACTTCAGCCAAAGTAGTCTTTCCGGTACCCGGAGGCCCCCATAAAATCATGGAGTGAATATGCCCGGCTTCAAGCGCTCGACGCAAAGGTTTACCGGGTCCCAGAATATGCTGTTGACCGATGTACTGCTCGACGGTTTCTGGTCTCATACGAGCAGCAAGGGGACGAAAATCTTCGTCCCCCGAAAAGTCTAAACTGTAATTACTCAATGGCTATCTCTTGATTCGCGATTAAATGGACGATATCAAAGAATCAGTTTCTTTGGTCATCAACTTCGACACCTTCTGGAGCGACGAATGTAAAACGATCACTGCCTGGCTTACCAAGCTCGACATTACTAAATGTGAACTCACCTTTTTGACCGTCCTGTTCAATAACATTAAACCCTTGAACGATGCCTTTGTCGTTGATCTGAATTTGGAAATCCCCTTGATTCGAATCAACCGCCGTTGGCTTCAGCGTAAACTGATTACCCGATTGGGTTACATCGTAGTTATCCCAATCACTCTGTTGGTTGCGAGTAAGCAATACAAATGGTGTTTGCGCCGTTGCTTGCTCTTGCCAGTAAATACTGACTTGCTCAATAAATGGGCTGTAGTACCAAAGGCTTTGGCCATCAGAGACCAATAAGTTTTCATCTGGGAACGTCGTTTCCCAACGGAATAGGCTTGGGCGCGCTATTTCAACTGTGCCCTCTCCTTCCATGACAATATCGCCATCAGGGCTTGTGACAACCTGTTTGAACTCAGCACTAAAACCTGCGTTTAGCGCTAATCGGTTGCTCAGCTCTTCCTTTGGTGAAGCGAACACGGAAAAACTCATAAATAGAAGTGCGAGTGCTTTTTTCATTAATTATCCTGTTACAAGGTAAATCGGTCATAAGACTATGACCGATTATTAAGGGTTGAGTTCCTATCTACGCAATTAAGCGATTACTCTTTCGGCGGCGCCGGTGCTAATACTTCACGGTTACCATTGTGCCCTGGTGGACTCACAATTCCTTGAGCTTCTAACTGCTCAACAATACGAGCTGCGCGGTTATAGCCAATCTTAAAGCGTCGTTGAACGCCCGATACCGAACCGCGACGTGACTGAACCACATGCTCAACAACCTGATCAAACAGTGGGTCAACGTCTTCGTCGCCTTCCATCTTCTCTCCAGGAAGCAGGGTTTCAGGTGTCTGCTCACCATTGGTGATTTCATCAATATAGTTCGGCTTGCCGCGCGCTTTCCAGTCGTTAACGACAGCATGAACATCATCGTCCGATGCAAATGCACCGTGAACACGAATGGTATGGCTTGAACCAGGTGGTAAGTAAAGCATGTCACCCATGCCTAGCAGCGATTCTGCACCGCCCTGATCCAAGATAGTACGAGAGTCAGTTTTAGTCGATACCGTAAAGGCTACACGTGTTGGGATGTTAGCTTTAATCAAACCCGTGATGACATCAACCGACGGACGCTGCGTCGCTAGGATCAAGTGAATACCTGCTGCACGTGCTTTCTGAGCAAGACGCGCAATTAATTCTTCAACTTTCTTGCCGACTACCATCATTAAGTCAGCAAATTCATCGACAACAACAACGATATAAGGCAGTTTCTCTAGCAATGGTGGTTCCGGGTCCATACTGTCGCCCGCTTGCCACAATGGATCATGGATTGGGTGCCCTGCTTCTGCTGCCATCTTCAGCTTATCGTTGTAGCCCTTAATGTTACGTACACCCAAGGCTGACATCAGTTTGTAACGACGTTCCATTTCACCCACACACCAACGCAGCGCGTTTGATGCGTCTTTCATATCGGTCACTACTTCTGATAATAGATGTGGAATACCTTCATAGATAGAAAGCTCGAGCATTTTAGGGTCGATCATAATGAAGCGCAGATCTTCTGGTGTTGCCTTATACAACATACTCAAGATCATGACGTTCACACCTACCGATTTACCAGAACCTGTTGTACCAGCCACCAGCACGTGAGGCATCTTCGCGATATCAGCAATCACTGCTTCACCGGCAATGTCTTGTCCCATTACAACGGTTGTTGGCGATTTGGCATCAATAAACTGCTGGCTACCGACTACGTCTGAGAAGAACACCGTTTGACGGCTCATATTTGGCAACTCAAGCCCCACATAAGGCTTACCCGGAATCACTTCAACAACACGCACTGCCATCGCAGAGAGTGAACGAGCCAAGTCCATAGACAGGCTCGAGATACGGCTGACTTTCACACCCGGTGCAAGGTCAAGCTCGAATCGAGTAATCACAGGTCCTGGGAAGATATCGACAACCTCAGCTTTGATCTTGTAATCAGCCAGCTTCGATTCCACCAAACGAGCAATCTCTTCTAATGCGTCGCGGTCGATAAAGTTATCACGCTTCTCTGGGTGATAAAGCAACTCTAGCGTCGGCATCGGAGATGTTGGCTTAGGCAAGTTCGGCTCTTTTTGAACCAAGAACGGGTTTTGTGCTGCAGCCATATTCGCTTGCGCTTCAGAAACGATATTTTGGAACGCTGCAACATCTTGGTCTGGATGTGCCGGTTCTTCGTCCGTTACTTCTTCCCAAGGCAAGTCTATCGCAGGCTCTTCCGCTTGATGTTCGACTTGATGACCATTGTCAGAGATTGGCTCTTCGACTTCATCAACATGAGGCTCGTGTAATGGAGTCTCTTCAAATGTCACATCATCAGCTATTGCGCTTTCAACAACAGGTTGTTCGATGAACATAGGTTCTGGCACAACTTCTGGATCGGGCTCGGAGGTAAAAGAGACAGCTTCTGTTGGTTCACTGCTACGCATCGGTTCAGCATTAAACTCTGTCTCTTGTTCAACAGCAATACTTGGCTCTGGAGTAAATAGAGGCTCAGCTGGCTGCTCTTGCATGTACTCTTGGTAAGCAGCCTGCGAATGATGAGCTTCTGCTTGCGCTTGCTCAGCCAAGTCATCCTCATCCATCGCTGCGTGCTCTAGCTGCTCAATTGTCGCGTTAAGTTGTTTAGAACGTTCAACACCTTCTTCTAACGGCTCCTCCGGAGCACGATAAACAGGTTGAGGCTTTTCAACTGGCTTAGACGCTTCTACTGGTTGAGGCTCAACAACTTCTTGCTTAAACGCAACTGGCTCACTGACTTCCACTGTAGATGGCTTAACCGCAACTTCAGGCGCCTTCTCTGGCATATGAATATTGAAGTGACGCTTAGGCTCTGCCACCGGCGCTTCTACTTCTGGTTCAGTTGTTGCCGAGAAGTGTAGGCTCGGATCGCTCGTCAGTGGATCGTTTCGTTCTTCGACTTCTTCCGCAACGCCTTCAATCGGCGGATTTGAAGACTCAAGTTGCAGCTCATCATGCTGTTCTGTTTCTCTTAGCTCTGGCTCCATCACCTCTTGATCGTGACCTCGAATTTTATTTACAAGAGCGGTAAATAAACGAATAGCAGAGTCGCCTAGCCATTCAACAATACTAAGCCAAGAGATACCAGTAAGTAGCGTGAAACCTGCTCCCCATAAAAAGAGCAGAACTAATGTCGAACCTAGGACATTTAATGTTGGTAGAGCTAAGCTTGTTAATACATCACCAATCACACCACCTGATGAGAAGTACCAGATATCGTCAAAGTTGATATCAGCCAAACCACAACTGGTTAATAGAAGGATCGTGAGGCCGAGTAGACGCGTCCCCCACAACATAAAATCGATAGTTTCATCTTCATCACGTTTACGAAAAAGAACCCAAGCCGCTAACGTAACAAGAATCGGTAGAGGGTAAGCTAAAGATCCAAAAACAAAAAATAGGGTATCAGCCAACCAAGCACCAACGTAGCCGCCCGCATTTTGAATATCACCGCCCCAAGCCGTCTGAGACCAAGAAGGGTCTGCTGGGCTAAACGTCAGCAGTGCAACAGCCAGAAGAATTGAAAAGAGTACGCCTAAGATAAGACTGCACTCTTTTAAGCGTTGGGTACCCGTCAAACGAGAAGACTGAGGCTCTTCACTCGTTTTGATGATTGTTTCGACTTTGTTGCCGCTCTCTTTGAACATAAACCAGCTTTATATATATGTTTGATAAAAACTACTGTTGATTTAACCATATCAAACGGAAAAACCCAATTCCAGAAAGCAAGAAAGCGGAAACTAAGTTCCGCTTTCTTGCTGTTCGACCATCGATGATTAACGAGTTTTAATCACCAGCTGGTTGGTTTGTTTCACTTCTTCCATTACCACGTAAGTTCGAGTGTCGTTCACACCAGGTAGACGCAGTAGCGTGTCACCTAGAAGTTTACGATAAGCACCCATATCCGATACACGTGTTTTTAGAAGGTAGTCAAAGTCACCCGACACTAAATGACATTCTTGGATGTCGTCTAGTTTTTGAACGGCAGTGTTAAATTGTTCAAACACATCTGGCGCACCGCGGTTCAATGTGATTTCTACAAACACCAATAGTGATGCATCTAAGTACTGAGGATTAAGCAGCGCTGTATACCCTGTAATGTACCCTTGACGCTCCAAACGACGAACACGCTCAAGACACGGAGTCGGAGAGAGACCCACTCGTTTTGATAGTTCAACGTTCGAAATACGACCGTCTTTTTGCAACTCATTAAGAATGTTGCGGTCGATACGGTCTAGTTCCTTGGACGGCTTCTTATAGTTGTCTGCCATTTTTTATTCCACCTTATTACTTCCTTGCAAAAAAATATACTACAACTTTTTAATATTCAGTATCAAATTTTATCTCAACATATCTATACTAGATATTAATTCGACAGAATTACCCTACACACAGTTAATACAACTACTATAGATTATACAACCAAAATAAAATGAGGAGTCAGGATGATTATTGGCGTACCTAAGGAAATCAAAAACCACGAGTACCGTGTTGGTATGATCCCAGCTAGCGTGAGAGAACTAATCTCACATGGTCACCAAGTTTTTGTTGAAACCAATGCCGGTAATGGTATCGGTTTTTCAGACGATGATTACATCGCTGTAGGCGCATCCATTCTTCCTACTGCTGCTGACGTATTCGCGAAAGCAGATATGATTGTAAAGGTTAAAGAACCTCAAGCTGTCGAGCGAGCTATGCTTCGTGAAGGGCAAATATTATTTACTTATTTACACCTTGCACCAGATTTTCCACAAACTGAAGAGCTTATCAAGAGCAAAGCTGTCTGCGTAGCCTATGAGACTGTAACAGATAATATGGGTCGCTTGCCACTACTTGCGCCAATGTCTGAGGTTGCAGGTCGCATGTCTATTCAAGCGGGTGCACAAACTCTTGAAAAATCTCACGGCGGTCGTGGTCTTCTACTTGGCGGCGTTCCAGGTGTTGAGCCAGCAAAAGTTGTTGTTGTCGGCGGCGGCGTAGTAGGCGCTAACGCAGCTCGTATGGCTGTTGGTCTACGTGCTGACGTAACTATCCTAGATCGTAACGTTGATACACTTCGTCGCCTAGATGAAGAGTTCCAAGGTCGCGCAAAAGTGGTTTACTCTACTGAAGACGCTATCGAGAAGCACGTTCTAGAAGCTGACCTAGTTATCGGCGCTGTACTAATCCCAGGCGCAGCTGCTCCTAAACTAGTAACAAAAGAGCACATCGCTAAGATGAAGCCAGGCGCAGCTGTTGTTGACGTTGCAATCGACCAAGGTGGTTGTTTCGAGACTTCTCACGCAACAACACACGCGGAACCAACTTACATCGTTGACGACGTAGTTCACTACTGTGTTGCTAACATGCCAGGCGCTGTTGCTCGCACTTCAACATTCGCACTAAACAATGCAACACTTCCTTACATTGTTAAGCTAGCGAACAAAGGCTACCGTGAAGCTCTTCTAGAAGACAAAGGCTTCCTAGAAGGCCTAAACGTTATCCACGGTAAAGTAACTTGCAAAGAAGTTGCAGAAAGCTTTGACCTAGAATACGTAGACCCAGCTGAAGCTATCGCAATGTTCAACTAAGAACATTGATAGACAGTTTTGACTGATTAGAAATGTAAAAGCCAGCTTGATTCTTTTCAAGCTGGCTTTTTTATATCTTATAGCCGTCAATACTAGTTAGTGCTTACTTCACTTATCCACCTTCCAGCCTCGAATAAGAATATTACGTGGTGTGATATGTCTTTCACAGAACTGTTCAACCGACGTTTGGTAGCCCTGTTCTTCTAGGTAAAGCGCTCTATCCAAGGTTAACCACATCTCTAATGGTCTTCTAAACACTTGCTGTACCAAGCTAAGCCGTTCCATATTCCAAAAAAGCTGTTCCCCTAACCTTTCATAAAAATCAAAATCCAGCCCACTCGGCAAAGCTATCTCTTTTTGATTCGCAGCCCACCAGCAGAATGCTTCAAAGCCTTCGGCAAGCTCCGATTTTTTGATACTTGGTACTGGTAGATACTCTAAAACCCCAAGCTCACGCTTAAGTAACTGGCTAAAGCCTAATCGAAAACTCATCTCCAATTGACGATGCCTTTTAACACGCTCTCCGCCAGTGACAGTCTCCTGTAATGGAATTCGCAAATCGGACTTAGATAAAGAGAGTTGCGCAGATTGCGCTACGGTTGACATCGCTTGATAGCGTTCCGATTGAATCAAGTGATAACAACATGGCGAAATCGTAACCGCAGGAAGCGAATAATTTACAACCTTATTAAGCAAAGTCACGTGCAAGTCACCACAAGCATGAAGTGCCACTGCATGTTGATTGTGGTTAAACACCTTGTTTGCGTCTTCAGAGAAAGCGTCTCCTTGAACAAACTGCATCGGTAATTGCTGTACATCGGCAATCGCCTGACCACTGTCACACAAAGATTGTTGCCATTCAAAACTGGTCACGGGTTGTTTCGATTGCTGCGATAGAATCCGACCAAGAAACCCCTTACCAGAACACCACTCAAGCCATTCATTGCCCTTGTGATGACCCAATACGGCTTCACTCATCGACATGATTTGCTCAAGTTTCCGCCCAGGTATGCCTGTATCCGTTCCTTTGGGTAGATCTAACCCTTCTCGGTTTAATGTTGGTATCTGTATAACATCAACAATGTCATTTAAGTCGGGGAAAAATCCACCTAACTCTTCAGCCAAGGAATCAGGCTGATCTTTGTACACCTGAATTTGCTGTTCATCGAGTGACTGCAGCCAAGCAAACAAAGCCTCGTTGTAATGTCGCCACGGGAGCTCATCCTGTTGGCAAAGATGAAACGGTTCAGATCGCCAATAAACCTGATGTTGATAAAGAAAGGTATCGAGAGTTTGGAATTTAGATTGCATGTGGCCCCCTATAATGGAAGGGATTGTAGGTGGAACCCACACAAATAGGAAGTAGTGGTGAAGAGTTGAAAGAAAACAGGCCTACTCAAAGAGTAGGCCTGTAAGTAATCTTAGCTATCTTACTGGGAGCTCGATGTCTTTGAACATCTCTTCAATTTCTTCGTTAGACTTCAAAGAAATCGCCTGTTCAACGACAGGGCGCGTTAAATGTGGTGCAAAACGCTCCATGAAATCATACATGTATGAACGTAAGAACGTACCACGACGGAAGCCAATGCTGGTTGTACTTGCGCCGAATAAATGACTAGCGTCTATTGCGACCAAATCCGTATCTTGCTCGGCATCTATCGCCATACTCGCAATAACGCCAACACCGATGCCCATACGTACGTAAGTTTTGATCACATCGGCATCAGTCGCTGTAAATACAACGCGTGGTGTTAATCCAACCTTGTTAAAGGCGGTATCCAGTTCTGAACGACCAGTAAAGCCGAATACATACGTCACCAAAGAGTATGCTGCTAAGTCTTCGATGGTTACGTTCTGTTTTTGGGCTAGCGGGTGATCTTTCGTCACTACGATTGAGCGATTCCAGTGGTAACACGGCAGCATGATTGCATCTTGATAGAGATGAAGTGCTTCTGTCGCAATCGCGAAGTTAGCCGTTCCTTTAGCGACCGCTTCTGACATCTGACTAGGCGTACCTTGGTGCATGTGAAGCGATACCTTGGGATAACGAGCTGTGAAGCCTTTAATCACATCAGGCAGTGCATAACGAGCTTGTGTGTGAGTGGTTGAGATATTCAGAGTACCCATTTCTGGATGAGTATGTTCTCCAGCCACCGCTTTGATACTCTCTACACGGGCAAGAATTTCTTGCGAGATACGAACAATATCTTCACCCGCTTGCGTCACTTGAGTTAAGTGCTTACCGCTACGTTCAAAGATCTGAATACCTAGCTCATCTTCAAGTAAACGAACCTGCTTACTGATGCCCGGCTGAGAAGTGTAGAGACTCTCAGCCGTCGCCGACACATTTAGATTGTGGTTGACTACTTCAACAATGTACTTCAGTTGTTGTAACTTCATCGGTGACCTCGTAATCCTTTACTCATTTCAGTGCTAACTTATTAAAAAAGTGAGCGAGTTAAACTTAGTAAATATAATAATTAGTTATAACGTCTTACAGGCGAAAATGATAGAAAAATTGAGTTTTTATAGAGCTTGATATGAAACCGTCACCACTCGTTTGTAATCCATCCCTCATTATCAATAAATAGTTTTCACTTTTTGATTACGTGGCTGCATGAACAAGAGATAATCACAAATCACGATTTACAAGCCAGATAAGCGATTTACGGGTGTAGATACTCTATGGAATCGTGTATCCTCTGAAGTTAGCGATAGAACACAACAAGCAGACGCAATTATATGAATATTGGTTTAATTATTGCCTTAGTAGCCATTCTTTTGGTGTTGGTATTGGGCTACAACATCATGCTTCAGTACAAAGTTAAGGTGGAAACAGCGAAGAAACAGGAATCTTCTCGTTATTTGACCATTATCGATGGAACGGAAGAACTGATTGGTAACGCGCATCACATGCCGTTTAGCCAAGACCTGCTAGTGTGTTTAAACACACGAATCCTCGACTCGCTTGAAAACATGTATCAGCTGGACCCAAAGAACAAACAGCTCGCTCAGCGTATTGAGAGTGTGAAGCAACAAATCACTCAGCTCAAAGAGAATTACCAAGGTGGCGAAAGCACGGCTTTCCGTGTACCGAGTAGCGATAAGCAAGCCATCATGATGCTGAAGTTGGTTAAGCGCCTGCGCGACACAATTCGTAGTGAACACAACAAAGGCCGTTTCGAGACTCAAGCGTACGTTGCAGAGAATGCTCGTCTAGAGACAATCCAGATTCGAATCAACATCGAGAACGTAATTAAACGTGCGAACGACTCAATTGCTCGCGGTCAGCCTGGCACAGCCATTCAACTGCTACGCAAGGGCATCGACGCACTGACCACGAAAAACGATCCATATTCAAATCAGGCTCGCGAAAAGCTACAAGAGATGCTTAACGACCTTGATCAAAAGCGCCAAGATCGCAACGCACAAGAACTTCAACAAATGGAGTCAAAAGAACGCGAAGACGATATGGATGCACTATTTGGTCAGAAGAAGAAGTGGTAACAACTCCACTAAGAAACGACTTTCTATAAAAGGCTACCCACGGGTAGCCTTCTTCGTTTTTAGTATATGGCGTTCTAACCACAGCAAACAATATCAGTGACACATTCGATCATTACACACCACACAGTGAGCCATTATTGCAAGTTGTATCTACATGACGGGTTCTACTTCTACTTGGATTCTCTTACCACCAATTTCGGGTACAAAAAAAGCCCTATCGGGCTTTTTATCGTTAGTTAACTTTAAGTGAGCACTCTGTTTAGGCGACTAAACCACGTACGAAGGTTTTAATCTCTTCGTCCTGACAATGTTCAAAGAAACATTCTTGGAATCGCAGACCAGAAACAGCCGTTTTGAGTAGTTCAACATCAATAGCACGAAGTGTGTCTAAATAATTGTCTTTTGAAGTCGCAGCCTTGATGCTGTTCAGAATGTTTGCGTTTTCTTGCTGCGGAGCACGACGTTCAATAGGGTAACCTTCACCACGATTACCAGTAAATGCTTTCTCAAAAATGTAACGAGCATTCAGTTCCGCAGCCCAGCCAAAGCCCTTGGCAAATGCAAGAGAAATGGCATTGCCATTGTTAATCTGATTGAAAAGGAATGCATCCGAAGGATCT
The DNA here is from genome assembly GCF_024347475.1 of Vibrio fortis. Lineage (NCBI taxonomy): Bacteria > Pseudomonadati > Pseudomonadota > Gammaproteobacteria > Vibrionales > Vibrionaceae > Vibrio > Vibrio fortis. The sequence goes on from NZ_AP025487.1 coordinate 2,080,693, forward strand.
AAACAGTAACCACACACAACATTTGGGTGTGCATTGAGAGATAACATCGCACCTTGCCCAGTACCACAACCAGTCACGATAAAATCGACAGCTTTTGAATTTATCAGTAAGCTCGCCATGATACCGAGGTGAATGTACGTCAAATGATGATCGTGTTCGTCATTCATACCTACGTTATAAACCGTATGGTTTTGCTGTTCTGCAACAGATGTTAGCTCATCCCAAATAGTTGCATTCTTAGCTGCTTGGCTATTTTCCATCATTAACGCAATTTTCATTTTCTTACCTTTAATACGATTTCACCTGATCACCATATAGTCTTTTAATGGTAATTAGATTTACAACGATCAATGTCGACTCTAGCAATACTCCACCAATTGAGCCAACAAATATATTATTTACAAGCCAAAGAATAGAACCTAAAAGAAGCCCAACCCTTAATAAGACACCTTGCAACATAAATATTGAATAAGTCCCTATACACATACCAAGAAAACCAAACATTTCATAGGGCTTTGACATGTATGAGCTACTCAATATAGCGCCCACTAAAATAAAAACAGACGCTATATATTTAGATTTTGTATAGATAGAGACAAATGTTCTTAAAACAGAAATAAAAGAACTCAGAGCGGAAACTAAAGCACCTAGAAATAGAAAGTGAATCATATGATTGATATAGAATACAATCATCAGCTTCTTTAACTTTCTATCGTCTTTCTGAAAAAAGAAAGACACACCTAAAATATAACTCAATATTCCAAGTAACTGCCCTACTTCTTCAGTCCTTAATTCCATACGATTTTCTAGCGAGCTAACCAGCCACCGTCAACAGCCAGTGTATATCCATTAACGTATGCCGCAGCATCAGAAGACAAGAATACTACTGGACCTGCAACATCTTGTGGCGTACCCCAGCGCTCTGCAGGAATGCGCTCTAAAATTTCAGAGTTACGTTTCTCATCAGCACGAAGAGCTGCTGTGTTGTCGGTCGCCATGTAACCTGGTGCAATCGCATTAACATTAATCCCATGCTTAGCCCATTCATTTGCCATAAGACGAGTCACACCCATAACACCACTCTTCGAAGCTGTGTAAGATGGCACGCGAATACCACCTTGAAACGAAAGCATTGATGCGACATTGATGATTTTGCCGCCTTCACCCTGGGCAATGAACTGTTTAGCTACAGCTTGAGACATAAAGAACAATGATTTGATATTAATATCCATAACATCATCCCAGTCTTGCTCTGTAAATTCGATAGCATCATTACGACGAATAATACCTGCATTATTTACAAGAATATCGATACGACCTAGCTCAGTCACTGCCTTGTCGATCACCGTCGGAATATCATCTAGCTTCATCAGATTGGCGCGTACATCGACGAACTTACGACCCTCAGCTTCAATTAGAGAACGAGTTTCTGTCGGCTCCGAAATGTTGACACCAACAATATCACAGCCAGCTTGTGCTAAGCCTAATGCCATGCCTTGACCAAGGCCTGTATTACAACCAGTTACGATAGCGACTTTGCCTGTAAGGTTAAATGTATTTGCAATCATGTTTATTCCTTTATCTTGTCAAAGCAACCTAGAATATTAAGTAACTTTTTCTACATCATTAATTTAATTTTAATTTACTAATACTGTATATATTGGTCAAACCGTTTATATTAATAGTTTCATTTTTTACATGACATAACGTTTTTTTAGAGTACACATAGAATATATGTACAAACAGACAACTTGGTAATTGCAACTCTATTCATCGATGATATTAAAGTTGAGAATCTAAATTTTCACTTTAGACACACCCTAAAAAAAAGGCTTAGGTATCCCTAAGCCCTAAAAAAATTTCATTTTTACAACGAGATTTTGGTCACGCAACTCATCATTGGCACACTCCCTTTAGTCGAACTAGCTCCATTCCAAATGTACTTTTCACCGCCTGATCCATCTTGTGACTTATCAACTGAAGACCATGATTGGCCAACGGTAAAGCCTTTGTTGATCAATGTCGCTGAGCCATAACCTGCAACGAATGTTCTAATTTTAGTCACATTGTCTAAATCCGTTTGTGACTGCTCTTTGTCTGAGTTAGAAACAAGCGGCCAGCCTGTCGCAGCAGACAGTCGACTTTCATCAGTACTGGTCAAAGGTTTGACTTTAAAACCAAGAGACGCAATACCGTCATAGTTAGAGAGCGTTTCTCCATTTTCTGATTTCACCAGAGTGTTCTTAGCATAAATATTTAAGGCCGTTTTATTTGCTTCTGGAGTTATCGACATCGTCGCGTCAAAAATAGGCACTGACCAATCATAACCATCGCTCTTTAGATCTAGGCAAGACAACAAGGCATCTTCTTGATGGCCAGCAGGAGTTGGGTCATAAGAACCACTCGCATAAGTTTGCTGAATAAACTGTGCCCAGTCGATACCATTGACGTTACTAAAATATGTTGTACCTGTGAGTGCATTACCTTCATGCAGAGTTAATGGGCGGTGGTGCAAAAACTCATAGTCATCATCTTTCGCTATAGGCAACACTTTTACTGGTGCGATGCCACGAAATACTTCAGAACTGACACCAGCCTGAGTAAACTCTAGAGCGTCCGACACAGAGACTTGCTCGCTCATGTCAAGGCAAGTTGGAGATGTCGCGTCTTTAATATCCAGACACACGCGAACCTCTTTACCGATAAAGTCATTCGCATCGGGGCTGACATTGGTGATATCTAGTGGGTCATCATCGGAGACGAACTTATCCCAACTCCAGTCACTAATTCCACCTCGTCGCTCAGAACTAACACCGGCTTTTTCCCATACAGTCTTCGACAAAAACGCGGCTCGCAAGCCTTGTACGGGCGCGATTTCGAACTCTCGACCAGCATGCAACAGCTCTGAATTCGTTGGTGTAGAATTGTCTGCAAGCGTTCTCAGTTCATCCGCAGCAACACTGTGATTGACATCGACATACCATTTAGCAGAATTAGCGCCATCTATGAGGTCATAGCCATAGACGTCAATAGTCAACTGTTTGAGGTATTCCATCTCACCAGAAATATCGATGCCAAATACATCCGTGCCGGAGCACACTTGTGACCCTGTCGTTTCGTTTTCAGTTGTTGGTGTAACACAAAATTCAACTCTATAACTTAAGTCTGAGTCTTCAATGGTATAGTCGCATGACGTTTTACCATCAGAAAAATCACACATCTTGATCACTTCTGGTTCATTAGTAGTAAAAGTAGAGATTGAGCTTGTTTTGCTTACCGCCGCAACGCGCTGCCAGTAAGCTGGACTACTACCCTCTTTACTCGTCTCCCCATTACCGACTTCATTATCAAGACCAGGTTCAAATACATAGGTCGCAGTTAGCACTTCACCTGTTTGTACCGGCACTGTATTGACTTGTCCATCTTCTATCGTTTCGCCACCAAAAGAGACCTGTGCACTTGCTTCAGGCGTTTCCTCACGATACGCAGGTAGAATTTCAACAGCATCGGCGCAAACAACTTCGCCTTCAGTATTTGCACCGATAGTTTCCAAGGTTCGTGGCGTCACACAATATTTTAAATACTGTCCCACCCAAGTCGGATCAATCAACAATGTTGGTGTCACCTCCCCGTCTATAGCGATATCATCTAAAAACCATGCTAAATCAGACGTCACTTCACGAGCATGCTCGCCATTCGCATCGTCAGAAACTTGGTACACTGCGGTGACTGAATTATCGATTCTAACTAAATTGGATAACGGCTGATAACTAGCTACAAAAGGGGCTTCAAAGTCGGCGACTGGAGAGTCTGCAACAAAACAGGCTTGAGTACCTTGGTTATGGTTACCCGCATTAGACTTTGGTGTCACGCATAACTCGGCGACTTCTCCCCCAACATCATCGAATGTCGATAACTCAAAGGTTGCTATACCGGTATCAACATCATAACTTTTCGCTGCACCACTTTGAGATCGATTACCGATGTTCATCATAAATGTGGAAGCCGTCAAATCACGAGCGCTCGTATCTGACAATACGCAAGTGACCTCAGCAGTGAATTCGTCAGCAGCTAACATTTGAGTAGCTTGGAAATTATCACAATTAAGTACTGATGGTGGTTGATACGTGTTGTCGACGATTTGTTGCTGATCGCCGCTGTCACTCCCACCACAACCCGCTAAGATTAAACTTGATGCCACCGCAGTAAGAAGGAATTTTTTTTGCTTATAGTTCATAAACATACCTAATGATTATTTTGGAGTGAGTGATGCCTCATCACTCACTAATGTAGGGTTATTTTTCAAGAGAACGTCGAAGCTTCAGCTGTGCTTCATACAACGACTGTGGATAAACCTGCTCGCCATTGGATTCAATATGCGCTTGTGGGACATCGCGTTTAGGGAACTTACGATAATCAGCCCACTTGTTTTGCTTAGCAGAGATCATGTACTTAAACTGCGATTGAACTTCTAGAGCATTGCCATGCAAACCAATAAGGTGGGGTAAAATTAGCTTGCCGTATTTGCCATCGCTAGCCATGAAATAGAGGTTTTTATTCGGTTTTCCTAAATTCTCTGCATTCCATAAATAAAGGCCTTTTAAGTGGTTAGGCTGATCTTTGACAGCGGCCCCCCAATGCCCTTTCTCAAATCCACCGCTGATATTGTCAAAAAGGTTATTCATGGACTGTGCGCCGTGAAGGTCTAACCCCATTTGAGGAGAGTATTGAGTACGCAGGTTTACGTTATGAGTTGAATATTTAGATAAACCTGGCGCATGCCAAGTATGTGCCGCATCGTTAACGTCTTTGACTAAATTATGATTCCCGTAAAGAACGGATACCGCAATGTGGCCTGGGTTTCCATTTAACTCAACACTGTCAACTGTGGTATTGAATGAGTTAATGACTTGAATTCCTTGGTTAAAATTGGTCAACTCGACATTACGAATCCAACTATCTGTAGCTCGTGTTAGACGTAAAAAACTATAACCGCTGTCATGAAGCGCATTTTTATGGTGAACAAAGTCACCATCCCACGCGCCTTCAAATGTGATGTCTTCTAGTCCAACATTCACTGCAGGCTTAATTTTGGTTACATGCCAAGCATCCTCTGCATTGATCGTATGCGCGACTGGAACGTCAAACGTTAGTGTGTTGCCATTAACAGCTACAATTCGATGCTTCTCTATTTTTCTTAAACTTGCCGCAAGCATTTTCCACAATGGTTTACCTTGCTTGTTTAACTCAAATTTATATGGAGAGATTGCTTCTTCAATGCGTTGTCGATTCTTAATGAAGCCCTCAACTTCTACATAATCTCCAACTTCAAACCCTGTAGTGTCCGCAACGACAAGTTCAAATGAACTGTCACCCACGATATTTTTTTCCACTGAAGTTTCTATTTTGCTCTTAAAATTGTCTTTCGAAGCCCCTATACTAATCAGGTAAGGTGTGCTCCACTTTTTAGTTGGTGACTCTGGAAACATATGTGAATCCATAGCAAGGATGGTTTTTCCAATACCAGCGCCTTTTACAATAATGTTGTCACCAAAAATATTGATTGTCTGTTCAGAGCGAACTTGATCGATATTATTTTTGTCGATGGCTTCGTTGTCTTGTTGTGAATTAACGATGAATCGACCTTCAGGGATAAAGTAAATGGCTTTGTTCCCTTTTTGACTGACGTAAGTAGAGACTGCTATAGCCATATCTTGAAAAGCTTTTTTGTCTGAAACACCATCGTCAGGTACAGCGCCAAAGTCCATCACGTTAAATACTTTGTGCTCCTTGTAAGAACCTCTCTCCGGTAATGGATTATCACCACGCTGAAAACCAGCATATGAGAAGTTCGGCGGCACAAAACCATCTTTGTCGTAACGGGAAGGATCGATCAGATCACTGTTTTCAGCGCGACTATCAACATAATTACTCCAATATTTAGAGACATTCTGTTCTTGAGCTGCAACTGTTGATGACAAAGAGAGAGCGACAATAGATGCAAGAATCGTTTTCTTCATCCTATTCTCCTTAAAAGCGTTTTACAGCGCTAACAAATAGGTTCATTTGCTGATACTCCTCAGCATCGACAAAGGAAATAGTGCTATCTAACGTTACACTCTCGGTAATTTCGGCACTCAGACTACCTTGAACTTGTAACTTATCTCCCCCAACGATCGCGCCCGTTTTATCGTAAAAGTTCGCTTTGTTGGAAGGGCTATCTACAGCAAGTTGGAAGGAGTCATGAACACGCTCTCCACCATTTAGATCAGAGGCATACGTAATTTTAAGATGTGGAGTCAACACCATGCTTTCCAATTCAAACACTTTGGACAATGCTAATCCGATGTTGGCATACTGAATATGATATGTTTCTCGGTCAAAACGCAGAGCAGCCACAGAACCCGTTTCTTCATAATCTTCTTGCGAAATCCACTGAGCTTCATAACCGATCGTAGGTTCAACCGACACCCCTAATACCTTAAACGTTTGTCCGGCATTAACACGGTAGCCCATATTAAATTGATCATAATTGGCCACTACGTCTGCATTATTGTCAGCACGAATGGTTCTAGATGAGTCGACTTTGTTCGTTCCAATATTAAAAATGACATCTAAGAATCGAGAGTCTTGCGCCCAACCTGCATATGACAGAAATTGGTAGTTATCACTGGTTACTTCTGAAAGGTTATCATCCGCACCTGAAGTATTGTTCGCATACCCCAATGCATAACCGATAAATGCACGATCAGCGATGACGTATTTGTCTGCACCGAACATCACGCCATAGGTCGTTGTTTCGTAACCAGAAATATCGTAGCCTGAGTCTCCTTCAACGTAGCTACCTATCGCTGTCGCCCAAGTATTCCAACCAAAGTTAAAGGTTCCCAAAGAGTCTTGACGTCTCATGGTCGTAGCTCGAGTAAGCAACACGTCTTGCATCAACAAAGCGTTTTGAAGTGATGCGTTCAGCGCTGCGCCATTCGAGTCGGCAAGCATGTCGTTAGCTAATTCGACCGCGCTGTCACCACTTACAGAGCTCAACAATGTTTGAAGTTCGGTATTTGTCACCGTTTCTGCGTACTGTGCGAATTCAACAGCGGACTTAGAGCCCCCATTATTCGCCACTTCATCCGAGTAACCAGCAATAACAGCATTTGACAACAAGCAAGCAGGCAAACAAATAGCGATAGCAGTACTTAGTTTATTTCTATTAAAAATCATTATTTAATTTCCTTTTAAAAGTTATAAGCAATACCAAGCTCAAGCACTTTTGCGTTGCTCGTTAATCCGTTTTGTGGTTTATGTTGATAGCCTTCTTTATATTCTTTATCTTCACTATAAAAATCACTAATAATTACTAAGCTGTCTGTAACCTTATATGAAGCCTTAATACCAAGTCGGGTCAATTTATAACGTTCTGAATTTCCATCAATAATATTATTACTATTATAATGAAGCCCCGCTTCAGCCCACGTTAATGGCAAACGTGCGTAAGGCCCAATGGCGAAGTCTTGATACTTATATGAGGTTTCAATACGAAGTTGTTCATTCTTAATTGTGTCATCTAACCCGTATGTACCACCCGTTTCAGCTTCAATCCCACCTTTCATACTTTGGTTATCAATCGAATAATAGATAAAGTTAATAGTGGCGTTTTCTAAACTGGTTTTCTTAAACGTTTTGAAAGGCTTAAAAGGGTGAAAACGTAGAGCAGGCTTAAGTTCGATGCTATAACGCTCATAGTCTGATGCTTTGCCATCTCCAGTCTTCGTATCAAAGATATGATGGAAAAAACTAAACTCACCAGCGAGTTTAAACCAATTATAAATTTCGTAGACATACTGTGTTTTTAATATTTTCGAATCTGCTTCAACGACGCTACCACGAGTACCATCTGATTTAATTCCGTAGTCATTTCTTTCGCTACGGATTTTAAATTCAGGTTTAATGAAGCCTCCTTCAATAGGAAACTGATAACCAATACCAACACCAAAACGCGAATATTGTTGCCCTGAGTCGTGATTATATTCACGAGCTTCACCGTTGTAATACCAGCGAGAGTCATCTGGCTTTATTTCAATTTCAGACTTATAGCCTTGATAGCTATAAGGGGTGCCATAGTCACCATCGACATGTTTTATTTTTAATTCGACGTCCGCTGCATTTGCATTCATAGCCATAGCCGATAAACAGGCTATAACTAAACGCTTTTTAGTTGTTGGGAAAGGTGTCATAGAAAAACCTATTTGATAATTATTATGAAGTCTTGTTAATCGTTCTATCAGTTCGGTAGAGAATACTATCGGATTCAATTATCAGTTAATGTGATACCTATCACCGCAATGAAACGTTTCTTGATTTCGTTTCTTTTCTTTCATGTGAAAAAGGTTTTTTTGTGTTATAACGAATTAATATCTAGGGAAATCACTCTTCCTTGATCAAAGGCGTTACTATGGATACCACTAGAAGAAATTTATTGAAAAGCGTTGTTGCAACTGGGGTTGCAGCGAGTGTTCCATCATCATTTGCCTCAGAGAACACTCCTAAAGCTGCTCGTTCTGCCGCGAAAAATGCTCCAACACCCAACCTATTGATTGTGTTTCCTGATGAAATGAGAGCACAAACGATGCAGTTCATGGGAGAGGATCCCTCGTTAACACCGAATCTCAATAAATTTGCTATACAAAGTGCTGTACTTACAGAGAACATTTCAAACTATCCTTTATGTAGCCCATTCCGCGGCACATTTATGACAGGTAAATACCCGATATCACATGGAATTGTCGGAAACTGCAATGCGAAACCAGAAGGCGAAGGTGATATCTTCGCAGGCTCTGACTTTGGGCACGATCTCAAGCAACATGAAACAACATGGTCTGACGTTCTCAAAGAACAAGGCTATTCATTGGGATACATAGGAAAATGGCACATGGATTCTCCTCATGCACCATTTGTTCAAGTACCGGGCAGTCACCGTAAAGATGGGCGTCACTGGAATGACTGGACTCCGCCTGAAAAAAGGCATGGATTTGATTTTTGGCACGCAAATGGCACCTCTCCTAGCCATAGTGCTCCGTACTATTGGACAAATGACACCCCTCGAGAACAGCCAATACAAATACATAAGTGGAGTGCCGAGCATGAGACCGATGTGGCCATTGAGTTTCTAAAGAACCAAGGTGGACAATACCGTGATGCAAGCAAACCTTTTGCACTAGTTGTGTCAATGAACCCACCTCATACACCCTATGATGAAACGCCTCAGAGATATTTAGATCGTTTTTCTGGTAAGACATCTAAGGAGCTAAACACCCGACCGAATGTCGATTGGGACAAACAATGGGGAAAGAAAAAAGGACCAGATCATTTTAAGTCTTATCTCGCAATGGTAAACGGCGTTGACGAGCAGTTCGGCCGACTACTCGCTCAGTTAGATCAACAAGGCTTATCAGACAACACGCTGGTTGTGTTTATGTCTGACCACGGCTCTTGTCTAGGCTCCCATGGATATGCGACCAAGAACCAAATCGTCGAAGAGTCTGTTCGAACTCCCATGCTTTTCAGATGGCCTAATAAGATCAAGCCAAAAATGGATAAAATGTTATTTTCATCAGGCGACATCTATCCGTCATTGCTTGGGCTTATGGGACTAAGCGAGCATATCCCTGATTCTGTGGAAGGTACTAACTATGCGAATCAGATACTAGGTTTGCCACAAGAGGACTTACCCACTTCCCAACCATATATTTACATTCCTTATGGAGGAGCAGCCTTCGGGCGAAGAGGCGTTAGAACCCATCGCTATACTCTTCAAATTGAAAGGCGCGCGGGTAAACCGCTGAAATATACCCTTTGGGATCGGAAGAATGACCCTTATCAATTAACGAATATTGCCAAAGACAACATGGAGATAGTAGAACAACTCATACACAACGAACTCATTCCATGGCTTGAAAAAACTAATGACCCATGGCGACCAACACCTATACCTAAAAAAGTTATTCAGGGTATGATATAAACAATTAATTTTAGTAGAGAATGCCGCCATTTCATGGCGGCTTTGGACGGCTAGGTTGAACAATAAAAAAGTTACACTCGATACTCTTGCTACGCTGGCGGGCGTATCTAAAGCAACGGTTTCACGTGTATTGAATGGAAATACCTACGTAAGTGACGACATTAAAAATAAAGTACAGCTTGCCATTGCTGAAACTGGATACAAGTCGAAAGGCAAAAGCTTAAACTTTGGTGTCGCAATTCAGAAAATCACGATCATCAGCGGCGACTTTCTTGGAAGTGGCCACGGTTTTTACAATGCGATCTTATCGGGTATAAAAAAAGAAGCTCAACGTTTGGCATTAGAACTCGATATGTTTCTCGTCAAAAAGCACACCTCGATAGATCAAATTGAAAGCAAAATCACTCATTCGAGTGCGATTCTCCTTATCGGTATAGATCATCCACATATTCTGGACTTGCTTAAAAAACACAAAATCCCGACAGTCATTATCAATGGTAATGACTCTGGAATGGGAATTTCGAGTATCTCTCCCGACTATACGCTAGGGGCTCAACTCGCCACTGGTGAACTTGCTAAACTTGGCCATAGCAACATAAAGCTGATAACAAGCCAGCATCGTTACTCCTTAATACAAAGAAGCGACGGTTTTAGGCATGCATTAGAGGCCCATCAGCTCTCATTCGATCCACAAGACAGTATTTTGGATCTACCCATCTATGCTCGTGATGTCATGAAAAATGATGAACTATACCAACGCATTATTTCAGGGCAGGCCGGTATGGATTTTGGTGCGAGTGAAATTCTAGATCATGCTGTTGAAAATGGTGTTTTTGATGATTGTAGTGCCGTTTTTTGTGTATGTGATATGGTGGCCTACGCTCTACTCGATAGCTTTGAGAGAAAAGCAATACGGGTCCCACATGATAAATCTGTTATTGGTTTCGATAACTTGGAGATGTCTACTATGACGTCCCCACCTCTCTCAACCATAAGCACCAACTTTGTTGATCTTGCTAAGGCTGCACTTCATATGCTGATCAAAGAGATCAATCAAACTCACGCCTTTACAACCCGCTTGTCCGTTGGTGTAGAATTAGTAAGACGCGACTCCGTTGCGGAGTTTAGCTCAATGTAAAAACCCACCATTGCGAGTGCGATAATTTCCCCGCACTCGCTACTGTCTCACCGTCCTATGACCTCTGCAATTTTGCATAGGTCACCGAAATGACGTTTATTAAACAGAGCCAAACGTTCTACTTGACACAAAAAGAGTTCAGCCGTGGCTATCGCATCCACCAGCGCATTATGAGCAAGATAGTCTGGCAATTCATAACGTTTCCGGGTCGACGTTAACCTGAAATCAGATTCATTCAGGCGGTGTTTCATGGCAAAAAATTTCTCAATCAAAATCGTATCGAGATATAAGATTGGGACTACATCACTATAATATTGTGCTTTAAAATAGGTCGAGAAGAACCTAGCCTCAACACACGCACCATGAACGACGATCCGCCCGCCTCTCGCCACTTGAAACATCTCTTTGAACACGCTCTCAAGTTCACTACCGCGCTCTAACATTTCAGGCAAGATATGGTGAACGGTCGCATTACTGAAATTAATCGGACTATGAGTTTTAATATAATGGTGACGTGCTGAAGAAAGATCTAAACGACCATCTTTTAAGCACACCCAGCCTATGCTCAAAATAGAGTCTGAGTTCGCGTTTAAGCCGGAAGTCTCTATATCGACAAAAAGATAATCGAGCTCAAGGATTGGCGTGGATTTTTCAAACGGTTGAAAGCGGATAAATCGGCTCAAGTACTCAGGTATGCGCAATTGAGCGCGAAAGAAGTCATTGACTACTTTTTTATTTTTATGCTGTTCATGAATAGAAGGTAAATTCATCATCTCACCCCAACTCGCAATTTAACTAGACTCTGCAATTGAGAAATAAGCCGAAAAGCATCTTTTAAATGTTTACGTTCAAAACTGCCAAATACGTCGGGATCAATATTGTTGTTAAGCTCTAGACCCGATTTCAAACAGTGTAGCTGATGAGATAAACGGTAAGATTGAATAAATCGAAATGCGCTCATGATATCTTTGTACGCGCCTTCACTGATAACCCCTTTTACCAATGCCGCTTTGAAACGAGCTTCTGTTCCAGAGCTTTCACAGTGCGCCATAAGCCCATAGATTCTGGCTAAATCAATAATCAGATTGATTGCAAATTTTTTAATATTAAGTGTTTTTGCATTGCTACCTGTTTTCTCTAGTACGAGTTTATTGAAGATACCAAGTGGTGGCTGCGTCTTAGTCGCTTCACGGACCAACATTAATAAAAACTCTCGATTATTCGAAATATTAGTATGTAAGCAAGCCCTTAACTGGTCGACATAATCAGCCTCTCCAAACACCGAGCGCATCTCCAAGAATACAGTGATATTGAGTAGACGCTCGTATTCTGGATTCTTTGTCCACTTTCTATAATAGTGCTCCCACATTGATACAGGCTGGCACCAACGCTTATTAGTTGCCATGTAGTTACCAGAGCAAAGTGGATAGCCGCAAAGATCTAACCCTTCACAGACATACTTTGCCAAGCTATCAAAGTATGGCAACTCGTGTTCTTTTACGTCATCAGACAGAATTAAGGCATTATCTTGATCGGACAGTAAGTGCAATTCATTACGTGCATGTGACCCCGCAACCATCCAAGAAAACTGACACGGCGCATTACCATGTTCTTCAATGAATAATTGAATCAACCGTTTAGTAAATGCATCCATGATCAATGACATGACTTGCCCTGTCGACGATGGTGAAACGCCTCCTTCAACCAGGGCTTCAAAAATGGCTCGGCGTTCATTTTGCAATGAAGTCAGCTCTAACAAGCTCTTTGCATAACGTACCTTTTGAATCAAGAATACGGCTTGCATTCGATGATTATGAACAAGGTCAGAAGTCGTCAATAATCCCGTTACTTTACCCTCTTCAACAATCGGTAAGTTTCGAACGTCGTTGCTCATCATGAGTGAAACAGCCTCCAAGACCAGCGAATCAGGCTGAACTGTCAGAGGATTCTTTGTCATGACTTCAGAGACGGGCAAATTCACATCAAAGTTACGTGCGACAACGCGCCTTGTCATGTCCCTATCTGTAATAAGGCCAACAATATTGCCATCTTTTAGAACGACCGCACATGGTGCTCTACTTACCTGATGCATTTCAATCGCCACGTCTTGGATTGATGTAGACACGTCCACTATCGCAACTTTTGAACTTGCAACCTCGGCTACACTTTTGACAAACAACCCTTTGTCTTTATCAGACCAAACCACTTTGAGTGCTGAATCAAGCCTTTTCTCAGCCTGTTTGGCAAACAAGGCAGCATATTGAGGGTATGCTTCCAAGACATCAACGATCGCTCGGTAAGGAACCACATAAAGCAATGTGCTAGTTAATGCGATTGAACGATATGGCAAAACATCAGCATTTTCTGAGTTAATCAGTGTGAAACCAAACATATCTTCGCGTCCAAGGCGAGCACGCAATGTGCCGTCGTCTTCGCGCTGTTCGATAGAACCTTTACAAATAATGTAAAGAGATTTCTCTGTGACACTGAGGTCGGCAATGGTTTCATTGGCAGAGTAATAGACAATTTCGATCTGTCGTGCGATTTTTTCACACAGAGCCTGCGGCAATTGATCAAACGGATCTATCCGCATTAGAAACTGAGTGATATTAGGAAGTAGTGTATCTGGCATTCAAAACTCCAAATAAAACAAAAAGTAGCCAGGCAGGGAGCTACTTTTTGTTTTGTAAACATAGGGCGTCTAATGATTCAGTCGATAATCGAGCTGAGCTTGATATAGCGACGTTGGATAAACATGTGCACCGTTAGACTCGAGGTAAGCTTGCAGTGGTCCCTTGCATACCTTCTCTCCTGAAACAATGTCACAAGTCTGATGCGAGCCATACTCTGCTTTTCCTTCAGAAACCATTTGATGCATGTATTGTGACTGAGCAGCAAACGTAATTTGCTTCCCTTGTAAACCAATAACATAAGGCATAATTAAACGACCGAAATCACTCTGGTCGTTCATAAACATGTAATTATCAAAGTCAGGGCCGTCTTCACTTGCCACACTTGTATTTACACCGTTCCAGAATATTAGCCCTTTTAAATGGTTCGGCTGATTCTTTGAGCTGGCTCCCCAGTGACCATAATTCCAACCACCTTTCACATTGTCGAACAGATTATTAACTGACTGTTCGCCATGTAAGTCAATGTTCATTTCAGCTGAGTAATCTGAGTTCAAATACACCGATGTCGTAGTATATTTCGACAAACCGGACGCATGCCAAGCATTGGAATAATCTTTTATGTTTTTAGATAATATATTGTTACTTGTCGAAATACTGATCGCAGAATGCCCCGGTGTTCCAGAAATCGTAATATTTTCATTAGTGAGATTGTAAGCATTAACAACTTCTAGAGCTCTGTTTGTGTCGATAAAACTAACATTTTTTACCCATGAGTTATGTACTCGCTTCATTGCTAGCAAACTGAATGCACCGTCATGATCCGCACTTCCATGATGCTCAAAGGTACTTTGCCAATTCCCCCTTAATGTTAGATCCTCAAACCCGATATTTTCGAACGATGGTATTTTACTCATTGTCCAGACTTGACCTGCCTTTATACCATGAGGTACTGGTGTACTGAGCTCAACTTGGTTTCCTTCGATAGCAGTAACCGTATGCTTTGAAATTCGTTTTAGCCCAGATGCTAAGCTAGACCAGAGTGAGTTACCTTCCTGAGTTTTCTCTAGTTTATAAGGTGAAATTGCTTGTTCAATCTCAGACAAACTTGTCGCCATAGAAGTTAAACTAATGCTATCTCCGACCTCAAACTGATCAGCATTTTCTACCTCAATAGATCGTGTAGAAAATGCAGGGGCAGTACTTATCACTTGGGTCGATACATCCAAAGATTGGCTAGGCGCACCAATTTGAATCAAGTATGGAATTGACCACATCTGTGTTGGATTGGTTGGTAATAATTTCTCTTTCATAAAGAGCGTCGTTTTTTCCCCCTCGCCCTTTACAATGACATTATCAATATCAATAAAAATAGGCTGTAGCTCAGCAAGCTCTTCAGAAGACATTGAGCTGTTAATCCCACTCATATCATGACTATCATTCACAATAAACTGACCTTCCGGGAAATAGATCATCGCAGGCTTTAAAGTCTCGCTGTTTTGACGATCCAGTTTAATCTGTGCGATGACGGCTTTTAGAGCGCTTTTATCACTATTTGCGTCATTTGCCACTGCACCATAATCTGTGACGTTATAAACATGATAGTTAGATAGTATAGAGGTATCAGGTAATGACTCCTCTCCTTTACCAAAACCAGCGTACGAGAAATCAGCGATGATATCTTCTTCTTGAAAACCATGATCATTCGTTAGCAATTTGGTAACAGAGTCTCGACTATTAACATAGGCACACCAATACGCTGATGTGTTGGTCCCCTTTAGTTCTGCTGCTTCTATCGTACACTCCTGAAGAGCATTAGATGGACTATTGTTGTCCGAGCTTGATCCGCAGCCAATAAGAGGAATCGAGAGTACGATCGCCGTCAGTGTGTTTTTTTTAAAATTCATAGGTCGTTTCACGCTTTTTTAGTTATATAAACATCATCAGTAAGGCAATCGTAATAATCACCATTGTTGACAAGTAAACCTGCTTATCTGAAAACTTATTCAATAGTCGTATCGCTATCGGGACGCCTGAAACCGCCCCCAAAGACATAGCAATAGCAGTCGTAATATCGCTTTGCCCCCCCTTGCTGTAATTCAATGCTGTTAAAGCGGATAAAACTAACGCCATGACCAGAGATGATCCGACAGACTTTTTGATATTTACACCAAGCAGAGTGTTGAAGGCTGGTAATAAAAGTACGCCACCACCGACACCTGTTGAGCCCAACAAAGAACCACATGTGACCCCGGCAGATACCGCGACTTTGTTGCTATAGGACTTCGAGGTTTGCTTTGAATCTGCACAACGATACTTGCGATACATAGTGAGCAAAGCAAATAACATGATGAGTACAATTGTCGTTTCGATCACGACAGTAATAATGCTCTGAGTACTTGGGTGATTGTTCAGCAATACAATTAACTCTGTTGTCAACAGCGTTGCGGGGATCGACCCGATTAACATCCACTTAAGCGCTTTCCAATCAACATTACCTGCTCGGATATGGCTGTACCCTGCATTAACTTTCACTATCGTAGAGATCAAGCTAGCAGTTCCTACGGCCATCACGATTTGCATACCAAACACAACCTGAAGTATGGGAATGATTAGGACCCCCCCACCCACACCGGTCAGCCCTAAACAGAGACCAATTAGGGAGCCAAAACCCAATTGCATCAATGTTTCTAAAGTAAGAAAAGTAGTAATTACGTCCATAAACATTTATCAATGGTTAGTCAAAGGGCACCGCGAGGGTGCCCTATGCAAAATCAAACAGGTTTTAGCATCTGCATGTCTGAATCATTAACAGGCAAGAAGCGCGCATTGTGTAAGCGATACGATGCCCAATATCCAGACCAGCGAGAATCCGACTGCAATAAGGCAGCTGCTCGTTCCACGATTTGTGGCTTATGCGCTAGATAATGTGGAAGATCAAATAGGTTGTTTTGATCATCAACATTCACGTCATAGAGCTCTTCATAGCCAGTGGTCACGTTGTAGCCGTAGAAAAGTTGTTGCCCTTCGATCTCGATTTGAAAAGCGAAACCGTAGTTTGTGCCAACATGGACCCCTGTTTGATACACCTGGGTAAATGGCGTACGCTCCCCTCCAGCCATTACTTTATAAAGATCATCGCCCTCCATAGCGTCTGGTTTTTTAATACCAGCAAAACCTAAAATCGTTGGCGCTATATCAATCGAAGAAACCAATACATCACTACTTTTATTGCTTACTTTCAGTCCTTTAGGAGCTTTTACATAAAGCGGAACTCTGTAGATGTCCGGCTGGAAATACGATCCTTTATCCGCCATCGCTAAACGGCCATTCATATCACCATGGTCAGCGGAGAAAACAATCGCCATGTCATCCCACATACCCTCTTCTTTAAGAAAGTTAACCATATGTCCAATAGCATGATCGACGACTTCGACTTGAAGTAAGTGACAAGCGATATAATCTTTGACTAACTCTTCGTCATACATTCCCCAGTACTGCTTGTACAGGTCGTACGTTTTGTTACGGTTAGGGTCATTTTCGTCAAAAGGCTCAAAACTAGTTGGCGGCACGATCACATTACGAATTTGATCGTAACGTGCCTCTAAACCCGAAGGAATTGAGTAAGGTTGGTGCGGGTCGAAGAAATCAATTTGACTAAAAATAGGTTTGGTCGGTGATTGAACTTTCGCCGCTTTAATTTGCTCGACAGCCAATTTGGCCAAAAACACGGAATAGTGAGCTTCTAGTGGGAAGTCCTCTCCATCTGATTGCTCAATCCATCCACCAAAAGAGTTGGCTGGTGACATCTTATCAATTTGAAGACCACGTAATTCACGACGGTATCGTGGAAGTTTCACACCCATATTTGCTAAATACGCAAGATAACGATCATCATCTTCGGTAGGTGGCCCCCAACGATCCCAAGCATGGATATTTTCGCCAAATGTTCTTATAAACTTCTCAACACCGACATGGCACTTACCTGTATGTTTGAGCGTATAGCCGATTCGCTTGAGGTAATCTTGAAAAATATTATCTTCTAATTCTAGATCGACCTTCATACCTACCGGAGTTCTCTCACCATTTGACAAATAAGGGGGGTGCATTCCGGTAAAAATTGCAGCTCTTGCAGGGCCACATAAAGGACTCGGCGTAAACGCATTACTAAAGTCAGTGCCTTCTTGTGCAATTTGGTCAATATTTGGTGTTTCGATGACTTGAGATAGGGGGCGGTCTTTGTGGTAACAATCAGCTGATACCATATCAACTGTAATAAATAACATATTGGGAGTTTGGTCGCCCTGACGATAAAAACTACCAAGACGTTCTTTGGGATTCAAAAAATCTTGTTTCATTGTTCATCTCTAATTATTGATATTTTTTCCTACTTCGTTGCACTAAATTTATCCATTAGTGATATAATTAACCATAGAAAAAAAGCTGACATAATGAAGAAAACGAACCAATGATTAATGCCCCATTACTCTTAAACGAAAGCATTGACTCTTCAGGTATATCTTTGAGATCGATGTGGGATATACAAGCAGATAGCAACTATAGTGTGCATTGGCCACAAGATAGAAAGTTACCTCTGATCCCAAATGCCATTGTCGCCATTTGTACTTTTCAAGGTAGCGGAATCATTCGCATGAAGAATGGGAAACAATTCACGATCAACGCACCTAGTGTTATTTTTTTAGATAGTTTAAAAATCAAGAGTTACAGCACTAACGGCGTGGTTTGGAATTTAAATTGGTTTGAATTTGTTACTCACGGAATCATTAACATTCCAATGGAGCATCAAATTTCAATTAGTATCGATGATTACAGTGGAATATTATCTGATATTAAAAATTTAATTACAGGTAAAGAATCTGAGTTAAAAGCAGCAAATGCGGGGTTCAGTTTTGTATTTTATAAATGGCTAACTTTAGCTGAAGGTTTTGATTCTATTTCTAGCCAAGAAAAGACTGTTATTAATGTCGTTTCTATGATGAGTAGCCGTATTGGTGAAAATGTTCAGATAAAAGAATTTGCCCTAGCTGCGGGCTATACAGAGCAGTACTTAAGAAAGCTATTTCTAAAACAACTCGATTGCACACCTAAACAGTATTACTTACAGCTCAAACTCGATGCTAGTTTAATGATGCTTCAGCGCAAGGGATCCAGTGTAAAGCAGGTTGCTTATGAATTAGGGTTTAATGACAGCTTTCATTTTAGCCGAGCGTTTAAAAAACAATTTAATTATTCCCCTTCCGCAGTTGAAAAAAAGTCATAAAAAAAGCCAGCGATATGCTGGCTCCTTCATTAAGACTACGAATAGTCGTGCTCACCCCAATGATCAAAATAAATATGATCTGCTTGCCAAACTACATCTTTAACAGAGTCAGCCAGTAGGTGCTTCGCTACTTCAAACGAAAATTCAAATACTGTCCCAAAGCCTTTGCCACTAATGAAGTTTTGGTCGACCACGACTTTTTCGTCTAAACAAACACCGTCTTGAAAGTTTTTGTCAAAACCACCGCCAGATGTGTATTTAGCATTCCTCAATAAATTATTGGCAGCTAGAACTTTCGCACCAGAAGAACATAATGGGCAAACCCATTTCTTTTCATCAATGTGACGCTTCAAAAATGCCACTACTTGTGGATTAGCGGTTAAGTTAGCCGTCCCCTCCGGGCCACCCGGCATCATCACTGCATCATAACTTTGGAAAAATTTCGCATCCAGCGTGTATTCTGCCGTGATTTTAGTTTTAAAATACGATTTCAATTCGGTAGTTTTCATGCAAGACAGTACATCTACATCGATTTTCATACGACGCATAAGGTCAATAAAAACAACCGCTTCTGCTTCTTCAAATCCGTCAGCAAGCAACACTGCTACGTGTTTTCTTTGTGTCATAAGTTACCTACTGTACCGCCTCAACAACTTCTTTGGTCAAGCGGCCAATTTCTTGCCAATTTTTCTGATCAATTAGTGCTTTAGAAACCATCCAAGTTCCTCCACAAGCAACGACTTGTTTAAGCGCAAGATAATCATTGATGTTGTCTTTATTCACTCCACCAGTCGGCATGACTTTAAGGTTATGGTAAGGTCCTGAAAGCGCCTTCAACATCTTAACCCCACCAGCAGCTTCTGCAGGGAAGAACTTTACAGTATCTAAACCTAGATGTAGTGCTTTCTCAACCTCACTCGGAGTACACACACCAGGAACAAACGGTATATCAAGCTCTTTGCAAGCACATGCTGTATGTTCATTAAGACCTGGCGCTACGACAAAAGAAGCGCCCGCTTCTTTCGCTTGTACTGCTTGCTCCTTAGTTAGTACGGTGCCTGCACCAATATACATATCTGGTTGAGCGCTTTTTAGAAGACGAATAGCCTCTGCAGCAGCTTCAGTTCTAAATGTAATCTCAATGACATTCAAATCGTTATCAGCCAATGCTTTGCCAAGCTCGACGATATCTTCGGCTTCATCAATCGCAACGACAGGGATCACTTTAAACTTTGCTAATTGTTCAGAAATACTTAGTTTGGACATGTTATTTTAGTCTCTTATTAATTTATCTGTCTGTGACTTAGGAATAATCGCACCAGGATATTGGATCACGACTCCAGCCAATTGATTGCCGATTTGACAACATTCTGTATAAGGCAAGCCGTTTGCGATGCCACACAGAAAGCCAGCATTGAATGAGTCACCAGCTGATGTAGTATCAACGACATTGTCTATCGGTTTAGTTGGTATTAACGTTTTATTACCATGTTCATAAAATACGCATCCTTCAGAGCCGAGCTTTAAAACAAACTTGTCGACACCTAAGGCCGTAATTCTCGATACTGCATCATCAAGCTCTTCGTCACCCCACAGCAACATCTCGTCATCAAAAGTAATCAACGCATAACTGCACAAAGGTAGAACTTGCTTATACCAATGTTGAGCCTGTTCCGGTGTCTCCCACAAGCGTGAACGATAATTACTATCAAAAACTAAGGTGACGCCTTTTTGTTTCGCTTCTTGTAGAGTCGAGAGTAAAGCGACTTTGTCTTCCTCTGGCAAAATAGCAATACTAATGCCTGATAAGTAGAGAATATCGAGTTGATCTATCGTTTCTGCCACTGTTCGAAAATCAGGATGCTTCATCAAATTCGAGGCTGCGGAGTTTTGACGCCAATAAGAAAAAGTACGTTCTCCACATTGATCTACACTGATTTGGTATAACCCGGTACTATGTTGTGCATCCACCAGCACAGATGATGTGTTAATGCCCTCTTCTTCCCATAGTCGAACAAGCTTTTCGGAGAGTGAGTCACTACCAACAGATGTTAAGTAGTATGGGTTGAGATTAGGCTGCAATCTATTTAAATAGATTGCAGAATTTAACGTATCACCACCATAACTTTGATTCATTTTGCCGAACGCTTGACCGCTTAATTCGATCATACATTCGCCTAAAAATCCCACTTTTTTCATGCTATTACGTTCCTTATGTGCCTTAGCGTAAATCCGTAACAGCAATGTGGTCCATGTCATCAAATGTTTGATTTTCGCCGACCATTCCCCAGATAAAGCTGTAGTTTTGAGTACCAACTCCAGAATGAATTGACCAACTCGGAGAGATCACAGCTTGTTCATTATGAACCAACATATGACGCGTTTGTTGTGGTTCACCCATCATATGGAAAACCGCATTGTCCGGTTTGATGTCTAAATAGAGATAAACTTCCATACGGCGTTCATGCGTATGACAAGGCATTGTATTCCACAGACTACCTTGAGCCAGCTTTGTCAAACCCATAACAAGCTGACATGTCTCTACAACATTAGGGACAATATATTTGTATATTGTGCGACGGTTGCAAGTTTCATCAGCTCCTAGCGATACAGACTCAACTTGTTCTTTGGTAATTTTTTTAGTCGGGTACTTTTGATGTGCAGGAGCGCAGTTGAAATAGAATTTCGCTGGATTTGTTGGATCCAAGCTTGTAAACGCTAAAGACTGGGTTTCCTTTCCAATATAAATAGCTTGCTCTTCATCAAGTTGATACTGCTCAGAGTCTGCCGTGACGACACCGGGACCGCCGATATTAATGATACCCATTTCTCGGCGTTCTAGAAGATAATCAACACCGAACTGTTTACCCAGACCTTCAATGGAAACCTGCTTAGAAACTGGCATTATTCCACCAAAAAGGATCCGGTCGATATGACTGTACGTCATGGTGTAACAATCGGCTTCGAAAATGCTTTCAACAAGGAATTCTTTTCTTAAGCCTTCAGTATCTAACTGTTTTGCATGCTCACTATGGATGCTTTGACGTGTATCGATCATTGTTATTCACTTATCAATTATAGCCTTTGTCACTTCAATTTAGGCTGATATGGACGGCAGAACTATATGCACTGCCGCCCTTGTTGAGAGGAGTTATAGGTTATCGGTGATTGGCTTGACCGTTACACCATTACGACGTTGAGCATAGATTGCGCTACCTACGGCCATAATAAATAGTCCGCATATCATGAAGTAATAACCATTTTCGTTTGGTAGCACGGCAAAGGCTGTGATAACTGCACCAAATATCAGGGTTAGTCGACCTAACACTGTACATTGCATTACATCAGATTCATCCATGCCGGCAGGAGAAACAATTGGAGTTCTCTGATTCTTGAAAAACAGCTCCACTTGCTCTTTGCGCTCACCTACCGGTTCCTTGTAGAACAGCATTGTTGCAAAGAAGAAACCAACCGTAAGAATTGCGTGCATAAACTGAGTGATAACAACACCGAGATCCCCAAGTTCACGTCCGGTCATTGGAACAGCAATCGTCTCTGATACCCATGCAGCATTAAAGACATTGTTACTAATGATGCTCACGCAGAAACCAAATAGAACAGTTGCCCAACCAGCCCAGTCTGGAACACGCTTCACGAACATACAGAAAGTCTGAGGGATCATCATTGGGATGTTGACTAAGCCCGCAAACAAAATCATCATCGAAAATAAGCTAATTCCACGTAGCTCGTTGAGGAAAAGAGCACAAGCAATAACGATAAGCCCCATTACTGTTGTTGCAATTTTACTCGCTCTAAGCTCTTGAACTTCAGTCGCGTTTTTGTTGATGATTGGCTTATAAATAGACTTAATGAATGATGCAGTAACAAAGTTGATACGTGAATCAAGAGTTGACATGGTTGCGGCAAACATTGCAGACACCACCAAACCAACCATACCAGCAGGCAGCAATGTTTGAACAACAGACAGATAAGCTGCTTGATTCGCCTTGCCACCTAATTGTGGATACATTTCATTAAGAGGTTCTAATGCGCCTGCTGCCCACATCGGTGGCAAAAACCACATAATACTACCCATAGCGAACAGTGCTGCTGTAAAGTATGCTGCCTTTTTCGCCTGTGCAGAGTCTTTCACACACAGAAAACGAACTGACTGACCGATGTTGTTCATGTCAATGAGACGTTGAATAAGAAGAGCGCCAACCCAGAGTAGGAACACCTCATAAATCTCAATGCCGTTGCCAGTCCAGAAGGTGTCGCCTTCCCAGTGAGAGGCAATGCTGTCAATGCTATCGACGTTATTAAGGACAGCAATAAAGGTGACCACACTAATACCCACAATCAGCATTGCTTGAAGGAAATCACTAGACACCACTGCCCATGAGCCACCTGTTACCGTCATTAGCACTACCGCTAAACCTGTAATGATGATTGAGAACTGGATATCCCACCCTAAAACGGCAGAAATAAAAATCGATACCGCATAAAGAGTTATTGATCCACCCATCAGACCAGTCACGGTATAAATCGTGGTATAAAAACGTTCCGTTTTCGCACCAAAACGTTGGCGGATAGCTTCCATTGGAGTCACAACATCCATTTGGCGGAAGCGAGGTGCGAAAATACGTGCACAGAGTAAATACCCTAAGATATTAAAGATAAAAATCCAAACAACCGCAAAGCCATCAATGTAGGCTTTACCCGCTGCTCCTGTGAACGTCCAAGCACTAAAAGTAGTCATAAACGCACTTGCGCCCCCCATCCACCAGATCATTTTACCGCCCCCACGGAAATATTCACTGGTATTGGAGACCTGCTTGCGGAACACAAACCCGAGTAGAACCATAAAGATGAAATAGAAAACTATTGCACCTAAATCATATGAAGAGACCATTTTAAAACTCCTTTACCAGAAATAACGTTTGTGACCACAGATTCTCATCAGAGCTTCTAAATAGTAGTAATCGCCATACGGCAGCATGTTATCGCACATATCACGAGCAACAAACGATGCACCATTTTTAAGCAGACCTAGAGCGTCATTGTTGTCTGTTAAGTCACACTGTTCCATCAAACCATTAACGAGATGCATACCCCACTGCTCAAAAAGGTCTCGCTCTTTCTCGTCATCACATAAACTAGCAATCAATAAAAATCCTGCTGCAGTTACCGCACCAGCTGAACTGTCTTTGTACTGAGGTTCATACTTAGGCAATCGATAATCCCAAACCGGAACTGAATCATCTCGCAAATGTTCCATCGCGAAGTACGACACCTTTTTAGCAAGCTCCAAAAATTTTCTATCCCCGGTGTAAGCGTATGTTTGCGCAAAACCATGAATCGCCCATGATTGGCCTCGAGCCCAACATGAGTCGTCCGCGTAGCCTTGGAAGGTCTCGCCTTTAATTGGTTCTTGAGTTAGAGGGTCGAAATTGAAAGTATGAAATGTTGAAAAGTCATCACGTACGATGTGTTTCGCTAATGTTTCTGAATGCTCAATTGCGGCGTCTCTTAGCAGATTAGACCCCGTTTGCTCTGCAGCCCAAAACATCAATGCAGTATTCTGCAAAGAATCAATAATGGTTTTGCCTTGAGTTTTTTCTGGCCCCAAAATATGAGTCTCGTTCCAAGCAACAATGTACTTACCGATACGACGAAAACGTAAGTAAAGACTATGAGCGGCTTGGATGGCCATCTCCTTATACTCTTCGTCCTCAGTGAGCATATGGCCAGCAACACAACTTAGTGAGAATTGGAAACCTAGATCATGATCGTGCCAATCTGGATTTGCGAGCATTTCTTTGAAGTATGCTTTACGAAAGTTCGCACTATTCTTAAATACATCTTCACCTGTCAACTGGTAGCAGAGCCAAAGCTGCCCCGTCCAAAAAGATGATACCCAATCTGAAGGACCACAATATATCCATTGGTGATCCGTCGTGCCGATCTTAGGGTTGTTTATTCCAATTTTCTTTATGTTGTTTTTGGTGAAATCAACCACCTTCATCAAATGGTGTTGAAACTGTTTTTGGTCATACCGTGTTTCTGGGTACATTTTTTCATTCGTCATTTTGATACTCTTGTCACACTTAGGCAAAATTACATAAAATATGAAACGTTTCTTGATGGTGTTTTTGTTTTCTTAATTTGGATTATTGGCCCCAGCCTTGAAATAAACAATGTGTAAAAGTCACACATAATGAATAAAAAGAAACACGGCTATGATATTGACGAACTTATT
The DNA here is from genome assembly GCF_024347475.1 of Vibrio fortis. Taxonomy (NCBI): domain Bacteria; kingdom Pseudomonadati; phylum Pseudomonadota; class Gammaproteobacteria; order Vibrionales; family Vibrionaceae; genus Vibrio; species Vibrio fortis. Next base: position 2,106,022 of record NZ_AP025487.1, read on the forward strand.
AATGATTATGTGAATTAGGTCAAACTACCCAATTAGCTAGAATACGCATCGCTCAATATTGTTAATAACAAACCAACATATCATGTCCATTCATAGGTAACATTTCGTTATATGAATAGATTCTTGGCAACTTGATTTATCCAAATAAACGCCTATAGTGAGCAAAAATCGTAAAAAATGCGTATTAACTAAGGAAAAACTCATGTTCAGTCCTAAATCAAACTTTCATATCATGGCCAAGCCTACTGGCTCCAAATGTAATATTGATTGTGACTATTGCTACTTTTTAGAACGTGGTGATGAGCTTTATGGAACGAGCAACATTACAGAAATGGACGACAACACCTTAGAAGCATATATAAAACAGTACATAGAATCACAATCTGCTCATGAAATCGTTTTTAGTTGGCAAGGGGGAGAACCTACTCTTCTAGGGCTAGATTTCTTTCAAAAAGTCGTCAAATTCCAAGTGAAACATAATCATGAAAAGAAAAAAATTCACAATGACTTACAAACCAACGGCATCCTACTTAACAAACACTGGGCAAAGTTTCTTAAAACCCATAACTTCTTCGTCGGCCTGAGCATTGACGGTCCACAATGGCTACATGATCACTATCGGCATAATTTAGCTGGACGTGGGACATTCAAACAAGTTGTTGCAGCTGCTGCGCTTCTACATAAATTCAAGATCCCTTTTGCAACATTAACGTGCGTAACACGAAAAAGTGCTGACCACCCCTTGGAGGTCTATCGCTTCCTGCGAGATACTTTAAAGTCTACTCAAATCCAACTGATTCCTATCGTTGACCTTGAAGAAGTACAAGTGTTACGGAGAGTTCGCTCGCAAGATCTCATTACGACTGATACTCGAGACGAGACATTTACCGTCGAGCCCAAACAATGGGGAACCTTTCTCAATGCCATCTTTGACGAGTGGTACTCAAATGATATAGGTCGTATCTTTCTTCCCACAATAGAGTCTTATATCGGTACCCTTACTGGCTACCCATCTGGAACTTGTATTCACAGTAAAACATGTGGGCAAGCTTTGGCCTTCATGCCCAACGGGGACCTTTTTAGCTGCGACCACTATATTTATCCTCAAAATAAACTTGGTAACATATTCCAAGCTCACTTAGGCGAATTAGCGAACACACCACAACAACAAGACTTTGGTCACTCCAAATACACCAGTCTTCCCGAAACATGCCTAAACTGTCGTCATCTATCGGTTTGTTACGGCGGGTGCCCTAAAGATAGGGTCGCTATAGAGGGGAAAGAGAACCAAAAAATTAACTACTTATGTGAAGGCTTGTATCATTTTTTCGAACATGCGGAGCCTAAATGCCAATCTATTTTAAGAAATTTAAGACATTAACTGGACATCACCATGCCGTGGAGTAAACAAGGGAAAGACCCGGACTATCGTTTTAGCCTAGCCAATGAGAGAACGTTTCTTGCTTGGGTAAGAACCGCTCTCGGTTTCTTTACCGCCGCAATTGCTGTTGATCAGTTAGCTACAACACTCAACGATCACACTCTCAAGCCTTTTATTTGTATTGCGCTGCTCATTATTTCTGTCATGTGTGCAGTGTTGGGTTACCTGAACTGGAAAGGAAATGAAGTTGCAATGCGACTTGACCAAGGGCTCGATTATTCAAAAGCGATTAAACTTATCCCCTTATTGATGGTGAGTATTGTTCTCGCTCTTTTAACAAGCATCTACTATGACACCTTTAGTTAGCGACGATAAACTTCAAGTTGAAAGAACGATTTTGTCTTGGTTTAGAACAATGTTTGTTTCTGCTTTGAGCGTTCTATTTCTGTTTAAACTTGTGATACTTCATCATTCCATTTATATGCTAGTTGCCCTGATGTTTAGCTGCGTCAGTTGTTTTTTGATCTATTATGCTGGGCTCAGGGTCGCTACGCTGCCGATAGTTGTCAAAGCTCGTTGTTATCGCTTAATCAGTATTTCGCTTGTCTTGGCGATATGCTTTTATGGTATAGCTTGAAAGGTATAGCACAGTACGTTGAACTTACTTTTGTATGAACTTTTCATTCAGAGCATAGGTAGCTTAAACCCTAAATATGGTAGTATTACTTTTTACCCCAAACTTTGTCTCGACCATGTATCAAGAACTATTAGCTCCTATTCATTCCTTTCTAAAAGCCGAAACGCCAGACTCTTGGATCGACGAAGCCAAGAAGCCACAAAACCTGCATATCATTTTGCGCGATCACATGTTGTGTGAGCTAAAAGCTGCTCAGAGTGCCCTATTTCTGATTCGTAAGTATGCGGTTGATAAAGAAAGTGCAATTCAGTTAAATGAATGGATTAAACCATACGAAGAGTTCGCCTACCGTCGTAAAGGAGATTTAGAATCACTGCGTGGTAAGAGCAACGCATCAAAGCAGATCACAGCCAAAGATGGTTGTGTTTATGGCGACGATCTCATCGATAAGATGGTGCTATTAATCAAAGAAGAACTGCATCACTTCTACCAAGTGATGGAACTAATGGAAAAGAAAGGTGTAACGTATCAGCCTATCGAAGCGGGTCGCTATGCCAAAGGGCTAATCAAACATGTGAAAACCTATGAGCCAGATGCTTTGGTCGACAAATTGATTATCGGTGCGTTTATTGAAGCGCGTTCGTGTGAGCGATTTGCCAAGCTCGCACCTTTCTTAGAAGATGATATGGAAAAATTCTATGTTTCTCTTCTTCGTTCGGAAGCTCGCCACTATCAAGATTATCTAGAGCTTGCTGAACAAATTGCAGGAAAGGACATTTCGGAACGTGTTGCTCACTTCGCTCGTGTAGAAGCAGAACTCATTACATCCGAAGACAGCGACTTTAAATTCCATAGTGGTGCTCCAGTTAATTAGTAGCCTTTCTGACAATCAATAACAAAAATAGAAAACCCGCTTAGTTAAAGCGGGTTTTTATTAGTTTGGAATACTAAACACTAACGATCGTAATGAGGCAGTTTCTCTAACATCTTAGCCTCTTGATATTTTAGTAACTCAAAGTCAGTGCCGATATATGACTTCATTAGGTCAAAATTCTTGCCGAGCAGTTCACTATCTAGATTAGCCTGTAAGAAATTAGCGTCGAATAGACGTGATACTTCTTTTGCCTCAGCATAGAACGTTGGAATCCAACTGACAGGGTAGTTAATTACATCAATAGCATCTTGAGTAAATGATCCTGTACTTGTCACAACACATACATCACTGTGGAATGCTGTCTTACAACCCGTTGCTGCAATCTCTTCATCTGAGTTACCTTTTAGTTGACCACTGGCCACTAAACTATCAATCAAGGTATGCAGGGAAGTCGCCAGCTCAGAACCAGGAATCTCTCCAGAGTTAAGCTTATCGAAAATTGCCTCAGAGCCCGTCATTAATGCATGACCACCTGGGTGACGCAACTTCTGACCTCCGAAGTTATCTTGTTGTAAATAACTACCGAAGTTTTTTGCACTTTCAATGGCAGTATCCCACTGCTCTTGATAAGAGTTTACAAATTCATTCACGCCATCTAAAGACGGTTGTGTTTTCAAGAACTCTTCTGTTTGGAATACTGCTGAGCTTTTAGCCTGAGTGATCATGTCACGAGCAATGGAATGTTGAACACCTGCCGAATACTGACGGCCATCCAATTCCAAAGTCACATGGTCTGTACGCGCAGTTTCGCCGGTTGTATCAAATACCGATATTGAATCAATAAAGTTACGCGCCAAGAACTTCTTCTCTGGGTGAACAGATTCTGCGTCATATGCTAAAGATTTAAGTGTCGCTTCAACCAAGTTAGTATCTTGAGTACGGTTTGTGTACGTAAACCAACTCATAATGATGTTTTCTGGGTAATTCAGTCGACGAATCTTCTGTGCAGTATAATCCGGTGCGTACGCCACTTGAGAGACTACTTCAGCACCACTTTCGTCAATAAACTGGTAGCCTGAATATTCCGAGCCTAATGTCCAGTGACGAACCAACTCATCAACCTTCTTGCGAACAGATGGTATATCGATAATCGCTGTATCACCGCCTAAAACCATATCACGGCTAACGATTTGCTGAGCTGCAATCAAACGATAGAACCAAACGCCAAACGCATCAATTTCATCGTAGTTCGACCAATCACTCATCTCATGGTTTACAGTACTACCTGCTGTCTGATGATTTAGGTACTGACCACCTTTTAGTTCAGCTAAAATCTCATAAGATTCAGTTTTTTGGCCAGATGCGTTATTAATCGCAAGTTGCGCTTTCAATGTTGCGTCGAAACAACTAAGTGGTAGCTCGTGATTCTCGTCCAAGTCCCAGCGTACTTTTCCGTACATATCTTCTAGACTAATATTTTCATAAGTCTCAGCCCCGTTTGAGGTTTTGGTTACTTTTACCTGACAAGTTTTTTCAGGTGTCGCAAGCATTGAAACCATGAGTTCGCCAGCTTTTTCTGCCGACTTATAGTAGTCACACGCCAATGGCCAACGAGGTTCACCATTATCTTGAATTACACACATAGCTTCAGCGAATACTAGAGGATCATCCCAATCATTGTAATCGGCAGCCATTGAAATAAAGCCCCAAGACTGCATACCATGGCTTGCAATATCCATCATTCTGTTACGGAAGAAGAAATAGCGACCGATCGTACCTCGCTCGGTAAAGCTATAGTCTTCCCCACGGAAGTTAAACATGTCATGGAAGTTTTCTAAATTATGGTAGTGGTAACTTGCATTTTCCACACGGTCAGTACCTTCATCATGACGATCACAATCCCATGTACTACCAACATTACCATCTGTACAGAAACCGTATTCTTTAATCTCTGTTGCTATTTCGACTGGAGCTTGTGGCTCTGCTGGCTTGACCGGTTGAGTCAGCGTCTCTGCCGGAGTACCACCATCAATCTGCGCTTGGTATTCAGCTAGCGCTTCATTGTAAGTCACCATCTCAGCTTCATAGGCAGTGACCAACTCTTTATAGGAAGCCAACGCACTATCATTAATATCATTCAATGAGAACTCGAGTTGAGTGATTGGTGAGAATGGTGAACGTTCAGTGTTTGTTGGTATATCTGCTTGCTCATACTGATTACGGTACTTAGCGTCAAATGGTTCTAAGCTATGTATATTTCCATCTTGATCTTCAACTACACGTGCATACGCAACTTTTAGAGCTGCAATATCGTAAGAACCCAGTACAGGTTCAATATCTAGTTCAGAAGGAGCATAGTCCATAATAGAAGTTGCAGCAGGAATACCTCGGAGACCCATCTGATCAGCTTGCTCTTGCGTATAAAAATTGGCTTTATCCGCAGAACCTTCAAAGTTATGTCTCAAACCTAGGTTGTGACCAAGCTCATGAACGAGTGTGGTTTTGTAATTGTGTACGCCAAATACTTCGCTTACTTGTTCTTTTTGAAGTGAATTCAACTGATCAAAGTCTTTGAGCTCATTGTTAGAATCAAAGTAGCCATCTTTATCAAAGTCTATTCCAGGCAAACCATTCTTTTCAGTACTTGATACCCAAACATTATTTGCAGAGAACATGGTGTTGCGCGACCAGAACTCTTCAACTTTATCTTTATCAAAAACAGCATCAACGGCTTCCTTTGCTTCCCCAAATAGGTTCGCATAGCCTTCACTATTTTTAACTTGGTTTTCTAAATCCAGAGTTCTTAACTCTTTCATTTCAAACTCTAAAAGTCTTTCGCTATCAGGTAATACATAGCCCGTGTCAAACGCACTTTCCTGGCGTTCGTTAAGCGTATTGTTTGTAACTTTTAGCTGACTCGCTACTGCTACTGCACCTTCTTCCGGTTCAGCAACAACTGTTGCTTGATCAGCTAACAAACGAGCATTATATAAACGTGCGAATTGATCCCATTGTCTAGGAACTGTGCGTAAAATAGTTCCTGGGTACATATTTGTAAATGCACTAATAATCTCACCTGTTAATGGGTTAGCCGCTGATGGACCATAACCAAGTAAACCGGCATCAGATGGTTCCGCAAACATATTAATAGCATTATAACGTAGGTCACCAGACGCAATGTTTGCTGCGCTATCTCTATTAATAATCTTAACTGGTGGTACACCCGCGGCTTCCATTTGAGCAGCCATAGTGTCCACAGTTTCCAATGTTGCTCTTAGCCAAATCTCATTACCTTCTTCAAAAAAATCGTCACTAAGATAAAAATCAATGGATTCAAGATTTGGGGAGAATCGGTTTAGGTATGCGCCATTTGAAAACTTAGAAGATGTTGAGTTGTTGTTGTCTGCTTTTTTAAATTCGCTAGTAAAGAACCCAAACTTATTTTGGTCTGCCTGCGCTTGGTAAACAGGAGTGTAGTTCGCATCTGCATACTTATCTAAACGAACAAACGAATAAAAGAAGCGTGCTTTGCCGTTGCCATCTTTAAAATGACGTTCTAATTCAATATTGATCACGCCATTTGCAGGGTCGAACTCTTTCATCGCTACTTCAGTCGATAGTGCATCACTTCCGTAGTAATCGTTAATGTCATTAATGTAAGCTTTCAAGCCCTCATAATTTGGGAGAAAGTGCGAACGTTCGTACCATTTCGCATCAAGCTCGTCTACTTCTTCTTCTTTGTTTGTACAATCGCCATAGTTATCTTCACTACATTGATATGCCGTATAAGTACCTGGGATTTCTAATACTCTCGTCAAATCTATATTGTCCGCCCAACGGCTTTCTTCAAGAACTTGAGGGTTATTCGGATCATATTTGACCACATCAGGATCAATACGCTTCGCAACTAAGCCGTCTTTCGTCAGACTTAAAGTGACAAGAACTTCACCACCCGCAAAATAGGCATACATATCAGCATCGCGTGGCGCTGACGATGTCGATGGACGGTACATCCAAACACCGGGAAGTGGAATTTCTTTTACTTCGTTATAATCAGTTACAGGTTCATAAGATGTTATAGAAGAGATTTTAACCTGGTTTTCATCTTTAGATAAATAATCGTATGCTTGATCATCAGCGCCACACCCAGCCAAAATAGCCGTGATTGCGGAGCTTAATGCAATCTTTTTAAAGTCCATATTGAATCCTTTTATTATTTTTATTTCCCTAGAATGAGAATGTTATATCTGCTGAGTAAGAGGCTTTGTCTGCATCGAATAGATCGATATTGCCCAGTGTGCCGCGCTCAGCATCTGCATATGCGCCTGACGTTGCAGCAGAAAGAGTAAATGACCAATTATCGGTAAAGTCATAGGCCCCGTAGATAGAACCGCCATAGTCCACTGAATCTCGTCTGTTTCCTTGGTAACTGATCGTGTTGCCACCTAAGGCATCTATTCCCAAAGTTAGCTTTTCCCAGCTATAGCTTACGCCTGAATATAGGGAGTACGTCCACTCAGTGAGAGACTTGCCACCATATGTTTTATATTGATGGAAGTTCTTTCTTATCCGAGGTGATATATTGAAATTCACCCCCCAGTATTCGAAACTAATTGGAACAGCTAGCCTGAAAGCGGTTTGTAGCTTATCGTTACGTGACGCCTCAGAAGTAGGAATAGTCAATTGCCCACTTGCACCTATTTTTCCACTTTCACCAAACTCATATAACTTCGAGTGACTTAACCCTATTACTGAATCGGTAGCGTAAGTCCCTACCTCATCATCTAATGCTCGATATCCACCCGAAGATATATATGTCTTAATATTTTCAGAAAGTTTATATTTCAGTGTGCCATTCCATGAAAAGCTTCGGTCTGCGCGATAGTCATCTTTGTTGTATATATTTGTTGAATAACCAGCGGTAACGGACCCGCTGATATTACAAGTTATACAAGATGCATCGCTTTCATTTTGTGTTGATTCAACCTTATCGTTAATATTGTCAACACCATTACCTTCCTCTGCGTAAACAGATAAAGAAAACATCGTGCCTAACAATATTGCGATCGGATTCACCTTCCACTTTATTGTGTTATGCATGCTTTTTAACTTCCATGAATGTTAAGCTCAGTCATTGAGCTTATTTAAATAGTCCATCAAATTTTAAGTGAACGAATACTTCAATATTTATCACTAAATATCGATAGACTTTTTAGCAACAGAACCTTGCTGCCAAATTACTTTACAATTAAATTACATTTTTTCTTTGTATTATTTTGTACAGAATTGTATTAGTGCTTTTTTCCCTTTATACGCTTCCTGCGATTAGGGTGTGTTATTGGTATTGCCGAAAGTAATTTCTTTGTATAATCATTTTGTGGATTTTTATATAAATCTATTGCAGAGCCATATTCCACAATTTTCCCAAAATACATGACAGCAACATCATCGGAGACCTGTTTTACAACAGAAAGATCGTGTGAAATAAAGATAATTGCCAGATTCATCTCTTTTTGTAAGTTTAAGAGCAAATTAATAATTTGGGCTTGAACTGACACATCTAGCGCTGAAACAGACTCATCACAGATAAGTAGCTTAGGTTTCAGAGCAATAGCGCGAGCAATTCCAATTCGTTGACGTTGTCCACCAGAAAACTCATGAGGGTATCGATCAATCGACTCTCTAGCTAATCCTACTTTGTCGAGTAGCTCTAATACCCACTGCTTGCGTTCTTTATGAGTACCTACATTATGGATAATATAGGGCTCCTCCAAAATCATACCAATTGTATGCCTTTGATTTAGAGATTCCATTGGGTCTTGAAAGACGATCTGCATCTCTTTGCGAAGTGGTCTCATCTCCTTAGCTTTCCAATCAGTGATGTCCTGCCCTTCAAAGAAGATTCGTCCGGAAGTCGGTTCAAATAACTTTAAGATCGTGCGCCCTAATGTGCTCTTTCCACATCCTGACTCGCCTACTAACCCCAAGGTTTGCCCTTGGCGCAAAGAAAAAGAAACACCATCCACGGCTTTAATCACATACCCTTTTGAGAACAGCCTTTTTCCGGAGATAAAATGCTGAGTAAGGTTTTCTATTCTCAATATTTCCGACATTTAACTACCCCTTAAACTCAGGAAACAGGGAAGTATCAATAGGCTTGATCTCTATCTGTTGTTTCAGTGGGTGATCTAAGCTTGGCATCAAACCTAGCAATCGCTTTGTATAAGGATGTTTAGGGGAATCAAACAATTCAAATACGTCTGCATGCTCGACAATACGCCCACCGTACATAACAGCCACATCGTCACACACCTCTGCCACAACACCTAAATCGTGAGTAATAAACAACATCGCCATTCCAGTCTCATGTTGTAGCTCTATCATTAATTCCAAAATAGAAGCTTGAACCGTCACATCTAGAGCCGTCGTAGGCTCATCACAAATCAAGACATCGGGTTTACAGGCAAGTGCCATCGCTATCATTACACGCTGTCTCATCCCCCCAGATAAGTTGTGAGGATATTCATCAATACGCTTCTCAGGCATTGGGATTTTGACCTTTTCGAGCATTCTGATTGCGTACTCTCGCCTATCATTTTTTTTCAGCTCAGGTCGATGTAGGGCTAAAACCTCCGTTAGTTGTTTACCGATACTATGCACTGGATTCAGCGCCGTCATTGGATCTTGAAAGATAATAGAGATCGCGTTGCCGCGCATTTCGTACATAGAGTGTGGTGGCAACGTGACGAGATCTTGATTGTTGTAAAGGATCTTACCACCGACAACCTGACCATAAGGTTTAGGGAGCAGCCCCATAATCGACATCGACGTGACACTTTTACCGCAGCCAGATTCGCCAACTAGGCCTAAGGTTTTTCCTTTCTTCACTTTAAAGCTAACGCCATGGAGTACCTGTACAACTCCTGAGTCAGTATCAAAGGTGACTTCCAGATCTTTTACTTCCAACACCACATCGCAATTGGGATCTTGTTTATATTCCACGTTCATACCAACATCCGTCACAGTTTAAAACGGTCATCAACAAATGAAACCGGAGTGTAGGTTTTGTCTGACTTCATCGACGATTGCGTCTCTTTTTTAACCGATGAATCTATCCAAAAGCTGCCAATATCCATCGGATGGAAAATAGACTCAGTCTGCTTGGTCATTGGGTTCTCTGGGTACTGGACCCAACGCCAATGTGCTGCGCGTGAGTATGGCACCATATAACCTGGGACGATGATGTTTGCTTGTGTAACGTAGTCTTGAATCTGATAAGAGAGCTTGTAGCGTTTATTTTGGTCAAACTCAGCATCATAGGCTTCTATTAATTTATCCAGCTCAGGACTACTATAGTTGGTATGTGCATTGGTTTGCGGCTTGTTGGCATTGTCTGAATGCAGATACTCCCAGTAAGATGGAATTTCGCCGGATCCCATATTAAGAAAAGCCAATTGGTGCTTTTTCTCTAGGATATATTTAAAAGCTGATGAGCCATCGACTAAGTTAAGTGTAAAGTCGAGCCCCGCTAACTTCGCCTGTTCTCGAAGGAACGCAATTCTTGGCGTCCAAGCGTTGTAGCCATACGTAATAGCAAATGAAAGTTTCTGCCCTTGCTTATTGATGCGGATACCATCTGATCCGATAGTATCAAAACCCGCTTTTGCGAAGTGTTCAGCTGCTAACTGAGGGTCAAACTCAGGTGCTTTATTGGCTGGGTTATCGTATTGCCCATGTCCAAAGCCCAACCCATGCGGCTTACGAGAATAGTCCCCACGCATGATGTTTTTAATCATGCCGTCATAATCCGTAGCGTGCATAATGCCTTTGCGGACGTTGATATCCTCTAGTAATGGCTGAGCAGTATTCATCCACAAACCACCGGCACCTTGAGGCGTTTGGTTGAAGCCCCAAAACTTCTGGATATAACCGTCTTTAAACGCTTGAGAGTCAGACTTTCCATGCCAGTACTCTGGAAGAACTAAATCAAAATAGTCCAGTTTTCCTTTTTCAAAGTGCTTAAGTGCGATATCAAAGTCTCGAATAACGGTAATGCGCACCTTATCGACATTATAACGATTCTGATAATAACGATTGGAGTAACCCCACCAATTTTCTCCGACATGCTTAAAGGTCACACTCTTACCTTTTTTCACTTTGTCTAGGTAGTACGGCCCAGCTGTAGGTTCACTTTTAAAGTTATATTTTCGGACAAAATTATCCACCATTCCGTCATTATTAGCGTCTTTCTCGCCTGAAAAATAGTGTTCAGGTCTTGGCTGAAAGCCATTACTTGGCATGTTGATCAACACCATAAGTGCATCTTGACTCTGTTCTACGGCTGTCTCTACTGCAATGGTGTATTCATCAACCTTGGTTACATCGACGATAGACGTTGAGAAAAAATCGTTGTACCAAGGATCGACGATGTCTTTAGAACGGTAGTAAGTGAGCATGAACAGGTAATCATCGGCCGTTATCTTCTCACCATCCGACCACATCGCATTAGGATCAAGCTTAAAATAGACCGTCTTGTTATCTTCAGAAAAAGCCCAATCAGTTGCTAACTGAGGGATCCACTTTCCTGTATTCGGGTGTCTCTGAGCTAGCTTCGGAGCGCCATCCATAAAATAATGACGTAATCCCGAGTTCGCATCTGGCCCTACGCTACGTAGAGTTTGAGGAAAGCTAGCCATGAATGTACGCAATGTACCACCGCGTATCGCATCTTCCGAAGCGAATAGAGGCTCATTGTTATTGGATAACCACTCTAGCCCCTGAGGTAAAGTCGCGGTTTGAGAAAAGGCTGATGGTGACAAGCTTGCCATCAGCGCGGAAATACATATTGAGAGTGTTTTATTCATAATTACATCCTGTAACTGGATACTTCCTGTAAATGTCTGAATTCAAGCTATACGTAACGTGTAAACTTTTTGGGATCAAATGCCGAGCGTATCGCTTCACCTATAAAGGTCACCATGACCAATACCGCTACTATCGCTCCAACTACTGAAGCCACAATCCAAGGGGCATCAAGATTCGATTTACCTTGTTGCAATAGTTCCCCCCAACTCGGTGTAGGAGGCATTAAACCAAGCCCTAGATAGTCCAACGCAGTGAGAGCGGTAATATTAGCGGCGATCGTAAAGGGCGCTAACGTAACAATCATAACCATAGTATTAGGCAAGATATGATGCACTAAAATGCGTGTTGTTGAGGCCCCTAAAGCCCTTGCTGCCATAACGTATTCGCGAGCCGATTCTTTATACGTCATGGTTCTCATATACCAAGTGATACCCATCCAACCGAATAACACATTAATAGCAACAAACAGTGTGAACGTCGGTTGAGTTATCGAGACTAAGATCATAATGACGTAGAGAAATGGTACCATTGACCAAATCTCTATGAGCCTTTGAACAAACAAGTCAAACTTACCGCCAAAGAAGCCCATGCAGCACCCAACTACAGTGCCTATTGCATAAGAGATCGCCATTGTCATCAACGCGAAGCCCATCGCTATACGAAAGCCATAGACCAAACGAGCTAAGATATCGCGGCCTATCGCATCTGTACCCAAATAGTGTTTGCTATCAATACTCGGTGCTAGCGGAGGAAAGTCTCCGGAAAAGTCTTGTTCATATGGATTCCACGGTACGATAGGCATAATGACAAAGTCGCCCTGAGCTTCTTCTGCAAATATCTGCTGCAGTTTTCTATAATCAGCTTCGCTCGCATAACTCAAACCAAAGTCCGTACCCGACCTGACGTCAGAGAAAACTGGAAATGACCACTCTCCTTTGTAGCTAACGACCAACGCCTTACTGTTAATTAAAAGCTCAGCAAAAATAGACAGAATCAACAGTGAGCTGAGGACGAGCAACGACCAATATCCACGCTTTATTTCTTTAAAGTGTTTGATCTTTTTCTGTGTAAGTGGGGTTAATCTAATCATGCTCCAAACCTCACTCTAGGGTCGACAGCCGCAACACAAAGATCAGATAGAATATTACCAATCATCAGCATCGCCGCGTTGATAGCAACTATCCCCATAACGACCGGATAATCACGCTCCATTATTGACTCGTAACCTAATAAGCCAATGCCATCAATGTTAAAAATAACCTCAATTAGAAAAGAACCCGACATAAAGAACAATAATGAGTTACCAAAATGACTCGCTATCGGAATTAAACTATTCTGCAATGCATGTTTTTTAACCGCTTGTTTGAAAGGTAATCCCTTTGCAATTGCTGTTCGAATGTAATCTGCAGAAAGGTTTTCCATCAGATTATTTTTCATGGTCATCGTTAATGTAGCGAAGTCACCAATCAAATAACAAATGAGAGGAAGTACTGCATGCCACATAATGTCTTTAAATTGATCTACCCAATTTTCATAGTCCTCAAAATCATCTCCGACGAACCCACCCATTGGGAACCAATCAAGGTTATAAGCAAATAGAGTGATTAAAAATACACCAACCACATACCCGGGTAATGCATAACCGATAAATATTAAAATAGAAGATGCCGAATCAAATACCGAGCCATGCTTTATCGCCTTATAATATCCAAGTGGAATGGATATAAAATAACTGATAAAAAACGTCATGCCTCCATAAAACAACGAGATTGGTAAACGTTCAGCAATCATGTCATTTACGGGTTCGTAATAACGTGTTGATTCACCAAAATCTAATACGACGATCTTAGATAACCAATCAACATAAGATTCTAATATAGGTTTGTCTAATCCATAAAACTCATTGAGCTCGGCAATTTGTTCATCTGATAGTGATGAATTATTACCTGCGACACTTACTGCAGCGCTGTCCGTTCCAGAATGCATTTTTGACAGCATTCTTTCCACCGGCCCACCTGGAACAAAACGAGTAATGGCAAATATTAAGATTGTTATTCCTATAAATGTTGGAATGACAAGTAATAAACGCCTCAATATATAAGCTAACAATTGGAAGTACTCCGTACCAATTAATTACATTTAAACCACATCCTGTAGGTATTATTACCAACTTACACACTGGTCTGATGAGTTAACAATTCGTAAACTCTAATTCATAAGAATATTGAATTAAATAATTACATCCAATTAACATTAAAAATTATCGACCCAAGTCATATTATTATAGTTAATCTTAGAAAATCCCGATGTAAAACCACAATGTGCGTCGGTTTATTTAGCCCATAATTAGGTTAAGTGAAAATAAAATCGAAGGAATATGCTGATAAGTATATATTTTAGAAGGGAAAGTTATAGAAACAGGTTTATATAGTGATTATCACTACAAGGTGCACAGTTTAAACGTTTGCTAATTTAATCAAACAAGTAAAACCATGCACCTGCAGAATAATTAGTTGTTGTTCATATGTAACAATTCGTTGTTAATATTCTTTAACACTTCAGCAGGATCAGCGGCTTGAGTGATTGGACGACCAATAACTAAGTAGTCTGAGCCGGATTGAATCGCTTTTGTTGGTGTCATAATACGTTTTTGGTCACCGACTTCAGCGCCTATTGGACGAATACCTGGCGTAACCAATTTGAATTCTTGGCCTAATTCACCCTTGAGCAAAGAGGCTTCTTGCGCTGAACAAACAACACCATCTAAACCTGCATTTTTAGTTAGGTTTGCCAGACGCATTACCTGTTTTTGTGGCTCGATATCAAGCCCAATACCTGCAAGATCTTGCTGCTCCATACTTGTAAGTACTGTTACACCAATCAGCAATGGACGGTCTTTTCCGTAAGGTTCAAGAATCTCACGTGATGCTGTCATCATACGCTCACCACCGCCAGCGTGGACGTTCACCATCCAAACACCCATTTCTGCTGCTGCACGTACCGCTTTAGAGCATGTATTTGGGATATCGTGGAATTTCAAATCTAAGAAAACCGAGAAACCACGCTTATGCAGCTCACGTACAAACTCTGGCCCGAATAGAGTGAACATCTCTTTACCTACTTTTAGGCGACAAGATGCTGGATCAATTCGGTCAACGAAGGCCAAAGCGTCTGCTTGGTTGTCGTAATCCAGTGCTACAATGATTTTTTGATCGTTCATTTCATCTCCTAACGCAGTTTATTGTCTTAAATTTTACTCATAAAAATGCAGCCCGAAAGCTGCACTATATAATTTGGTCTAACATTGACCATAAATTTACTCACCATCAAGCCCACGGATCGGCTTGATCGTTCCCCACCCCTTACACGAAGGGCAGTGCCAATATAGAGAGTGGGTAGAGAAACCACACTTCCGGCAGCGGTAGTGAGGCTTCATTTTTAATTGTTCGCCAACCATAGATTGTAAAGTGGTCAGACTATTTTTAGCGCGACCCTCTTCTGCTTCTGCAATATGATAATCAATCAATCGATAGAAGCCTTTCATGGTAGGGTTTTTAAGAAGTTGCTTCGTCAGAAGCTCTTGTGCAGAGCCGATGTCTTCATGCTGAGCAACCAATTGTGCCAACATTAACTCAGCGGATACGCCTGCTTTTCTTTGAATGCAAGTCTTGAGGAATTCTACAAGTTGAGCTTCCTGCCCCAAGTGATGATAACAATCCGCTAAAGTCGGCAGTACTTCACTGATAAAGTCGATGTCTTGATCGATAACAGATTCAAGATATTCGATCGTCTTCTTATATTCTTCATTGGCTAAATGAAGTTTAGATAATGCAATGCTAGCCCTAACACATTTAGGATCTTCGCTGAGTGCCTTTTTAAAGTGCTGTATCGCTTTTGATTTATTACCTTCAGCCTGCTCTTGCATCGCCATTTCACACCAGAAATGAGCAACCGTAGCACGCATCTTAAGCTTCTTCTTGCTAATTTTAATCAGCACATTGCCATATTGAATGGCTTTACTCCATTCTCGAGTTTGCTGGTAGATAGAAACCAACTGTTGAAGCGCACTCTCTTTATGCTCAGGTTCATCAACGAGTTGCTCAAAGATTTTCTCTGCTCGGTCTAAAAAGCCTGAAGCCATGTAGTCTTTTGCAAGTTGCTGTAGTGCGAGATTTTTTTGGTCAATAGTAAGACCTGAACGGGAAATAAGGTTTTGGTGGATTCGAATAGCGCGATCAACCTCCCCTCGAGAACGAAACAGGTTACCTAACGCTAGGTGTGTATCAATCGTTTCGTTATCAACTTGAAGCAGTTCAATAAAGTGGTCTACCGCTTTATCTGACTGATCAGATAAAAGTAGATTCAGACCTGTCACATACTGACGAGATATCTGATGAGATTGCTTTTGCTTTTCTTGCTGAGCATTACGATTACCCATATACCAACCGTAAGCAGCTGCAATGGGTAAAAGTAAGAACAGTAACTCTAACATTCAGTATTAGCCTTTCTCAGCTATCAAGCTTTTGATTCTACAGCGACTTGCTTTGATTGCTTGTTTAGCTTTTTCTTTAAACGATGGATCTGTAGCTGAGATTTCATGTGCATGCTACCAAACACAATCCATGCTAGACCAAAACCCGATACAAATACTACACCAAGTAATGTAGATAGGTGGAAGTCACCTTGGGCAAGCAGATAGTTGAAGTTCACGATAGTTTGGTTTTGAGAGCCTAAAGCCAGTGCAATTAGGAAAAGTGCAATAACAGCGACTATTTTTATAATTTTCATATTCATCACTCATTGGTTAATTAGCAGTACGATTATGCAGGAAAATTACTTATCAGACCACCATATTATGGTCATAAAAAAGCGGCATACATTGTAGTATGCCGCTTTTCTAAATTCCGATAAGTAGTCTACATTCCTGTATTTACTCGCTCGCGTAGCTCTTTACCAGGTTTGAAGTGAGGAACGTATTTACCGTCTAACTCTACTTTGTCACCCGTTTTTGGGTTACGGCCAATGCGAGGCTCACGGTAGTGCAGCGAGAAGCTACCAAAACCACGAATTTCGATGCGATCACCACTTTCTAATGTTGAAGCCATGTGCTCTAAAATGTCTTTTACAGCGTCTTCAATTTCTTTTGCAGAAAGATGCGTTTGCTCAGCGCATAGCCTTTCAATTAATTCAGACTTAGTCATAGTTACCCTCGTTGGTTTTCTTTTTAGAAATTATAGACCTATCGGAAAAATAAGCAAAAAAAAAGGGACCCAAAGGTCCCTTTCTTAGCGAAAAATTAAATTATTCGCCTTTAGCAGCTTTGAATGCGTCTGCCATTGCGTTACCGAACGCGCCTTCGTCAGACTTGTTCAGTGAAGCCATTGCTTCTTGCTCTTCAGCTTCATCTTTAGCTTTGATAGATAGGTTGATTACGCGGTTCTTACGGTCAACACCTGTGAACTTCGCTTCAACGCTGTCACCAACGCTTAGGATTAGAGACGCATCTTCTACGCGGTCGCGAGAAACTTCAGAAGCGCGGATGTAACCTTCAACGCCTTCGATTAGCTCGATAGTAGCGCCTTTCGCGTCAACTGCAGTAACAGTACCGTTTACAAGAACACCTTTCTTGTTGTCAGCAACGTATGCGTTGAACGGGTCGTTTTCCATTTGCTTAACGCCAAGAGAAATACGCTCACGCTCTGCATCTACTGCAAGAACAACTGCTGAGATTTCGTCGCCTTTCTTGTACTCACGTACAGCTTCTTCACCAGCAACATTCCAAGAAATGTCAGATAGGTGTACTAGACCGTCGATACCGCCTTCAAGACCGATGAAGATACCAAAGTCAGTGATAGACTTGATCTTACCAGTAACTTTGTCGCCCTTAGCTTGCATTTCTGCAAATGACTGCCATGGGTTAGCTTTACACTGTTTCAGACCTAGAGAGATACGACGACGTTCTTCGTCGATATCAAGAACCATAACCTCAACTTCGTCGCCAACATTAACAACTTTAGATGGGTGGATGTTCTTGTTAGTCCAATCCATTTCAGAAACGTGTACTAGACCTTCAACGCCTTCTTCGATTTCAACGAAGCAGCCGTAGTCAGTTAGGTTAGTAACACGACCAGAAAGCTTGTGACCTTCTGGGTAACGCTTAGCGATTGCTACCCATGGATCTTCGCCTAGTTGCTTAAGACCTAGTGATACGCGAGTACGCTCACGGTCGAACTTAAGAACTTTAACTAGGATTTCGTCACCAACGTTAACGATCTCTGATGGGTGCTTAACGCGCTTCCAAGCCATATCTGTGATATGTAGAAGACCGTCAACACCGCCAAGGTCAACGAATGCACCGTAGTCAGTAAGGTTCTTAACGATACCTTTAACTTCAGTACCTTCTTGTAGAGTTTCAAGAAGTTCGTCACGCTCAACGCTGTTCTCAGATTCGATAACAGCACGACGAGAAACAACAACGTTGTTACGCTTCTGGTCTAGCTTGATTACTTTGAACTCTAGCTCTTTGTTTTCTAGGTGAGCAGTGTCACGGATAGGACGTACGTCTACTAGAGAACCTGGAAGGAAAGCACGGATACCGTTTAGTTCAACAGTGAAACCGCCTTTAACTTTACCGTTGATGATACCAACAACAGTTTCAGCTTCTTCGCAAGCTTTCTCAAGAACGATCCAAGCTTCGTGACGCTTAGCTTTCTCACGAGAAAGTTGAGTCTCACCGAAACCGTCTTCAACAGCGTCTAGAGCTACGTCTACTTCAGCGCCAACTTCAACTTCAAGTTCGCCAGCAGCGTTCTTGAACTGTTCAGCAGGGATAGCAGATTCAGACTTAAGACCAGCGTCAACAAGAACGAAACCGTTCTCGATAGCTACTACAGTACCTTTAACGATGCTGCCTTGTTGGAATTCTGTTTCGTTTAGAAACTCTTCAAAGAGTTGAGCAAAAGATTCAGTCATTATTTAATCTTCAATAATTAAACGTCCATGGGTATCCTACCGCATGGGGTTGATAAATTCGCCGGTTATCATCCTTGCAACCAACGTTCTTGCCGGCTCGGTAAAAGTTACCCAGCCAGTTTCGATTCAATATAGTGTAGTGCTTTTTCAACTACCTGCTCAATATTCATTGAGGTAGAATCAAGCACAAGCGCATCCTCAGCAGGGCGTAATGGCGCTACTGGGCGATTACGATCTCGGTCGTCTCGCTCTTGGATCTCGCTCAAAAGGTCGTCAAATTTAACATCTAAGCCTTTGCCTTGCAACTGTTTAAGGCGGCGATTCGCTCTCTCTTCAGCGCTAGCATCTAGGAAAATTTTCGCTTCAGCACTCGGGAAAACAACTGTACCCATATCACGGCCATCTGCAACAAGTCCTGGCTCAGCACTGAATGCACGTTGACGACGTAGTAGTGCCTCACGAACACGTGGTAACGCAGCAACCTTTGAAGCAGCCATACCCGTCTCTTCTTTGCGAAGCTCGCCAGAGACATCTTCGCCTTCAAGAATCACTTTTACCAACTCACCTTCAGCAATAAACTGAACGTCTAAATGCGTTGCTAAAGGTACTAGAGCGTCTTCAGACTCTGTGTCTACACCGTGATGGATTGCCGCTAATGCAAGCACTCGATAGATAGCACCCGAGTCTAGTAAGTGAAAACCTAGCTTTTCAGCTAGCAACATACATAGGGTACCTTTACCTGCACCACTTGGGCCATCAACCGTAATCACTGGGCTTTGAGAAGGCATGTTTTACTCCACGTTTCTTCGTAAGTTTTATTCCGCACTCGCATAATACAACTGCGTTAACAGGCGGCATATTATAGAGAAAAATTGGTGTCGGGGCGAGGTAAATCTCACATTAATCCCTTTAGAACTCAGACAGCAAGATATCTATAAATTTCATATGCTCAAGCTTAAATTTATTGTTACTAAAATAAAAAAACCTCGCGACTATGCGAGGTTTTGATAAGACTTGATAAAGCGTTTCGAAAGGATAAATTACCCAATAATCGCTCTAACCGCTTCAAGGTCTTCAGGTGTATCAACACCTGCGGCAGGCGCTTCTGCAGCGATATCGACGTGGATTTTTTCGCCGTACCAAAGTACGCGCAGCTGCTCTAAGCACTCTATACGCTCAAGTGTGCTTGGTTCCCAATTTATATAGGTGTTAATAAAACCTGCGCGGTAGGCGTAAATGCCAATATGTCTTAACAGTGGCAATTCTGCACTGGTTCCATTATTAGCGTATGCATCGCGATCCCAAGGAATCGTGGCGCGGCTAAAGTACAGTGCATAACCATCTTTGTCTGTTACAACTTTAACAGCGTTAGGGTTAAACACTTCATCAACGTGAGTGATCTCCACACCTAAGGTTGCCATTGGCGCTTGGCTGCCAGCGAGGTTATTCGCTACCTGGTTGATAATACTTGGTGGAATCAAAGGTTCATCGCCTTGCACATTTACAATGATGTGATCATCCGGGATGTTCATCACTTCAATCACTTCAGCTAGGCGCTCAGTGCCTGACTCATGCTTGGGAGAAGTCATACAGACCTCTGCACCAAATGCTTTGGCTGCTTTTTCAACTCGAGAATCGTCTGTTGCGATAATCACTTTATCGGCACCAGCTTTCACAGATTGTTCGTAAACCCATTGAATCATAGGCTTACCGCCAATATCGGCTAAAGGTTTCCCTGGCAAACGGCTCGATTGGTAACGAGCTGGGATGACAACCGTAAATGACATTATTTGCCCTCGTCCATTGAGATTGTGCGAGCCTCTGGCTCAAGAAGCACAGGAATACCCTCTTTAATTGGGTATGCAAGGCGATCAAGTTTACAAATCAGTTCTTGCTTATCTTTATCAAAAGTTAATTTACCTTTACAAACAGGGCAAGCAACGATTTCAAGTAGACGGTGATCCATAGTATTCCATAACCTCTTTAATTTTTTGCATAACTTTGTTTTGTGATGCTTGGTCAAATTGCGCTGAGACAGGTAGATACCACCAGTTTTCTTGCGCATAACTTTCACATTTCACAGCATCTTTTTCTGTCATTATGATGTTCTCGCCCTTTCCAGCAAGAGCGAACAGTTCATCTTGTTCAAAATCTTTGTGATCAGCGAAGCCTTGAGTATGAATGACATCAGCACCAAGGTCTTCTAGTGTTTTGAAAAAACGTGGGGGGTGGCCGATTCCCGCAAACGCAACTAGTTTTGTCAGAGTTTCTAATGCGATTTTTTCCCCAGTCTTTAAGTTAACTACTTGGCTAGGTACTAATGACATCGCAATTTCATTAGGTTCAGGCTTCCCACCATTTGCCACGATGAAATCAACCTCACCTAGGCGTGATACCGGTTCGCGCAGCGGTCCCAGTGGAATGGCTTGTTGGTTACCAAAGCGGCGTGCTCCATCGACAACTGCAAACTCGATATCTCTTTCTAAAGCATAGTGTTGAAGGCCATCATCTGTGACAATAACGTCCACGTTAGAATCCAGCAGTGCTTTAACTGCATTGGCTCTAACCGGATCCACAGCAACAGGAGCTCCTGTTCTTTTCATAATCAAACGAGGTTCATCACCACAATGAGCTGCTGGCGTCTCTTCAGTTACGACAAGAGGATAACTAGGCGCTTTTGCACCATAGCCACGTGACACCACACCTGGCGTATATCCTTGGGATTGCAGCATCTCGACGAGCCAAACAACAACGGGCGTTTTGCCATTGCCACCAGCCGTAATATTCCCAACGACAATCACCGGCACTGGTGCTCGGTAACTTGGCTTACTGCCTTGTTGATATGCTTGGCGACGTCTTTTACTGACAAGACTAAACACCAGACTCAATGGCCACAACAGTGGCCAAAGTAGGTATTTTAAAGGATGATTTTCAAACCAAATCTTTTCGACCACGACGAACTCGCCCCTTACTCACCAAACTGAATGCGGTGAAGTTGAGCATAGGCCCCATCATGCTGAATGAGCTCAGCGTGGGCGCCTCGTTCGACAATATGGCCATCATCTACAACCAAAATTTCATCGGCTTGCTCAATCGTCGATAAGCGGTGCGCAATCACAAGAACGGTCTTATCTTTTTGTAGTTCGTCCAAAGCAGATTGAATTGCACGCTCAGATTCGGTATCTAGAGCTGAAGTTGCCTCATCAAGAATCAGTACAGGGGCATCTCTCAGCAGTGCTCGAGCGATAGCCAAGCGTTGACGCTGACCACCAGATAAACTTGCACCATTTTCACCAATGACCGTATCGAAACCATTCTCCATGCCTTCGATAAACTCCGTCGCATGAGCCAGTTTTGCTGCATGTTCAATCTGTTCACGTGTGTACTCTTCTTCTGCAGCATACGCGATGTTGTTAGCCACAGTGTCATTGAACAAATGTACATTTTGCGAAACTAAAGCAAAATGCTGGCGAAGGTTTCTCAATTCGTAGTCACGGATATCATGACCATCGAGCTCAATCGTACCCGAGTCGACATCATAGAAACGGGTGAAAAGGTTAGCAATAGTACTTTTACCCGAGCCTGAACGCCCGACTAATGCTAATGTTTTACCTTTTGGAATAGAAAAACTTACATTCTCTAGCGCGGGGCTGTCTGCTCCTTGATATGTAAATGTAATGTCTTTTACCTCAACCTCACCTTTAACTGTTTGAGGTTTTAGTGTTCCTGTGTCTTTCTCAGTTTCTAAATCCATTAATTCAAATAACGTTTGGCTTGCCGCCATACCTCGTTGGAATTGAGATGTAACGTTTGTCAGTGCTTTGAGTGGACGCATTAAACCAAACATCGCAGAAAAAACTACGGTAAAAGTACCAGGAGTCAGTTCCGCCTTAATTGAATCAACACTGGCTAGAAATAGAACCACGACAATGGCAACCGACGCTATCATCTGAATAATTGGGTTAGCCGCGGCTTGTGCCGTCACCAACTTCATCGTCTGCTGGCGCATTTGATTACTAACAGTGTCAAAACGCTCTTTTTCCACTTCTTGACCACCGTAAGTCAATACGACTTTGTGACCTTTCAGCATCTGCTCTGAAGAAGATGTTACATGCCCCATACTGGTCTGCATGTTCTTCGATATTTTTCTAAATCGCTTAGAAACAACGCTAATTGCCCAAGCAACAATAGGAGCTACCGCAAACAATACCAGTGAAAGCTGCCAGCTATTCCAGAACATCAATACCAATAAACCAATGATGCTTGCGCCTTCACGAACAATACTGACCAGTGCTTTGCTAGTTGCAGCAGACACCTGCTCTGAGTCGTAAGTAATACGCGATAAAAGTGCGCCAGTCTGCTCTTTATCAAAGAACGATACTGGCATATGCATGAAATGATTGAATATCTTGCGGCGAATTTGCATCACGACATTGCCAGAGACCCAACTCAAACAATAGGTAGATACAAAACCACTGACGCCACGAATAAACATCATAGCGAAAATAATAAGTGGGAGGGTTCGTAAGAAGTCAGATTCTGCACTACCAAAACCTTCATCGAGTAGTGGTTTCAACAACGAGATCATATAAGTATCAGAAATCGCGTTGATAATCAGAGCAACCACCGCTACTGCTAAGCCTGACTTATAAAGTCGAATATAGACCCAAAGTCGCTTAAAGGTTGCCCAGGTACTCTCATCTTTTTCTATAGACATGGAATCGCTTAATTTTTCTCACAATAATCTATCTATTCTACTCCCTTCCTGAGCATCTGCCTATACCATGGCTGTGCTCTATCTTGTCTAATCGAATGATAATTCCAGTCTTTGGCTCCAACCCTGATGCTAATTTGACCACTTTCGCCTGTATCTAACCATTTCGCATTAATCGACTGATATCTATCAACTACCTCTCTATTGGGCATTCCCCAACGATTGCCCTTTGCTAATGAAGCAATCGCCAACGTGGGAGAAACCGCTGCAATAAAGCGGCGACTTGACGAGGTTTTGCTACCGTGATGTGGGACAAGCATGGCGTCACTTTTTAGAGCTGAACCTTTTCTCGACAACATCCATTCACTGACTAGCTCGATGTCCCCTGTAAGCAGCATAGAAAATTGACTTCGCGGATCAAATAGACGCACAACGCACGAATGTGGGTTATAAGCTCGCTTTGTCAGTTTTGGCGGCCAAAGGACGTTAAATTTCAAACCTTGCCAATACCAACTATCACCTGCGATACAAGTATGCACTGTAGACTGAGCCTGTTCACTTAACCATTGGCTACTTCGCACCCAAAATCCCGACTCTAACTTGATGAGATCATGTAATCCTCCTGCATGGTCGGAGTCTAAGTGGCTGAGTATGACACCATCAATCGCCGGGTTAGCTCTTTGTTGTAACAGCGGTAATAACGTAGAAGTGACAACAGACCCACCTTGCCAATTATTACCCAAATCATAAAGAAGAGTACGTTCATCTTTCTCGATAATTACCGCTAGTCCATGTCCAACATCTAATACATCAACTTGCCATTCTTGGGTGGTATTTCCAGGTCCTACTTCACGAATACTAACCAGCACAAGCAGTAATATACTCACCCAAGGTTTAAAATAGCGATAAATGAACAGACTAATGAATACTGCGAGACTCACCCATTGAGCCACCTGCATATCAAGCTCCCACCAAAATGGTTTAGACCAAGCAGATGATACCGAGATAACCTCTAGTAAAGCGTTAATCACCTCCCATAAAACCTTTATCTTCTCTGATACAAAGATGTGTACAAATAAGGCTAGAAATAGCATCGGCATCACGAGAAACGTTACCCAAGGCAACATCAACAAGTTATAAAAAACTGAAACAGCGCTTAAGCCTTGGTAGTAATAAAGAGTCATAGGTAGCAACAAGAGAGTAAGTACACACTGAACTTTAACGGCCATGATTAGCTTTCCGATAAAGCGAGTATGAGAATGTTCAGAACTCGACATTGCAACTGCATAAAGAACGGCTGCTAATGAGCCAAAAGAGAGCCAGAAACTTCCAGTAAGTGTCGAGTATGGCCAGATAACGAGAACAATACAGATACTCAACAAGATAAAATTCAGACTGTTGATACTCCTTCCTTGCCAAACAAAGTAACTCCCCAAACAACACATCACTAATGCCCTTATCGTTGGTAATGTAAAGCCAGAGAACCAACTATAAACAAACGCGATAACTAAGCCTGATACAAAAGGAGCCCAAGTCATGGGTGGAATCAGACATCGTATGCTGCGCCCTAACTGATAACCGATGCCAAAGGCCATACCGATATGTAGACCGGAAATCGCGACTAAATGAATCAAGCCGCTGCTTTTAAGCTCAGACCATCTTTGTTGTGAGATAAAGTCACGATAGCCAAAAGTTAACGCGACGATTAAATCTCGATTGGATAGTGAATTGAGGTTTCGCGTAACTTGGTCAAACCAAATCGCTCTCCAAGAGGAAGTCGATTGAATGCGGTAGCGCGTACCGGGCAGGTAGGAAGCATGAGCGACTATTTTTTGACTAAAAGAGTATGTCTCTAAATCAAAACCAGCCTCATTGAGCTTACCTAAAATAGGTTTCACCCTAACGCTCAGCTCAATTTTTTCGCCCTGAGTAACTCGAAAAGGCGTGAACAACCTTGTCTTTACCCATTGCCACTTGGCTAATTTATCGCCGTTAATTGATCTAACTACAATTACGCTTTCATAACCTCGGCTATTTTCACTAAAAAGGCTAACAACCGATGCATTTATGGTAATATCCTGCCCGGACTTAAAGAGTACAGTTGTTTGCTGTTTTACCAAACCACTGACTATTAAAACCATAATCACCCCGCAGAGAACACCTCTAAAAGGTTGGGAAACGCTATACTTGGTTGATGCTATAAAAACTAGCACTATCACCCAAGCCCAGTTCCAATGGGGCATGACAGGCCACAGGCTTGCTGACATTAATGTCAAAGAAAAAGACAATAAAAACCAAGTATTAAACAAAAGAGTTACTTCCTATATGCCAAGAAAGTTTATTAAGCGTTTTATGCCTGACCATGAGCTCATCAAGCGTCAGAAAGCATTAAAAGTTTTTGGCAACGTGCTATATAACCCAAATTTATGGTGCTTAAACCGACGCTCTGCCGCAGGTGCATTTGCCGTTGGCTTATTCATGGCCTTTGTTCCACTGCCAAGCCAGATGATTATGTCTGCAGGTCTTGCTGTTATGTGTGGCGTTAATCTGCCGCTGGCTGTTGCATTAGTGTGGGTGAGTAACCCAGTGACTATGCCCGTCCTGTTTTATTTTGCTTACAAAGTCGGTGCATTCGTCATGCATGTACCACCTCAACCGTTCCACTTTGAACTTTCTTGGGACTTCATTCTTGCTCAAATGAGCACCATCGGGCCTCCATTCCTACTTGGCTGCCTAATCTGTGGCATCGTTTCCGCAATGATCGGTTATTTCGGAATCCGCGGATTGTGGCGATATTCAGTTGTGAGAAGTTGGAAGAAGAGACAGGTTAGGTAGAAACAAGATTGTCACGACAACCTTCGCTTCATTAGTAGTCAACGAGTGTAAGCCGAGCGGCTAGACAAGAATTAAAACTCTGTTGCATGCACTTTCACAAATAGTGCTTAGCAACAAATAAAGAAAACAAAAAAGGATCCCAATCGGGATCTTTTTTATGTCATTGATAAGTCACTATTTGGAGCTTAATACCGCTGCCGGATTTAACTTCGCAGCGCGAGAGGCCGGGTATAAGGTCGCCAATAGACTCAAAACTATCGCAGTGCCAGACACCACAAATACATCAACCATATCCAGCTGTGAAGGCAAGAAATCCACAAAGTAAATGTTGCCAGACAGAAACTGGTGATCAATCAGTGCCTCTAATCCTTTAATCAAGTGCGTAAGATTGAGCGCCACCAATACACCAATCACGCTGCCAACTAAGCTACCTAGCACACCAGAGAACGCGCCCTGCCAAACAAAGATACGTTTAACCAACCCATCGGAAGCGCCCATGGTTCTTAAAATGGCAATCTCTGATGCTCTGTCTTTCACTGCCATCATGAGTGTCGAAACAATATTGAAACAGGCGACGCCAATGACTAGCACCATAACCAGGTACATGATAGTGCGTACTAACTGAATATCACGGTACAAGAAGCCATATTTTTGTTGCCAACTTCTCAGGTATACATACACATCCAACTGGTTACCAACTTCGCGCACAATGTTATTCGCATTTAGAACATCGTTGACCTTAAGTGAAACGCCAGTCACAGCATCACCCAATTTGGCATAGCTTTGCGCATCCTTTAATGGCACAAGGGCTAAGTTATGGTCAATCTGCCCATTAAGGGTCAATAATCCCGCCACTTTTACTCGAACACGCTTTGGTGCCTGAACCTTAACGGACCCATTCGCTGTTGGAATCATCAAGGTTAAATAGTCTCCTACTTTAGCCCCAATCGTGTCCGCTACACCCGAGCCAAGAATGACTTTTTGCTCACCGCTGTTAAATGATTGCCAGACTGACTCATCAATGAAATTTCCAAGGCTCGATACCTGTGATTCAAGCTCTGGATCGATACCACGAACTTCAATCGCCTTAAGTTCTTTGCCACGCTCTGCTAGAGCCGTAATTTTTACGTAAGGTGCGGCAGCCAAAACCTTTTCATGGCTAACAGATTCATCAATGACATGCTGCCAGCGCTCAATCGGTTCATTCACGCCTTCGAATTCACCGTGTGAGATAACAGAAAGCACTCGAGACTCAAGCTCACGCTCAAAGCCATTCATCGCCGACAGACCAATGATGATCACCGCAACGCCAACCGCAATCCCCACGGTTGAAGAGAGAGAAATAAAGGAGACCATTTTGTCGCGCTGCTTAGCACGGCTAAATCGTCCACCAATCAGAAGAGATAGAGAGGCAAACACTAATTCACCTCCTCATTTACATCCACTAACAACCCATCTTGCATATGTAGCTGGCGATCCATTTTCGCGGCTAGCTCACCATCGTGAGTCACGACCAAAAAGGCCGTATTGTATTCACGATTAAGCTCTCGCATCAGATCGTAAATTGAGAGTGCTGTTGCATGATCTAAGTTACCTGTCGGTTCATCCGCCAACACCAAAGAAGGCTTGTTAACCAGAGCTCGCGCAATAGCAACACGTTGTCTTTCACCACCGGACAATTCCGATGGACGATGATCAATTCGGTGACTTAACCCAACCTTATCTAATAGTGCCGCCGCCTCTTTTTTTGCTTGGTTCGATGTCACACCACCGATGAGCAGAGGCATGGCGACGTTTTCTAATGCTGAAAAATCTGCAAGTAAATGGTGGAACTGATAGACAAAGCCTAAATGCTGGTTGCGTAACTTAGCCTGCTTATTCGAGCTAAGTGCCGCGAGATCCTGCTCTAAAAAGTGCACACTTCCTGATGACGCATCGTCCAATGCACCCAAGATATGTAGCAAGGTACTTTTGCCCGAACCCGAGGTTCCGATGATCGACACTAACTCGCCCTGCTCGATATCAAAGCTCACGCCTTTTAACACTTCAGTATCGAGTGAGCCTTCGCGATATGTTTTACGGATGTCACGACATTGAAGAAAATTACTCATAACGAAGAGCCTCAGCAGGTTTAACAGAAGATGCGCGATAAGATGGGAATACCGTCGCTATTAGACTAAGTGCGATCGCCAAAACAACCACCACGACAATTTGAATAGGGTTAATCAAGATTGGCAAACTGCCACCAAACGAAAACAGGGCAACACCCATGACTTCTAGAACAGTATTAAGGTTCATTGCCAATACAACGCCCAAGATGCCACCAGAGAGCGCACCAATAACACCACTACTCGCCCCTTGAACCATGAATATTCCCATCACTTGTCCATCAGACATACCCTGTGTTTTAAGAATCGCCACTTCAGACTGCTTCTCCATTACCACCATAATCAACGCTGAGATAATGTTGAAAGCTGCCACTCCGATGATCAAGCCAAGCATCAAGCCCATCATGTTTTTTTCCATACGAACGGCTTGGAATAACTCACCACGTTGGTCACGCCAATCACTCCATGCCCAGCCTTCAGGTAAAGGTTGCTCAGCCAGTTCTGCGACAATAAATGGGTCTTCAAAAAACAGTCTCCAACCTGAGATGGTATCCGACTTGAAACGCATCAAGCGACCAGCATCTTCAATGTGAGTCACCATTAATTGACCATCAATATCTGAGCCGGTATTAAAAATACCTGCAACAGTAAAATTACGCTGACTTGGAATGCGACCCAAGGGTGTATATTGGCTCGCTGACGTCACCATTAGGCGAACTTTATCACCCAAAGAAACTTTGAGGTTGCGCGCCAATGTATGACCTAGAAATAATTGATACTCGCCTGCCTTCAATGAAGACAAACGTCCGGCAATAAGGTGATTTTGCAATGGATCATCAGAAGCGGGTTCAATGCCAATCAGTAAACCCGCGGCCAATTGTGCAGAGCTTTGAATCACAGCTTCACTGCGAACTAAAGGCTCGACATGCCCGTTCAACGATAATTGTTGAGCGAAGGCTGGAGGCGTGTCAGTGAGCTGTGTCTTCGCGTCACTTTCATAAACGACCGCTTGAGGTAAGACACCAAGGATACGGTCTTTGAGCTGCGCTTCGAATCCATTCATTACTGACAAAACAGTAACCAACGACAAGACACCTATTGTGATTCCAGCCGTTGACATATAAGAGACAAAACGGCTAAAGCGATCCCCATAACGGCCTTTTAGATAACGTAGACCGATAAACATTGAAATAGGATGAAACATACTTTGAACCATCGAGTAGAGTTGCGGGTTAATGTAACGGGAATTACTTTCAGTGTGTAGGGGGCAAGTGCAAATATAGAGTGAATTCACCGAATTAGTCGACGATGACACCTTACAAAGCATCATTTTCGCTTCAAAAACAAACTATTTGCTACTTTGCCAATACCAACCTTGATTACTGTAGCCACATAGCGATAATCAATAGATCACTTCAAGGAACCAAAGCATGACAGAGCAAGAATTTTTCACCGTCCACCATAGTCTTACTGCCAACATCGAGCCGATGGCTGAAGATTTTGTTCTCCCGTCGCCTATCCAGTTCGAATCAGAGATTCCAGCACCGTTTGTCGTCGCAAGTGAATTCAGCCAACTTGATCTAATGGCAGACAGCGCGCGTAAAGAGTTGAAAAACAGCGACCTCAAAAACGTTATCAGTTTGCTTGATGCTCAAAACTCTAAGCTTAACTTACTACTCAGCTTTATGCTCTCTCAACAAGACCAAGCTGAGCATCGAACACACACTTACAGCTTTGGTGCGAGTCAGTTTTCTTGCTTTACTCGCTCTGATATCACTCAGGGGAGATACGTCAAAGCGAAACTGTTCCTTGAGCACCCAGCCGCGGCTGTGTATTGCTACGCTCAAGTAAGCAGTTCAACACCAAGAGACGGCGGATTTGAAGTCCTATTTAAATATGCGCATCTGCGCGACACTGACCAAGATCTATTGATTAAAGCAGCCTTGCATCAACAACAAAAACTGCTTCGTCAACGTTCACTCGATCGAGATAACAAGTAAATCCCATGACCGATACATCGATTTTTACTCTACCGACGCCAAGCGGCGCAGGGGACAAAAAACATTTAGGTAATCTTATTGGCTCGTCCTTAGCAGCCTCTATTGCCGGTTTAGCTGAACAGCACAACAGTCATACATTACTCGCCGTTCCGGATCCTCAAATTGCACTCAAATTACAATCAGAGATCGAGCAATTTACTCAGCACTCCGTCAATCTGTTTCCTGATTGGGAAACACTGCCATACGACAGCTTCTCTCCTCACCAAGAGATCATTTCGGACCGTATCGCCCACCTGTATGCGTTGCCTACTCTAAAAACGGGTATCACGATTGTACCAATTAGCACGCTACTGCAACGTCAGTCTCCGAGAGAGTTTCTGCTCCAACATACCCTGATGGTCAAAACGGGCGACCTTTACTCATTAGAGAAACTGCGCCTACAGCTTGAAAAATCTGGCTACCGTTATGTTGACCAAGTATTTGGACCAGGTGAATACGCCAGCCGAGGTTCAATCTTAGATTTGTTTCCAATGGGCAGCAAAGACCCTTATCGTATCGACTTTTTCGATGATGAAATCGATACTATTCGCACCTTTGATCCTGAAAATCAGCGCTCAATCGCCGATATTGATGAGATTCGCCTTCTTCCTGCTCATGAGTTTCCAACATCGGATTCGGCTATCGAAGACTTCCGTATTCGCTGGCGTCAGCAATTTGAAGCACGCCGCGAACCTGAATCTGTGTATATGCAAGTCTCTAAGGGTACGTGGCCTGCAGGTATCGAATATTGGCAACCGCTCTTCTTCGATCAAACAGAAACCTTGTTTGACTATGTCGCTGACGACACACAAATCTTAGCATTAGGAGATATTGAACAAGCCGTCGATACTTTCCTAACTGATGTAGAACATCGCTATGAACAGCGCGGTGTCGATCCATTGCGCCCATTGTTATCGCCTGACCAACTTTGGTTGAAAAAAGACGAGCTATTTGGTCACTTTAAACAAAAGGCTCAAGTTGTACTGAGCCTTGATAGCCTAGAGGAAAAATCGGGACGTACTAACCTGCCCGTCTCAGCACTGCCTGATCTTAGTGTCCAGCATCAGAATAAAGAGCCGCTGGCTAACTTGCGCAAGTTCACCGAATCATTCTCCGGAAAAATTGTATTCTCAGTAGAGTCTCAAGGTCGACGAGAAGCATTGTGCGAACTACTGCAAGGCATCAAAATCCGCCCTGTCGAAGTCGAGACCTTGCAAAAGTCACTGTTGGAGAAAGACAAGTTCAACCTTGTTCTCGGCTCTTCAGAACATGGCTTCATCGATACTCAGCGTGAGCTTGCCTTCATTTGTGAGAGTGACCTTCTTGGTGACCGCGTAATTCAACGCCGCAAGAAAGACAAAAAGAGCGTTAATAGCGATACAGTCATTCGCCACCTTGCTGAGTTAAAACCGGGGCAGCCAGTGGTTCACATTGACCACGGTATTGGCCGTTATATTGGCTTACAAACTCTCGAAGCCGGTGGCATGAAAACCGAATACGTGACACTTGAGTATCAAAACGATGCCAAGCTTTATGTACCAGTTGCTTCACTAAATCTTATCGGCCGTTATTCAGGCGGCGCAGAAGAAACAGCACCTCTGCACAAATTAGGTGGTGAAGCATGGCAGAAAGCGCGTAAACGTGCCGCAGAGAAAGTCCGAGACGTCGCAGCCGAACTGCTTGATGTCTATGCCAAGCGTGAACTAAAACCGGGTTATAAATTTGTCTTAGACCGCGGTCAATACGCCACCTTCAAATCAGGTTTTCCATTTGAAGAGACAGACGACCAATCTATGGCGATTAACGCCGTCTTGTCTGATATGTGCCAACCAAAAGCAATGGATAGGCTGGTCTGTGGTGACGTAGGTTTTGGTAAAACAGAAGTTGCTATGCGCGCCGCATTTGTCTGTACCGATAACGAAAAACAAGTCGCGGTACTGGTACCCACTACCCTACTTGCACAACAGCACTTCGAAAACTTCAGAGATCGATTCGCCAACCTGCCGATTCGCGTCGAAGTACTGTCTCGCTTTAAGTCAGCGAAAGAGCAAAAACAGATCCTAGCCGACGTTGCAGAGGGCAAAGTTGATATTGTGGTGGGCACGCACAAACTGCTTTCAAGTGATATCAAATTCCACGACCTTGGCCTACTCATCGTCGATGAAGAGCATCGCTTCGGCGTTCGACAAAAAGAGAAAGTCAAAGCGATGCGTGCTGACGTAGACATCCTGACACTAACCGCAACCCCAATTCCAAGAACATTGAATATGGCAATGAGCGGCATGCGTGATCTTTCGATCATCGCTACACCACCAGCTCGTCGATTAGCGATTAAGACCTTTGTTCGCCAAAGTGATGACGCGGTGGTCAGAGAAGCGGTACTGCGTGAAATCATGCGTGGTGGTCAGGTCTACTTCTTGCACAATCAAGTCGATACCATCGAAAAGACCGCAGAATCGCTACAGAAGTTGATTCCTGAAGCTCGCGTTACGGTGGCTCATGGTCAGATGCGCGAACGCGAATTGGAACGCATCATGAATGATTTCTACCACCAGCGTTTTAACCTGCTGGTGTGTACAACCATCATCGAAACCGGTATCGACGTACCAACCGCTAACACCATTTTAATGGACAGAGCCGACAATCTAGGTTTGGCACAGCTACACCAACTGCGTGGTCGTGTGGGTCGTTCACACCACCAAGCGTATGCGTACCTTCTAACGCCTCATCCAAAAGCCATGACTAAAGATGCAATCAAACGTCTTGATGCCATCGCTTCACTCGAAGATCTTGGTGCTGGCTTTACACTAGCGACTCACGATTTAGAGATTCGTGGTGCTGGTGAACTTCTCGGCGATGAGCAGAGTGGTCAAATCCAATCGGTTGGCTTTAGCTTGTACATGGAGATGTTAGAGCAAGCGGTTGAAGCGCTTAAGGAGGGTAAAGAACCTTCGCTTGATGATCTTCTGCGAGAGCAAACAGAGATTGAAATGCGTCTACCTGCGCTGCTTCCAGATGACTATATTCCAGACATCAATACTCGCTTGTCGACATACAAGCGCATCGCTAGCGTGGCCAACAATGATGAACTGGCAGAGCTGAAAGTAGAGCTTATCGATCGCTTCGGTGTACTGCCTGACGCAACCAAGAACTTACTGTCAGTCTCTGAACTGAAACTGGCGGCGGCGGCCATCAAAGCGAAGAAAATTGAAGCCCATGATAAAGGTGGTTTCTTAGAATTCTACCCAGACGCTGACATAAACCCTGCGTACCTTGTTAAACTATTGCAATCTCAACCGCAAAAGTTTTCAATGGAAGGGCCAACTAAGTTCAAGTTTACGGTACCATTGGTAGACAGACGGAAGCGAATTCAATTTGTCGGTGACCTTTTGGGTGAATTTAGACAAAACTTGCTGCCTGCAAGCTAATTCCACTCTTTTTCACTGAGCATTTAATTTATCCAGCCGGCGTTCCGGCTGGGATACGGAGTAAAAATGAAACGACTGATCCCACTACTACTATTGTTGGTCTCTATGCCAAGTTTGGCACAAAGACAATTTGATATAGAAGTGATCATTTTCAAGCGTGCTGTTGATGCTGAACAGGTCAATGAATCATGGCCAAACAGCCTTCCTGAAATTTCTCTTGAGCGTGCTGGCTCTTTCCAAAACTCTCAGTTTCGAGCTCAAAAAGGCGTCCAGATGCTGCCTTACTCTGCGTATGAGCTGAATGATGAGAAAGAAAAGCTGCGCAAACATGCTGGTTTTGATGTGTTAATGCATACTGCTTGGCGTCAAGGTGACGAAGGCCGTAATGCTGCACCAGTGTTCCGTATTCAAGCGGGTAAAGATTACTCTAAATCTTTTAACGCCGATGGTTCAGAAAAGAGTGCTGTCGCCACAACCAATGCCGAAGGCATTAAAGAAGAGACTATTGATAAGCCTCTATATGAACTGGATGGTAAGCTGCAAATCTACGTTCAGCACTATCTATACGCAGAGACAACTCTTGATCTAAAAGCGCCAAGTGTTCGAGAAGTCACACTTCAAGAGCAGCAGATCGAACTAGACTCGCCAGTCAGTGGTGCCGATAGTACTATTCAAGTAGGCAATTTGACCGAAATCTCTCCAACCGTAAAAGTTGAAGAGTTTCTGAAAAGCTACCGTATGGACCAGAAGCGTCGCATGCGCAGTACCGAAACACACTACCTAGATCACCCGCTATTAGGCATGATCATTCAGGTTCGTCGAGTTGCACAGTAACCAAAGCTGTCAATAAGCTACACTTAATATGCTATCGATACGCCCTCCTAGTGAGGGCGTTTTGTTATTAGGAGGGCGATATGAGTCCCGATTTTCACATAGTGACCCGCAACTTAGTCCTCAGGATCATAGAAGAGTCTGATGCGCCCGAGTTTACTCAGTGTATCCAACAATCACCGAGCCTATTTCGTTGGGTTGATTGGTGCCACGCAGAGTATTCACAACAAGAGGCAGAAAAGTTTATCCTTGCCACTCGACTCAACTGGGTCAAAGCCGATGCATTCGGTTTTGGAGTATTTGATCGAGAAAGTGACAGATTAATGGGGATGGTAGCAATCAACGAGCTCTACCACACCTTCAACATGGCAAGCTTAGGCTATTGGGTCGCAGATAAATATCAAAGACGCGGCATCGCAAAGGAGGCTATGTTAGCGCTGTTCGAGTTCTGTTTTTCTCAACTCAAACTCACTCGCCTTGAGATTGTCTGTGACCTCGAAAACTTGCCAAGCCAACACCTCATCGAAGCATGCGGTGCAGAACGTGAAACCATCGCTCGAAATCGGTTTATCTTCAATGGCAAACCCAAAGATGGAGTGGTATACGCGGTGCTTCCCCCTGGGTATTAAATGTCCTTCCACCACGTCTCTTTCTAACCAAGCCGCACCTGATGCGGCTTTTTTGTTTTTAAAACAAACAACTAGGTATGAGATTGACTTCTTTTTCTCATTTTTCTTCCCATAATTCTCAGAGTTAAGTATACTGTATATATATACAGGTATTTAACTATGCATGAACTGATCAAAAATCTACAAGACCGCCAGCTTATTTGGAAAGGTCTGCAGCCTAGTACACAAGGGCAAACTCACTCAACAGGATACCCAGAGCTCGATAATCAGCTAAATGGGGGCTTTCCTACGCACGGTGTCATAGAGGTCGAATCTCCGTCAGGCTTAGGAGAGATCCGTTTATTAACGCCTTACTTATCGCAACAAAATGCCCAACGCCTCGCTGTATTCATCAATCCTCCCGGCCATGTTTGTGGCGAGTATTTTGATGCTCAAGGGTTATCTCTTAATAACATTCTTGTGATTACTCCAAAGAGCGATATCGAAGCGTTATGGGCTGCTGAACAGTGCCTAAAAAGTGGCGCCTGCTACTCTGTGCTGTTATGGGGAACTGAACTGGAGATCCATCAGACAAAACGCCTACAAGCAGCTAGTGAAACCGGTCGGTGCTTACAGTTCCACTTTAAAGACAGTAACCATAATCAGCTCTCCCTACCCGTGTCACTCAGCATGAAACTATCGCCGTATCATCTTGGTTTGAAAGTTGAGGTCATTAAACGCAAAGGCAGTTGGTCTTACGGCAGTTTAGTCATTAACATGCAGCAGCATTGGCCACTTTTAACTGAGCAAACATCGGCAGAGTTAAATGACAATTCGACCGTTGTCCCTTTTCCAATTGCGAGACAAGGGTGATCTATGTTGTGGCTCTACCTTCACTTTCCATCATTGCAACTGGATAGTTTGTTCAGTGGTGAGAAACAAGATGAACACCCGCTGATCATTGTTGATGAAAAAACACATAAGGTTATTCAAGCCAATGGTTTAGCTTTAGATTCAGGAATCACACTAGGTATGGGGCTAGCTTCGGCTGCTGCTCTCAATCACCAACTCCAAGTTCTTCCCTATCGTGCTGAACTTGAAGAAAACCGACTTAAAGAGATCGCACACTGGGCCTACCTAGTGACCTCTGATATGGCACTTCTGCCGCCTAATGGGCTTTTAATTAAAACGTCGAATATGTTGTCGCTCTATGACGGACTTGCTAACTACTGGAAAACGTTACAACTGCACCTTTCTACGTTAAATGTCCAATTCCATTTTGCTACTGGTTATTCACCACTCGCGGCTATTTTACTTGGAAAACAATCTCTTGATTTAATCACAAGCGACACAGAGGCAATGAAGCATCATGTTCAGCAACAAGAGTTAACCAGTACTGAATTGCCGCTTAAGCAAATAGAGCGTCTACAGCGTGTTGGGATGGATACGGTTGGTGACCTAATAAAACTGCCGATCCAAGATGTTGCACGCCGATTTGATATTGACCTAGTGAACTATGTTGGGCGTCTAAATGGGCAATTTAAGCACCCTATCGACTTCTATCACCCACCAGAAAAGTTCGAGCAATACCTTGAGTTACTGTTTGATATCGAGAACTTGCAATTCATTGAGAAACCGCTGGCTAAATTACTCAAACAACTCGAAGCCTTTTTAAAGCTCCGAGACCGGGTCGCGTTCGAAATCAAACTCACTCTGCATCTACGAGACTGTGAGGACCACTGTGTGCCTTTTTTCTCTGCACAAGGAGACTATCTAGCCACTAAATGGGCACAACTGACTCATCTCAGCCTAGAGTCTGTCACCATAAATGCTCCGGTGCAGGGCTTAACCTTATCCTTAATTCGTCATGGAGAGCCTCAAACGACCTACCATGACCTATTTGATGGCAATACAGGGACGCTCGCATCCTTAGATCTGCTGTCACTCTTGCAAGCTAAACTCGGGCAAGCCGCGATTCATTCGCCTTTAACCCATCAAGATCCAAGGCCGGAGAAAGCCAATCAATACTCACTGCCGAACTTAGCATCTCAGACCAAGAATAGAGAGCGTTCAACTAAGGCACCTGCATTACCACAAAATCGCTTACGGCCGAGCATTTTATTGCCAACGCCGGAGCCATTAACGACACCTGTTACTTTATCTCAAGGCCCTGAGCGTATTGTTTCTGGATGGTGGGATGGCGAAAAAGTCATTCGAGACTATTTCATCGCGCGTTGCGAATCCGGGCGCTGGTTATGGGTGTTCCGCACACCAAACAAAGCATGGTTCATCCATGGGTTATTTAGTTAATCGACTTCAGTAATGAATCAACTAGGTGTCACGCATAGGTTCGCTGTCGGCGATGACCAACCACCGTTTATACACTTTCATTAGGAACTTAATACGCTATGGCACAGCACTACTCTGAACTCTTTTGTCAAAGCAATTACTCTTTCTTAGAGGGAGCATCCCATGCTGAAGAACTGGTCCTCCAAGCAGATTTCCTACGTTACAACGCATTGGCGATCACCGACGAGTGCTCGGTTGCGGGTATCGTGAAAGTGCACGCTGCAATAAAAGAGCACCAGCTAACGCTCAAACAAATTGTCGGCAGTATG
Organism: Vibrio fortis; assembly: GCF_024347475.1. Taxonomy (NCBI): domain Bacteria; kingdom Pseudomonadati; phylum Pseudomonadota; class Gammaproteobacteria; order Vibrionales; family Vibrionaceae; genus Vibrio; species Vibrio fortis. The sequence goes on from NZ_AP025487.1 coordinate 2,143,932, forward strand.
TTTTGGCTAAACCAAGAGTGTCAATTGTTGTTGCTATGCCCAAACCGACAAGCTTACGCTGAACTATGTCGTATCATTACCAATGCACGTAGACGCAGTAACAAAGGACACTATCAACTCTCTGAGTGGGATATCATGTCAGCGAAGCACTGTTTGGTGATATGGCTCCCCCAGCAAACAGCTCAAGACAACCACTGGGGCAACTGGCTCAATCAACATCACTCTGGCCGACTTTGGATCGGAGTTCAACGTCATCTCAAGCAAGGCGATCAAGAGTATGTATCTCATTGCTCTGCGCTTGCTCATCATCTTCAACTTCCAATCACCGCCTGCGGTGGCGTATTGATGCACAATGCCAATCGCCTGCCATTACAGCACTCACTCACGGCGATAAAACATCAATGCTCGGTACCCGAAGTTGGCAGTCACTTACTGGCGAATGCCGAACGGTGTTTACGCAGCATGAATAAGCTCAGCCATATATTCCAAAAATCATGGTTGGATGAGAGCAACCATATCGCGAGCCTGTGCGAGTTTGATCTTGATAGCTTACGCTATGAATATCCAAGTGAACTGATCCCTGCAGGACAAACACCAAATCAATATCTCAGAAATTTAGTTGAACAAGGGAAGAAAAATCGTTTCCCTGATGGGATCCCCCTAGATATTGAACAGATCATAGAAAAGGAGTTGAGCTTAATTGAAGAACTCGATTACCCATTCTTTTTCTTAACCATTCACGACATTGTCATGTTCGCCAAACAGAAAGGCATTCTTTACCAAGGCAGAGGCTCTGCTGCTAACTCTGTTGTGTGTTACTGCCTTGAGATCACCTCTGTCGACCCACGTCAGATATCCGTACTTTTTGAGCGCTTCATCAGTAAAGAACGCAACGAGCCACCTGATATTGATGTGGACTTTGAGCATGAACGTCGTGAAGAAGTTATCCAATACATCTACCAAAAGTATGGTCGAGAGCGCGCAGCCTTAGCAGCAACGGTGATCTCTTATCGTTTTAAAAGTGCAGTAAGAGATGTTGGCAAAGCACTAGGGCTACAAGAGGCACAACTGGATTACTTCATCAAAAACACCAATCGTCGAGATAAACATCAAGGCTGGCTGGCACAACTGACACAACTTGGTCTACAGCCTGATTCTCTTAAAGGAAAGCAGTTCATCCATTTGGTCGATGAGATCATTGGCTTCCCGCGTCACTTATCTCAACATGTGGGCGGCTTTGTGATCTCTTCAGGACCACTTTACGAGCTTGTTCCTGTAGAAAATGCCGCTATGCAAGAGCGTACGATTATTCAATGGGATAAGGACGATTTAGAGGCGCTTGGGTTACTCAAGGTCGATGTATTAGCCCTCGGTATGCTATCCGCGATCCGTAAATGTTTTACCATGATCCAGCAGCACTATGGGCGATCCCTCTCCATTGCAGAGATCACTCGTTTACAAGACGATCCCAATGTCTACGGCATGATTCAGAGAGCAGATACGGTCGGTATCTTCCAGATCGAATCCCGAGCGCAAATGAGTATGCTGCCACGTCTAAGACCAAGAAGTTATTACGACTTGGTGATTCAGATCGCCATCGTACGCCCAGGACCAATCCAAGGTGATATGGTGCACCCGTTTTTGAAACGAAGAAATGGACAAGAGCCCATCGACTACCCATCTTCCGAGGTTGAATCAGTACTATCTCGCACATTAGGTGTTCCTATTTTTCAAGAACAGGTGATTAAGCTCGCGATGGTTGCCGCCGGATTTACTGGCGGTGAGGCAGACCAACTGCGACGTGCCATGGCGGCTTGGAAAAAGCACGGTAATGTATTTAAGTTCAAATCTAAACTGATTGATGGCATGCAAAGTCGCGGCTACGACATCACCTTTGCCGAGCAGATCTTTAAACAGATTTGTGGCTTTGGTGAGTATGGTTTTCCCGAGAGCCACTCGGCATCTTTTGCCGTACTCGCGTATTGCTCAGCATGGTTAAAATACTATTATCCCGAATGTTTCTATGCCTCATTACTGAATAGCCAACCTATGGGCTTCTACAGCCCATCACAACTAGTACAAGATGCACAGAGACACGGCGTCAAAGTACTTCCGGTGTGCGTTAACGCTTCACAACGAGACCATACCGTCGCCAACAAAGCGAATAAATTAGCCATTCGACTAGGGTTGAGACAGGTCAAAGGTTTAAGTGAACAAGCGATGGAGAGCTTAGTAGCTAATCGACCTTACCAAGGTTATAGCCACCCCAATCAAATCACTCAACTCTCAATCAATCGTAGAGATATTGAGCTATTGGCTTCAGCGAATGCGATGCACAGTGTATCCGGCGATCGCTTTCAAACTCGCTGGGCTTTAATGGATTCCGCCTCTGAACTGCCACTTTTTAGAGATGTTTACGAATCATCTCAACCACTGCGCCAACCCAATGCAACACAAGATCTACTGGAAGATTTTACCAGTACTGGTATCTCTCTCAATCAACATCCAATAACCTTGCTTGAGCAAGCGAATAAATTGGGTCGCTTTACTCACATGCAAGATCTTAAGCATCAACGAGATAAATCTATGGTGACGGTTGTGGGTGTCGTGACGGGAAAACAGTCTCCCGGAACCGCAGCTGGCGTCACCTTTTTTACTCTAGAAGACAGTACTGGAAACATTAATGTGGTGGTATGGAAAGCCACTGCACGCAGCCAACAACAAGCCTACCTCACCGCAAAGATATTAAAAGTGAAAGGGATTATCGAGAAGGAAGGCGATGTCCTTCATGTGATTGCAGGTAAACTTATCGACCTGACTGATGAATTGACTGGATTAAAAACAAAATCGCGAGAGTTTCACTAACGAGAGGTGGTTTCTCAGTGAGAGACCATCTTTAAGAAATAGAAAAGGGAGGCAATTAGCCTCCCTCAATTCTAATACGTTGAATTAAACTTCAACATCAGCTTCCGTACGTCTTTTCTTAAATTCCCTATACAGTAATAAACTCAAAGTCATAACGACTTTAGACGTTAACCATATCATTAAGAGGGATTACCTTAGATTGTGCATGAAAAGTTACGTTAGTTGGTACATATTCGATATGCTCAAATATGCACCAAGAATATAGCAAACGTTTTCCGTAAAATCATCTAAAAATTACCGTACGATGACATTAACTATAAAATCTGACGCATTCTCTCTTGAGTCACTTCCACCAGCAAATCTGGTTGGAATTTAGAAATAAAGCGGTTACACCCTACTTTCTCAACCATGGCTTCATTAAAGCTGCCGCTAAGTGACGTGTTCAGTGTAATGAAAAGGTCTTGCATACGAGGATCGCTACGCACTTCGTGTGTAAGCTTATAGCCATCCATCTCTGGCATTTCTGCATCGGTAATCATCAGAAGTAGCTCTTCGTTGATGTCTTTACCTGCATCGCACCAAGACTTCAATAGGTTCAATGCCTCCAGGCCATCACAACACTCAATAATGTTCAAACCAAGTTGAGACAACGTCCCCTTAATTTGATTACGTGCTGTTGAAGAGTCATCCACAATCAACACATTACGTCCAACCAATTGCGCAGCGAGCTCAGAGTCAAGCACGCCTTCAGAGATAGAAACATCGTAATCAATGATCTCTGCCAGTACTTTTTCAACATCAATGATCTCAACGATCTTCTGTTGTTTGTCTTCTTCAATATGCGTAATTGCAGTCAGATAGTTAGCTCTGCCCGTCGTCTTTGGTGGCGGCTGAATTTCCGTCCACATGGTGTTGACGATGTTGCGCACCTGACCAACTAAAAAGCCCTGAACGGTACGGTTGTATTCGGTAATGATAAGGTTGCTTTCTTGTGACTCTTGACGAGACGGTGGGAAGCCAATCGCACTACGTAAGTCAATCACAGGTACTGACTCACCACGTAAGGAAGCAACACCAGTAATATTATGGTGTGAACCCGGTAGCTTGGTTAACGCAGGTACTTTAAGTACCTCTTTTACTTTGAAAACGTTAATCGCGAACAATTGACGGCTATTCAAACTAAAAAGCAACAGCTCTAAACGGTTTTCACCGACTAACTTGGTTCTTTGATCAACCGAGTTCAAAACGCCAGACATACAACACCTTAGTGATAATAATAACTGCAGATACAATAGCCTAAATCAATAGGCTAAAGCAAAACTACATAGAGAGGTTCTTAAACTAATGGCATCATTGTAAGCAATATGCCATTGAAGTAAATGGGTGGTGTTCAGATATGAGTGACGACGAAGTTAATTTATAAATTAACCTTCAATCACCTTCATTAGCAATTGACCATCGTACAGTGCTTGCTTGATAAGTGCAGCGCCCGGCATCGTCGCCTGTTTATAGAAACGAGACTCCATTAATTCCAAGTCTTGGTGGTAAACCTGCAGGCTTTGTTCTTCAATACACTTTTGAATCGCTGGATAGAGAACATTCTTCGCTTGGTTAACCACACCACCGATTAAGATCTTTTCTGGGTTAAAGAGGTTGATCACGATAGCTATCGCCGAGCCCAAGTAATGCCCTAACTGCTCGATCACTTCTACAGCCATTGGGTCGCCTTCGGCAGCAGCAGCACAGATTTGTTCGATAGTAACGTCTTCAATTCCTTCTAAAGACGAGCTTTCACCTTGAGCAATACGCTCTTTTACTTGCTCACGAATCGCTTGAGAACTGGCAACGGTTTCTAAACAACCTCGGTTACCACAGTGACAAAGCTTGCCCTCTTTATCGATCTGAATATGCCCCAGCTCACCGATATTACCATGACGGCCTTGCAATACCCGACCATCGAGAATAATACCCGCTCCTAAACCGTGGTGAATAGAGATAAGGACGGAGTTGTCATTGTCTTGAGAGTTACCAAACAGCTTCTCAGCCAAAGCCCATGCACGAGTGTCATTGGCAATAAAGACTGGCAGTCCTGTTTCTTTGTAGATTTCCGGCCCCAAGGCAAGGTTCTCTACGTTGTAATGTGGCATCTGAAGTACGATGCCTTGCTCAGAGTTCACAAGACCCGGTAGCGTCACCGCAATACTGGTCACCCTATCAAGCTGTTCTGCGTAAGTTTGGAAAAATTCGTCGATTTCATGAAGCAGACGTGCCAATACATCATCTTGGTCACGCTCATGGATATCAATCTTGGTATCGATAAGCACGTCTCCACCCAGCTCGTGTAAAGCGATGGTCAAATAACCACGCCCCAATCGCATAGAAAGAAACTGCCAACCTTCATTATTCGTTTGTAAACCAACAGCAGGACGGCCACGTGTGGTCGCTTCTTGTACTGTCGTTTCATGAATTAGGTGTGCTTCCATGAGTTCACGAGTAATTTTGGTAATACTCGCCGGAGCCAACTCACTTTGTTTGGACAGATCGATACGAGAAATGGGACCTCTAAGGTCTATTAGTTTATATACACGACCAGCATTGACCTGTTTGATATGATCAATATGGCCCGGTTGAGCCATGTACATTTTACGCTCCAGAAATCATCAACTGGGTAATTTTTTTACTTTGCGAAGTAATTGTGAAGCCCCTTGGTATATTGCCGTGACAAGCATCACGTATATACATGAATCTTTGTGTTTTGAGTCAAATACTTTAACAGAAATTCATACATCTCCTCTGACAACACGACTTAATTTTCACCAGAAAACATCCATGCTGTGTCTGATAACCAATTATTTTATGTAATTGGAGAAATATCTCGTTGGCTCCCAATAAATTGTCAATTAATGCATATACTTAATTTTATCTTACACAGATTACTTGGTCTCACAGTAGGAGCATTCATGACAGCACAGGTAAGAAAAACAAAGATAGTCACCACACTGGGCCCATCCACAGACAAAGGCAATGTACTCGAAGAGATTATCAAAGCGGGCGCTAATATCGTTCGCATGAACTTTTCTCATGGCAGCAGTGAAGATCACATTGAAAGAGCCGCTAAGGTGCGCACTATTGCCAAAAAGCTCGGTACCCAAGTCGCCATTCTCGGAGATCTACAAGGTCCGAAGATTCGAGTCTCCACTTTTAGAGACGGAAAGATCCAGCTTGCCGTCGGCGACAAATTCACACTCGATAGCAGTCTAGGACTTGGCGAAGGTAATCAAGAGTCTGTCGGACTTGACTACAAAGAGCTACCCAATGATGTGGATACTGGCGATATCCTACTGCTCGATGATGGCCGTGTTCAGCTGAAAGTCACTGCTGTTGAAGGTTGCCGAGTACATACCGAAGTTATCATCGGTGGTCCACTGTCTAACAATAAAGGGATTAATAAAAAAGGCGGAGGCCTCTCAGCAGAAGCTCTGACAGAGAAAGATAAACGCGACATTATTACCGCAGCAGAAATCCAAGTCGACTACCTTGCGGTCTCATTCCCTCGCAATGGTGAAGACATGAGCTACGCCAGACAACTGGCTCGAGATGCAGGCTTGGAAGCGCACTTAGTCGCCAAAGTAGAACGAGCAGAGACAGTTTCTAGCATCGAGAACATGGATGACATCATCTTAGCCTCAGATGTTGTCATGGTGGCTCGTGGAGACCTCGGAGTGGAAATTGGCGATCCTGAGTTGGTCGGTGTGCAAAAACAGCTTATACGTCGTGCTAGAGCGCTTAACCGTACGATTATCACTGCCACCCAAATGATGGAATCTATGATATCTGCACCAATGCCAACACGTGCTGAGGTGATGGATGTGGCTAACGCTGTTCTTGATGGTACTGATGCTGTGATGCTATCTGGCGAAACCGCAGCTGGTGCCTACCCTGTTGAGACAGTTAAATCGATGGCGGAAGTGTGTATCGGTGCAGAGAAAATGGCGGGCGTGAACCAATCTAACTACCGCATTGACCGCACCTTTGTCACGGCAGAAGAGACCATCTCTATGGCCACTATCTACTCGGCAAACCATATGGAAGGTATTAAAGGCGTAGTCACCTTAACAGAATCAGGTCGTACGGCATTGATGATGTCTCGTTTAAGTGCTGACATGCCTATTTTTGCCTTGTCCCGCAATGAGGGAACACTCAACCGCTGTACCTTATATCGTGGTGTCACCCCTATCTACTTTGAAACAGACAAAGAAGATAGCTTTGATATCGCCCTTTCGACGCTGACCTGTTTGAAAGAGAAAGGCATGCTCAAGTTTGGAGATCTAGTGATCATCACTCAGGGTGACATCATGGATGTTGCAGGCTCAACAAACTGTATGCGCGTACTCCCTGTCACCTAAGCGCTTTTCATAACAATATTCATGCTTATGGCTGTGGAGTTAAGCTTCACTGCCATTTTTGTACATAACACATTGGAAGAGTGAACGGAGAGGGGGCTAGACGCTATTAGAGTTAAATTGGCGGGTGAAATTAGTGAATTAAGTTATGCGAATTGAATAACGTGAGAGGCTTTGGCGTTTTGTATCGAACAATACAACTCGACAAACTTAAACCCCGCTTCCATCCCGAGTTGGTAATCGTGTAACAGGTCTTCTTTGTCACTCATCAATGAGCTCGATTTAAGAGGCTGACTCGGTGCTATCTGGATAACGAAGGTATCGTCCGGTGGAGAGTGTAAAAAGTCTTCCGTTAGCGAGTAGGTTTGGTAATGGACCATCAACATATCCGCTAAACCTGAATCAAACTTATCACCCACTAAATGGCTAAGGCGGTAGATATCATCAGCACCAAACAGCCAACGACCACCATTAAGTAAGTCCAAGTGCCGCCTGTCTTGTTTCTGTTGCTTAGAGCGCATAATCTGTTGTTGGAAAAACGAACTCCAATCAACTTTCCACTGCTCTATTTTCTGTTGCCAGTGTTCCTGTACACTGCTGAAAGAGTCACGAAACCACTCTAACTCTTCCGCAGAAATAGGTTTCGGAGGCTTCGGCCCTTCCACCAGTTCATTCTCTGGACGCCACTCTGACGCAGGCTCTGTGCGTATCACAACAATTGAGCGCGCTTGCCTTCTCCACGCTTCTTGAACTGGAATGCAAGCTGAGACACCACCATCTACATAGTTCTGACCCAATATTTCAACCTCACCATTATAGAGACGAGGAATGGCGCAGGTTGCCAACATAACTTTATGCCAATCTTCGCTGAACAGTGGGAAGTAATGATCTTTGAGATCTTTTACATCGGTGACTGCCGCATAAATGTTACGTCCGCCTAGCGCTTGTCGCCCTAAATCAAGATCGAGTTTGTAAGGGTATGCCAGAATTTTTTCAAGCGCCCACTCCATGCCCAACCCTTTACGGTGGCGAATATAAGAGAACAGGTTAAAGAATTCTGGGGCCGTGGTCAGATCCATAATAAAAGACTTACCTAGTCCTTTATCTCGACAAGCAAAAGCACATAGATTCAGAGCACCAGCAGACGTGCCAAAAAAGTCATCGAATGGATCAAAATTAGAAAGGATGAATGCGTCTAATACGCCAGATGTAAATATGCCTCTTTGGCCACCACCTTGGGCAACCAAAGCTGTTTTACCCGCAATAAACTTGTCGTAGTAAGCCAAGTCTATTGCGATATCGGTATTGGTTATTATGCCGCTATTCATGGTAATCAAAGCCCCTGTTGGTAGGCTTTGCTTATGTTATTGGGCTAGTTGGTGATCGCGATAAAGCCGAACGTCAGCAGCACAATAAAAATAAAAGCGGTAATTTGTAGAGCGTTTTTCAGATCCTGTTCCATAGACACCTCTGTTTATTATAAATTTGTTTAGCCTATATCTAAGTACTATCAGGTGTGTGAAGTATGTTCAAGATTCGCCGAAATTACTCGCACAATATTGATGTAAGCATCACAATTAGTAGGTGTTCGGATAAGGATAGGCCCATGAATAACAAAGTAAATACTTTCGCACTCTGCACACTCCTGACTTGTTCCGGAGCATCAATGGCAGCAGATATATACGTCACACCAATGATTGGACTTACCGGTGGTGGCGCTGTCGAAGACGAAGATGGTAATACCTATGACATGGAAAACTCAGCCAGTTACTCTTTGGCGATTGAGACACCTTTAGAAAAAGGTCGTATCGGTTTGTTTTATTCCAATCAACAATCGGAACTTGAATCGCTAAAACTGGACTCTTCGATTCAATATTTACACTTTCAAAGTAGCATTTATTACCCAGCAACTAATGCGTTTTCTGGTTACTTAGGACTCGGCCTCGGTGCATCTTATGTCGATGTAGACTGGGCGAAAGACAAATATGGTTTCTCTGCTTCAATTTTTGGTGGTGTAGAGTACAAGTTATCAGACAGCCTAGCATTAACCAGCCAAATACGCTGGCTAGGCACAGTCGTAGACAATGACACTAGTGGCGCATGTACTTTGCCAACAACAGGGCAAAACTGTGTAATTCGCTTTGACACCGATTGGATGAACCAGTTTCAAGCTAATGTCGGCCTGACCTTTAGATTTTAGGCCTTTAGAACTCTTAAGGCTTTAGGTCTCTTAAGGCTTTAAGTCTCTAAAAACTTTAACCTGATCGAAATAGGCGAGGATAACCCTCGCCTATTTAATATCTGTCGAACGCTAAAACTTGTAAGTAACGCCCACAGCACCACCAAGCTGTAGTTCAGCACCCGCGTATAGATCCAATTCAGGATGAACTTGCGCGTACGCATTCCATCCATCATAAAAATTCACTTTTACGCCCAATGGAACTCGTACACCAAAGTCGTCTTCCCACTCAGCCCAAGCGCCAACGCCGACATACCAATCTAGCGGAGTTTCTGAATCAAACTTCCCACGTTTGAGCATATAGTCAAAAGCAGCGCCATCATTACCAACCGTCACTCGATATGTGTTGTCAATTTCAATAACTGCACTTAAATCTTGGTCAAGAGCTAAACCTACCTCAAGCTCTGCGTTGTCTGCAGCCTGAGTCGCAAAAGTAACGCTCGCCATAAAGAGACCAAATAATCCATATAGTTTCATAATCAAACCCTATCAATACATCTGCGGTGAAGCATAGTTACCTATTAAAGATAGATGTCATCGTAGAGTTAGAGAATGATGGATATTAAGTCAACATGATAAGAGTGGTGAGGAGTATTCAAAAACGAAAAAAGGAGGCTAAAAGCCTCCTTCTATTCAATTGAATCAGTGATTAGCCGTTGTTACGGATCCACTCATCCATGTCTGTTTTCAGGTTGTCAGACTTAGTACCGAAGATAGCTTGAACACCACCAGCTACTACTACTACACCAGCAGCACCTAGTTTCTTCAGTTTGTCTTGGTCAACAACTTCAGTATCAGCAACCGCTACACGTAGACGAGTGATACAAGCGTCAAGACCAGTGATGTTAGCTTTACCGCCAAATGCAGCAACTAGTTCGCCAGCTAGCTCAGAGCCAGTCGCAACAGCTTGGTCTTCAGACTCGTCTTCACGACCAGGAGTCTTAAGGTCAAGAGCTTTGATTACTGTGCGGAATACGAAGTAGTAAAGCGCTGCGTAACCTAGGCCACAAACAATCATTAGACCCATCTTAGACGCGTTGCCAGATAGAACTAGGAAGTCGATTAGACCGTGAGAGAAAGATGTACCGTGTACAAAACCTAGAGTGTTCGCTAGAACGTATGCAGAACCCGCTAGTAGAGCGTGGATTGCGTACAGTACTGGAGCAACGAATAGGAATGAGAATTCGATTGGCTCAGTAATACCTGTTAGGAATGAAGTCAGAGCAGCTGATGCCATGATACCCATTACTTTAACGCGGTTCTCAGGCTTAGCAGAGTGTGCAATTGCGATTGCAGCAGCTGGTAGACCGAACATCTTGAACATGTAACCACCTGCTAGCTGACCGAAGCCGTTGCCTGCAGCACGAGATGCTTCATCAGCAACTAGGTAACAAGTAAGAACACCGTTTTGAGTTTCGCCAGCAGCGTTAACACAAGTACCAGCTTCGAAGAAGAAAGGTACGTTCCATACGTGGTGAAGACCAAATGGAATTAGAGAACGCTCAACGATACCGTAGATACCAAACGCCACTTGTGGGTTTTGGTGAGCAGCCCAATCAGAGAACGCAGAGATAGCGCCGCCAACTGGTGGCCATACTACAGATAGTAGGATTGCTAGACCGATCGCAGAGAAACCAGTGATGATTGGCACTGCACGCTTACCAGCGAAGAAGCCAAGGTACTCTGGAAGTTGGATGCGGTAGAAACGGTTGAATGCCCAAGCAGCAACACCACCGACTAGGATACCACCTAGTACGCCAGTATCGATTTTATCAACGCCCATAACACCAGCCATTACGCCAAGTGTTGCAGTCATGATACCGTAACCAACGATTGCAGCAAGACCAGCTACACCGTCGTTGTTTGTAAAGCCAAGTGCAACACCTACTGCGAACAGTAGAGCCATTTGACCGAATACCGAACCACCAGCTTGTTCCATTAGGTTAGAAACGATTTCTGGAATGAAAGGAAGGTCCGCTGCACCAACACCAAGCAAAATACCCGCAACTGGTAAAACTGATACTGGTAGCATCAGAGACTTACCAACTTTTTGCAGGCTAGCAAAAAGGTTCTTAAACATGTTTATGCTCCTGATAAAGATAAAATAATTATATGGGTTCTAACGGCACACCCCCGTAGCCTAAATGTTAGCACCCAGTGAAAATGTAACCATGTATTGCATTATATTTTCTGCCGCTAAATATATATTGATGGGTAACAAAGTTTCTAGTGACTTACGAAATTTAGTTTCAAAACACGTCTTGGATCACATGTCAAATCCAAAAATGCAATGGTTTACAATTGTGTAAATTATTGTTTTATATGAATTTTTTATTATTAGATTATTATTTCACGGGGTAAATAAAATAAAGTGCAATGTTATTTTTAGTAACAAAATTACGAATGTTGCATTTCACACTCTCAAGTTCAACATAATTAGTAAACATTAAAAAAGTTGAGCATTTTGGTGATCTAATACGCAAAAAAGGGAGCTTACGCTCCCTTTTGTTTATTAAATCGATTTTTCATCGCAAAAAAAGTTTTCGGTAATTTTCCGTGGTTTTTTGTGCAACCTCTTTCATTGAAATTCCCTTGAGCTGAGCGATATATGCAGCCACTTCTACCACATACGCAGGCTGATTCTGCTTTCCACGATATGGTACTGGCGCTAGATATGGAGAATCCGTTTCAATTAGTAGCCTATCAAGGGGGATATTTTTAACCACTTCTTTCAGCTCTGTCGCCTGCCTAAAGGTTACGATCCCGGAAATCGATATGTAAAAACCTAGCTCCATAGCAGCATCCGCGAAGGCTTGATCCTCAGTGAAACAGTGAATGACGCCACCACATTTCTCAGCACCACCATCACGCAGAATGGCAAGTGTATCTTCACGGGCATTTCGCGTGTGAATGATCAAAGGCTTATTAAGCTCTACCGCAAGCTCAACGTGCTGCTTAAAACGCTCTTGTTGCAGTGCAGCCGTCTCTGGCTGATAGTGGTAATCCAACCCGGTCTCACCTATGGCAACAACCTTGTCATCGCTAGCATAACGACGCATTCTTTCAAAATCGAAGTCACTCTCAACATCAAGTGGGTGAACGCCACATGATGCGTGAACATTTTCGAAAGGTGAAATCATGTCGAGCATGTTTTCAAAAGAGTCTAATGTCACGCCAACAGAAAGCAGCTGTTCAACATTGGCTTCTTTCGCCTTATTGATGACATCTTCAACGCCAGTATGTAAATCTTGATAATCCAATTTGTCTAAATGACAATGGGAGTCTACGAACATGTTTCCTCACAAGTGGCGATAAGCCAGTTCATTATCAGAAGCTCTGTGTTGAGCCCTGGGTGTTGCTTTAGTTGCTCCATAAGAATCAAGAGCTGGCCTGATGACTTATGAGCAGATTGGTACGAAAGTGTATTTGCTAAGGCTTGTGCGCTTGGCAGAAGAGATTGGCTTTGTATACCAAAATGTACCTTTTGCACATCTGAGAGCAAATGCCATAACCAACTTAACTGAACCACTGAGTCTTTCGCTATTTCAGAAGCGAATTGCATTAAATTAAGATCATTACGCTGAACAATCTTTAAAAAGCGATCGAAGAGCTGCTTCGAAGTATCTAAATCGCCCTCTTCAACCATCGCCTTTGCCAAAAGCGGGGCATTGTCATTCAGAGCCAGAACATAATCCGGAACATCTTTGCCTAGCTCTTGCTTTAACCACTGACCACCAGCTTCTATGCTTGGTGCTGCCACGCTAAACTGCTGACAACGGCTAACAATCGTCGGCATTAGACGATGGCTATTCTGGCTCACCAATATAAAAATACACTCACTAGAAGGCTCTTCCAGCGTTTTAAGTAGTGCATTCGATGCCGATTCATTCATCGCCTCTGCTGGGCTCACAACGATAACCCGCAAACCATTTAATTGAGATGACTCTTGCGCCCAGCGATTACTAGAGCGAATCTGGTCGACGGTAATTGCTTTGCCTTCTTTCTCTGGAGAGATGACATGAAAGTCTGGGTGGCTGCCTGATTTCATCAATTCACAGCTATGACAAAAGCCGCAGGCTTCACTTTCGTAATTGATACACATCAACGACGACGTGAGCTGATCCACAGCTTTATCAACGCCCAAACCTAAAGGTGCATTTACAATAGACGAATTAGGGAACCGCCCTGCTTCTAGACTCTTTTTCCACTCATTCCAAAGTGGTAATAGCCAAGGGTATAACTCGGTCATGTTTAACCTACTGTTGCTCTAACCAAGTTGTTAGTGCTTGTTTGATATCTGCTGCTACTTGATCAATCTCTTGTTCAGCATTGATAACCAATACAGAGTCATCTTGCTCGGCAATCTCTAAGTAGCGTTCGCGTGTACGGTCGAAGAATGAGATATCCATCTTTTCAATACGATCTAACTCACCGCGACCACGCGCACGTTCTAACCCAACACGTGGGTCCAAATCTAAATATAGAGTTAAATCTGGCTTGAAGTCACCCAACGTTGTCTCTTTCAATGACGTCATGGTTTCGCGAGCAATCTGACGACCACCGCCTTGATAAGCTTGTGATGACATATCATGACGATCACCCAATACCCATTTTCCTTCAGTAAGAGCAGGTTTAATCACGTTCTCAACCAATTGGACACGCGCTGCATACATCAATAACAGCTCCGTCATATCTTGCAGCTTTTCGCCTTCATGCTCTTCTTTTACTAGAGAACGCATTTTTTCGGCAAGGACAGTGCCGCCCGGTTCACGAGTGTTCACGACCTCAGCAACACCCGACTCTTTCAGTGTTGCTAGGATAGCGTTGATCGCGGTGCTTTTACCTGCACCCTCTAGGCCTTCTACCGTAATAAACTTCGACTGATTCATAGCTGTGTTCTTTATTTATTCTTTCTTAATTGTTTTAAGTAAGCTCGTACTGCACGATTGTGCTCAGCCAAACTCTTTGAAAATACATGGCCGCCAGTACCGCTTGCGACAAAGTAAAGGTAGTTACTCTGCTCTGGGTTTAAAGCCGCATTAATCGATGCTCTTCCTGCCATCGCAATTGGCGTAGGTGGTAAACCATTAATAGTGTATGTGTTGTATGGTGTTGGTGTTCTAAGGTCTTTTTTACGAATGTTGCCATCATAGCTGTCGCCCATTCCGTAGATAACCGTTGGATCAGTCTGCAGACGCATACGCTTATTTAGGCGGTTAATGAACACCGATGAAACACGCTCGCGCTCGGAAGCAACAGCTGTCTCTTTTTCGATAATAGACGCAAGGATAAGTGCTTCATAAGGTGATTTAAGAGGCAGCTTCTCAACACGGCTCTCCCATTCTTGATTGACTACATCCATTAGGTCTTGATGAGCGCGTTTTAGTAAGTCTAAATCGCTAGTGCCGTAGGTGTAGTGATAAGTTTCTGCAAGGAAGAGTCCCTCAAGTTTCTTATGCTCAACACCCAACAGTTCTGCGATCTCTTCTTCAGAGACACCCTGCAATGTCTGCTCAATAAATTCGTTTTGTTCTAACTGCTCACGCCATTCATCAAAGCGACTCCCTTCAACAAACGTGATCGTAAACTGGTGTTCTTTTCCTTCAACCAATACTTGGAGTGCTTGATCAAGCGTTAACTCTGGCTCAAGCAAGAAAGTACCCGCTTTCACATCCACTAACTCTGGGTGAAGTTTGCGAATCAGTTTGCTGTATGGCGACGCTGTAAACAGACCTTCATTAACCAGTTGATTCAATACGCGATGGAAACTCGCACCTGGTGCAACGGTGATCACCTGCGGCTCTTCGAGCTGAATCACTTGTTTTAGATGAACTTCAGCTTGGTTGTATACATAGAATGCTGCTGACGCTGCGATCACCAAACATAAAACGACAAAAATAGATAACTTCTTAATCACGAGTTTAATAGTCCTTGAAGGGTACGGGTGACATGTCCAATTTCGAACGTGGTTTCTTTAATTTTTGTAACAGGAGCAACGCTAAGGATCGAGTTAGTAATGAAGACTTCGTCGCTAGACAGCAGATGTTCTAAATCAAAACTACCGACGACAACCTCTTTTTGCTGGCTTAACTCAAGTATCACCTGCTTTCTCATCACGCCTGCGACACCACTAGCACTAAGGTCAGGAGTGTAGATCGTCGAACCTTTACGCCAAAACAGATTGGCCATAGAGGTTTCAATCACCTGATCATTAATATCTAGTACGATGCCATCAGCCAGTCTAGCTTCATCTAGCTCAGCCTTTATGAGGATCTGCTCAAGACGATTGTTATGTTTGTGGCCTGCGAGCAACGGAGACAAACCAAGCTTCTGCTGACAAACACCAAGTTCAACACCAGACTGCTGCCATTGAAGATAATGCGATGGATAAGCAAACGTACTAATTGTAACCACAGGTTCAAGCACGCCCATTGGGCTATAGCCACGGCCACCAGAACCACGACTCACATGCAGCTTCACACCGCCTAGCCCCTTTTTGGGCACATAATCGAGCGCTTTCTCAAGCCATAAGCGAACTCGCTCCCAATCGAGAGGAGTAATACGCAACGCGGCTAAGCAGGCATCAACTCGCTGTTGGTGATCATTGTAATACTGAATTTCACCATCGAGTGTCAGCATCGTGGTAAAACAACCATCGCCGTACTGAAACGAACGATCAGTTAAGGCAACTGTTTGCTGGCTTTCTCCATCAACCCAAAACATGCTTTTCTCCAAAAAAGAAACGGCTCAATGCTAAGCATCAAGCCGTTTAAAAACAAGTCTATTTAATGACTATCTACGATGTTTGAGTCTTTTATAAGATGATTAAATCTTTTTGAAGATCAAACAGCCGTTAGTACCACCAAAGCCGAATGAGTTACACGCCGCATATTCCATGCCGCTAACTTCACGAGCTGTGTGTGGAACTAGGTCGATGTCTAGACCCTCTTCAGGATCGTCTAGGTTGATTGTTGGTGGAACAACTTGGTCAACCAGAGACATTGCCGTGATGATAGCTTCTGCAGAGCCCGCAGCACCCAGTAGGTGACCAGTCATAGACTTAGTCGACGAAACCAGTACTTGCTTGTAACCTGCTTCACCAAGAGCACGCTTGATGCCTTTGATCTCTGCTACGTCACCAGCTGGAGTCGATGTACCGTGTGCGTTAACATAACCGATTTGCTCACCAGTAATGCCAGCATCGCGCATCGCAGCTTCCATCGCTAGTGCACCACCAGAACCATCTTCACTTGGAGAAGTCATGTGGTAAGCGTCACCAGACATACCGAAGCCTACAAGCTCACAGTAGATCTTAGCGCCACGAGCTTTAGCGTGTTCGTACTCTTCTAGTACCATCATGCCTGCACCATCACCAAGAACAAAACCGTCACGGCCTTTATCCCATGGGCGAGAAGCTTTTTGAGGCTCATCGTTACGAGTAGAAAGTGCTTTAGCTGCACCAAAACCACCCATACCTAGTGGTGTAGATGCTTTCTCAGCACCACCCGCTAGCATTGCGTCAGCATCGCCGTATGCAATCATACGTGCCGCGTGACCAATGTTATGTAGACCAGTCGTACACGCTGTCGAAATCGCGATGTTTGGACCACGTAGACCACGCATGATAGACATGTGACCAGCAATCATGTTTACGATGGTTGACGGTACAAAGAATGGGCTAATTTTACGAGGGCCTTTTTCAGTCAGAGCTTGGTGACCAGCTTCGATCAAACCTAAGCCGCCGATACCAGAACCGATAGCCACACCAATACGTGGTGCGTTCTCATCAGTAACGGTTAGACCAGAATCATCAAGTGCCTGAACACCTGCTGCGACGCCGTATTGGATGAATAGATCCATTTTACGAGCATCTTTTTTAGACATGTACTCTTCGCAGTTAAAGTCTTTAACTAGACCTGCAAAACGAGTTGAGAAATTGGTTGCATCAAAGTGCTCGATATTCACGATACCACTTTGACCAGCTAGCAGGGCTTTCCAAGAAGATTCTACAGTGTTGCCTACCGGTGACAACATACCCATGCCAGTGACAACTACACGACGCTTGGACACGATTTTACACTCCGGGGATTGAAATGATTTAGGATGAGGATAGATGAGTTAGATAAAACACAGGCGGTCGAGGTGACCGCCTGGGAGAGATTATTACTGAGCGCTAGTTACGTAGTCGATAGCAGCTTGAACAGTAGTAATTTTCTCAGCTTCTTCATCTGGGATTTCAGTGTCGAATTCTTCTTCTAGAGCCATTACTAGCTCAACAGTGTCTAGAGAATCAGCACCTAGGTCATCAACGAAAGAAGCTTCGTTTTTAACTTCTGCTTCGTCTACACCTAGTTGTTCAACAATGATTTTCTTTACGCGTTCTTCGAGGTTGCTCATTTTTTCTTTTCCTTTACAGAGTTCGCTTTATGCGATGTTTTCCGTAGTTTATTCAATCTATTAAAAGTTGCAAGGCCAACTTTTCTGGTCAAACCACAATTTTAGCGATTTTAACCGAAATTACGTATGATTTTGACTTAAATCATGCACAAATGTTGCACACAATTTACACCATGTACATACCGCCATTGACGTGAAGTGTTTCACCTGTGATATAAGCTGCCGCAGGCGACGCCAAAAATACCACAGCTTCAGCGATTTCGCGAGGGTCACCTAGACGACCTGCTGGTACATTCGCCAAAGTTGCTGCACGTTGGTCGTCATTTAGCGCTTTTGTCATGTCTGTTTCAATAAAACCAGGCGCAACTGTGTTCACTGTCACACCACGAGAAGCAACTTCACGTGCCATAGACTTAGTGAAACCAATAACGCCAGCTTTAGCTGCAGCGTAGTTTGCTTGACCAGCGTTACCCATAGTACCAACTACAGAACCTACGTTGATGATGCGACCTTCACGCTTCTTCATCATGCCGCGCAGTACTGCTTTAGACATGCGGTAGATAGGCGTTAGGTTGGTATCGATGATGTCATTCCACTCATCGTCTTTCATGCGCATAAGTAGGTTATCGCGTGTGATACCCGCGTTGTTCACTAGGATATCAATCGCACCGAACTCATCGTTGATGGTTTTCAGTGTAGCAGCAATTGAATCAACATCTGTCACGTTCAGAGCAAGACCTTTACCGTTTTCACCAAGATACTCGCTGATCGCAGCAGCACCGTTTTCTGACGTTGCAGTACCGATAACTTTAGCACCACGCTCAACCAATAGTTCAGCGATAGCACGGCCGATACCACGGCTTGCACCAGTTACTAGTGCAACTTTGCCTTCTAAATTCATCATAACTTCTCTTTATGTCGTTATTTAGCAGCTTCTAGAGATGCAGCATCATTTACTGCAGCAGCTGTCATTGTTTTAACAATACGCTTAGTTAAACCCGTAAGAACTTTACCTGGGCCTAATTCTAGTAGTTTTTCTACGCCTTGCTCGTTCATCGCTTGAACGCCTTCAGTCCAACGTACTGGGCTGTATAGTTGACGTACAAGTGCGTCTTTAATCTTCGCAGGATCAGTTTCAGCAGCTACGTCAACGTTGTTGATTACAGGCAGTGCTGGTGCGTTGAACTCAAGAGCTTCTAGAGCTACCGCTAGCTTGTCAGCGGCTGGCTTCATTAGCGCACAGTGAGATGGTACTGATACTGGTAAAGGAAGAACACGCTTAGCGCCAGCTTCTTTACATAGTGCACCCGCACGCTCTACCGCCGCTTTGTTACCTGCGATGACAACTTGGCCTGGAGAGTTGAAGTTCACTGGAGAAACGACTTCATCTTGAGCAGCTTCTTCACACGCTTTCGCAATTGATTCATCATCAAGACCGATGATTGCGTACATAGCACCTACGCCTGCAGGTACCGCTTCTTGCATCAGTTGACCACGAAGCTCAACTAGCTTGATCGCTTCTTTAAAGTCGATAACACCAGCACATACTAGTGCAGAGTACTCACCTAGGCTGTGACCCGCTAGGTTTGCTGGTTGCTCTAGGCCTAGCTCTTGCCATACACGCCAGATAGCAACAGACGCAGCAAGTAGAGCTGGTTGAGTACGGAAAGTTTCGTTTAGGTTTTCTACAGGACCGTCTTGAACTAAAGCCCATAGGTCGTAGCCAAGCGCTTCAGAAGCTTCAGCGAATGTCTGTTTTACAACATCATACTGCTCGCCTAGTTCAGCAAGCATACCAACAGCTTGAGAGCCTTGGCCTGGGAATACGATAGCAAACTTGCTCATTGTAATTATCCTTTAAGCAATGCAAAAAATTGAATAAGGCACATAATCTATGTGCCTTGATTGTTCTGTCGACTTAGGGGTTAGAACTTAACGAGTGCTGAGCCCCAAGTGAAACCGCCACCAAACGCTTCAAGAAGAAGAGTCTGACCACGTTTAATTCGTCCATCACGAACCGCTTCATCTAACGCAGTCGGAACCGTCGCAGCCGACGTGTTACCGTGCTTATCAAGCGTAATCACAACTTGATCAAGCGACATAGTTAGTTTCTTAGCTGTCGCAGAGATGATTCGGTAATTGGCTTGATGTGGTACTAACCAATCAAGTTCCGACTTATCCATGTTGTTCGCTGCCAGTGTATCTTTCACTAGCTTAGAAAGCTGAGTTACCGCTACTTTGAAAACTTCGTTGCCTGCCATGTGAAGCCACTTGTCAGCGTCGCCGCCGCGCTCAGGAACTTCAAGGCTTAGTAGTTCACCGTATTTACCGTCAGAGTAAATATGAGTAGACAAAATACCTGGCTCTTCGCTTGCGCCAACCACAACGGCACCTGCACCATCACCAAATAGGATGATAGTAGAGCGATCCGTTGGGTCACAAGTTTTTGATAGTGCATCAGCACCGATAACCAAAACGTTCTTACACATGCCTGACTTGATGTGTTGATCAGCGACTGATAGTGCGTAAACAAAACCAGAACATGCCGCCGCTAAGTCAAACGCTGGGCAACCTTTAATACCAAGCTTACCTTGTACCTGACATGCAGAAGAAGGGAACGTATGGCTGCTGCTGGTCGTTGCAACGATGATCAAGTCGATATCATGTTTATCGATACCCGCCATATCAATTGCGTTTTCAGCAGCGTAGAACGCCATATCCGCTACAGTTTCATTTTCTGCAGCGATACGACGCTCTTTAATTCCTGTTCTAGCAACAATCCACTCATCGCTAGTCTCTACCATTTTCTCTAGATCTGCGTTGGTACGCACCTGAGATGGCAAGTAGCTGCCAGTACCTAATATTTTGCTATACATGAAGACTAATAATGCCTCTCGAGTAAAACCGCTTCCAAACGATCGCTAATGCGGCTAGGGACTTGTCGTTTGACCTCGTGTACTGCCTCGCCAATCGCATTGACGACGGCAGGTACATCAGCACTTCCATGACTTTTAATGACAATGCCGCGCAATCCTAACAAACTTGCGCCGTTATACTGGTCGGGGTTCAAGGTTTTTAATTCAGTAAATAGCTCAGAAAACAATATTCTGGCGATCCAACCCTTTATCGTTGACGCCATGATGCGCGTTTTTAGCTTATCAATAAAGAGCTGTGCAGTGCCTTCACACGTTTTTAGGCACACATTGCCTACAAAACCATCACACACAACCACATCTGCCGCATCTTGCAGCAATTGATTTCCTTCAATATAGCCGATGAAGTTCACAGACTGGGTATTAGACAACATTTCCGCGCATCGTTTTACAAGGTCATTGCCTTTTATTTCTTCTGCGCCGATATTCAAAATCGCGACACGTGGTGGGCGGTTTAAATGTTGTTCTGCTAATGCACTTCCCATAACAGCAAATTGAAAAAGAGAGTCTGCATCACTGGATACATTGGCACCAAGATCCAACATCCACGTCCTACCACCAGAAGCGGTTGGCAATGCTGAAACAAGTGCTGGTCTATCAATACCGGGAAGAAGTTTCAATCGAAAACGAGACAAAGCCATTAATGCACCGGTATTACCACCGCTGACACATGCGTCTGCTTGAGATTCTGCAACCATATCGATTGCTTCACGCATAGAGCTGCCCTGACTGTTTCGTAAGGCAAGAGAAGGCTTTTCTGAGTTTGAGATAACTCGGTCACAGTGCTGGATGCTCAAACGAGAATCAGGCTGTCGACCTAATGAAGATAATTGAGATGTGATCGCATTTCGATCACCTATGAGAATGACTTTTAGCTCTGGGAAATACGACAGTGCCTGCACGGCGGCAGGCACTGTTACACGAGGACCGAAATCCCCGCCCATTGCATCAAGCGCAACGGTTATATTTTGCAAAAGGTCAACCTTACTTGTTGATAACCTTTTTGCCGCGGTAGTAACCTTCCGCAGTCACGTTGTGACGTAGGTGAGTTTCACCTGAAGTTGCGTCTACAGAAAGTGCAGCTGTAGTTAGCGCATCGTGTGAACGACGCATGCCACGCATTGAACGTGATTTCTTGCTCTTTTGTACGGCCATTGACCCTACTCCTATGTAAATTCTTAAAGAAGCAGTTACTTCTTTAAGCTTTTTAAAACATCAAATGGATTCGGCTTCTTATCTTCCTCAATTTCTTCAGGAAGTTCACCAAACACCAAGTTATTTGAGTTAACGCTACAGTCCGCTTCGTCGTGCATTGCTACTTGTGGCAATCCAAGGATGAACTCGTCTTCAACTAGTTGAATCAGGTCTAACTCACCGTACTCGTTCAGATCTACCAAATCGTACTCTTCCGGTGCTTCTTCTTCACTTTTCTCATTGTAGTAAGGAGTATAAGTGAATTCGACATCGCACTCATGTGCGAAAACCTCATTACAACGTTGACACTCTAAATCGACTTCGACGTTAGCTTTACCAGAGATAACGACTAATCGTTGTTCATCAAGCCCAAATGACAATGAGACTTGCGCGTCACGTTTTACGCCTTCAGTTGCTTCGCTTAAGCGCTTGAAAAGACTAGTTTGGATGATGCCATCTAAATCAAGTCGTTTTTGAGCGGTTCTAGCCGGATCAACTGTACGCGGTATTTTTACCTTTTGCATAGGGCGCGAATATTATCTTCCAAATCGAGTTTAGTCAAAGGAAATGGCAAAAAAAGTACACTTTTTTACCTTTCCCATACAGAGCATTATGAATATCAAGATAAGTTACTATATCCTGCATTAAATGCTTCTACGAATTGTAAATTAAAATGAAAAATTACCAACTAGTTTTGGCCTCTACTTCCCCATTTAGGCAAGAGATACTTAAAAAACTCCATTTAAGCTTTGTAACGGCGAAGCCAGACTGCGATGAAACGCCTCTAACAGGCGAAACACCTCAACAACTCGTCACCCGCTTATCGGAAGAGAAAGCAAAATCTTGTGAGATCTCTTCCCCTAGCCTAGTTATCGGCTCAGATCAGGTTTGTGTGATTGATGGTGAGATTATTGGTAAGCCGCATACACGTGAAAAAGCCATTGAGCAGCTGACTAAGCAAAGTGGTAAAAGCATTACTTTTTACACAGGCCTTTCTGTTTGGAACAGCGAAACCCAGAAAGCTGACACGCGTCTCGACACCTTTGTGGTTCATTTCCGCCATTTAAGCACTGCGCAAATTGAAAGCTATGTCGACAAAGAACAACCTTTCTATTGTGCGGGGAGTTTTAAGAGCGAAGGGTTGGGCATCGCGCTTTTTAAGCGTCTTGAAGGGAAAGATCCAAATACATTAATTGGGTTACCGCTTATCGACCTAATTGATATGTTGGAAGCGCAAGGAATGAATGTGCTTTAACGGATACGATATCTTCGCTAGAGATTCCCTACTCCTTCCTTCGTCAGTCTAGGGAATGACGGAACCTAATGATTATTACAATCCTGAGGTCTGCTAGTTATTGGAGATTTACTATATCGTCATCCCCAGTTGGGGAGCTCTTGTAAGAAGTACAAACAAAAAAGGTTGACGATATTCGTCAACCTTTCTCATTTAAGAGATTGAAGGACAAGTATAGAAAACACTCTATACCCTCGTATCTACTTACAGCTTACGCAGACCAGCGATTGCTTTTTCTAGCTTCGCTTCCATTGGAGCAGAGATATCCATCTTCTCTTCACTGCCTGGGTGTGTAAACTTGATGTTCGCCGCATGCAGGAACAGACGGTCTAGACCAACTTTACCTGTATAAGCATCAAAGCGTCGGTCGCCATAACGATCATCCCACGCAATCGGATGACCAGTATATTGAGTGTGGACACGAATTTGGTGTGTACGACCAGTAATTGGGCTTGCTTGAATCAAG
The DNA here is from genome assembly GCF_024347475.1 of Vibrio fortis. Lineage (NCBI taxonomy): Bacteria > Pseudomonadati > Pseudomonadota > Gammaproteobacteria > Vibrionales > Vibrionaceae > Vibrio > Vibrio fortis. The sequence goes on from NZ_AP025487.1 coordinate 2,167,723, forward strand.
GTCGCATCTTTGAACTTTTCTAACACCTTAAAACGAGTTTCTGATGCTTTGCCATTTGGGTTCACTCGAACAATGCTATTCACTTCATTCTTAAGCAGTGGTGCATTTACTACTTTACAGCTGTTCTTCCACTCGCCCATGACCAATGCAAAATAGTACTTCTGTACCGTCTTTTCACGGAACTGCGCTTGCAGGTGACGTAATGCTGAACGCTTCTTAGCGACCAACAGGATACCCGATGTGTCTCTATCGATACGGTGTACCAACTCTAGAAAACGAGCTTCTGGTCGCAAAGCTCGAAGAGCTTCGATAGCACCAAACTTAAGACCACTACCACCGTGTACCGCTGTACCTGAAGGCTTGTTCAGAATAAGCATGTGGTCATCTTCGTAGATGATGCAATGCTCAAGCTCTGAAACCTTATTCAGCTTTGTGCTCGGCACATTTTCTTCGACTTTCTCTTCCACCGTCACTGGTGGAATGCGAACAAGATCACCAGCTTTTAGCTTGTATTCAGCTTTGATGCGCTTTTTGTTAACACGCACTTCGCCCTTACGTACGATTCGATAAATCATACTTTTCGGGATATTTTTTAATTGGTTACGTAAGAAGTTATCAATACGTTGACCAGCCATATCTTCATCGATGTCGACAAATTGGACTTTGGTTCTAATTTCGCTCATGCGGTTAGTGTATCACTGTCAAATTTGATAATTGAGAGTTAATTGCATTTTTCAGCGCGATTATACCCAAAAGGAGGCGTGAAACTTCTATATTTGTTTGATTCTCCGAACAAAAAACAATCAAGACTGCCGCAAAATTAAATATCATTTGATAAATTATTGATAGACAGTGAGTTAGAGCTATCAAAACACAAACAAAAACCGTTTTTTTTCGCGCATTCTGATAAAGCAGATTGCTGTGATTAGCGACCACTGCTATAGTTCACAGCTGCTATCTATGGTTTGACTACTATTTAAACAGTTAACCATTCACCAGCAAATAAATGAGTAGATGACTCAGTCAAAACCGTGCTGCATTGGCGTAAGACACCGTTAACTGAGTTCCTTGTCGCTCTACTCACGTACGCTCATGTTGAGTATTCACCGCCACATCGCGGATCATAGTTCACTATCTATGATGACTGACGTGCCCCAAGAGCATCCCTTCCAGCCGGGAGGCTGCACCGATAAAGCCATGGGATCAGGCACCATGAGAAACGAAATCAAGCGACAAGAACAATGATGAAAATAAGAAAAGACAATGAGTATTTCTAAATGAAAAGAATGTTAATTAACGCAACTCAAAAAGAAGAGTTGCGTGTCGCTTTGGTTGACGGCCAGCGACTTTTCGATCTTGATATCGAAAGTCCAGGTCACGAATCAAAAAAAGCGAATATCTACAAAGGACGTATCACTCGTATTGAACCAAGCCTAGAAGCGGCATTTGTTGATTACGGCGCAGAACGTCACGGTTTCCTCCCTCTTAAAGAAATTGCCCGCGAATACTTCCCTGAAGGTTACACATACCAAGGTCGTCCAAGCATCAAAGAAGTGCTTAAGGAAGGCCAGGAAGTTATCGTACAAGTTGAGAAAGAAGAACGTGGTAGCAAAGGCGCTGCACTGACAACTTTCATCTCTTTGGCGGGTAGCTACTTAGTTCTTATGCCAAACAACCCTCGTGCAGGCGGTATTTCTCGCCGTATCGAAGGTGACGAGCGTACACAACTAAAAGCAGCTTTAAGCACTCTTGAGCTACCTCAAGGTATGGGTTTGATCGTGCGAACAGCGGGCGTTGGCAAAAGCGCAGAAGAGCTTGAGTGGGACTTAAACGTACTGCTTAACCACTGGGCTGCTATCAAGCAAGCTTCGGATTCAAACGCTGCACCTTTCCTTATCCACCAAGAAAGTAACGTAATTGTTCGTGCAATCCGCGACTACCTACGTCGTGATATTGGTGAAATTCTTATCGACAGCAACACTATCTTTGAGCGTGCACAAGCGCACATTCAACTAGTGCGCCCAGACTTTATTAGTCGCGTTAAGAAATATGATGGTGAAGTGCCGCTGTTTAGCCACTACCAAATCGAAAGCCAAATTGAATCAGCTTTCCAACGTGAAGTTCGCCTTCCGTCGGGCGGTTCAATTGTTATCGACCCAACTGAAGCACTAACTTCTATCGATATCAACTCTGCTCGTGCAACGAAAGGCGGTGATATTGAAGAAACAGCACTGAACACTAACCTAGAAGCTGCAGATGAAATTGCTCGCCAACTTCGTCTACGTGACCTAGGTGGTCTTGTTGTTATCGACTTCATCGACATGACGCCTGTTCGCCACCAACGCGAAGTTGAAAGTCGTCTGCGCGATGCCGTTCGTTTAGATCGCGCACGTGTTCAAATTGGTCGTATTTCTCGCTTCGGTCTTCTAGAGATGTCTCGTCAACGTTTGAGCCCATCACTAGCAGAAGCAAGCCACCACATTTGTCCTCGTTGTACTGGTACTGGTGTTGTTCGTGATAACGAATCTCTAGCACTTTCTGTACTACGTTTGATTGAAGAAGAAGCTCTAAAAGACAACACAGCGCAAGTACTTGCGGTTGTGCCTGTTCCAATTGCTTCTTACCTACTGAATGAAAAACGTCGCTCAGTAAACCACATCGAGAAAAACCAAGAAGTTAAGATCACTGTTGTTCCTAACTCTGACATGGAAACTCCACACTTTGAGGTTATCCGTGTTCGTGAAGGTGAAGAGTTCGATCTACTGTCTTACCTACTTCCGAAGAAGCTAGACGCTCTGAAAGAAGCAGAAAGCAAAGAACCAGCAGAACAGACGATTCGCCCTAAGAAGATCGAAGAGCCTGCACTGAAAGGTTTCGCGGCTCCAGCTCAATCTGCGCCAGCTCCAGCACCAAAAGCTGCAGCAAAAGTAGAAGAGAAGAAAGAAGAGCCAAAAGCACAAGAATCAGGCCTAATCAGCCGTTTCTTCAAAGCTATTGGTAGCTTCCTATTCGGTGGATCTTCTTCTCAAGAAGAGAAACAGGAAGAGAAGCAGGAAGAGAAACCTAAGAACAATCGCAACAACGGCAACCGCCAACGTCGTGATCGTAATGACAACCGTCGTCGCAACCAGCGTGGTGATCGTAACGAAAACCGTGACAACAAGCGTCGTCGTAAACCAGCTCGTGATGAGAAGCCTGAAGAGCAAAAAGAAAATGCAACTCAGCAGCCTCGTCAAAACCGTAAGCCGAAGCAAGACCGCCGCAACAAGCAGCGCGACGAGCAGAAGCAACAACGCGAAGAGCAAGTACCGTCTAAGGTTGCAGAACAAGGCCAACAGCTAGCTGCGGATGCTCAAGCTTCTAAACCTGAAGGTCAAAAGCCGAAGTCTGAAGCGAAAGCTGCCAAAGTTAAAGAGCGTCGTCAACGTCGCAAACTGAACAAGCAGATCCGAGTTAAAGACCAACAAGCTCAAGCAGAAAACAACTCTGTGAAAGAGCAAGTTGTCGCTAAAGACAAGGCTGTAGCTCAAGAGCAAAAAGTGGCTGAGCAAGTAGAAGCTAACCAAGCGAATACTGAACAAGCAGAACAGGAAGAGCCGAAGCAACGCCGTAACCGTCGTTCTCCACGTCACCTACGTGCAAGTGGCCAACGTCGTCGTCGCGGTCGTGATCGTCGCCCTAACCCATTCCGCCTACGTAAAGGTGGTGTAGCATCTCCAGAGATGGCTATGGGTAAAGTGATGCCTCGTTTCGTGCCGAAGCCACACCACAAACAAGCGAAACCTGAAGCTGCGAAGGCAGAAGCACAAGTACAGCAAACAGCTGAACTAGAAACTGTTCAGAACAATGTTGTAATTGCTGGCGGTTTCGCATGCCCTGAAATGGCAATGGGTAAAGTAATTATCCGCCGTGAAGAGCCTGTGGTTGAAACTGTTGTTGAAGCAAAAGCAGAAGACGTCGTAGCACAAGCTGCTGTTGAGGCACCTGTCGTTGATGCTCCAGTAGCAACGCCAGTTGTTGAAGAAGCACCGGTAGTAGAGACACCTGCTGTTGAAGAAGCGGTTGAAGCAAAAGCTGAAGAGACTGTGACTGAAGCTCCGGTTGTTGAAGCGCCAGTTGTCGAGGCTAAACCAGTTGAAGCAACGCCTGCAACTGAAGAGAAACCTTCAGTGGAAGCGAAGAAGCAAGCTAGCTCTCCGATGACTAAAGCTCCAGGTCCACAAGAGATTAAAGAGATTGAAGTTGTTGCAGCGCCATTCCGTAGCGAACGTTACGTATCAAAAGGTGCTGGTAGTCAAGTTGCTTCGAACCAAGCTGGTTCTGGTATGACTAAGCCAAACTACTAAGCATTTACCGTTGTAAATTGTTAAGTAAATAGAATCAAAGGCTGCTTATTATAAGCAGCCTTTTTTACATGCGTTATCGGAATAACGATTAATAGATATATTACTCAAAGTTAGGTTCAACCTTGAACTTAATCACATTTTTGGGTAGGATTCGCGCACTTATCTTTTTCGACACTTTGCTATTGCCGCTCTTTTATACACCTGTTTAGCTCCGCAATATGTTCGTGTCGGTAAATCCATTTAAAGCATAGCTGAGCACACATGTTCGAATTCCCACAATTTTCAAAGCACTCTGTAAAGAATGACGTTCTTTCAGGTCTTACTGTAGCACTTGCTCTAGTACCTGAAGCGGTTGCATTCGCCTTTGTTGCTGGTGTTGACCCAATGGTTGGCCTATACGCAGCATTCATCGTTGGTCTTATCACTTCTATCTTCGGCGGTCGTCCAGGTATGATCTCTGGTGCAACTGGCGCGATGGCCGTTGTAATGGTTAGCCTTGTTGCGACACACGGCGTTCAATATCTCTTTGCCGCTATCATGCTAGCCGGTCTTCTACAGATCGCTGCGGGTCTATTCAAGCTCGGTAAATTTATCCGTATCGTTCCGCACCCAGTAATGATCGGCTTCGTAAATGGCTTGGCGATTGTTATCTTCCTTGCTCAGCTTGGTCAATTTAAAGCACCAGACATCACTGGCGCATTAACTTGGCTTCCAACAGACCAAATGACATTGATGCTTGGTCTTGTTGCGTTGACTATGGCTATCATCCACTTCCTGCCTAAGTTCACAACAGCAGTGCCTTCTTCATTGGTTGCTATCGTAACTGTGACAGCACTTGTGGTTGGCTTAGATCTAGAAACCCGTACAGTAGTCGACTTCCTACGTACTATGTCTGGCGACGATGCTGCAACACTTGCAGGCTCTCTACCAACATTCTCGATTCCAGCAGTACCATTTAACCTAGAAACGCTTTACATCATCTTGCCTTACGCAGTAATCCTTGCGGCAATTGGCCTGATCGAATCACTACTGACTCTGACAGTACTTGATGAAATGACAAACACTCGTGGTCAGTCAAACCGTGAGTGTGTAGGTCAAGGTATGGCTAACGTAACGTGTTCAGTATTTGGCGCGATGGGTGGTTGTGCGATGATTGGTCAATCAATGATCAACGTAAACTCTGGTGGTCGTGGTCGCCTATCAGGTATCGTTGCAGCAGTTGCTCTACTGATGTTCATCCTGTTTGCTTCTTCGCTGATTGAAATGATTCCTCTAGCAGCGCTTGTGGGTGTAATGTTCATGGTTGTTATCGGTACATTCGAATGGGCAACGTTCAAGCTCGCACGCCGCGTACCAAAACAAGACTTCTTTGTTATCGTTCTAGTAACCGTTGTTACAGTAATGACTGACCTTGCGGTTGCTGTATTTGTCGGCGTTATCGCTTCTGCACTAATGTTTGCTTGGCAGCACGCTAAGCACATCTACGCAGACACTTGCATCAATGATGAAGGTTCAAAAGTATACAAGGTTAACGGTCCGATCTTCTTCGGTTCTACAGCGAACTTCCTAGAGCTTTTTGATGCTCTTGAAGATCCTCAAGACGTAATCGTAGACTTCGCAAACTCTCGCGTAACTGATCACTCAGCAATCGAAGCAATTGATACCATTGCCGAGCGTTACGCAGCACAAGGTAAAACGCTGCACCTACGTCACCTAAGCCAAGACTGTGTGGCAATGCTGCACAAAGCAGGTAGCCTAGTTGAAGCGAACGTTGCTGAAGACCCAATCTACAAGGTTATGTCTAAGTAACAGCTGATGGCTTTACATAGATAAGAAAAAGAATGCCGACGATATGCGTCGGCATTTTTGTTTGCGAGCGTTAAGTGTATTAGCTCAATGTCGATCTCTTAGAGAGATTTCAAGATTGCTTCACTCGACTCTTCAATTAAATCGAGTACTAACTCAAAGCCATCACCCTCTCCATAATATGGATCAGGAATCTCTTGGTAACCGGAATCACCGTAGCTTAGGAACAGAGCCAATTTATACTGTAGGTGAGCTGGGCATTGGGATTCTAAGTCTGCAAGGTTTGCCTTATCCGCGGCTAAAATCAGGTCAAACTTATCAAAGTCTTGTGCAACCACTTTACGAGACCGAATGCCTTTAAAGCTGTAGCCCCTAGCCTCACCAGCCGCTTTAGAACGTGGGTCTGGCGGGTTTCCTTGGTGGTACCCGATGGTGCCGGCTGAATCGACCTCGACGTCAACTCCCATAGATTTAGCCTTAGCTCGCAGTATTGCTTCCCCTGTCGGTGAGCGACAAATATTTCCCATACAGACTACCAGTATCTTTTTCATCCCTAATCACCTGTTCTTTCGATGGTTTTTGATAGTGTTAACTTAAGCTATGATAGTGCTAATCACAAATTATAAGGAAGAGTTATGTCGACTGAAGACAACAAAGAACAGCGCCATAAGGCACGTCAACAAAAGGTTAAAGAGCAAGTTGATGCTCGTGTTGCCGCTGCTCAGGAAGTTAAAGGCTTGCTGCTTGTTATTACAGGTAATGGTAAAGGCAAATCGACTTCAGGCTTTGGTACCATAACTCGCGCTGTCGGACACGGTAAGAAGTGTGCAGTTGCTCAGTTCGTAAAAGGGACATGGGACAACGGTGAAAAGAACGTACTTGAAAAGCTCGATGTTGAATTTCAGGTGATGGGTACTGGCTTTACATGGGAAACGCAAAACAAAGCCAAAGATATTGAGGCCGCACAACGTGTCTGGACTGAGTGTAAACGCATGCTGGCTGACGAATCATTAGATGTGATTCTGTTTGATGAACTGACTTACATGGTGAGTTACGGCTACATAGAATTGGATGAAGTGGTTGAGGCTCTTAACAACCGTCCAAAGATGCAATCGGTGATCATTACAGGCCGTGGGGCGCATCGCACGCTAACTGAGATGGCCGATACTGTGTCTGAAGTCCGTAACGTCAAGCACGCTTTTGAGTCAGGAGTTAAAGCTTTACAAGGTGTTGACTGGTAATCACCTTCAACCATAGATCCGCAACTCGGTCATTCTTCCCTCTCGAGGATGACGACCACAAGGCCATTCCGCCCTTGAACAACGGACGACTGCCTATAGTCACTCCCTAGTTCGAGGGACGAGTGTCATAGGGAATCTCTCTTGAGTATTACCGATACCAAAATAAAAGAGCGCCACTCCTAATAACAGAGTGGCGCTTCGTTTATATAAGACTCAAAACAGATTAGTTAAACAGACCTTTCAACAGTCCATCTACCGCTTCTTTGGTTTTCTCGTCTTTAATTTTATCAGTCAGCTTCTCAACACCGCGGTCGATCTCTTTCTGCGCTTTCTGCTTCAATACGTCATCAAACACTAAGCTAAACTTAGGATCTGTCCAAGCACCCGTCACCTTGATTGGGATAGTCACATCTTTAAGGTCGTCAATGCTCTTACCACCCTGACCTTCTAGTGAACCTACGATAGAGGTACGTACTAGGAAATCGACAGTCTCATTGATGAAATTAGCTTTACCAGAGCCAGTAACACGTAATAGAGGCGATTGCGCTGAAAGGTCGTTAGTCGATACCCAACCTTTATCAACTTTTAGTGTTGTCTTCATCGCACTGAAGTCGGTTTTTTGAACGCCTTCAGTTTCATCTAACTTTTCACCTTTGATCTTCGCGTAGTTCTCACGAATCAATTGTGCAACGTTAATACCGTTCACAGCACCATCCGCAAAGTTGATAGCGATAGTACCCACTAAGTTCTGCTTGATACCTGTCGGAGTCAGGCTCTTACCAGAGACATTGACATCGATGTTACCCGTACCTTCTAGCATGTCGTTGTTCGCAACATCCACCAGCAGGGGTTGAACTTTCACGCCCTTGATTGCTTTCTTAGCTGTATATGAAGCTGGTGACTTACGCGCATCCAGTGTTGCCGTTGCCGAGATAGAGCCATCGTAAAGATTAGAGGTGAATGAATCCAGTTTTGCCACTCCACGGTTAACCGAGAAAGCCGCTTTTACATTCTGCATATGAGCGTTGTTAGCTTTAAACTTATCAATCGTCATATCACCTTTAACATCCAGCGTTTTCAGAGCCGTTAGATCAGGTTCGACTTCTTTTGCTGGCGCTGCAGGTTCTGTTTCCTGAGCAGGCTGTGAAGCCGCTGTTGAATCAGATGCACTACCTAAACCTAGGAACTCATCGAGATCGATATTTGGACTATGCAGAGAGAAACGTACCTTAGGGATCTCAGACAGCGTCACATCCGCCTTACCGTCGAGTGCGATACTGTTCGCTTGAAGTTTCTCTAATACAAAGCTCAGGTGACTCTTAGTTAGATCAAAGCTCAGGTCAGAAAGCATATCGACTTTCATCGGTGATTGAGGAAGTGCATCACCTTTAAACGTAGAGTCCAATGTGAGCTTGTTGAGAACAACTTTTGAAATCGCGCTATCAACTGTCAGTTCACCCGCGCCTTTCAGATCCAGCTCCATACCAGCGGCATTACCTACAACGCTGTAAGTTAGGTTATTCACCTTATCGAACTCAAACGTATCAAGACCAATCTTTGCCGACTCAATTTGAGTACTTGGATCACTGAACGTTGCATTCAAATCTATGTTACGCAACGCGTAGCTTGTAAAGCCTTTCGCTAGCTTTAAGTCTGCACTACCTTGCGCTGAAAACTTCTGTTGATTGTTCTCACCAGAAGCCGAGAAAGTTGCAGTAGTCCATGTATCTGCCGCAAATTCTGATAGATTGAATGCGACATCGTACAGCTTAATAAATGAACCCGCTTGTTTGTCATCCATTTCGAACAATGCATTTGAAACAGTCACACCAGCAAGATTAATCGTCCAGTTTGAAGCGGCACTCCCTTGTTGCGGATTAGACACTTCCTCTTGCTGAGGCGCAGTCTCCTCAGCAGGAGATGGCGCTGTTTGAGCCTGTGTCAACGCATCTATGTTCTTGCTGCCATCTTTTAGAGTTTCTAAATAGAATTCCGCACCATCGAGCGTAACGTTACCGATTTCAAGTTGATTACTAAAGAGAGGTGTTACTGAGATATCAACACCGACGGTATCAACTTTGAATAAGTTAGGTTGAGTGAAGCCCTGCGGATTGCGCAGTTCTGTCTTTCCTAGTTCAAAACCAATCGATGGAAAAAATTGCCAACTGATGTCACCTTCAATCACAAGCTCTAAACCGGTGTGCTTTTGGGCTTGTTCGACGATCAGTGGTTTAAATTGGTTAGGATTCACTAACAGCACTAGCGCCAGAATCGCCGCGATAACGACAACAACTGGGATAGCTATGAAAATGAGTAGTTTCTTCATCCGCATATTCCTTGCTTAGATTCCAAAAGAAAGTGGCACTATAAAAGTGCCACTTATTCGATAAAAAATAAAGCTGAGTTAAGAACTTATCACTAAATTCTTACTTTTGTCAGATGGTACCGACTACGCCTTTAAAAGCTTAGCAATATGAGCTTTCAAAACGTCAATTGCGATACGGTTTTTACCGCCACGAGGAACGATAATATCGGCATGCTGCTTTGATGGCTCAATAAACTGCATAAACATCGGACGTACTGTCTCTTGGTATTGCTTCAGTACAGAGTCCATCGTACGACCACGCTCTTCAACATCACGCTTAACACGACGCAATAGACAGATATCTAGCGGTGTGTCCATGAAGACACTCGCGTGCATCAATTTACGTAGACGTGGGTCTGTTAGCAGTAGGATACCTTCTAAGATGATCACTTTCTTAGGTGTAAGTGTAGTCGTTTCAGAAGTACGAGTGTGCTCAGAGTAGCTGTATTCCGGTACTTCAACTGAGTTGCCGTTCATTAGCTCTTTAAGGTGCTCACACAATAGGTCGTGATCTAATGCGTTTGGGTGGTCGTAGTTTGTTTTAACACGCTCTTCCATACTCAAGTGGCTTTGGTCGCTGTAGTAGCAATCTTCCGTGATAACACCAATTTGATGGTCGCCTACTTTTTCGCGCAACTCATTATAAATAGTACTAGCAATCAGACTCTTTCCTGAAGCCGAAGCGCCAGCGATACCTACGATGACACATTGATTATTATCAGACATTATTTTGCACCCGATATGGTTTGGTGATGGGAATAGATAAACCGCCTGATTATAGGGGCTAAGCTCTATAGATTCTAGTCGCCATTTCAGCAAAATACCGTCAAATTGATGATCTAAATGGATTAAATCAAAATAAACGTTTGCTTAATGTCCAGTGCCCATCAACCATTTGCACACTCTGTGTGAATTTTGAACTACTCAACCATTGAGAAGTTGATCGCTTCTGGTTTCACTTTACCCGTCCAGAACATCTTGCATGCAACATTCTCAGCCAAATCGAGGTAATGGCGCGTATGTTCGCTGTCTGGTCGACGCACTACGGTTGGCATTCCTGCATCAATGTCTTCACGAACATCGATATGCAGCGGGATCTGCGCAAGAATATCGAGACTAAATTCAACGGCCATCGCTTCAGCACCGCCAGAACCAAAGATATGTTCTTTTTCACCACAGTGACTACAGATATGGTAGCTCATATTTTCAACAAGACCTGCAACTGGCACACCTACTTTGTCGAACATCGCCACACCTTTACGAGCATCCGCTAGAGCAAGGTCTTGCGGTGTCGTCACGACGATTGCGCCCGTAACTGGAATTTGTTGCGATAAAGTCAGTTGGATGTCACCAGTACCCGGCGGCATGTCAATGACTAAGTAATCAAGGTCCGGCCATACCGTTTCATTCATGATTTGGCCAAGTGCTTTAGCTGCCATAGGACCACGCCAAATAGCCGCATCATCTTTTGACACTAAATAACCGATTGAGTGAGTGAAGATGCCGTGCGCTTCAATTGGAATCATCCATTTGTTATCGCGTACTTCAGGTTTAGCTTGCATTTGCCCCAACATCATAGGCACTGAAGGGCCATAGATGTCAGCATCCAATAGACCAACTTTGGCGCCTGATTTTGACAATGCGAGAGCCAGATTAACCGAGGTTGTTGATTTACCGACACCACCTTTTGCAGACGTTACCGCAATGATGTTTTTAACCCCTTTGACTGGGCTTGATACGGTTGTTTCTAGTGCAGCAGGCTTAATGCGAATCTCAAAGTCGAACGCTGCGACTTTCTGTTCAGCGATTTGATGTGATATCCAGTGTGATAGCTCTTCTACCAAGCTATTGGCCGCAAATGGAAGCGTAATGATGAATGAACCTTTTGGGTCAACCGTTACCATATTCGGTTGCAATGCCCATTCAGGGATTAGAAGGACAGATTCAAACTCATTCAGCCAAGAACAAAAATCTTGCTTTGATGTGAAGTTACGCATTGGGGCTCCTTTTTTTGATTTATGCTATCACCCGCTGACGAAAGACTGAACCCTTAAAAAACTAAGGGATTCGTTTATTTGATACCTTGGCGTGACACACGTTATAAAGTAGTATTACACATCAAATTTATACCCATCAAAAAGAAGCGAAATTTAAGTATGGCGACTGATCCAAGAAAACTTTTGGTAACTTGTGCCCTTCCGTACGCTAACGGTTCAATTCACCTAGGTCATATGCTTGAGCACATTCAAGCGGATATCTGGGTTCGATACCAACGCCTACGTGGCAACACTGTAAACTTCATCTGTGCTGACGATGCTCACGGCACGCCAATCATGCTAAAAGCACAACAGATGGGTATTACGCCAGAAGAGATGATCGCTGCTGTAAGTGAAGAGCATCAGAAAGACTTCGCTGGCTTCGATATTAGCTTTGATAACTACCACAGCACACACTCTGAAGAGAACCGTGAACTGGCTTCACACATCTACCTAGAGCTTAAAAAGAACGGCTTTATCTCTAGCCGCACTATCTCTCAGCTGTTTGACCCAGAGCAAGAGATGTTCCTACCGGACCGTTTCGTAAAAGGTACATGTCCTAAGTGTAAGTCAGAAGACCAATACGGTGACAACTGTGATAACTGTGGTGAGACGTACAGCCCAACTGAACTAATTAACCCGAAATCAGCAGTATCTGGCGCGACGCCAGTAATGAAAGATTCTGAGCACTTCTTCTTCGACCTACCTCAGTTTGAAAGCATGCTACAAGAGTGGACTCGCTCTGGTTCGCTTCAGTCTGAAACTGCGAACAAGATGCAAGAGTGGTTTGAGTCTGGTCTGCAGCAGTGGGATATCTCACGCGACGCACCATACTTTGGCTTCGAAATCCCTGGTGAGAAAGACAAGTTCTTCTACGTATGGCTAGACGCACCAGTTGGTTACATGGCTTCGTTCAAGAACCTATGTAACAAAACTGAAGGCCTAGACTTCGACGAGTACTGGAAAAAAGACAGCACAACTGAGCTTTACCACTTCATCGGTAAAGACATCGTTTACTTCCACTCTCTATTCTGGCCTGCAATGCTAGAAGGTTCTGGTTTCCGTAAGCCAAACAACGTATTCGTACACGGCTACGTAACGGTAAATGGCGCGAAGATGTCTAAGTCTAAGGGCACATTCATCAAGGCAGCAACTTACCTTGATCACCTAGACCCAGAATGTCTACGTTACTACTACGCAGCGAAACTAAACAGCCGTATCGATGACCTAGATCTTAACCTTGAAGACTTCACACAGCGCGTTAACGCTGACGTAGTAAACAAGATTGTTAACCTAGCATCACGTAACGCTGGTTTCATCACTAAGCGTTTCGAAGGCAAGCTTTCTGCTAACTTCGCAGAAACTGAGCTATATAATGAGTTCACTGCGGCGGCTGACCGTATCGCAGAGCTTTATGAGACTCGTGAGTTTGGTCGTGCAATCCGTGAAATCACAGCACTAGCAGACAAAGCTAACCAATACGTTGATGAAAAAGCACCGTGGGTTGTAGCGAAAGAAGAAGGTAAAGACCAAGAGCTACAAGACATCTGTTCTGTTGGTATCAACCTATTCCGCGTTCTGATGACTTACCTAAAACCAGTTATGCCAGAGCTTGCTGCACGTACTGAAGCGTTCCTAAACGAGACGCTAACTTGGGAAGGTATCGCTGCGCCGCTAACTGATCACGAGATCACTAAGTTCAAAGCGCTATTCAACCGCATCGATCCTAAGAAGGTTGAAGCAATGATTGAAGCTTCTAAAGAAGACGCAGCAGCAGAAGTTGCAGCGAAAGAAAAAGCAGAAGCTGAAAAGAACAAAGCAAGCCAAACTGAGCTAGATAAAGATCCAATCGCAGAAGAAATTGAATTTGACGCTTTCGCAGCAGTCGATATGCGTATCGCTCGCATCATCTCATGTGAAGAAGTGCCAAAAGCAAACAAACTGCTTAAGTTCCAACTAGACATCGGTGGCGAAACTCGCCAAGTATTCTCTGGCATTAAGTCAGCTTACAAACCAGAAGAGCTAGAAGGCAAGCTAACGGTCATGGTAGCAAACCTTAAGCCTCGTAAGATGAAGTTTGGTATGTCTGAAGGCATGATCCTAGCAGCGGGCCCTGGTGGCAGCGATCTATGGATCCTTGAGCCGCATGAAGGTGCACAGCCAGGCATGCGCGTGATGTAATCGTGCTCTAAGCTTTACAAATCCCCATAGCAGAGATGTTATGGGGATTTTTTATTTCTACCCCAGCGGACGGTTCTCTGATACAGTCGCGCCCAATTAACTCTACCCTCTTAGGACACCTCTGTGACTAACAATGAAATCTTGCGCCGTATCCAGCACGCGCTAAACCTAAAGAACGCTCAAATCATCAAAGCCTTTGAGCAAGCTGATACGACTATTGCGCATGACCAAGTAAACAACTGGCTAAAAGCTGAAGGTGAAAAGTCATTCTCGAAGATGAAAGATAAAGACTTGGCAATCTTCCTAAATGGTTTCATTAATCTTAAGCGCGGCAAGAAAGACGGCGATCAACCGAAACCAGAAGTATCACTGACTAACAACATGATCTTCATGAAGCTGCGTATTGCATTAAATATGAAGGCTGAAGATGTTTTGGATGCACTAGAGGTGATGGGAATTAGCTTAAGTAAGTACGAAATTGGTGCCTACTTCCGCAAGCCAAACAACAAGAATTACAAAGCCTGTGAAGACCAACTACTGTGCGACTTCTTAAGCGGTGTTCAGTTCTCTCAACGTCCAGATTCAGAAGAGTTTGCTGGCTAGATTTGCTTCCGTAAGCAAAACAGTAAATCAGACATAAAAAACGGCGAGCTATCAGATAGCTCGCCATTTTTATTTGTTCGCTGAACTTAGACGATTAGCAGCGCTTAGCTGTCATCTTCAGTAAAGTTCGTTGGCAGTGTCGTTTTCATTTCGTTCCAAATCTGTCCACTTGCAACACCGTAGTTACGGATCACCAATGGCAAGTTTTCACGTTCACCGCTCTCACAGATAACTAACAGCTCTTTATAGAAATCCATCGCTAGGCGACGCGCTTCTGGGTTAGAGAAGTAGTAGCTACCGATACGATCGTATAGCTTACGAACGCCGTTGAAAATCAGACCATAGATTTGGTTGCCTGAATGGAACGCAAGGCGTTGGAACAGCATGTAGTCATAAAAGTTGAAGGTTTTAGCAATTAGAATCGCTTGGCGTTTTTCTTCATCTTTTTCGTTGTCTTCTTTTACTGCGTGCTTGATTTTCTCTGCATATGGAGACGACTCAACAAACTCATCCCATGTTTTAGATGCTAGCAGTGCTTCACACGACTCAATCACATTAATGATTGTACGCTCAGAGTTTTCTTTGTTCGCTTTAAATGCATAACGCATAAAGATAGGGCTGATATTTGTACGTGCTGCAAGCAAGTCTTCTACGATATTGGTCGCGTTATCAACGTCTAGCGTCATTAACGTATCAAGAATATGCAGTCCCGACGTTTCCATGAACTGGTTCACCTTTGTTGGCTTACCATGTTGAATCGTCAACCATCCATCACGGGCTAGGCGCTGAAGTACCTCACGCAGTGTTGTACGAGTAACACCGATTAACTCAGACAGCTCACGCTCAGCTGGTAGGATTGAGCCAGGGGGAAAACGGCCGTTCCAAATACTTTCAATAATATACTTCTCTGCAAATCCTGCCGGGCTCTTCGCCTTAATGACCATCTACACTTCAATCCAATTTAATTATTTTGCTTTAATTGACTCATCATACCACTAGTTAGCGCCTCTCGGAAACACCTCGAAAAGTTTACTGACGCCAAATCAACAATAGAGCTAAAACTCTAAATTGCGGCACACGTTTGCACCTTTAGTCTAATATAGCTGCATGGTATAACACCAAATTAAACAAAATTTTAACACAACATTTTTTCAGTAAAATCAGCGATATAGCTCATAATTTTAAATCTATTAAAATGCAATATTAAGTTGTAATAATCGAACATAAGGTGAGATTATTATGTAAATTTCAATCATTTCACGCAAATATTGATTCTAGTCGGTTTTTCTCACATTTTTAGTGTTATGCTTGCGCTACTTTGATCGCGTTTTTCAACAAAAAAGAGGTATTTTTAGGCCAACAGAGCATTTCCTGTTGACTAAATGTTATCTAAGAGTAGAGTTGCGCTCAAAAATGAGCAGTGCACGAGTTTCTAAGGGAGTGACTTGGCAAGGCCACAGAACATTACATGGAATGTAGTTTTTCTAAGTCACTGTTAGTTATAGTTTTTAACAAATTTCTATAGCTCGAAACTCGAATGTTGTATTGCTTGTCTATTCATAATCAACATAAAAGAGTATTAACATGCCGATGTCTCTCGGAAACGCTTTCATCAAGAACTTTCTTGGTAAGGCTCCTGATTGGTATAAAGTTGCCATCATTTCGTTTTTAATCATCAACCCATTTGTTTTTTTCCTCGTTGATCCATTTGTTGCAGGCTGGCTACTCGTCGTAGAATTTATTTTTACGCTAGCAATGGCGCTCAAATGTTACCCTCTTCAACCGGGTGGCCTGTTAGCTATTCAAGCTATCGCAATTGGCATGACCAAACCTGAAATGGTTTACCACGAAATTCAAGCCAACCTGCCAGTATTACTCTTACTAGTATTCATGGTTGCCGGTATCTACTTCATGAAGGAGCTACTGCTCTTTATCTTCACTAAGATACTGCTTGGCATCCGCTCTAAGATTCTACTTTCCGTCGCATTCTGTGTTGCAGCGGCTTTCTTGTCAGCATTCCTAGATGCACTAACGGTTATCGCGGTAGTAATTAGCGTGGCAGTCGGTTTCTACTCTATCTACCACAAAGTCGCTTCAGGCAAAGGCTCTAACTCTGCACACGACCATACTCACGATGAAGAAATTTCAGAACTGACTCGCGAAGACCTTGAAGACTACCGTGCATTCCTACGTTCACTGCTTATGCACGCAGGTGTGGGTACAGCGCTAGGCGGCGTTATGACCATGGTAGGCGAACCACAAAACTTGGTTATCGCTAAACAAGCGGGTTGGGAATTCGGTGAGTTCATCATCCGCATGCTGCCAGTAACTCTGCCAGTGTTTATCTGTGGCATCATTACTTGTGCGCTCGTTGAGAAACTAAAAATCTTCGGTTACGGTGCAAAACTACCTGCAAACGTTCGTCAAATCCTTGTTGAGTTTGACAACACGCAGAAAGCAAGCCGCACTAAGCAAGACATCGCGAAGCTTTGGGTTCAAGGTGCAATTGCAGTATGGCTAATCGTTGGTCTGGCTCTGCACGTTGCAGAAGTTGGTCTAATTGGTCTGTCTGTGATCATCTTAGCAACGGCTTTCACTGGCGTGATTGAAGAACACTCTATGGGTAAGGCGTTTGAAGAAGCACTACCATTCACCGCTCTACTTGCTGTGTTCTTCTCGATTGTTGCTGTAATCATCGACCAAGGCCTATTTAAGCCAGTGATTGATGCAGTACTTCACGTTGAAGATAAAGGGGCTCAGCTCGCACTGTTTTACGTAGCGAACGGTATTCTATCAATGGTTTCGGATAACGTATTCGTTGGTACGGTTTACATTAACGAAGTGAAAACAGCGCTAGTCGACGGTATCATCAACCGCGACCAGTTCGACCTTCTTGCAGTTGCAATCAACACAGGTACTAACCTACCTTCAGTTGCAACACCAAACGGTCAGGCAGCGTTCCTATTCCTACTGACTTCTGCTCTAGCACCACTTATCCGCCTATCTTACGGCCGTATGGTAATCATGGCATTACCTTACACTATCGTACTGGCGCTTGTGGGTTTGGCAGGTATCGTGTTCTTTGTTGAGCCTATGACGGCTTGGTTCTACGATGCAGGTTGGATTGTACAGCGCACTGGCGAAGTCACTTCTGTGATTTCAAGCGGTCACTAATCGGTGTGAACTGACACAATGCGAGTAAGTGCGTCTAAGTAATGAAAAATAATCATTGATTAGGAAACTTATCCAAGATAAAAAGCTCTGAGTATTCAGGGCTTTTTTAATTTTATTGAAGGACTAAATTCGTGAATTTTCTTGTAATGCTCAAAGACTTCTCCAAAGGCCGACTTTCTTGGCTGTTATTACTTGGCTTCGTAATCTTCTTTGAAGCATGTGCGTTGTTCTTCCAGCATGTAATGATGCTTGGCCCTTGTGTCATGTGTATTTACGAACGCGTTGCTATGTTGGCTATTGGCCTAGCAGCTATATTAGGAGCAATCGCGCCTCATAATCCGTTGGTGCGCTGGCTGGGACTCGCAGGATGGGGATTTGGGGCCTACAAAGGCCTGATGCTCTCGTTGCAGCATGTGGATTACCAGTTTAATCCTTCTCCGTTTGCAACCTGCGATTTGTTTGTGACATTCCCTAGCTGGGCACCTTTAAACGAATGGGCACCTTGGATGTTCGAAGCTTATGGTGATTGTGCGAAGGTTGTTTGGCAATTCGTTGGATTATCAATGCCACAATGGTTAGTCGTGATTTTCGCGGGCAATTTAATTGCACTAGGTGTCATCGTCATCTCACAGTTCGCTAAGTCTAAATAAGCGTCATCAATTACCCATATGACCCGTCCTGATATGGGTTGACACTTTTTAGTCAAAACGCTCGATGTACTTCATCGGGCGTTTTGTATTTTAAGGCCGTATGTGGCCTCATTTGATTATAGATTTCTACTGACTCGGCGACCATTTTTCTCGCCTGAGCAACATCTTTAGGTTTCTTCAACAAGTATTCCATTTTCAAAATACCATTTACTCTTTCTGCCAACGCATTTTGATAGCAGTCATATCCATCCGTCATGGAACACACGACCTTGTGCCTAGAGTGTAGGTCTTGGTACTCCTTTGAACAGTACTGTGAGCCTCTATCTGAGTGATGGATTAGGGTGTCCTGATTTCGACGTTCTCTCAAAGCTCTTATAAAAGCTTGTTTTACAGCCTTCGTCTGCATGTTGTCATCCACACTGTATCCGACGATCTTTCTGGAATAGGCATCAGTGATAAGACTGACGTAACTGTTTCCTTCATAGGTCGGAAGGTAAGTAATATCAGCAACCCACAACTGCTCCGGTCTTTCGGGCTTAAAGCCATCCTTTATTTTATTTGGGTGACAGTAAAACCTATGATGGCTATCCGTTGTTCGATGGTAAGCACGTTTAACCTTCACAAGCAGCCGATGATGTTTAAGCAGAGAAAATAGATAGTCCCGACCTACTTTCATTCCAGTTTTTTCCATCATGTATTTAAGCTTTCTCGTTCCTATTCGAGCTTGTTTGATGCGAGTTTCACGGACAAAGCTCAGAAGAGCTTTGTCACGCTGTTTACCACGATCGTCAATAAGGCATTGTTTGTAGTACGCTTGCCTAGAGATGTTGATGATTTGGCAAAATCTAGTCACCGTGAGCTGAGCTATGTTTTGCTCTTGGACGACGCACCTCTGTGCTTTTTTACAACACGGACACCATGGTCTCGCTCCATAACTTTTACTACTTCTTCAAAGAAGTCGGCTCTCAGTTTGGTATCTTCAAGTTGCTTTTCTAGCTCTTTGATACGTTGCTCTGGCGTGGGTGGTGAATTGAATTCAGACATAGGTAAACCTTTCTTCAGGAATCGAGGTGTGCCTCCAGACCAATCGAGTCGGCCGTGCTTTCGGAGCCACACTAATACTGTAGAACAACCTTGTATTCCGTATTTGTCTTGTGCCTGTTTATAAGTCAGTTCACCTCGCTCGACTTGGTCAACAACATCCAATTTAAAAGCGAGGGAGTAATCACATTGAGTTCGTCTAGTTACTGATTTCATAACACTCTCCAATTTTCTACTTGGGGAGTGTCAACCTTATTTAGGACGGGTCAATACCTCATAAAAAAGTCGACCACTAAGGTCGACTTTTTCATTTCAATTAACGGCTTAATTAAGCATTTGCTCGACCGCAGCACTGTTTGAACTTCTTACCACTTTCACATGGGCATGGGTCGTTGCGACCGATGTTTTTGAATGGGTTCACACTTTGAGCTTTGTTACCTAGCATCGCTTCATCAGCAGCCAATGCCACTTCATTGACCATTAAATCAACCTGTCCAACTAAATCAAAAAGCGCTGGCGGATTTTCTAAACCTGCTGCAATCATTTGTTGCTGAGTCTGCTCCTCATCGATCGCTAACATCAGTGTTGTTAACAGTGCTTGAAGCATTCTCAGCGTGCCGTCAGCCATATTAGCTTGTTGCCACTGCTCTTCCACCGTTGGCCAAACCATCATGAAGCCTTCAGCAAAATCAGCGAACTGCTCATTAAAGTCACCTTCAGCCAGAACCTCTGTCAGCAAGTATTCACTGCGCTGAATCAAGTTATGTTGACGATTAATTTGCTCTGTTACCAGACCAATGAAACTCTCTTCAGCTTCTGGCGAGATCACAGCTAGCCACTCTTTTGGGTCAAGTGGCTTAGTCGCTAGGTTAGATGCCAAGATCGCACCTTCAACAAATTGCGGTGTACACTCTTGCGGCAAGCCATCTTGGTTTAGTAATTGGTATGTCATTGGTTCTTCATCGTTCATGTAAGATTTGCGCTAAGTATACTCGTTATCCTTCATCTTCATAGTTTACGACTCTCTGAAATTACTATGATGGTGCGAATTTCTTGAAAAATCGCCAATAGTGACAATCTACAAGCGACACCGTACAATCACGCCTCTTAATTTTCAGGACAGAGATGTTTCGGTAGTTCGATATGCGAGTAATACTAGGCCCGATGGAGGGTGTGTTAGACCACCTTATGCGTGAGATCCTCACAGAGATTAATGACTATGATCTTTGTGTGACAGAATTCGTTCGCGTTACCGATCAATTGCTACCGCCACACGTCTTCCATCGACTATGTCCGGAACTTCATCAAGGCTCTCAAACCATGGCCGGTGTTCCCGTTCATGTACAGCTTCTTGGTCAGCACCCACAATGGATGGCTGAGAATGCCATTCAAGCCGCAAGTCTCGGTGCAAAGGGCATCGACCTGAACTTTGGCTGCCCAGCTAAAGCAGTAAACAAGAGCAATGGCGGTGCCTCGCTGTTGAAAGAACCTGACCTTATCTACAAAGTCGTGAAAGCCTGTCGCGAGGCTGTTCCTGAACATATCCCAGTATCCGCTAAAATTCGCCTTGGTTGGGAAGACCCTGAAGAGTGTTTTGAAATTGTAGATGCCATTGAGCAAGCGAAGGCTGATGAGTTAACCGTCCACGCTCGCACTAAAACAGGCGGCTATAAAGCTTCTGAGATCAAATGGGACTACATCAACCAGATCCGTCAAAAGACTCAACTACCATTGATAGCCAATGGTGAAATTTGGAACTACCAAGACGGTCAGAATTGCATTAAGGCAACTGGTATCGACTCTCTAATGGTGTGCCGCGGTGCGTTTAACGTGCCGAACTTAGGCAACGTGGTAAAACACAACCACCAGCCGATGCCTTGGAAAGAGGTCTTAGCGCTGCTATTACGCTATTCTGAATTCGAGATCGAGGGAGACAAAGGGCTTTACTACCCTAACCGTGTCAAACAGTGGTTTGTTTATCTGCGTAAAGAGTATCCAGAGGCAGAAGAGATCTTCCGTGAAATCCGTACCTTCAAAAAGGCTTCACCAATCGTTGAACACATTCAACGTTACCAAGACAAGCTACTCGCCTCTCCCGCGATCTAATCCAGTCCAAGATCTTCAAAGCGGCTCATAAAAGCCGCTTTGAGAACTAGAATACGATTTTATTCTTACCTGTTGTTTTCGCAATATAGAGTTTCTCGTCTGCACACTTAAACACTTCATCAAAGCCTAAATGGACATCCTCCGACTCCACAATGCAGGCACCACCAGAAACGGTGAAACCTCCCTCAATGACATTGGTCGACTGATCACAAATCGAGGTTTTGACACGGTGCAGGATATTCTTAAGGGTTTGAGTCTCCTCACCTCTTAAATAAACAACAAACTCTTCTCCGCCGAATCGAGCACCAACATCACTACTGCGTATTCCATTGTGGATCTGGCGTGCCATATAGCGAATCACTTCATCACCTTTATCATGACCAAAGGTATCGTTAATGCTTTTGAAGTTATCAATATCAAAGACGACCAATACAAATAGCTCATCATGTTGAACACTGCGCCAGAACGCTTCTAGACCACGTCGGTTGAGTAACCCTGTCATCGGGTCTTTCGCAGCCAGTTCCTTAAAGTAACCCTTCTCTATCGTGCTGTTGATGTAAAACAAGATCATGATCATGAACAAATACACTGTTAGCGCAACAAAGATACTGTCTGTTTCCGTGTCAGCGAAAGATTTAAGTTCTTTCCAAACATCGAGTTGATAGAAGATCAAATGATGCGCAGCCACACCGTGCAACTCGAGTGGCTGTATCCAAATGGCGTCATCCGGTGGCAACGCGCGAGTCAAATCGACAATATTGATTTGTCCAGCGAGCAAATGGCTTTCCGAAGCCAGCAATTTTCCTGAATCGATATCTACCGACAACATACCTTGATGACTGCCTCGGTAAAAAACGGGGATCGTCATACTAATCACACTGTCTAACGTATCAGTGCGAAATGCAGGGCCTGTTAACGTCAACATATCTGGATTGTTCGCCGTTTTTTGCCAATAAGGTCGACTTTTAATCGTCGACAATAGCTCTTTTCCTAGCCCCTTAGCGAAGTCCTCCGGTGATGAGATCACATACCCCTTGGTGTCAATAAAGTGCACACCGAGATAATAGTCATCTAACTGAGCTAAAAAGGAGAGAATTGGGGCAAGTGCGACTTTCTCACTCGCACTTCGATAAGCGTCACTCAATTCAGAGCACAATGTTTCGTCGCCGACCAGCATGTAGTTGATATCGACAGAAGGAATGTCCGCCGTTTTACCATCGGCAAGCAGTAGTCCATCAATAGGCCATATTCGACATACACCATCAACTACAGTTTTGTTGTGGTCTAAAAAGAGAGGATTGCTGGATTTGTAGTAGTTTGAAAAGCTGTAATCTAATGCTGTCACCACCGTAGTCGTGCGCTCAAAAGCATCGATGACTCTTTGGTACTCGTATGTAACTTCTTTCTCTACAGCTTCAAGGTGATTTTTAACAATAAGCGCAAGTAACATGCTGATAATGATGGCTGGGAAGCCAAAAACAAAGGTTAGGCTAAAGTGCCTATTAACTTTCATAAACTGTGTGCTCTTTCGCTCATCTATTTCCCATTAATATTATTACATCAGCAACGACAATCAACCTGCTAAAAATATGTAATTTGTTATTTCACATATAGATATAC
This sequence comes from Vibrio fortis, assembly GCF_024347475.1. Classification (NCBI taxonomy): domain Bacteria; kingdom Pseudomonadati; phylum Pseudomonadota; class Gammaproteobacteria; order Vibrionales; family Vibrionaceae; genus Vibrio; species Vibrio fortis. Next base: position 2,190,892 of record NZ_AP025487.1, read on the forward strand.
GAAAAAACAGTCCTCTATCGCAATTTTTCAAAAAAGGACTGTTTCAAAATAGAACCTTACTCGTCAATCATAGAGGTGAGAATAAGAGTACTTGAGCTGATAGTGCATTGACGGGGATACGCGCTTTCCCATCTTCAATTTGGAACACCAAGCTTTCATCAATCGCAGATTTCAATACACCTGATTCAATACCCAGCTTCCAAACAGGCAGTGTAATTTCAGACATCGATGAGCCAAGATTAATGACAGTTAGGGTGTGCTCCTGCTCTAAGCTTCGAGCATAAATCAACACCTCATCATCACAATAAAGTTCCTGATAAGCCCCCGTCTGTAAACTCGCTCGTTCACGCCTTAATTGAATTAAGTTCTGGGTAAACGCAAACCAACTCGATGTCTGTTCTTCACCCCATGGGAAACAGCGTCGGTTGTCAGGATCTTGCCCTCCTTCGAGCCCAACTTCAGTGCCATAGTAGAGGCAAGGCGTCCCGACATATGTCATCAGTAACGTCAGAGCAATGGATTGTTTCTCAACGTCACCTTCCAACAAGGAAATAAATCGAGCCGTATCATGGCTGTCTAACTGGTTCAGTTGCGACAACTGATTCTGCCAAGGGACTTTTGCACGAGCCTCGCCTAACCATTCAGAAAAGTCTCGCATACTGATATCAATAGGTTCATAAGCGATATCTTGCTTCGCTAGCAAAGCTCGAACAGGATGTGCGAAACCATAATAGTTCATTGAGCCATCTTCTTGGTCACCCTGCAGCCACGAAGTCGCTTCAAAGAAGTGCTCTCCGAGTATATAAGCATCTGGGTTTTGGCTTTTAGCCGCGTTACGAAACTCTCTCACGTAGTGGGCGTTGTTATAAGCCCCCTCTCCTTCTCCAAGCATATGAATCACATCAAACCGCCATCCATCAACGGAATAAGGTGCCTTAAGCCAGTGTTTGATCACCGAATCTTCTGATTGATAGATATACTCGCGAACGGATTCATTGGAGAAGTTCAATACTGGTAGAGAGTTGATGCCCTTCCAACCTACGTAAGTTTGTGCATCATCGTCATTGAAGAAGTAGTAGTCATGGTATTCAGAGTCTGGTTTACCAAAAGCCCCAGCATCCCCTTTGCCTAACTTATCGAACCATGGGTGTTCTACAGACGTATGGTTAAACACCGCGTCTAACACCACTTTCATCCCCCTTGAATGCAAATCATCTGACAGAGCAGCAAACTCTTGATTTGTACCGAAGTGAGAATCGACGTTGTAATAATCAGTCGTATCGTATTTGTGGTTACTAGGAGATTGAAAAATTGGGTTAAGGTACAGTGCGGTAACGCCCAACTCTTGCAAGTAATCCAGTTTGCTATGAATACCCGCCAAATCACCACCAAAAAACTCTGCAGCCCCCGTCCCATTGTGGCCTTCAACATCTGCTCCCCACTCTTTCACGACAACGTCGACGGTGCCTTCTTTAAGACGGTATTCACCAGGTTGAACGCTAATCTCGGGATTTCCATTGCAAAAACGTTCTGGGAAGATTTGATAAAACACCTGTTCCGCCACCCAATTTGGCGGTTGATGATCAGCGTTGAGTTTAAAATGATGCGCGCGACTTGGCATACGAATATGTACACCTTGTGAGTCCAACCAAAACTGGCCAGATTGGCTTAGCAGCTTAAAAGTATAGTGAGTTATGGCTTGGTCGGTGTTAAGCGGAATCTTCGCTTCCCACACAAACAGTCGCCCTTGCTTGCCGGCCAATGACATATCGACCAAATACTCTTCATTGTCCGGCTCATGACGTATTTGTACCTTGGCCCAGTCATCACGCTCCGTATGGAGCTTTAAAGTAACAACTCTTTGCTCAAGTTGAACATAATCGGAGGTTTGAGCATGAAATAGATATGGACGCATAACGAATCTCGCACGTTGACTGATTCGCTAAAGATATGAAAATTCCGATTCCCCACAATGTGAAAACCATCAACAATTAAAGTGGATCACGCTTTGTAGCCCTACATTGTTCAAATAAAGTTCACTACTTAATGTTTTGTAGGGCTGCTGCTTACTGGTTGATTGTCGCTTGATCCAGAATCGAGCTTGGTGGTGTGATACGAAACTTCTTAAGCGCGTCTAGGTTAATCTTGATCGTTGAATGGCTAGGCGTTTTGACGTTCAACTTACCCGGTTTTTCACCCTCTAGTATCGCTGTTACATACTCAGCTGTTTCCAAGCCGATCTGATAATAGTCTAGCCCCGCTCCAATGACTGCGCCGTTTTTAACATATGCTGTAGTACCCGCAACAACAGGAGTGTTTTGGCTGTCGGCGGCTTGAATCAGGCTATCAATAGCACTTGCGATAGTATTGTCCGTCATCGCATAAACGACATCCGATTTAGCTGCCACAATACGGGTTTTCTCTTCCACCTCGTCAGCAGTAAACACTGGCTCGATATGCAAGGCTAAACTGTGTTGTTGAGCCGCGATTTTCAAAATCGATATCAGAGCGACGGCGTTAGACTCACCAGGGTTGTAGACAACACCAATAGAATCCACATCAGACATGATCGACTTAATCAGCTCTACATGTTGATGTATTGGAGAGAGATCAGACAACCCTGTCACATTGCGACCAGGCTTCTCTAGACGTCTCACCAAGCGTGCACCAACAGGATCTGTTACAGCTGTAAAAACGATAGGGATAGTACGCGTTGCTGAAACTAACGCCTGCGAAGACGGAGTGGCAATCCCTACTAGTACATGTGGATTCTTGCTCACCAATTCTCGCGCAATTTTCGCAGCTTGTGCAGGCATGCCATCTGCAACTTGTGAAACCAGCTCTAGATTCTCTCCGTTTTTGTAGCCATGCGCTTCTAAACCGTCAATCAGCCCTCTATGCGCGGCATTTAAGTCTGGATGATCAATAATCTGAGAAATCGACACTTTCGCACTGCTTGCCAACGAGGCAGTAGAATAGATTAGTGCCAGCACACTCAACAACATGGCACTCGACCAATTCAACCCTATTTTCATTGACACTCCCTGTTATGACGTCGTTTACCCTAACAACCATACTTACGCTGTTGCATAAAGAGAACAGCGTGTTATTACATTACTGATAGTATTACCAGTAAGAGGTGAACAACGAAAGCCAAAAATAACAAAAGTGCAACAAGTGTCGAATTTATGAGCTAGCTTCAAAAATTAGAGTGAAAGGTCTGAAATAGAAAAATGAAAAGGCGATGATGCGCACAAAAGAAGGGGGTTTACTGTGAAGATCAAAAACGCCCCGAAAGGAGCTCACGGGGCGCATTGTTTGATGGTGCTAATGGTCGTCGGCTCGGATCAACTAGGCTGTTGTCTGGGCCTTGGACAGGTCGATGTCGAAGTTAAAACCAACGTTCCATCGATGATTTGTCGAGCTGGCGAAACGCTCGGTTTAAGATAATCGCCAACTCTTTATAGCGCGGGCGAGACTTCATAGGCTCTAAAGCAAAGCCCGTTTCAGTGATCTTTTCATGCAATTCGCGGTACCAAGACACAAGCGCTGGTGGCAGTTGAGTGTTGGAGCGATTGCCTAACCACCACATACCTTGCAACGGTAAGCTAATTGCGAATAGTGCCATAACCACAGCTTGTGGCATCGCTTGATAATTGTTGAATACCATCTGCGTTAAAATACTGATCGCGGCGATCGCTGGCATAACCTTAATGCCGAAGCGAGTTGCCTTAATGATGCGTTGCTCGGGAAAGATCGCATTTAACTCTTTTCTGACAGGCCAGAGATCCATGTACTTTTGGCCATCTTTTAAACTACTGGCTAACCCAACTCTATTGCTCATATGAGTCTCCCGTTAAAAAAAAGTTGAAATCATCAACTAAAAACGCAAAAAATTGACGAAAAATAATATTCTTTCAAATTTTTTTGTTATATTTGCACAATATCGCTATTATTTGCAGACCTCAATCTCATTGTTGCCCTTATTTACAATTTAAGCAACTTTGTGACGACCTCTGCAAGGATTGCACCTGTCCCTTTTATGACGAAAGGCGACATTCACTTATACGGAAATTAATGTTTTTTTGACCAAGATTAGTACGCAAGCTTGTGTGCTTCGTCTATTCTTGTGATTGATTTTCACCCTTAACTGATTTTATCAGACAAATTTACAGGTAGTCATTCATGTCTAAGCTAGTTTTAGTTTTAAACTGCGGTAGTTCTTCTCTTAAATTCGCTGTTGTTGACGCAGAAAACGGTGACGAGCACCTAACAGGTCTTGCAGAGTGTCTGCACCTTCCTGAAGCTCGCATCAAGTGGAAACTTGACGGCAAACACGAAGCTCAGCTAGGTAATGGCGCAGCTCACGAAGAAGCGCTAGCGTTCATGGTAGAAACTATTCTTGCTTCTAAGCCAGAACTTGCTGAAAACCTAGCAGCAGTTGGTCACCGTGTTGTACACGGCGGCGAGAAGTTCACTCAGTCTGCACTAATCACTGACGATGTACTGAAAGGTATCGAAGACTGTGCTGCTCTAGCACCTCTTCACAACCCAGCTGCTATCATCGGTATCAAGGCTGCTCAAAAGTCATTCCCTGGCCTACCAATGTCTGCTGTATTTGATACTGCATTCCACCAAACAATGCCTCAAGAGTCTTACCTATACGCTCTACCGTACAAACTGTACGAAGAGCACGGCATCCGTCGTTACGGCATGCACGGTACTTCTCACCTATTCATCGCTCGCGAAGTAGCAGAGCAACTAGGCAAGCCAGCTGACGAAGTAAACATCATCAACTGTCACCTAGGTAACGGTGCATCTGTTTGTGCAATCAAGAACGGTAAATCTGTAGACACTTCTATGGGTCTTACTCCTCTTGAAGGTCTAGTAATGGGTACACGTTGTGGTGACATCGACCCTGCGATCATCTTCCACCTACACGATTCTCTAGGTTACTCTGTTGAAGAAATCAACAACATGCTAACTAAAGAGTCTGGTCTTGCTGGTCTAACTGCTGTTTCTCCAGACTGTCGTTTCGTTGAAGACAACTACGGTAAAGAAGAAGCTGCAACTCGCGCAATGGACGTAATGTGTCACCGTCTAGCGAAATACATCGCTGGTTACACTGCGACTCTAGATGGTCGTCTAGACGCTATCGTATTCACTGGTGGTATCGGTGAGAACGGCGCTCCAATCCGTGAACTAGTACTTAACCGCCTAGGCATCTTCGGTATCGAAGTTGACGGCGAAGCTAACCTAAAAGCTCGCTTCGGTGGTGAAGGTGTTATCACTACTGCTGACAGCCGCATCCCTGCGATGGTTATCTCTACTAACGAAGAGCTAGTAATCGCTGAAGACACTGCACGTCTAGCAGGTCTTTAATCAAGATTTATACCGCTAGCTCACCTGGGCTAGCGGTATTTTGATACAAAAATGGGGCTCAGCTTCTATTCCTATTCCTACCCTTCAATAGGAATATGAAGTTGAGCTTTTTTTAATCCAATAGCTAAAGGTACTCATACGAATGTCTCGTACTATTATGCTTATCCCTACAAGTGCTGGTGTTGGTCTAACTAGCGCAAGCATGGGTGTTCTTCGCGCAATGGAGCGCAAAGGCGTTAAGGTTTCTTTCTACAAACCAATCTCTCAACCACGCTCTGGTGGTGACCAACCTGATCTAACGTCAACTATCGTTGGCACAAACAGCGATGTTAAGATCGGTCAACCTCTAGCGATGTCTGTTGCTGAAAGCCTAATCGGTAACGACAACATGGACGAGCTACTAGAAACTGTTGTTGAGCGTTACAACCAGATCAACAAAGATGCTGACGTAACACTTATCGAAGGTCTAGTACCAACTCGTAAGCACCCATTCGCTAACCAAGTGAACGCAGAAATCGCTGCAACACTAGGTGCAGAGATTGTACTAGTTGCAACTCCGGGTACTGACAACCCAGCTCAACTTAAAGAGCGCATCGAAGTAGCATGTTCTAACTTCGGCGGCACTAAGAACAAAAACATCTCTGGTGTTATCATCAACAAGCTTAACGCGCCAGTTGATGAAGCGGGTCGTACTCGCCCTGACCTTTCTGAAATCTTTGACGATTCAGACAGCGCTCAGCAAAGCGAACTAAAAGTAATGGAGATCTTCAACACTTCTCCTATCCGTGTACTAGGTTGTGTGCCTTGGAGCATCGAGCTAATTGCTACTCGTGCTGCAGACATGGCTTCTCACCTAAACGCTGAAATCATCAACGAAGGTGAACTGAACACTCGTCGTATCAAGAGCATCACGTTCTGTGCGCGTTCACTGCCTCACATGATTGAGCACTTCAAGCCGGGTTCACTACTAGTAACTTCGGCTGACCGTCCTGACGTTATCGTTGCAGCAGCACTTGCAGCAATGAACGGCGTTGAGATCGGTGCAGTTCTTCTAACTGGCGGCTACGATATCCCTGCAGAAATCGAAGAGCTAATCAAGCCAGCTCTAGAAAGCGGTCTACCAATCTTCAAAGCTCAAGGTAACACTTGGCAGACGTCTCTAAACCTACAAAGCTTCAGCCTAGAAGTTCCAGCTGACGATAAAGAGCGTATCGAGTTCATCAATGAACACGTTGCGGGTCACATCGATGGCAACTGGATCGAGTCTATGACTGAAGGTACTCAGAAGTCTCGTCGTCTAAGCCCACCAGCATTCCGTTACCAGCTAACTGAATTCGCTCGTAAAGCGGCTAAGCGTATCGTACTTCCTGAAGGTGACGAACCTCGTACAGTGAAAGCTGCGGCTATCTGTGCTGAGCGCGGTATCGCGGAATGTGTACTTCTAGGTAACCCAGAAGAGATCAAGCGTGTTGCAGCGCAGCAAGGCGTTGAGCTAGGTGCTGGCGTTAAGATCATCAACTCTGACGAAGTACGTGAAAACTACGTTGCTCGTCTAGTTGAACTGCGTGGCGCGAAAGGCATGACTGAAGTTGTTGCTCGTGAGAAGCTACAAGATTCTGTATTCCTAGGCACAATGATGCTTGAGAACGACGAAGTTGACGGCCTAGTTTCTGGTGCTGTTCACACTACAGCGAACACTATCGTTCCTCCGTTCCAAATCATCAAGACTGCACCTGATGCGTCTATCGTATCTTCTGTATTCTTCATGCTGCTACCTGACCAAGTACTGGTTTACGGTGACTGTGCGATCAACCCAGATCCAACAGCTGAACAGCTTGCTGAAATCGCTATCCAATCTGCTGACTCTGCAGCGGCATTTGGTATCGAACCACGCGTTGCTATGATCTCTTACTCTACTGGTGAATCTGGTAAGGGTGCAGACGTAGATAAAGTACGTGAAGCAACCAAACTTGCTCAAGAGAAGCGTCCAGATCTAGTGATCGACGGTCCTCTACAGTACGACGCGGCTATCATGGAAAACGTTGCTGCTTCTAAAGCGCCAAACTCTCCAGTAGCAGGTAAAGCGACAGTATTCGTATTCCCTGATCTAAACACAGGTAACACGACTTACAAAGCGGTACAACGTTCAGCAGATCTAGTATCTATCGGTCCAATGCTTCAAGGTATGCGCAAGCCAGTAAATGACTTGTCTCGTGGCGCTCTAGTAGACGATATCGTTTACACAGTAGCTCTAACGGCTATCCAAGCAGACCAAGCTGCTCAAGCTGAAGAAAAGGTCGTTAACTAATTTAGTTACGAATTTCGCTCAGCAATATAAGCGCAATTATCTATAAGCCCATGTTGATGCATGGGCTTTTTTTATGTCAAAATATGGTATGAAATACGAATTAATAAATTGAGTTTAGCAGGCAGAATAAATGACAGCAGAGTTTACTAAAGTATCGACTATCCGAGATCGCGTTCTAAAAAATGTCAGTATCCTCCTCGGTCTGTTTATACTCATCGTCGCCTCTACCAACTTCTTTCTCACCAAGAACTATATTCTTGGCACTCTAGAGGTTCTGATTTCATTAGTTTTTTTTCAAATCTATTTTAAAGTCCAGAGAAAACAAGGGCTAACATGGCAACCTACTCTGGTTGCATTTCTCATCACTGTTGGCCTGATTTATGGCTTTTACCATACGAGAACAAACTCGGCGATCGTTATGTGGGTATACGTACTCCCAGCTTTGTATCAGCTCGTTTTTAATCGAATGTTTGGTACCATCGCAACATTTTCAATGCTCGCAGTGACAACAGCCATTTATTTCCCAAACCTGTTTAATGACGATGTTTATCCTTTTGCCTTTATCAACTTTGTTATTCCTTACACCATGATATGGGCGATTGCTTACAACCACGAAACGGTCAGAATTGGGGTTCAACAAAGATTAGAAGAGTTAGCAAGAACCGACGCACTCACCAAAGCATTTAATCGCCTCGCTTTACAACAAGATGTTGCCAACAAACTACATTGCTGCGCGAAGAGCCACCTACTTCATTTCGATTTGGATTGGTTTAAGCGCATTAATGATACTTATGGGCACAGCGCTGGCGACAAAGTGTTACAAGCTATTGTGGCTGAGATCAAAGCCGTAATCCCTAGCAGCAAAACTTACCGGATCGGCGGAGAAGAGTTTTGTGTCATCTTCTGCACAGACGACTTCCAACAAGCGTTAAATGATAGCGAAAGGCTAAGAACGAGTATTGAACAACTAACGATTTTTAATGATCAGCAAAAACTCAAAGTCACGATCAGTGGTGGGTTGATTGAGCTTCCTAACCAGTGCACTCAATATCAACTCGATAAGGCTTTAAAGAGCACAGACAAGATACTCTATAAAGCCAAAGAGATGGGAAGGAATAGGATTTTTGCGGTCTAGCGATCGCGGCCGTGTGCTGAGTCTAAATCTAATTCAGGCCCTTTAGGCACAACTTGAGTTGGGTTAATACCAGTATGGCTGTAGTAATAGTGACGTTTAATATGGTAGAAATCCGTCGTCTCTTTAATACCCTTCACTTGGTATAGCTCTTTCATATAACCATTCAAATGTGGGTAATCGGCAATACGTTTTTTATTACACTTGAAGTGTCCAACATACACCGCATCAAAGCGAACTAAAGTGGTAAACAAGCGCCAATCTGCTTCTGTAATTGTATCTCCAGCCAAATAACGGTTCTTTGCTAAGTGTGCATCCACTTTATCTAGCGCATTAAATAGCCCCTCATACGCTTCTTCATAAGCCTCTTGAGTGGTTGCAAAACCGCAACGATAAACACCATTGTTGATATTCGGATAGATGAAGTCGTTCCACTCATCAATCGTATGGCGCAGCGCTGGTGGGTAGTAATCGTCGCTATTTCCCGTTAAATCGTTAAATGCGGAGTTGAACATACGAATGATCTCAGATGATTCGTTACTCACAATGGTGTTGGTTTTCTTATCCCACAATACAGGAACCGTAACACGACCTGTATAGTCCGGCTTAGCTTGTGTATAGATTTGGTGTAAACGGGTATGGCCAAATAGCGGTTCAGGTAGCCCCATTTGCCAGCCTTCGCTCATCATATCTGGGCACACCACAGTAACATCGATATGCTCAGTTAGGCCTTTAAGCGCTCGAAAGATAAGTGTTCTATGAGCCCAAGGACAAGCTAGCGAAACATACAGGTGGTAACGTCCGCTTTCAGGTTGAAACGGTGCATCTGCACGGTTCTCTACCCAACTACGAAAGCCTGCATCCTCTCGCACGAATTTACCATTGCTCGATTTCGTATCGTACCAAACGTCGTGCCACTCGCCTTGAATTAACTTACCCATTTTGACCCCCTTCATATTCAAACTTTTATATACCAATCACAACTAGTATAAAAAAAGCCAACTTTTTCAAAACTAGAAGAAGTTGGCTTAGTTGTTCGAATTATTTGAATAAGCGTCAGGCATAAAAAAAGCGTGACTGTTTGACCAGCCACGCTTAAGCCTGTCACAGGCTGAATTAGATTCCGCTATACCTGAACATGAAGACAAGATACTGCGTGAACATCGTTGCCTTGAATCTTTGGTTTAGTCTCAGCACAAGCTTCTGTCGCTTGAGGACAACGAGTACGGAACACACAACCTGATGGAGGGTTGATTGGTGACGGTAGATCACCTTCCAACATCTGGATAGTTTTACTGCGCTCAATACGAGGATCCGGAATTGGAACTGCAGACATCAACGCCTTGGTGTATGGGTGCTTAGGATCAGAGAACAGCGCATCCGATTCACCTAACTCAACCGCATTACCCAGGTACATTACCAATACACGGTCAGAGATGTGCTTAACCACTGACAAGTCGTGCGCGATAAATACCAACGAAAGACCTAACTCTTTTTGTAGCTCTTTCAGAAGGTTAACTACTTGAGCTTGGATAGATACGTCAAGTGCCGAAACTGGTTCGTCACAGATGATCATCTTAGGTTTCAAGATAAGCGCACGTGCAATACCGATACGTTGACACTGACCACCTGAGAACTCGTGTGGGTAACGGTTGATTACGTTTGGTAGTAGACCTACTTTCGCCATCATCTCTTTAACGCGATCTTTCACTTCCTGCTTTGAAAGCTCTGGATAGAAAGTCTCTAGTGGCTCAGCAATGATGTCACCAACCGACATACGTGGGTTAAGTGATGCTAGTGGATCTTGGAAAATCATCTGAATCTCTTTACGAGTTTCACGACGTTGAATCTCTTCCATTTTCGTTAGGTCTTGACCTAACCACATCACTTCACCGTCTGTTGCTTCCACCAAACCGATGATTGCACGAGCGAATGTTGACTTACCACAACCCGACTCACCTACTACGCCCAGCGTTTCACCTTCGTAAAGGTGGATGTCAACGCCGTCAACCGCTTTCAGGTTAGAAGGCTTAGCCCAAGGCCATGCTGACTTAGCCGCGATGCTAAAGTGAACCTTAAGATCTTTAATGTCTAATAGTAACTGCTTATCTACACTCATTTTTTCCAAGCCTCCCAATCAGAAAAACATGCACGCTGACGGTCATTTCCGAATGGTGTCAGAATCGGTGCTTCTTGCTTACAACGGTCCATCACACGGTGACAGCGGTCTTGGTACGGACAGCCTGGCGGTAGACGAAGTAAGTTTGGCGGGTTGCCTGGAATAGTCGGAAGAATCTCACCTTCAGTATCAAGACGAGGGATTGCTTTCAACAGACCTTCTGCATATGGGTGGCTTGGGTTGTAGAAGATTTCATCTACTGTACCGTATTCCATTGTACGACCTGCGTACATCACAAGTACTTTGTCACAAGAACCCGCTACCACACCCAAGTCGTGGGTAATCATGATGATTGCTGTGTTGAACTCATCTTTAAGTTCGTTCAGCAGCTCCATGATCTGCGCTTGAATAGTTACATCCAATGCGGTGGTTGGTTCATCGGCGATAAGCAGCTTAGGACGACAAAGTAGTGCCATTGCAATCATTACACGCTGACGCATACCGCCAGAAAATTCGTGTGGGTACATGGTGATACGCTTGCGCGCTTCTGGAATCTTAACAGCTTCAAGCATGCGTACAGATTCTTCGAATGCTTCTGCTTTGCCCAAGCCTTTGTGAAGCATTAGGACTTCCATTAACTGATCGCTCACCTTCATGTAAGGGTTAAGCGAGGTCATTGGATCTTGGAAGATCATCGCGATCTGTTCAGCACGAACCTTGTTCAGCTCTTTTTCTGGAAGGTTAAGGATCTCTTTACCTTCGAATTTTGCGCTACCAGAGATGATGCCGTTTTTCGCCAGCAGTCCCATGATAGAAAATACAGTCTGTGATTTACCTGAACCTGACTCACCTACGATACCCAGCGTTTCGCCTTGGTTAAGTGAGAAGTTCAAGTCATTTACTGCGGTTACGATACCATCTTGAGTGGTAAATTCGACGCGCAGGTCTTTGACATCTAATAAGCTCATCATTGCTTCCTTAATCTTTTATAGCTTTTATATTTTTATTTGCTATTTAGTTTTTATCTGTCTTTTGGATCAAGCGCGTCGCGCAGGCCATCACCTACATAGTTAAAGCAGAACAGCGTAACTACCATGAATGCTGCAGGGAATGCCAGTTGCCAGATAGCAACTTCCATTGTCTGCGAACCTTCTTGAAGCAATGCGCCCCAGCTTGTCATAGGCTCTTGAACACCAAGACCAAGGAAAGATAGGAATGATTCCGTCAGGATCATACTTGGGATAAGTAGAGTTGAGTAAACGGCTACAATACCCAATACGTTTGGAACGATGTGACGTGTAATGATCTTCCATTTGCTTACACCACATACGTGAGCAGCTTCAATGAACTCCTTACTACGTAGGCTCAACGTTTGACCACGTACAATACGCGCCATATCAAGCCAAGCAATCGCACCGATCGCGACGAAGATAAGTACAATATTACGACCAAAGAACGTTACTAGTACGATAACTAGGAACATGAATGGAACCGCGTACAAGATCTCAAGGATACGCATCATCACTCGGTCAGTACGACCACCGATGAAGCCTGAAGCTGCACCGTAAAGCGTACCAATCAATACCGCTACGAAGGCACCCATCACACCTACCATAAGTGAGATACGGCCACCGATAAGAGTACGTACGTAAAGGTCACGACCTAAGCTATCAGTACCAAACCAGTGGTCAGCATTTGGACCAACGTGCATTGCGTACCAGTCAGTATCGTCATAAGTGTATTGAGCCAGCATTGGTAGGAAGATAACCGCCAATACCATCAGTGTCAGAATAAACAAGCTCACCATTGCAGCTTTGTTACGCATAAAACGAATACGCGCATCTTGCCACAAACTACGACCTTCAATTTCTAAGTTCTCAGAGAACTTTTCGATCGCTTCTAAATTTTCTTTTTTCTTCAACATGTCCATGCGTCCCTGTTAGTAGCGAATTTTCGGGTCAATAACCGCTAGCAAAATATCAACAATTGCGTTGAATAAGATGAATAGGAAACCAATCAAAATGGTTACACCCATTACTAACGAGTAGTCACGGTTAAACGCAGCGTTCACGAACAGCTTACCGATACCTGGTAGGCCGAAGATGGTTTCAACAACCACCGAACCTGTGATGATACCTACGAATGCTGGACCCATGTACGAAACAACAGGCAACATTGCAGGCTTAAGTGCATGTTTTAGAATGATGTAACGGTAGCTTAGACCCTTAGCACGAGCGGTACGGATAAAGTTACTGTTAAGAGTTTCGATCATGCTACCACGGGTAATACGAGCAAACGTTGCAACGTAAAGAAGCGACATTGCGATTACAGGTAGGACGATGTAAATAAAGGTACCACCATGCCAGCCACCTGCTGGGAAGATGTTCCAGTGGAGCGAGAATAGGTAAATTAGAGCGGGTGCCAGTACGAAGGATGGCATTACAACCCCGAGCATGGCGGTCGACATTATGGTGTAGTCGATCCAGGTATTGTGCTTCAAGGCGGCAATGGTTCCGACCGATACCCCCATTATCAGCGTAAAGATAAAGGCAACGAAACCAACCTTTGCAGACACAGGTAGTGCTACTGCGATCAGCTCATTTACTGTGTAATCTTGGTACTTGAACGAAGGACCGAAGTCGCCTTGTAGGATATTCGTTAAGTATGTTGTGTATTGCTCAAATACTGGTTTATCTAAACCGTATTTAGCTTCGATGTTCGCCATAACTTCTGGCGGTAATGGACGCTCGCTTGAAAACGGGTTACCCGGTGCGAAACGCATAAGAAAGAAAGATATAGTGATCAACACCAACATTGTTGGGATCGCTTCAAATATCCTTTTCATAATGAATTTAAGCATAAACTCACTCTTTCAGTCTGTGACAATTAAAATTAGAAAGACCCTACATGCGCGCCCTGCGCATGTAGTGTCTATATCGTTATATTTTTATATTAACTTTCTAGAATCGAAGCGCAGATTACTGAGCTTTGATGTAGAGGTCTTTAGAGAAGATTTTCTCTTCCGCGTTTTCAGCTGGGAAACCACCAACTTGCGGAGAAAGTAGACGTGAACGCACGTATTGGTAAATCGGTGCGATTGGCATATCGTCAGCCATCATCTTCTCTGCTTCTAGGTAGATAGCTTTACGCTCTTCTTCAGAAGTAGATTTCAGTGCTTTGTCGATAAGAGCATCGTATTCTGCGTTGCCCCAGTGCTGACCACCTGTAGTGTTCGCACTTACCATTAGAGTTAGGAATGAAGATGCTTCGTTGTAGTCACCACACCAACCAGCACGTGCAACTTCGAAGTCACCTTGATCTTTAGAATCTAGGTATGTTTTCCACTCTTGGTTCTCAAGAGTTACTTTAAGACCTAGAGTCTTCTTCCACATAGAACCAAGCGCTACCGCAATCTTCTTGTGGTTTTCGTTGGTGTTGTATAGAAGAGTAAATTCTAGAGGGTTGCTCTTACCGTAGCCTGCTTCTTCAAGAAGACGTGCAGCTTCTGCGTTACGCTCTTTCTGAGATAGCTCACCGTATGCAGCCATTTCTGGATCGAAATTCGCTGTAATTTCAGGTGTTAGGAAGTAAGCTGGCTTTTGGCCTTGACCAAGGATAGCACCCGATACGATGTCGCGGTCGATAGCGTAAGAGATCGCCTTACGAACACGTACGTCGTTGAATGGTTCTTTCTTAGTGTTGAAAGAGTAGTAGTAAGTACACAGACTGCCTTCAACAGATACTGAATCTGCATGTTCTTTCTTCAGACGCTTGAAGTGCTCAGTTGGCAGCGTTGAAGTGAAGTGGATCTCACCAGATAGGAAACGGTTCATTTCCGCTACTTGGTTTTCGATCGGTAGGAAAGTAACTTTGTTTAGAACAGTTTTGTCGTTGTCCCAGTAGTTTGTGTTACGAACCATTTCTAGACGCTCGTTCACAACCCAGTTGTTTACTTTAAATGCGCCGTTACCTACGAAGTTTTCTGGTTTAGTCCATTGATCACCAAACTTCTCAACTGTTGCTTGGTGTACTGGCTTCATTGTTGTGTGGCCAGTCATCATTACGAAGTATGGTACTGCTGTTTCTAGCTCAACAACAAGAGTCTTATCGTCTAGTGCTTTAACGCCTAGTTCGCTCTTATCTTTCTTACCAGCAATGATGTCTTTCGCGTTCACCATCTTCGTGTACTCCATGTACCAAGAGTATGGTGATGCTGTTGCTGGATCTACCGCACGCTGGAAGCTGTATACGAAGTCGCCAGCAGTTACTGGGTCGCCGTTAGACCATTTTGCGTCGTCGCGTAGGTGGAAAGTGAAAGTTTTGTTGTCAGATGTTTCCCAGCTTTTCGCTACGCCAGGAATAGTGTTACCGTCCGCATCTTGATTCACTAGACCTTCTAGTAGATCACGAATTACGTGAGACTCTGGTACACCTTGAGATTTGTGTGGGTCGATTGTTGCAACTTCAGTACCGTTACCACGAACGAGTTCCTGAACTTTTGCCAATTTTGTACCCGCTGGAACGTCAGCAGCGATTGATGTAGTAGAAGTGGCAGCCACTGCCAGACCAGCACCTAGAAGAAGGGCCTGAGTGATTTTATTCTTGTACATGCATAAACTCCAAGTTTTTGTATTGCATCCATGACTTCTTTGCTTGGTTCACTGAACGGTTAGTGATTTAGATTTATTTAGCTCAATTTTTGAGCATAAAAACCTAAAACCTTACAAAGATTGCGGCACACACTATCAATCATTGAAGTAATTTGCCATAAAGAACTGGCAAAAAATCGGATAATTCTCCGAAATACTCAATGAATTAGCGATAAACTCTAATAAAAACGTAATTTATAGCTATTTAAATACGATGTATTATTAAAAGTCAGCCGTAAATGTTGATATATCTGTTTTGATACTTATTTTTAGCATCTTATGCTAGAACAACCCTGACAAATTAACATTATTGCCACATGAAATCTAATAGGGCATCACATATCCCCTAAGTTGCTTACGTTAATTGTGAGGATTATCACTCTATCAAAAACAGAACAAATGGCTGCTTAGTGCATTATATTGGTGTAACAAATTGTTTTAATCACTTTATATGCGTATTTATTCACAAAAACTCTACGCATTACTTGGTTATTTGTTCTTCAGGTATAAAAAAACCGACTCAAAGAGTCGGTTTTATATCATCAAAATAGGCGTTTATTTCTGCCAACGCTCGGCTGCTTTCGCGTCTGAATCTCGAGATTCTACCCAACGAGTTGCTTCAGTTGTACGCTCTTTCTTCCAAAACGGTGCCTTTGTTTTTAGGTAATCCATAACAAATTCACACGCTTCAAATGCAGCACCACGGTGAGCACTAGACACACCGACGTATACAATCTGATCGCCAATATCAAGGTCACCTACTCGGTGAATAACACGCATTTTTTGAATAGGCCAACGCGCTTCCGCTTGATCACAAATCTCGCTTAACGACTTTTCGGTCATACCTGGGTAATGTTCTAGGGACAAGCCAATTACGTTATCCCCTAAGTTCATATCACGAACTTTACCGACAAAAGTAACGACTGCGCCCGCTGATGTACCTTGCGACAGAAAGTCGTATTCGTCAGCAACTGAAAAGTCCTCAGCTGTCACCAATACTCGTGAGTCCATCTCTAGCCTCCCGTTACCGGCGGGAAGAATGCCACTTCATCACCATCTTTAACTTCAGTGGTCAATGGAACAATCGATTGATTCAACGCAGCTAACAGCTTGCCCTCTTCCAGAGCGATGTCCCACTTACCTTCTTGCTTCACAAGATGGCTACGAATGGCTTCGATGGTAGTAAAACTTGCGTCTACTTCTACACTATCGACACCAACGAGTTCACGTGTTTGCGCAAAGAAAAGAACTGTAATCATTATTCCGCCTTAAAGTGGCCTGATTTGCCACCCGTTTTTTCTAAAAGACGTACCTGTTCGATTACCATATCTTTTTGTACCGCTTTACACATATCGTAAATGGTTAGAGCCGCGACAGAAGCCGCTGTCAGCGCTTCCATCTCAACACCCGTTTTACCCGCTAGTTTACAAACTGACTCGATGCGTACCTTATTCTCTTCAACGATAGGTTCTAGTTGAACCTCAACCTTAGACAATAGTAACGGATGACAAAGTGGAATCAGATCCCAAGTCTTCTTCGCAGCTTGGATACCAGCAATTCGAGCTGTAGCAAACACATCACCTTTATGGTGACTGCCTGACATGATCAACTCTAGCGTTTCAGGAGCCATATGAACGAAAGCTTCTGCACGTGCTTCACGCACAGTCTCGGCTTTTGCCGATACATCGACCATGTTTGCTTCGCCAGAAGCGTTAATGTGAGTAAATTGACTCATAACCACCTACCTATACAGAAAGGTGTGGCATGAAGTTACATGGGCGGTGGCTAGCATCAAGTTGTTGCTTGATGATTTTTGTCCAACCTGTACGGCAAGCACCCGTCGAACCTGGCATTGCAAAAATAACAGTGTGGTTTGCAAAACCAGCAATCGCACGTGATTGAATCGTAGATGTGCCGATCTCTTCGTAAGAAACCTGACGGAATAGCTCACCAAAACCTTCCACTTCTTTGTCGAAAAGTGGCTTCAGTGCTTCTGGAGTGCTATCACGAGAAGTAAACCCTGTACCACCAGTGATCATAATTGCTTGTACTGTTTCGTCTGCAATCCACTTTGAAACGATTGCACGGATCTTGTACATATCATCAATAACAATCTGCTTATCAACCACGTTGTGACCTGCTTCTTGAGCATGCTCAGCTAGGTAACGACCCGATGTATCATTTTCTTCTGTACGAGTATCTGAAACGGTTAGTACTGCGATGTTTGCAGGTTGGAATTTACTCTCTGCGTGACCCATTTGTTCACCTATTCTGTCTATTTCAATGATTATACTGATTCACCCAGCTTGCCTAAGCTAGGTGATTAAATATTGTTGATGTGGGAGCTTAGCCGCCAATAGAGGCAAGGTGCGGAGTCATACCGCTGTTGCCATCATGGAGGAAGTGACTCACTGACTTGGTTTGTAGCTCAGCCTGAATACGTGCGATAAGCGCATCTTCTTGTTCGTCTTGCTGGAGAAAATCGCGTAGCTCAACACCGTGATCTCCAAAGAGACACAAGTGAAGCTTACCTGTCGCAGATACACGCAGACGATTACAGCTTTCACAGAAGTCTTTCTCATAAGGCATGATCAAACCAATTTCACCCTTGTAGTCTGGGTGAACAAAGACCTGCGCAGGGCCGTCATTAACCGCTTTGACTTTCAGCAGCCAGCCGTTTGCAATCAAATGATTTCTGATAGCAACGCCAGATACATGGTGTTTATCGAACAAGTCATCCATTTCACCGGTTTGCATCAACTCGATAAACCGCAATTGGATAGGCTTATCTTTGATCCAGTTAAGAAATGAAGGCAGCTCTTGGCTATTGAGATCTTTCATCAACACAACATTAACTTTGATCTGCTCATAACCGACTTCGAACGCTTTATCGATACCACGCATCACCTCGGTGAACTTATTCTCACCTGTGATTTGATGGAACATGCGCGAGTCTAAGCTATCAACACTGACGTTAATATTCGTTAGACCTGCTTCACGCCACTGTGCAACCTGCTTTTCCATGCGATAACCGTTAGTGGTAGTCGCAACTTTTTGAATACCCGGAGTGCTGGCTACTGTATCGATAATTTCAGTGAAATCTTTGCGTAGGCTTGGCTCGCCACCAGTAATACGAATCTTGGAGGTACCACAATCAGCAAACGCTCTTACAATGCGTTTGATCTCGGGAACACTGAGAAAAGACGAGTTTTTCTGCCCCGAAGGCTTATAGCCATCAGGTAAGCAATACGTACATTTAAAGTTACATACGTCTGTAACTGACAAGCGCAAGTAATAAAACTTGCGATGGAATCTATCTTCGAATTGTTGCGCCACGGAACACCTTTCCAAACACGGGAGGCATAATCATTTCCAATTAAGCCCTTGTGACAACATGTCACTGGCTCTTAACGCTTATCAATACAGCAAAATACCACTGTGCGACTTAGCATGTAAGAGCTCGGAGTTATGGCAACTACGGTACACTGGGGCACACGTAGTAGCTGCGTATAAAATACTTAATAATTGTGTGTGAATCTAGTTCTGTTGCCAAAAAAACGAACCTTAACGGCAAAAAAACCGCACCAGACCCTCAAAATAACTCTTGTTGAGTATCTGCCTATAAGCATTTACCCTAAATTATAGTTGGTAATAATCTAATAAGAACTAAAAAATGAATTTGTACTCTTCAAAAAAAGTCGTCGCAATTGGCGGCGGTCACGGCTTAGGTCGCATGTTAGCGGCACTTAAACAGTTCGGTAGTAACGCAACAGGCATTGTGGCTACCACGGATAATGGTGGATCAACAGGTCGAATTCGAGACTGCCAAGGTGGTATCGCATGGGGTGACACTCGCAACTGTATCAACCAGTTAATTACTGAGCCCTCCATTAGTTCAATGATGTTTGAATATCGCTTCCGAGGTCAGGGCGAACTTGATGGTCACAACCTTGGGAACCTAATGCTAACTGCCTTGGACAACCTTTCAGTAAGACCATTGGAAGCAATCAATCTGATCCGCAGCATGCTCAAAGTTGACGTCAACATTGTACCAATGACAGAGCACCCTTCAGATTTAACCGCTCTTTCTTTAGAAGGCCGTTGGGTAACAGGTGAAACCAACGTTGATGATATGAATGAGCGTTTGCGCCGCCTTGACCTATCACCAGAAGTACCAGCCACTAAAGAAGCGGTGTTAGCAATTGCAGAAGCTGATTGCATTGTCTTGGGGCCAGGCAGTTTCTTAACCAGTATTATGCCGCCACTACTTTTACCGGAAATTGGTAAAGCGATAGCTGACAATACCAAGGCGAAGGTGATTTTGGTTGAAAACCTTTCTCCTGAGCACGGCCCTGCTGGCATGATGTCGCTCAAAGAGAAGATCGAATGGTGTGAACGTGCATGTAAAGCACGCAAAGTGGACGTGATCATTGGTGATACCGCTCATCCTGAACTCGATGGACTATGGCACTGCGTTACAACTGACCTTGCCTCACCTAACCGAGATTGGCGTCATGATAGGGTCAAGCTCCAACAAGCTATCGAAGCTCAGCTAGCATAAACAAGGTATCTTACGACCTGACACAAAAAAGGAGCATTGCGCTCCTTTTTCTTAACTCATCAACTGTTGGTATTCTGTGTATGTCGAGACCAACAATGCTTTCATATCTTGATAGTCTTCATCGGTGATCGATTTAGCTTGTTTTACCTTAGCGTCCAAACCAATTGCAAAGTCACACAGAGCATCGGCACCAAAACTTGCAGCACTGCTCTTTAGCGCATGACTGATATCGGCTAAATATTTGGCAGAGTCTACCGCATTACTCTGCTCCAAATGCTCGTGATAGCCCTTGAGCTCTCCCAAAAATATCTCTAATAAAACCGGCACATTCTCTTGGCCGATTTCATTGGCAAGTTCATCAACTTTTTCTTGGTTTAGTATGTTCATCGTTATTCTTATGCACTAATTATTCTGAGGATGATTGTTTTGCATTCCATGCCTGTAACTTGCGATAAATTGTCGATGGACTCACATCCAAAAAGCCTGCAGCTCTCGGAATATTACCATCACATGCCTTAATTGCTTGTTCTATCGCTGTTTTTTCAGTGAGCCATAGTGGAAAAATATCTTTAACCGTTATGTCTTCACTCTGTTTTTCTTTCAATCTTAGGCTGTTTTCCAACGGTTGATTGAGCGGTGGTGGCAACATACCGAGCGTGATCTCTTTACCGTTGTTGAGTACCACAACATTTCGCAAAACATTCTGCAACTGTCGAACATTACCCGGCCACTCATACTGATTAAATCGATCAATAACTTCTTGAGAAAAACGAACAAACGCTTTTCCTTCTTCCACTGACATATAACCAAGTAAGGAGTAAGCAATCTCAATCACATCTTCACCACGTTCTCGTAAAGGCGGAAGATGCAATGGGATAACATATAAACGGTAGTACAAATCTTCACGGAAGCGCCCTTCTTGCACTTCTTTCCATGGGTCTCTGTTGGTCGCGCACACAAAGCGCACATCCACACTCTTCATCTTTGAAGAACCCACTTTTTGGAATGTACCCGTTTGAATGAAACGAAGCAGCTTGGTTTGAAGCTCCAAGTCCATTTCACAAAGCTCATCGAGGAACAGAGTGCCGCCATCCGCTAGCTCTGCAGCACCTTGTCGGTCGGTCGCAGCGCCCGTAAACGCACCTTTAACGTGACCAAATAGCTCACTCTCAATGAGATCTTTAGGAATCGCAGCACAGTTAATCGCAATAAACGGTTTATCGCCTCGCTTACTCGCAGCGTGAACGGCTTCAGCACACACCTCTTTACCGGTACCACTTTCGCCAGTAATAAAGATACTGGCTTTACTTGAAGCGGCTGAATCAATAGTGCGATATACCTGCTGCATGGTTTGGCTACTGCCGATGAAACCTTGGTAATTCTGACTGCCCGGATGCTCAGCGCTGTTCTTCAGCTTAGTTGCTTTACGAATCGCATTATTAACCGTGATACGCAGACGGTCAGCTTCACAAGGCTTAATCAAAAAGTCTTGAGAGCCGTGACGCATTGCTTCAACTGCAGTATCAATTGAGCCGTGAGCCGTCATGAAAATGACAGGGACTTCAGGAAAGTTCTGCTTTACCGCAAAAAGGACATCCATCCCCGTCATATCAGGAAGACGAAGATCAAGTAGAATGAGGTCTGGGATTCGGTGATTTAGGCTCTCGATTGCCTCTTTACCCGTCCCTACGATATTGATATCTATCTCTAACGGGGTCAGGTAAGATCGATATAACGCCGCGACTGACGCCGTATCTTCCACCATTAACAAATATTTAGATTTGTTATCAAATGTTTGTGATTGCATATCCTAGCCGATATTATTTTGCATTTATTGTAATAATCGCATTCCGCTTTGCATTATGCAAATTACTACGCAAGTTTTATCGCATCATTTTCTATGATAACCAAGAATCATACAGTTAAACATCTGGCATGAAGGATGCAGTCAAATAATTGACCTTCGGGTCACCTAGCCAACTGACGTTGTTAGTGGATGACATTTCCACAAATGTGAGCCAGTAGATGAGTTACTACTGGCTTTTTTTTGTGCGTTTTGCCGCTGGCTACCGAGGGTTAGCTATTTGTGATGAATTGCTGCCTCATTTGTTCAATCTCATCACGCTTCTGTGCTGCAAGCTCAAACTCGAGGTTTTGGGCATGTTGATACATCTCAGCTTCTAGTTTGCTGATCGCTTTATCGAGCTCTTGTGGACTTAGCGTTGCGTAGTTGGCCGAATCCTCAGCCACTTTAGACAGAGGTACCTGCTTAGATTGGCGCTGTTTCTTCGACTTAGTGATGTCGCCAAGCTCCATGATATCTTTAACATTACGCTTTAATGCTTGCGGCGTAATACCCTGCTCTTCATTGTATTGCATCTGTTTAATGCGGCGACGCTCAGTCTCATCAATCGCCTTTTTCATCGATTTAGTGATCGAGTCACCGTACAGAATCGCCTTACCATGTAAGTTACGTGCCGCACGACCAATGGTCTGAATCAGAGAGCGTTCAGAACGCAAGAAGCCCTCTTTATCCGCATCAAGGATC
Source organism: Vibrio fortis (assembly GCF_024347475.1). Taxonomy (NCBI): domain Bacteria; kingdom Pseudomonadati; phylum Pseudomonadota; class Gammaproteobacteria; order Vibrionales; family Vibrionaceae; genus Vibrio; species Vibrio fortis. Next base: position 2,213,591 of record NZ_AP025487.1, read on the forward strand.
GCCACCAGCGACACCTCAGGCATATCCAAACCTTCTCGGAGCAAGTTGATTCCGACTAAAACATCAAACTCACCCAGTCTCAAATCTCGGATGATCTCAACACGCTCCACCGTATCTATATCAGAGTGTAAGTAACGAACTTTCACACCATGTTCTGTCAGATATTCAGTAAGGTCTTCTGCCATACGCTTGGTCAGCGTTGTCACCAACACACGCTCGTCTTTCTGTGAGCGAATACGGATCTCAGACAGAAGATCATCGACTTGAGTTGCAACAGGACGCACTTCAATCTCAGGATCGAGCAAGCCAGTAGGACGAACCACTTGATCAGCAATATCGCCGTCAGACTTTTCGAGTTCATAGTTACCCGGTGTTGCCGAGACAAAAATAGTCTGTGGCGCAATCGCCTCAAACTCATCAAACTTCATTGGTCGGTTGTCCAGTGCAGACGGCAAACGGAAACCAAACTCCACCAGCGTTTCTTTACGTGAACGGTCGCCTTTATACATAGCGCCAATTTGCGGTACGGTTACGTGCGACTCATCGATAACCAAAAGACCGTCGGCAGGCAGGTAATCAAATAAGGTAGGCGGAGCTTCTCCTTCTGCACGACCACTTAAATAACGGGAATAGTTCTCGATACCTGAACAGAAACCCAGCTCAGTCATCATTTCAATATCAAACTGTGTACGTTGTGAAATGCGTTGTTCTTCCAACAGTTTATTATTGTCTTTAAGGTACTGTGCTCGCTCGCGCAGCTCTTCTTTAATGTTCTCGATCGCATCTAATATGGTTTCGCGAGGTGTCACATAGTGCGTTTTCGGATAAACCGTAAACCTTGGCAAGTCGCGCTGCTTTACGACACCGGTCAGCGGGTCAAAAATACTAATACAGTCGACTTCATCGTCGAACATCTCGATTCTAACGGCATCTTGATCAGATTCAGCAGGGAAGATATCGATGACTTCGCCGCGCACGCGAAACTGGCCGCGTTCAAAAGCAACATCATTTCTTGAATACTGAAGCTCAGCGAGACGTCGCAGAATGTCTCTTTGGTCAATCACATCACCACGACACACATGAAGCATCATCTTGAGGTAAGACTTAGGATCACCCAGACCATAAATCGCCGATACTGACGCTACGATGATGGCATCTTTGCGTTCAAGCAGGGCTTTGGTGGCAGAAAGACGCATCTGCTCGATATGTGCGTTAACCGAAGCGTCTTTTTCAATGAAAGTATCCGTGGTCGGGACATACGCTTCCGGCTGATAGTAATCATAGTAAGAAACGAAATACTCAACTGCATTGTTTGGGAAAAAGGCTTTCATCTCACCATAAAGCTGAGCGGCCAGCGTTTTGTTTGGTGCAAGTAAGATAGCTGGGCGTTGAGCCTCGGAAATGACATTCGCTAAGGTAAAGGTTTTCCCCGATCCAGTAACCCCTAGCAGCGTCTGGTGCGCTAACCCAGAATCTAAACCATCTAACAGCTTTGCAATGGCGGTCGGTTGGTCACCTGAGGGTTTATAGTCAGAAACCAAGTCAAAGAGTTTACTCATAGGTTGTCATTCCCATACTGTTTATTTAATCAGGCTATTGTCTCCTTAGGTTGGCTATCGATGCAACCCTTATCGAAACAATCACCTCATATTATTGTCGTTAAGTTATAGCTTTTATTCAGATTAATTGATATTATCCGTCGCCCTACCCAAGCTTCTCCGCTTAATTTCAAATATTTTAATCCACGACTTTTCCCCAAAATATCTAAAATAACCACGTTTTATTCTGCTTATACAGTAACCACCAAAAGTTATACACTCGCTAAAAACCAGATTAAACTCTTACTTCATAAGCACTTACAATAAAAGCATCTCTTCTAACTAAACATCCAACTAGGGTTGTCAAAGTTTCGCCCACACACTTATCCACAATTTTGGTGGATAACTAAAGCAAAGCCAAATTCTACAAGGGCTACAGAAAAGTAAAGTAATTTATCTATTTTTTTGTCGGCATTTACTGTTGACAGAAATCGATGCTGTGATTAATATTCGCGTCGCTAACAAGCAATTCCCCCTTAGTTCAGTTGGTAGAACGGCGGACTGTTAATCCGTATGTCGCAGGTTCGAGTCCCGCAGGGGGAGCCAAATTTAAAGAAGCCGCATCACTCGATGCGGCTTTTTGCGTTTCTATTGACCTAAATTTCTCTTCCGACCGTATGATCCAACGTTAAAATCTGCATTCTTAGTCTTACATTTTGCAACGATCCTTGGGATTGAGAGCGTCTATACTTGCTACAACCATGTGAATCAAACGATTAGCCGTAGATTTTTTCATCAACTGCCTAAATCCCTAACGATCCTTGGTTGTTATTAGGTGAGCAAAGCAGGATAATATTGGGATCGGAATTTCAAGAATTAATCCATTATGACCGAATACCTTTTGTTGTTGGTTGGCACTGTGCTGGTCAACAACTTTGTGCTAGTTAAATTTTTAGGGCTGTGTCCTTTCATGGGCGTTTCCAAAAAACTGGAGACGGCGATCGGTATGGGCCTTGCTACGACGTTTGTGTTAACACTTGCGTCGGTTTGCTCGTACCTTGTAGAAAACTACATCCTTGCACCACTGGGCATTGAATATTTAAGAACCATGAGCTTCATCTTAGTGATCGCTGTAGTGGTTCAATTCACTGAAATGGTTGTCCACAAAACCAGCCCAACGCTATACAGACTTCTCGGTATCTTCCTACCGTTGATCACGACCAACTGTGCTGTATTAGGTGTGGCACTTCTCAACATCAATGAGAATCACAACTTTATTCAATCGATCGTTTACGGTTTCGGAGCATCGATTGGTTTCTCTCTGGTACTGATCCTATTTGCCGCTATGCGTGAGCGTATTACCGTGGCCGATGTGCCAATGCCATTCAAAGGCGCGTCTATTGCAATGATCACTGCAGGCCTAATGTCATTGGCATTCATGGGCTTTACAGGATTGGTGAAGTAACCATGAGTACCATTCTAATTGCAATTATTGCCTTAGCTATATTGGCTGCTGTATTCGGCGCTATTCTTGGCTTCGCCTCTATTCGATTTAAAGTTGAGGCTGACCCGATCGTTGATCAAATCGACACTATTCTGCCTCAAACCCAATGTGGTCAATGTGGTTACCCCGGCTGTAGACCGTATGCCGAAGCGATTGCTAACGGCGATAACATCAACAAGTGTCCTCCAGGCGGCCAAGCTACAATCGAAAAGCTCGCCGACTTAATGGGCGTAGAAGTTGAAGATTCAGCACACGACTTAGACAACAAAGTTAAGACCGTTGCGTTTATTCATGAAGATATGTGTATCGGCTGTACTAAGTGTATTCAGGCGTGCCCAGTCGACGCAATTGTTGGCGGAACAAAAGCCCTTCACACGGTGATCAAAGATGAGTGTACTGGATGTGATCTTTGTGTGGCTCCTTGCCCTACAGACTGTATAGAAATGATTCCAGTCGCGACAACAACTGAAAATTGGAAATGGCAGATGAATATGATTCCGGTTACTGATATTACTAACCAAGCTGCAGACGCAGATAAACAGGCGTAGGGTTAGTATGAACTCATTAATTGAACAAATTCGTACCGGCTCAGTTTGGACATTTCCTGGTGGCGTGCACCCAGCAGAGAACAAAAAGCAGTCTAACGGTCTAGCTATCGCTCATGCTGCGATCCCGCAAGAGATTGTCCTGCCTGTAAAACAGCACATTGGTAAAGCGGGTAATCTACTTGTCGCCGTTGGCGATAGTGTATTAAAAGGGCAACAACTTACAGCTCTTGATACAGGCTTCACCCTACCTGTTCATGCTCCAACATCAGGTAGTGTTGTTGCGATCGAACCAAGAACGACAGCTCACCCTTCTGGCTTGTCAGAACTGAGCATCGTCATCAAACCCGATGGCCAAGATCAATGGATCGAGCGCCAAGGCACTGAAGATTACACTCAAAAAACCTCAGATGAACTGCTTGATATTATTCGTCAAGCGGGCATTTCAGGTATGGGCGGCGCAGGCTTCCCTACAGCTAAAAAACTGCAATCTGGCCTAGGTCGTACAGAAATTCTGATCGTTAACGCGGCAGAGTGTGAACCTTACATCACCTCAGATGACAAGCTACTTCAAGAGCATGCAGACGAAGTGCTAAAAGGTATCGAAGTTGTTGAGCATCTATTGCAGCCAAAACTGACTGTCATTGGTATCGAAGACAACAAGCCTGAAGCGATCAAAGCTCTAGAGATCGCAGCGAAGGACAAAGATATTGTTATTCGCGTGATCCCAACCAAATACCCATCGGGTGGTGAAAAGCAGCTGATTAAGATCCTGACAAATAAAGAAGTACCCGCTGGCGGCATTCCTGCCGATATTGGTGTGTTAGTCCAAAACGTCGGATCACTGTACTCGATCAAACGCGCGGTGATTGATGGCGAGCCTGTTGTGAATCGTGTTGTTACGCTGACAGGTAAAACGTTTAAGCAACCACGTAACGTATGGGCGTTACTTGGTACTCCGATTAGCGCACTGCTTGCTGAGTTCGGCTACAAAGCCGATAAGAAATTACCAAGGCTCATTCTGGGTGGTCCTATGATGGGCTTCACCCTGCCACATGAAAATGTGCCAATCACTAAAACGTCGAACTGTATTCTAGCGCCGACACGCCGCGAGATTTCTCCAAATAGCTATGAAATGGAATGTATCCGTTGTAGTCAATGTGCAGAAGCTTGCCCTGCGTCTCTATTGCCACAGCAACTGCAATGGCACGCTAAAGCGAACGAGCTCGATAAATGTGAAGAACTGAATATCAAAGACTGTATTGAATGTGGTGCTTGTGCATTTGTGTGCCCAAGTGAGATCCCGCTAGTTCAGTACTATCGTCAAGCAAAAGCTGAAATCAAGACTCGTCGCGATGAAGCTGCTGCTGCTGAACGAGCCAAACAACGCTTTGAAGAAAAGAACGCTCGTATGGAGCGTGATAAAGCTGAGCGTGAAAATCGCTTTAAGAAAGCCGCTGACAACCGCCGGAAAGAGATGAAAACATCTGACGGTGACGATGCCATCGCTGCTGCTATCGCAAGGGTTAAAGCACAGAAAGCGGCTGCGAATACCACCAGCAAAGAACCCGCAGTGAAACCAGCGGTTGCAGCAGCTATCGCCAAAGCAAAAGCGAAACAAGCCGCTGCCCAGCAAGGTAACAGTGCTGAACCAGATAATTCTGAAATGTCGAAGCTACGTGAAGAGCGTAAGAAGCTTGCAAGAGAGCGTAAAGCTCAACAAGCCAATGCGGAAAACCAAACGTCAGGCGAAGATAAAAAAGATGCAGTCGCTGCTGCTATTGCTCGTGCCAAAGCGAAAAAGGCACAACAGGCTGAGACAAACTCAGACACAAGCAGTGACAATAAGAAAGATGCCGTTGCGGCTGCAATAGCACGCGCTAAAGCGAAAAAGGCTCAGCAAGCCGAACCACAAGTGGAAGCTGCGGAAACAGAATCAACAGACGAAAGCGTTGATCCTAAGAAAGCCGCTGTCGCTGCGGCCATTGCTCGCGCAAAAGCGAAAAAGGCTCAGCAAGCTGAGTCGAAAGTTGAAGAAGCTGAAACAGAATCAACAGACGTAAGCGTTGATCCTAAGAAAGCTGCTGTCGCTGCTGCCATTGCTCGCGCTAAAGCGAAGAAGGCTCAGCAAGCCGAGTCGCAAGTTGAAGAAGCTGAATCAACAGACGCAAGCGTTGATCCTAAGAAAGCCGCTATCGCTGCCGCCATTGCTCGCGCTAAAGCGAAAAAGGCTCAGCAAGCCGAACCACAAGTGGAAGCTGCGGAAACTGAATCAACCGACGAAAGCGTTGACCCGAAGAAAGCTGCTGTCGCTGCTGCCATTGCTCGCGCCAAAGCAAAGAAGGCTCAACAAGCCGAATCACAAGTGGAAGAAGCAGAAGCTGAATCAACTGAAGAAAGCGTTGACCCGAAGAAAGCCGCTGTCGCTGCTGCTATTGCTCGCGCTAAAGCGAAAAAGGCTCAGCAAGCCGAGTCACAAGTTGAAGAAGCAGAAGCTGAATCAACCGAAGAAAGCGTTGACCCGAAGAAAGCTGCTGTCGCTGCTGCCATTGCTCGCGCTAAAGCGAAAAAGGCTCAGCAAGCCGAGTCACAAGTTGAAGAAGCAGAAGCTGAATCAACCGAAGAAAGCGTTGACCCGAAAAAAGCCGCTGTCGCTGCTGCTATTGCTCGCGCTAAAGCGAAAAAGGCTCAGCAAGCCGAGTCACAAGTTGAAGAAGCAGAAGCTGAATCAACCGAAGAAAGCGTTGACCCGAAAAAAGCCGCTGTCGCTGCTGCCATTGCTCGCGCTAAAGCAAAGAAGGCTCAGCAAGCTCAATCAAAAGTTGAAGAAGCAGAAGCTGAATCAACCGACGAAGTGGTCGATCCGAAGAAAGCTGCTGTCGCTGCCGCTATTGCACGCGCGAAAGCGAGAAAAGCTCAGCAAGAGCAGAATAAAAAGAATATTGAGGAGAAAGAGTAGTGGCCTTTTTTATTGCCAGCTCACCGCATGCGCATAGCCGCAGAAGCACACCAGATTTAATGAAATGGGTGGCGATTGCGGCATTACCTGGATTACTGGCTCAAACCTACTTCTTTGGTTGGGGCACAATTATTCAGCTAGTATTGGCTATTTTACTCGCCGTTACTTTTGAAGCGGGTGTCATGCTACTGCGTAAACGTCCACCTGTTATGGCTTTGCGTGACTACAGCGCCGTCGTAACAGCTTGGTTGCTGAGTGTTGCGATCCCGCCACACTCTCCGTGGTGGTTAATGGTTATCGGCCTGTTCTTTGCCATTGTTATTGCTAAGCACCTTTATGGCGGATTGGGGCAAAACCCATTTAACCCAGCCATGGTCGCCTACGTAGTGTTGCTGATTTCATTCCCAGTACAAATGACCAGCTGGAATGCGCCAATCAGTTTGAGTGCAGAGCCAGCAAGTTTTGTTGATTCGTTCTTGATGATCTTTACTGGCTTCAACAATGAAGGCCTATCATTGCAGCAAGCCCGTATCGGTATCGATGGCACGACAATGGCAACGCCACTGGATGCCTTTAAGACAGCATTAGCTGCAGGTAACACAGCATCTGAAGCCCTTTCACAGCCCCAGTTTAGTTGGCTAGCAGGCATCGGTTGGGAGTGGGTAAACATTGCTTACCTGTTAGGTGGCCTAGTGCTTATTAAACAACGAGTGATTCAGTGGTATATCCCTGTTTCATTCTTAGCAAGTTTGACACTATTTAGCCTGGTATTCAGTGTCCTGACTCCTGGTGAGACAGCCTCGCCAATGGTTCACCTACTTTCAGGTGCGACGATGTTAGGCGCATTTTTCATTGCAACGGATCCTGTTTCAGCCTCTACCACGGTTAAAGGTAGACTGGTGTTTGGTGCCATGATTGGTGGTTTAGTTTTCATCATTCGTAGCTGGGGTGGTTTCCCAGATGGTGTCGCGTTCGCAGTATTGCTAGCAAACATGTGCGTTCCTTTGATCGACTACTACACCAAACCTCGTACATACGGCCATTAAGGAAACAACAGACAATGCTAAATGCGATTAGAAAAAATGGTCTAACCCTAGCAATATTTGCCTGTGCGTCTACTGGCTTAGTGGCGGTGACTCACTATCTAACGAAAGACCAAATCAAACTTCAAGAACAAGCTCAACTGCTGTCTGTTTTGAATCAAGTGATTCCACACGAGAAGCATGACAATGAACTGTTTTCTTCTTGTACCCTAGTAGAATCAGAGGCACTTGGTAGCAAACAAGCCATGCCTGCTTACATTGCAACCATCAATGGTGAACCTAGTGCTATTGCGATTGAAGCGATTGCACCCGATGGCTACAACGGTGCGATTAAAGTGATCGTGGGTCTCGATATCGATGGTACGGTGCTGGGTACTCGTGTGCTTTCACATCAAGAAACGCCAGGGCTTGGTGATAAAATCGACCTCCGCGTTACCGACTGGATCACTTCGTTTACTGGTAAGCAAGTGACAGAAGCGAATCAAGACAAATGGAAAGTGCGCAAAGATGGCGGTGACTTCGACCAGTTCACTGGAGCAACCATCACACCAAGAGCTGTTGTCAAAGCGGTCAAAAATGCCGTCGTTTTCGTTAATGAAAACCAACAGGCACTGTTGTCTCAGCCTAAAAATTGTGGAGGAGCGTAATGAGTGAACATAAAACGCTAATCAAAAATGGTATGTGGGCAAACAACCCTGCCCTTGTACAGCTACTTGGTCTTTGCCCGTTACTTGCGGTTTCGTCAACGGTTACGAATGCGCTAGGTTTAGGCATTGCAACACTACTCGTTCTGGTAGGCTCAAATGTCTGCGTCTCTTTGGTTCGTAATCACGTTCCAAAAGAGGTACGTATTCCCGTGTTCGTGATGATCATTGCATCGTTGGTAACTTGCGTTCAACTACTAATGAATGCTTACGCATACGGCTTGTACTTATCGCTAGGTATCTTCATTCCGCTTATCGTAACCAACTGTATCATCATCGGCCGCGCTGAAGCCTTTGCTTCAAAAAACACGGTACTTCCAGCGGCACAAGATGGCTTCTGGATGGGCATGGGCATGACCGCGGTTTTGGTCGTGTTGGGTGCGATGCGTGAAATCATCGGTAACGGTACCCTATTTGACGGTGCAGACCTTCTGCTAGGTGATTGGGCGTCCGCATTAAGAATTGAAATATTCCAATTCGACAATAGCTTTCTGCTCGCCTTGCTACCACCGGGCGCCTTCATTGGTGTCGGTTTCTTGATTGCATTGAAAAACCTAATCGACCATCAAGCAAAGGCGAGACAGCCGAAGCAAGAAAAACCAACTATCGAACGTGCGCGTGTCACTAACGTGTAGTTCAAACTATTTAAAGGGGCTAATTTAGCCCCTTTTGCAAATATAAACAGAGACACTCAAAAGAGTGCGAAAAGAACAAGCTTGAAGCGTAAGCAACTCCAAGCTTTAAAACTGGAAAGTAATGTCACTATGAATAATGTCAAACGCGTTCAGATCTTAGAGCGTTTAAGGGAAAACAACCCTAACCCTCAAACGGAGCTTAATTGGAGTTCGCCATTTGAGCTGTTAATCGCTGTTTTACTATCAGCACAAGCCACTGATGTCAGTGTAAACAAAGCAACCGACAAACTTTATCCAGTTGCTAATACACCTCAAGCTATCTATGACTTGGGTGTCGAAGGCTTGAAAGAGTACATCAAAACAATTGGCCTGTTTAACTCCAAAGCAGAGAACACCATCAAGACCTGTCGTATGCTACTTGACCTACACAACGGTGAAGTTCCTGAAGACCGTGCAGCTCTTGAAGCATTGCCGGGTGTCGGACGAAAAACAGCGAACGTGGTACTCAACACCGCTTTTGGCTGGCCAACCATTGCCGTCGATACTCACATCTATCGCGTATCTAATCGCACCAAGTTTGCTATGGGTAAAACCGTGGATGATGTTGAAGCCAAGCTGCTTAAAGTCGTACCTAAAGAGTTCAAATTAGATGTACACCACTGGCTGATCCTGCACGGTCGCTATACTTGTGTAGCGCGCAAGCCACGCTGTGGTAGCTGTATCATTGAAGACTTATGCGAATTCAAAGAGAAAACCGAAGTCTAACTATTTATCGGTTTTCCATAAAACATTAATGCTAGGAGCAAAAATTATGTCAAACGGCCGTATTTTACACACCATGCTGCGCGTGGGAGACCTTGACCGTTCAATCGAGTTCTACACCGACGTGATGGGTATGAATGTCCTTCGTCGTAATGAAAACAAAGAGTATGAGTACACATTGGTATTTGTGGGTTACGGTGATGAATCACAGGGTTCTGTGATTGAATTGACGTACAACTGGGGCACGTCTGAATATGATCTTGGCAACGCGTTTGGTCACGTTGCGATCGGTGTTGATGACATCTACACCACTTGTGATGCAATCAAAGCAGCAGGTGGTAATGTAACTCGTGAACCAGGCCCTGTGAAAGGAGGTTCAACTCACATTGCATTTGTTAAAGACCCAGACGGTTACATGATTGAGCTAATTCAAAACAAGCAAGCAAGTGCCGGTCTAGAAGGTTAATCCCTCAAGCAGACCAGCTGAGTAGCACCATGCATTCAATCATAAAGCGAGCCTAGTGCTCGCTTTTTATTTGCCCTTATTTTGTAGCAGCGCGTCCCATAAAACACTACATCTTGCTTAATTCTCAATCACCAGACTTTACATGATAATAATTATCGTTTAGATTGATGCCAGTTTTAATTAGGGAGCTATCATCATGATAAACGAATGGGAAAAACACACATTACTTGCCGATACTGCACTGCAACTCGACGATCCTATTCGAAGTATCCTGCATTATCAGCAAGCTCTGACTCTCAGTGAAAGAATCACCGAACGTACTGATATAGAAGCCGACGAGCGACTGCTAATCTCTGTTATCTCTTGCCATAATCTGGCGCAATTCTGGCGTTGGGCCGGCGATACAGATTATGAATTGAAGTACCTACAACTCGCTTCTGAAAAAGTGTTAACCCTTATTCCTCAATGCCCGAATACGCAATGCTCAAGTTTCATTGACTCTATCGGTTGCTGCAAAAAAGCACTCATTGACTTCATGAAGCGCCACCCTAACCCACAAATAGCGTCGATGGTCGAGAAGATCGATACAGCAACTAACTGTGAAATCATTGCTAAATTCCGCCTTAACTGATTCCTACTCATAAAAAATGCCAGTCTCAAAAGACTGGCATTTTTTATTGGTTAGTTTGTTAAAGCTGTAATAACCGTAAAATCTAAACCTGAGTTCGACCAAGTGAAATAACGACACGTCGGTTTTTGTCTTTGCCGATTGGAGAGGCATTATCAGCAATCGGACGGCGCTTACCATAACCTTGAACTTGAATACGCTCTTCTGACAGACCAAGTGACTTAAAGTATTCACGCAACGACTCTGCTCGACGCTCCGATAAGTTCTGGCTGACACCTTTACTGTCTGCCGAGTCGGTATACGTCGCCACCAGTACAAGATCGATATCTTGATTATGACGAATGTACTCAGCAATTTGACTCAAACGCTTCTGCGACGCTTTACTTAACTGGTCACTATTACGGTCATAGTGCAGGATCGTAAATGAAATATCTTCAAAGCTGTACGGCAACAAGTTCGCTATACAGTCACTGAACACATTGTATTTTTGCTGGAACAGTACCGAAGAGAGTGCCACTTCAATGCGCTGATCTCGGCTTTGCCACTCTTGATAACTAAACGTTGGGTAACGCCCCTTCTCTAACTCGCTTAAGATACCCCAAGCAGTTTGACCGCCAACATAACCATCAAATTGTTGGAAAAACTTAATCGTCGTCATTCGATCTGCACTTTCACCCGGGCGCCAAGGCGGTGGCATAGAAATCAGGCTGACGTTGCGGGTTGCCCCCATTGGGCGACGCATTTTAAGTTCAAAATCTAGTATGATCTTTTTGCTGGCGCGGGATGAAAACTCCGCATCACCAAAATTTGGAATTGGGTGAACCAATCGACATTCCAATGGCGTGTTTGCCACCATTTCCCACGTCGACTGTTGAGGAGATGCTCCATATCGCTTCTCTTGCGCAAGCGCGGTCGACGACATCAGTAACGAAAACAGAATTGAACCTGTAATTAGTCGTTTATTCATAAGGGGGAGTATCTCTTAAGCAATTCGTTTAACAATGCAGCCAATTGCCGCATATTCTCTCTATTCAGATTAATGCAAATATCGCGCCGAATGTAGGTAGCTAATTTATGAATTAATCACTTTCTGGAGTTTTTATCACTGCTATTATCTGCAATAATGCAGCCTCAATCACACTTATTTGGGCTAACATGACTGTAGAAAACGAAGCTCTGACCCTAAAAAAACGTTTCCGTGGCTATTTTCCAGTAGTCATTGACGTGGAAACCGCAGGGTTCAACGCGAAAACCGATGCATTATTAGAAATCTGTGCCATTACCCTAAAAATGGATGAAAACGGAGATCTCCATCCAGCATCGACGCTTCATTTTCATATCGAGCCCTTTGAAGGTGCCAACATCGAGCAAGAAGCCTTGGATTTCAATGGCATCAAAGACCCATTTAGCCCATTGCGTGGTGCGGTCTCTGAGCAAGAAGCCCTCAAAGAAATCTACAAACTTGTGAGAAAAGAACAAAAAGCTTCCAACTGTAGCCGCGCAATCATGGTGGCACACAACGCAACATTCGACCTAAACTTCGTCAATGCTGCAAGTGAGCGTTGTAAGCTTAAACGCGTCCCTTTCCATCCTTTTGCAACTTTTGACACTGCTGCCTTAAGTGGACTTGCCTATGGCCAAACCGTTCTGGCTAAAGCTTGCCGTACTGCGGGGATGGAATTCGACAACAAAGAAGCACACTCTGCTTTGTATGATACTCAGAAAACAGCTGAACTGTTTTGCGGTATCGTCAACAAATGGAAAGCGCTTGGCGGCTGGCCACTTGTTGAACCAGAATAAAAAATAAAATCGACACACGTCTTTTCGTATTGTCATTAATTAAAAACAGTTAAACACAACACTCCGAGAAAATTATGAACCCTGTTGTTATATCAGTTTGCATCATGCTAGTTCTAGCCTTGATGCGTGTTAACGTTGTCGTTGCTCTCACGTTTAGTGCGATCATCGGTGGCGTTGTGTCGGGCATGAATCTTAACGATGCCGTTGCTGCTTTTGAAAGTGGCCTAGGTGGCGGTGCGACTATCGCTCTAAGTTACGCAATGTTAGGTACATTTGCGGTTGCTATCTCACGTTCAGGTATTACTGACCTGCTTGCTCAAAGTGTTATCAAACGTATTCACGGCAAAGAGAACAGCACAGCTTCTACTGGTTTGAAATATGGCATTCTTGCGTCACTTATTCTTGTGACTATGTCTTCTCAAAACGTTATCCCTGTGCATATCGCCTTCATCCCAATTTTGATTCCACCTCTACTTGGCGTGTTTGCAAAAATGAACCTTGATCGTCGTTTGATCGCGTGTGTACTGACTTTCGGTCTGATCACGCCATATATGGTTCTTCCAATCGGCTTCGGTGGTATCTTCCTAAACAACATCCTACTCAAGAACCTTCACGACAATGGTCTTGAGAATGTGGTTGCGAGCCAAGTTCCAGTCGCAATGCTACTACCAGCAGCAGGTATGATCTTTGGTCTACTGACTGCGGTATTCTTCACTTACCGTAAACCTCGTCAGTACAAAGAAACTGAGCTTACGACAGTGTCGACAGAGACGAAACAGATCAATAAGAAGCACATCATTGTTGCTGCGGTTGGTATTGTTGCCGCTCTAACAGTACAACTTTCAACTGGTTCAATGATTATTGGCGCATTAGCGGGTTTCATGGTGTTCACTTTTGGTGGCGTGATTGCATGGAAAGAGACGCAAGATGTATTCACAAAAGGCGTTCACATGATGGCAATGATTGGCTTCATCATGATCGCAGCAGCGGGTTTTGCAGCAGTAATGAAGCAAACTGGCGGCGTTGAATCTCTGGTTGAAGCGCTATCAACATCAATCGGTGACAACAAACCACTTGCTGCACTACTGATGCTGGTTGTAGGCCTACTTGTAACTATGGGCATTGGTTCTTCGTTCTCAACGATTCCAATTCTTGCAACAATCTACGTTCCACTAGCAGCAGCATTCGGCTTCTCTCCAATGGCAACTATCGCACTTGTAGGTACTGCAGCAGCATTGGGTGATGCAGGTTCACCGGCTTCTGACTCTACGTTAGGTCCAACATCTGGTCTTAACGCGGATGGTCAACACGAACACGTATGGGAAACGGTAGTACCAACGTTCCTACACTACAACCTTCCACTGATTGCATTCGGTTGGATTGCTGCGATGACGCTGTAAGCGACTTAGCGTTTTCCGAACGCACAATCATTATTAAAAATAAGGGCCGCTATGATATCCATAGTGGCCCTTTTTATTTGTTAATCTGACTTTACCAATCGCAGTAAGTGATTGGTCTAAAAGGATTTACTTTAAATTGGCTTCTAATGCACTTCGAATAGATCGTAGCGTTGGTTCTGTCGATTGATAATCGAGTTCAACCTCAGTGAAAATACCATTAACTTCAAGCATTAACGTTGGGTAAGAGTAAACACCCATCGCCTCTTTGAAGCTCAACTGGTCGTCTAACTCGCCTTCCAAAAGCTTACCAGACAGGTCATTTTCAAACTGCTGCACGTTCATACCAAGCTCTTCAGCAAGCTGCACGTGAGTTTCAACGCTATGTGGCAACATCGCACGTAAATAGTAAGCGTGTTGAATGGCTTCTAACATCTCTTCGTAGTGATCTTGAAACCCTGCTGCAATAACTGCGCGGCAAGCTGGGTAAGTACTACGTACTGGTTTGCATTCGGTCCAAAATTCGTGGTTAAACTCAGTACCGAGTTTCGCTTCAATCTGTTTCCAAATCGCTTGCAGCTTTTGCTTCATCTCATCAGACATAGGCTCATCAGAATCAGGTGCAAGGCCACCAACCACGTAATTAAACTCAATGCTCGCAGGTAGCTGCTGTTTAAGAAGCTTTAATGTCGGCTTGTATCCCCAACACCAACTGCACATTGGATCGTGGACATAGTGAAGTTTTACATTCATTGCATTTCCCTTATACCAATAAAAAAGGAGCCCAACGGCCCCTTTTATCATTGAGTGTCGCTAAAAAGCTCAGCTCTTATGCTTCGTCGCCAGCAACTTTCGCTGCAGCTTCTTTGATAAGAGGCTGAAGTTCGCCTTTTTGGAACATCTCAAGAATGATGTCACAACCACCGATCAGCTCACCTTCAACCCAAAGTTGTGGGAAAGTTGGCCACTGTGCGTAAGCTGGTAGCTCTGCACGAATGTCAGGGTTTTGTAGGATGTCTACGTAAGCAAACTTTTCACCACATGCCATTAGCGCTTGAGATGCTTGAGAAGAAAAACCACAGCTTGGTAGTTTAGGAGAACCTTTCATGTAAAGTAGAATGGTATTTTCTTCAATTTGCTGTTTGATTTTATCGATAGTTTCCATTGCTTCCTCGTTAATGGATTACGGCTTTATTGCCTGTATTCTACCCCAAACCCCAAGAATAAAAACCATATAAAAAAAATGGTTAAAGAGTTAGAGTAAGATTTCATAGAAAATCACACAAATGTGCTTTTAATAAAGTAAAAACTTGCTAAACTATATCGCAAGTCAGCAAATTGACCGTAGCCTGCAAAAAGTAAGCTATGAATAATAAATATCACTGGAAGCAATCGAAAGAGGTAACTCTTTCATATCAATGGAGAATTGAGCAATGGCATTTGAACTACCAGCTCTACCTTACGCGAAAGACGCACTAGAACCACACATCTCTGCAGAGACTCTAGATTTCCACCACGGTAAGCACCACAACACTTACGTTGTTAAGCTAAACGGTCTTATTCCTGGTACTGAGTTCGAAGGTAAAACACTAGAAGAGATCATCAAGACTTCTACTGGTGGCGTATTCAACAACGCAGCTCAAATCTGGAACCACACTTTCTACTGGCACTGTCTAGCTCCACAAGCTGGTGGTGAACCAACAGGTGCAGTTGCAGACGCAATCAACGCTTCATTTGGCTCTTTCGAAGAGTTCAAAGCAAAATTCACTGATTCAGCAATCAACAACTTCGGTTCTTCTTGGACTTGGCTTGTTAAGAACGCTGACGGTTCTCTAGCTATCGTTAACACATCTAACGCAGCGACTCCTCTAACAGAAGAAGGTGTTACTCCACTTCTAACTGTTGACCTATGGGAACACGCTTACTACATCGATTTCCGTAACGTACGTCCAGACTACATGAACGCTTTCTGGGCTCTAGTTAACTGGGAATTCGTTGCAGCGAACCTAGCTAAATAATTAGCATCTAGCTGATTCTGATAAAAGCTCACGCATGCGTGGGCTTTTTTGTTTTTGGCCTGCCCATCCCCCCTGATTAAAATAAAACCAATCAATCACTTAATTGATTTAAACACTAAAGTTTGAACCCAGCTTGCCGTTATAGGTGTATCCAAAGAGAGGCACCATGCAAGTAAACACACTCGATAGCACTGTCATAATTAACGAACTCAAGTTCGGGACTGGACTCAACCAAGCGGTTGAACAGGGTCGCCGTGCTGATTTCGCGTTGCTGCTGTCCATGTTTTCTGATGATGTTCGCGACAACACCCCTCTTGATGCTTTCTCGGTCGAAGAGACAACAGAAAGCAAATTGCGCCAACAGTTTGGTGTTGCCGAGCCGCAACCTCTACGTTCAAATCAATCTTCATATGAAATTTCAGCAAAACAGTCGCAAGGCTTTCACCAAGCCGGGCTTCCAAGTGCAAAGCTGAATCATTACCTAACACCTGAAGCGTTAGCTTTCATGCCAGAGCGAACATATGACTTCCCTGAAGAGGTATATCACAACCTCTCGACTCATGAACGTCGTAAGCTCGCCAAACAGCCACCCGCTGAGTTGCCACACGCAACGTTATACAATGAACTTACAACAGCTCAACGTCAGTTCCATATTCAAGCACAAGCCTAAACTTCATCTATGCCCAGCTTCTAAGTGATATATTTCACACATGTACCTATAAAGTGTGAGCTGTCACTAAGTTCGTATAAAGTTCTGTATTTTCAGTGCTTACTTTGAACTAATTCACACCGATCGTATAATTTTTAACCCATTCTTAGCTAACCACTGCTACTCATTTAGGTCTAGGAATGGAAATTAAAAGCTCTATCATATTGGTGACGTCCGCTGGGTCACAACTTGGAGGAACCATCGCAAACCACTTTGTGAATCTGGGTGCGACCGTCATTCTTTGTGATATTGATAGTGCCAGCCTAGAAGAGACCTACCAAGTGTGTTCTCGCTATTCTACAGCTGTGTATAGTTACCCAATCGAGCGTTACGATAGCCAAACCATTCTCAAGGTATTTGATTTTATACAGCTAACCTTTGGTACAACGCCCGATGTTCTCGTGAACAACTGGGTAAGCACACCCATGCCAACACTTACTGGCACTCAACCCGTGAGCTGCTTTATTGATAACCTTTCCGCTATGGCCTCTACCCTTTTCTCGTTCGGTCAAGCCAGCGTCGACCGACTGCGTCAAGCCAACAAGCAAGGCGTGATAGTCAATGTGATTTCACATGAAGACTTCAAAGATGTCTCGGGGCTCGAAAGTGCAAACTCTATGATCACTGGCTTCACCCACAGTTGGGCCAAAGAGCTCACCCCTTTCAATATCCGAGTCGGCGGTGTTATCCCCGCTATTCATAATGCCGACGGCAAGCTCAACAAATGCCATTGGGCACAACTGCAAGATGAACTCACCCGAACTACGGAATACATTATCTCTAATGATTACTTTAGCGGTCGTGTGGTGGCGGCAGAGGTGTGATTTCCCAATAAATTCTCACTAAATATCTGAAAATAAAAAAAGCCCCAGTCTTTCGACTGGGGCTTTGTTCTTTTCCCGAATGTAGATTAACGTGCTAGCGAAAATCTATCTCAAAACTGAATCTTACTTATGCTTCAGCTTTTTCTTTTTTAGCTTTAGACGCTTTAGCTTCTGCTGGTTTTTGGTCAGCTTTCTTAAGGATTACTGTAGTACCTTCGAAAGTTTCACCTTCAACGTAAGCTTGCCCGTGGTAAGACGCTAGTAGTACGTCTTTAAGCTCAGTGATTAGTGGGTAACGTGGGTTCGCACCAGTACATTGGTCATCGAACGCTTCTACCGCTAGCTCATCAAGCTTAGCTACGAAGTCAGCTTCAGAAACACCTGCTTCTTTGATTGACTTAGGAATGTCTAGGTCGCCTTTCAGCTCGTCTAGCCATGCTAGTAGACGTTCAATCTTCTGAGCAGTACGGTCACCAGCTTGGCTTAGGCCTAGGTGGTCAGCAACTTCAGCGTAACGACGACGTGCTTGTGGACGGTCGTACTGAGAGAATGCAGTCTGCTTAGTTGGGTTGTCGTTCGCGTTGTAACGTACCACGTTAGAGATTAATAGTGCGTTCGCCAGACCGTGTGGTAGGTGGAACTCAGCACCAATCTTGTGCGCCATAGAGTGACAAACACCTAGGAATGCGTTCGCGAATGCTACACCAGCGATAGTTGCTGCGTTGTGTACTTTCTCACGAGCGATTGGGTCGTTTGCACCGTTCGCGTAGCTTGATGGTAGGTACTCTTTCAGCATCTTAAGTGCTTGTAGAGCTTGGCCATCAGAGTATTCGTTAGCAAGAACAGATACGTAAGCTTCTAGAGCGTGAGTTACTGCATCGTAACCACCGAATGCTGTTAGAGACTTAGGCATGTTCATTACTAGGTTAGCATCAACGATTGCCATGTTTGGCGTGATTTCGTAGTCAGCTAGTGGGTACTTAGCACCAGTCTTGTCGTCTGTAACAACCGCGAATGGAGTAACTTCTGAACCAGTACCTGAAGTTGTAGTGATACATACAAGCTCAGCTTTCTTACCCATTTTAGGGAACTTGTAGATACGTTTACGGATGTCCATAAAGCGCATTGCTAGTTCTTCGAAGTGAGTTTCTGGGTGCTCGTACATTACCCACATAATTTTCGCAGCATCCATTGGTGAACCACCACCTAGAGCTAGGATTACGTCAGGTTGGAAGCTCTTCATTGCTTCTGCACCTTTCTCAACAACAGATAGTGTTGGATCCGCTTCTACGTCGAAGAATGTTTGCACTTCGATGCCTTGCTCTTTAAGCAGTTTAACTACTTCATCAGCGTAACCGTTGTTGAATAGGAAACGGTCAGTTACTAGGAATGCGCGTTTCTTACCTTCTAGGTCGCTCATTGCGATTGGAAGGCTACCACGACGGAAGTAGATAGACTTAGGTAGTTTGTGCCACAACATGTTTTCAGCTCGCTTAGCTACAGTTTTCTTGTTGATAAGGTGCTTAGGACCTACGTTCTCAGAGATAGAGTTACCACCCCAAGAACCACAACCAAGAGTTAGAGACGGTGCTACGTTAAAGTTGTAAAGGTCACCGATACCACCGTGAGTAGTTGGGATGTTTACAAGGATACGTGCAGTCTTCATCTTGTCACCGAAGTAACGGATGCGGTCTGCGTTAACGTCTTGGTTAGTGTAAAGACCAGATGTGTGACCGATACCACCGATTTCAACCATAGTTACCGCTTGAGCAACTGCGTCTTCGAAGTTGTCAGCACGGAATAGACCTAGAGTTGGAGATAGTTTCTCGTGAGCGAACTCATCGTCGTAAGAAACTTTACCTAGACCTTCACCTACAAGCACTTTAGTGTCAGCAGGAACTTTAACACCCGCCATTTCAGCGATTGCTGGAGCAGGTTGACCTACGATTTTCGCGTTTAGGTTACCGTCAATTAGAAGTACTTTACGTACTTTGTCAGCGTCAGCTTTAGATAGAACGTGAGCTTTGTGAGAAGCAAAACGCTCTTTTACTTCGTCGTAGACTTCGCTAACTACGATAGCTGCTTGCTCAGAAGCACATACTACGCCGTTATCGAAAGTTTTAGACATAAGGATAGAAGCTACAGCACGTTTGATGTCTGCTGTTTCATCGATAACTACAGGAACGTTACCTGCACCTACACCGATTGCTGGCTTACCAGAAGAGTAAGCTGCTTTAACCATGCCTGGACCACCAGTTGCAAGGATAAGAGCGATGCCGTCGTGCTTCATAAGAGCGTTAGAAAGCTCTACAGATGGTTGGTCGATCCAACCGATGATGTCTTTTGGAGCACCCGCTGCTACTGCTGCGTCTAGAACTAGTTTCGCTGCATCGTTTGTAGAGTTCTTCGCACGTGGGTGTGGAGAGAAGATGATGCCGTTACGAGTTTTAAGTGAGATAAGAGACTTAAAGATCGCAGTCGAAGTTGGGTTAGTTGTTGGTACGATACCACAGATGATACCTACAGGTTCTGCGATAGTCATTGTACCTAGGTTGTCATCTTCTTCTAAGATGCCACAAGTTTTTTCGTCTTTGTATTTGTTGTAGATGAATTCTGACGCGAAGTGGTTTTTGATTACCTTATCTTCAACAATACCCATTCCAGATTCTGCTACCGCTTGTTGAGCTAGCGGGATACGAGCGTGGTTAGCTGCAAGAGAAGCTGCGCGGAAGATTGCATCTACTTTTTCTTGAGAGAAAGTTGCGAACTCTTCTTGTGCTGCTTTAACGCGTGCTACTAGAGCATCTAGTTCAGCTAAGTTAGTTACAGGCATGGTGGATCTCCTAAAATAATAAATATTAAAAACTTTTTATTAAATTCACTGTGTCATCACTCGGTTGCCAACAGCGTTCTTAGTAAATTGCTTTCGGAACTGAGTATATTATTTCAGTGTGTGAAAAAAATTGACCCAGATCAGTTACCTAAAAGGAATTAACCAATAAGTGGTAAGGCAATCGCAAAAACGTCGTTAAAGTCATGATTTATATAGACTAAAATCACAATTTGCATTCGAACAAAAAACAAGCAAACGGATAAAACTTTTCTAATTAATGTCATATTCTGTAAAAAAGTTTCATTTTTAGTCAGCTAAGTTACATGTATACGGCAAAATTTGTGCTACTGAGAGTATATCCATCCCGTTGCAACGGGGGAGAAACTGTCATAATTTTTATTAAAAGCGTGCGCGAGATAACATTTAAACCAAATCAAGTTACAACATGAAACACCAAACAATATCTCGCAACATTCAAATTACACATCTATCACTCAATTAGTTTTTCTAAAAAACAGCCCCCTTTTCAGGTTAGTTTTTTTCATTCGCTCTCTTTGAATTTGTCCCTTACATTACGCACTCTGATATAGGTCAGATCAAAGTCACTTTACTATTAACGCTAACTGGAGATCGCTCTCATGCAAGGTTTAGAACTCGCAATTTTTCTGCAATTCTTCCTTGGGCTTGTCGCCGCTGTAAACCCTATCGGCATCATGCCTGTTTTTGTTTCTCTCACAGCTCATATGCCGCCAGAAGAGAGGAACCGTACAGCACTCCAAGCCAACGTAGCAGTAGCGGTTATATTGATTGTGTCATTAGTGGCAGGACAGATGCTGCTAGATATGTTCAGCATCTCTTTAGATTCATTCCGCGTAGCCGGTGGCTTACTGCTACTCAGCATCGCATTTTCAATGATGAGCGGTAAGCTGGGTGAGGATAAGCAGAATAAACAAGAGAAATCAGAATACGTAAGCCGTGAGCAAATCGGTGTTGTACCTCTTGCGATGCCGCTAATGGCCGGCCCAGGTGCTATCAGTTCGACGATTGTTTATGGCTCACGCTACCCAGCAGCAATCGACACTGTCGGCATCGGTATTAGTATTGTCGCGTTTGCTACGTGTTCATGGTTACTGTTCCGCTCAGCACCCGTGATTGTGCGTTTCCTCGGTCAAACAGGAATCAACGTAATCACTCGTATTATGGGTCTGATCCTTGGGGCGTTAGGTATTGAGTTCATCGCCAATGGCCTTCGCAACCTATTCCCAGGTTTAGCGTAATAAAGAAAACGTCTAACTGACGAAAAAATTGTATAGAGGCGAGTAAAGCACAGGCTTTCACTCGCCTCATTTATTTCAACCGAGTATGATGTTTACTAAGTCATTACAAAAAGCACACTTTTACAACCATGTCTCGACACTCTCTAAAGCATCATCTCTATGTCATTATTTTTGGTACACACACCCGAGCAGGCCGTATCTTTGATATCTCATTGATCGTTGCCATTATTGCGTCTTTAGTGGTGTTAATCATCGAGTCACTGCCCAACGTTATGACAGCGTGGTCGCAAGAGCTGCGTTATATTGAATACACTTTCACAGCTCTGTTTACGATTGAGTATCTATTAAGGCTGTATTGCTCACCCAAGCCAAAGTCCTATGCCACTAGCTTCTATGGCGTTGTCGACCTACTTGCGATTTTGCCAACCTATTTAGCGATACTCTTTCCAGGTGCGTCGTTCATGGGCGTGATCAGGCTGCTGCGCGTGATGCGTATTTTCCGCATCCTCAAGCTCGTTCGCTATCTGCAAGACTCCAACATTCTTTTGCGCTCGCTATTGATGGCACGACGCAAGATCCTGATCTTCTTCAGTACAGTCGGCATCTTGGTGACCATTTTTGGCTCACTGATCTTTGTTATTGAAGGTCCAAACAACGGCTTTACAAGTATTCCGCAAAGTATCTATTGGGCGATCGTAACCATCACAACTGTTGGGTATGGCGATATCGTCCCTCAAACCGTACTCGGCAAGGCGATTGCATCACTGACCATGTTATTGGGTTACTCAATCCTTGCAGTACCAACAGGCATTATTACTGCGGAACTGAGTAATGAAATGAATGCCCATAAAGAGCTCGTAAAATGTCCGAACTGTAATCGCTCGGGACATGATTCTGATGCTATGCATTGTAAGCACTGTGGCAGTGAGCTAGCGGATCCAGATAAGCGGGTTGTGGTTGAGGATAAGTAGGGGCAGATACGGGATTCGAGTGACGAGATGCGAAAAGATCTTAGAGTAGATACGAGATTCGGGTAGCGAGATGCGAAAAAATCTAAGAGCAGATACTAGATTCGGGTAGCGAGATGCGAAAAGGTCTAAGAGCAGGTATGGGATTCGAGTGGTTAGATGCTAAAAGATCTAAAAGCAGGTACGAGATTCGAGTGACGGGATGCGAAAGGTTTTAAGAGCATCTCAGTGATATTAGTAGGTGACACAAAAAAGCCGATGTATAAACATCGGCTTTAAGCTCTCATTAAGCGACGAATTTAAAAAGGACAGCGCCCTCTCGCCTCAAAACAGAAAAGTCTTTCTATTACGCTTTCTCTGCAAGAATGATGCGCAGAGTACGACGTAGAGGTTCTGCAGCACCCCATAGTAGTTGGTCACCTACTGTGAATGCGTTTAGGAAGTCGTTACCCATAGACATCTTGCGTAGACGACCTACTGGTACAGACATAGTACCTGTTACTTTCGCCGGCGTTAGCTCTTGAGCTGTGATATCACGATCGTTTGGAATCACTTTAACCCAATCATTGTGCGTTGCGATGATCTCTTCAATCTCGTCCATTGGAACGTCTTGCTTAAGCTTGATAGTCAACGCTTGTGCGTGACAACGCATCGCACCAATACGTACACAAGTACCATCGATAGGAATCGGTTGACCGTCTAGGCCAAGGATCTTGTTCGCTTCAACGCCCGCTTTCCACTCTTCTTTACTTTGGCCGTTTTCACGCTTCACATCGATCCAAGGAATCAATGAACCCGCTAACGGAGCGCCAAACTGGTCTGTTGGGAATGATTCTGAACGGATGGTATCTGCTACTTTTTTATCGATATCAAGAATAGAGCTTGCTGGATTAGCAAGTTCAGAGCTTACGCTGTCGTTGATCACGCCCATTTGAGAGATAAGCTCACGCATGTTCTTCGCACCTGCACCAGAAGCGGCTTGGTACGTCATTGCGCTCATCCACTCAACCATGCCTTTTTCGTAAAGACCACCCAAGGCCATCAGCATTAAGCTCACAGTACAGTTACCGCCAACAAAGGTGTTGGTGCCACCGTGAATACCTTGTTGAATTTGAGCCAAGTTAACTGGATCAAGAGTAATGATAGAGTCAGCATCCATACGTAAAGTCGACGCAGCATCAATCCAGTAACCTTTCCAACCCGCTTGACGCAGTGCTGGGTAAACTTTTGATGTGTAGTCGCCGCCTTGACATGTAATCACAGCATCAAGCTGCTTCAAGCTATCAATGTCGAATGCGTCTTGCAGTAAACCCGCATCTTTGCCACCAAGAACAGGGGCTGGGATACCGATTTGAGATGTACTGTAATAAACAGGTTCAATCAGGTCGAAATCACGCTCTTCAACCATACGTTGCATTAGTACAGAACCAACCATACCACGCCAACCAACTAGACCTACTCTCATCTCGAACTCTCCATGTATAAAAATTAAATTGCTTTCCTCCATCTATAAGTTTTTCAGAAACAGAACTCAAGCGCTTTTTGTCAAAAAGTGTAACTTTTTCGTTTCTTTTCAGTGAACGGGATAAATCTGTGAGTTATCTAATCTTTGCTCACCTTAACTAAAGCACAGAAAACACTCGTCAAATCCTCATTTAAAAGCTATCCAGCCTCTAATTTGATTAAATTAAAATCAATACGAGCAAGTTCCAGTCAGCACTTATCTCTGAAGCACTGCCAAATCACAAAACAATCATTCACATGGTGAAAACAACGTGCAACAAAAATCAACATTATTAAATCATCAATTTAACAAATATTTAGATATTGATACTAAAAATAAGACTATAAATAGTCAAATATCACAACTTGAACGTTATTTTTCGATATAATCCTCTCATTACTGTAGTGTCCAATTCGTACCCCACACTATAACGAAGCACTATAATGCTCGAAATAATAAGAGGCTTTTATGCAGCAGAGTAAAACTCGCCTACCGAACTTGATGCAGGTTTTCATTTCGTTAGGGCTATTTTTGTCCCTCGCGTTTTCATTTACAGCGAAGCTTGATCTTCCTATCCAACTCGCACTGTACATCGGTTGGTTTATCATCATGGTTCTGGGGATTCGCCTAGGGCACCAATACAAAGACTTAGAAAAAGCAGCGCTCAAAGGGATCTCAAATGGTTTAGGGGCTGTTTTAATACTTTTAGCGGTAGGTGCTCTGGTTGGTACATGGATCTCTGGCGGCATTGTTCCGACCATTATCTACTACGGCTTAAAAGCGATTCATCCATCGATATTCCTACTAGCAACCATGATTATCTGTTCACTCACTGCATTAGCGACCGGCACATCATGGGGCGCAGCAGGTACAGCAGGTATTGCGATGATGGGTATTGGCCAAGGTCTGGGTGTACCGGCTCCAATTACTGCAGGTGCTGTACTGTCGGGTTGTTACTTTGGTGACAAGATGTCTCCGCTTTCTGATTCAGTGATCCTTGCGTCTTCAATGTCTAACGTAGAAGTCGTTGAGCACATTAAAGGCATGTTGCCGGTTGCTCTAATCAGTTACATCATCACAGGCATTATGTTCACAGCGTTTGGTTTCCATTACGCAGGTAATGTCGACATGAGCCAAGTGGACTCTGTTATCAAGGCGATGGAAGTTCAGTTTTACATTACTCCTTACTCTTTTGTCCCTGTCCTGATTGTATTAGGTCTACTGGCATTCCGTATGCCTTCATTCCCAGTAATTAGCTTTGGTTCCCTATTAGGTATTATTTGGGCGGTGATGATTCAAGAGATTGATTTCCTAACAGCATTTAACACTGCATGGGCACCTTTCTCTATCTCTTCAGGTGTAGAGTTTATTGATTCGATCTTAAACCGTGGCGGCATGTCTTCAATGCTTGGTTCGGTAGCGGTCATTGTGTTTGGTTTAGGCTTTGGTGGCTTACTTGATAAGGTAGGTGTACTAGAGACGATAGCGAAAGTGTTCGAACGCCGCGTAAACAGCGCAGGCTCACTCGCAACAAGCACGATTGGTACGGCATTCATGGGGAATGTATTTGGCTCAGCCATGTACGTATCTTTGATTCTTACACCAAAAATCTGTGCTAAGAACTACGACCGTCTAGGCTACCAACGTAAGAACCTATCACGTAACGCAGAATTTGGTGGCACCTTAACTTCGGGTATGGTTCCTTGGAGTGATAACGGTATCTACATGGCGAGTATTCTAGGTGTTGCAACGCTCTCTTACGCGCCATTCATGTGGTTGAGCTTCATTTGTATCATCGTAACCATCGTGACCTCTTACATGGGATGGTTTGTTGATAAGTGTGAACCAACAGCGCCAGCAGTAGAAACAGAAGAAGCGGTAGAGTTAAACAAACAACAAGCGTAATCTCTACTCAGTCCAGATAAAAAAGAGCAACGACACTCAGTGTGGTTGCTCTTTTTTTGTATCTCAATAGAGATTAGATTCGAACGCTAGTTGCTGTGTTTTAGAAGATGAGCCTGTGCTGCGTTTACTGTCGCTTCTATAGCCAGTTTAAGCTCTTCTAGTTCATCTTCACTGATCGACTGCGATTGCTTCATGCTCGCTTCAACGCTACTAGCAATCACGGCCAGTCTCGATGCCTTGATACTACCAGCAACGCCCTTCAAACTGTGCACCACTCGTGCCGCTGTCACCTCATCTTCACCTTTGAGTTCGATGAACTTGTTAAAGTCATTGGCGTGATCTTCTACAAACACATTCAATAGCAAGACTACAGATTCGTGGTCACCGTCCAAGGTTTCTAGCATCTCTTCAATGTTTATCACGGACTCAGTCGCTGGCTCATCCACCTTCAAAGATTCTTCTTTGAGTTGCAATGGAACGACATTATCAGCTTTGGCGTTGTTTAGTGAGTCAGAAACTTGCGCCTTCTCGACCGAGGATTCAATAGCAACAGTGTCCGTCGCAGAAGTAGCATGTTGTGTAATGCTAGTAGCCTCCGGAGATGTCACTTGCTCTTGTTTCGCTGGAGATGGAGTTGGGTTTGGAGTATTACTTTGAGATGTCGCATCCACATGACCAAAGGACGAATCTTGCGGCTGATGATTTGCTTTCACCATAAAGTCAAAACTCTGAGTGTCGTTTGAAGGCGTAGTGTCACTCTTTGAGGTTTCCGTGTGTTCAGGTTTTGTTGTTTCGGAGCTGGAACTAATGAGCTCCCCACTCTCTTCAGATGGTCTGATTTTTACAAACGCAACAGCACAGAGCGCCAAACCACTCAACAACATCAGTGTAAATACAATGTAGAATTGTGCTGAGTGATATTGATCTTCAAGATCAATTATCTGTTCACTGACGGAATTTTTCTTAATTCGATCCACAAGGTAATTAAGCTGGGCATAGTTACCAAGTAAAGAGGAGGCGTCGGCCAACAGCTGTTGCAACGCATCTTGCTCATCACCATTCAATTGATAAGACTGTTCTAAAATGGCATCAAAGGCACGATAGATGGAAGAAGAAGTGTGATTCTCTGAATACATGGCTTGAAACACCACTGTGCCGAATTGATTAAGCAGTGGCTGCAATTGTTCAGAGGTATTGGGATCGGCGCGTAAAGCCTTAATATCATCGACAAGGTATTGAACTTGGCTCTCAATCGGAATGAACTCATCAAACTTTTCAAGAAACTGGTCTACGACATACAGCAACTGATTCACATCTGGGCGAATCCAAGCATTATTGAAGTCCGACTCAATTTGCAGTCGCAAGGAATAAACTAACTGAGCATCTAGCGCGAGATCGTTCACACGGGAAACTCGGAGCGGTTCAGAGAAATAGAGCGATTGCCTTAACTCAGTGGCACGAATCCCTAACTCTTCGATCTGTTCTAATGATTGATTAAAGGCGCGACTCAAATTAAGCAACATGAGAGCGGGGATAATCCAAAGGATAAAAACCAGAGTGATGACTTTGGTTGTTCTCGTAAAGCTTGGCTGGCGACTCACAGATAATTCCATCGACATTCCTTGTTGTGAACCAATGATTCGAGGAGATTGACTCATTAAGCTAAAGAATTAAAAGCAAAATTGAGCATAAGTGGCAGCGTCCTACTGCCACTTATTGTTAACTTAACGCTATGACTTATTCCTAGTCAACTGATCGCGTAAGTTTGGTGGTGTACCTTTGATCGTTAGGGTATCTGTCTCCGGATCGTAAAAAATACGCTCACCCAATAACAGACTATCGAAACTCACATTCAAGCCGCCACCAGCACCAACAAACTTAGTCAATTTACGCATAGTTGCACGATCGGCTGGGAAGCTTTCTTCAAGCTCATATCCCTGCTCGCTGGTGTAATCTAAAAAGCTTGTACCGTCAGTGCTTGGAGGAAGTTCTCCAGAAAGCTCACGAACCTGAACTTCATCACCCGCTTTTAGCTGCTCGTTGCAGTAATCTGCCACCTGCTTTTTGTAGCTAATCGCTTCTTCTTTCTCTAGTTTAGAATCAGAAACGAAATCTTCTACTGCTTGCATCAGTACTTGGTTCTGCTGTTTAGCATCCAAACCAACTTCAGCCTGCAAAAAGTCTAAGAAGAAATCCGCCACTTTACGGCCAACACGACCTTTAATGTATGCAAGGTAACGATTTGACTCTTTATCAGTCTCGTAAGTCGACAAATCAAGACGAGCGGCGATGTCCATCTTGGAGATATCTAGGTAGTCTGTCGCGCTGATATCAAGACCTTCAGTGACTTTAAGACTTTGGTTTGATGGTAGCAGGCCAATAAACAAGTAATCGGTCGCCAACGACTGATATTCTGCTAGAACTAGCGTGCCTTCATCAGCAAACGGGTATTTTGAAAGCTCTTCTTTTAGACGTTGAGCACTTTTTTGAGAGAAATCGTAGAAATTTGTCTCGCCTTTACGAAGTTCATGCAACCACTGTTGAAATTCGCTGTCGGACTTAAATGCACCAAAACCTTTGCCAGGCTTTGAGTTAAAAACGCGATGCAGTTCAGCCACTAAGCTTTCAGATGAAGCGTCGTTATCGAGAGACTCAGCACGGAAGTTAACAATCAGTTCATCCTGATCGTTCTTGCTCAGCTGGTGTAAAATTACGTTGGAAAGATGAAGGCTCATAGTGAAAATATTATCGTTCAGGTTTCAGTTGTCGTGAATTGTAGGTTATCATAAGCCGCTT
The DNA here is from genome assembly GCF_024347475.1 of Vibrio fortis. NCBI lineage: Bacteria > Pseudomonadati > Pseudomonadota > Gammaproteobacteria > Vibrionales > Vibrionaceae > Vibrio > Vibrio fortis. Next base: position 2,242,406 of record NZ_AP025487.1, read on the forward strand.
TTACTATCATTATTAGAGTCCTTATGCCGATTATATCTAAATACACAGATGAACAAGTTGAAAACATCCTAGCTGAAGTAGGTGCTGTACTGTCTAAGCACAAAGCTTCACCAGAACTTTCACTGATGATCGCCGGAAATATCGCAACCAATGTCTTAAATCAGAACGTTGCTGCTTCACAACGCAAAGGAATTGCTGAAAAATTTGCCGAGGCACTAATCTCTTCGCTTGACGAAAAGAAGTCTCACTAAGATAGACTGACGGATAAAAGAATAATAAATGGTAGACAGCGCAAACTCATATAGCGATCGTGTATCTCGACTGGTTGGTTGGGGTCACTGGTTTGCATTTTTCAACATCATTGCTGCGATGTTGATCGGTACTCGTTATATCACTCAATCAGCTTGGCCCGAAACCTTATTAGGACAGTTCTATCTGGCCGTTTCTTGGGTTGGCCATTTTGGCTTTTTGGTGTTCGCTCTCTACCTATTGGTGCTGTTCCCGCTCACCTTTATATTACCGTCAAGAAAGTTACTCCGACTTGTTGCCGTATGCTTCGCAACAATCGGATTAACTGTCCTATTGATAGATACTCAAACCTATCAAAGCATTAACCTCCACCTGACGCCTGTCGTTTGGGAGGTACTCTTTAGCGAAGAAGAGACTGCATTTAGCTCAGACTTGCAACATCTGTTCATCGTTATGCCGCTGATCTTCATGCTTCAACTTGGTTTATCTGAGTGGGTATGGCGCAAGCAGCGCAAACTGTCACACAAGCATATCGGCCGCCCGATCGCCGCTGTGTTTTTCTTAAGCTTTATTAGTAGTCATCTCACCTACATCTGGGCAGATGCCTATTTTTATAATCCAATTACCAGTCAAAAAGCGAACTTCCCGCTCTCTTATCCAATGACAGCAAAAAGCTTCATGGAGAAACACGGCTTACTTGACCGTGAAGAGTACCTAGAACGACGCGAAGCGAATGCAGACAATGTCGACCTTGTCAGCTACCCACTGGAACAAATTCAATATAACCGTCGCAGTGCTGACCTTAATATTCTACTAGTCAGTGTAAACAACCTGCGTGCTGATGCTCTCAACAACGAAGTTATGCCAAATAGCTTTGCTTACGCAAAAGAAGGGATCAGCTTCACCAATCATTACAGTTCAAGTAATGATATGTACGGTATTTTTGGCCTGTTTTACGGCCTACCAAGTAGCTACTCGAGTAGCATCAAGTCGCAAGGCTCAAACGCCGTTCTGCTCGATGTTCTTGAGCACCACAACTACAGTATTGCTGCTTTCAGCGGCGATCATTTCGAAGATGCAATGTTCTCTGAAATCATATTCCGCGGACGTAAAATTGACGAAGGGACTCAGACTCATAACGACGAGAGTGCAATCAATGCATGGACGGAATGGGTTCAGTCTTCAAATGCAGGTGCACCTTGGTTCAGCTTCATTGAGTTAACCACGTTAGATAACTTCACCAATTATCAAAACGACAGCAACGAAACTCGCAGTGCAGCAGAACGTTTCGCTGCAGATTACCAAAAAGCAGCAAAAGCGGCAGATGATGAACTACAAACTATTTATCAAACCCTTGAAGAGCTGTCTTTAACTGAAAATACCGTCGTCATCATTACCTCTAACCACGGTACTGAATTTAACGAGACCAAGACGAACAGCTGGGGTGCAAACTCAAATTACAGCCGTTACCAGCTTCAAGTGCCAATGTTTATGCACTGGCCAGGTAAGTCGGCATCTGAATACAATCACCGCTCTAGCCATTTAGATCTGTCAGTGACTCTACTACAAGATTTATTGGGTGTTTCGTCTAACCCGAATGACTTCAGCAGTGGTCGTAACCTATTCGACGAGAGTAAACGTAAGTGGATCTTAGCCGGTGATTCTCGCGAACTTGCACTGGTTACGACACAGCAAACAACGGTTATCGACAAATTTGGTAACTACAAGCTTTACGATAAAAACTACAAACGTTTAAAAGACGTTAGCCCTCGCCTCCCTGTGTTGATGCAAGGCCTAACCGAGCTGCAGCGTTTCTATACCAAGAACGACTAAAATGCAGTGAAATGTAGGTTTATCAAGAAAAAGGAAGCATGCGCTTCCTTTTTTATTATCATTAATGTTTATAAAACGAGCATTCAAACAAAATAATGAAAATTAAGGGTTTACAAGCCTAAGGATGCCTTATATTATTCACCGCACTGGAGAGATGGCTGAGTGGTCGAAAGCACCGGTCTTGAAAACCGGCAACCGTTAATAGCGGTTCTAGGGTTCAAATCCCTATCTCTCCACCACATTCTAAAAGCCGCTGAGAAATCAGCGGCTTTTTTCGTTTCTGCCCCATGAAACTGCCTTCACTGTTATTTACTCGCCATTTACCCTAGCTTCGCGAATCAATAGACTCACAATAATAAGATTTCAGGCACCAGCCCTTTAATGTGCGAGTTGAAACGCTTATTTGATCAAGTTTTCAGCACTCAAATAAAAAAACAGGTTAAAGCGGTTATAAAGAAAGCAAACGCTCTTTGTAGGGGTTTACAAGCATCAGTAAGCTTTATATTATGCACGCCATCGGAGGGATGGCTGAGTGGTCGAAAGCACCGGTCTTGAAAACCGGCAACCGTTAATAGCGGTTCTAGGGTTCAAATCCCTATCCCTCCACCACATTCGAAAAAGCCGCTGAGAAATCAGCGGCTTTTTTTATATCTGTCGTAATGAAATCTAGCCCATTACCTTATATGCAGCATTCAATAATTGCATATGAATCGGTACCAAATCTTGGTGTTGTGAACGATATCCGCCCCCGACGACACACGCGATCGGAATATCGTGACTTTTCGCCATTTCAAACATCATGCAATCACGTTGATAGATCCCTTGCGTCGACACGTTTAGATAACCAAGCTCATCGTCGATATGAATATCAACGCCCGCATCATAGATAATCAAATCCGGTTGGTAGTGCAACAAAGCCATTTGCGTCACTTGTTCGAAGCTTGCTAAAAACTCTGCATCTTCTGTTTCACGGGATAGAGGGACATCAAAATCAGACGATGGCTTACGTGCAGGAAAGTTCTTATCACAATGAAAGGATAACGTTGCAATATCTGGCTCATGCTGACACAAGGTTGCAGTACCATCACCATGATGTACATCGCTGTCAACAATTAGAACGGTTTCAATATGTTCAAAGGTCAACGCGAGCTTCGCCGCCACAACCAAATCATTAAACAGACAAAAGCCGCTACCAAAATCATGATGTGCATGATGATACCCTCCACTCAAATGAATGGCGATACCGTGCTCAATCGCCATTTCAGCCGAGAGAGACGTCCCTCCAGCCGAACAAAGCGTGCGCTCTATAAGCTGCTGACTCCAAGGAAAACCGATTCGACGCATCTTAGGAGCAGCGAGCTGGCCGCTAATTAACAAATCAACATATTCTGCACTATGCACTTGTTTAACTTGCTCAATTGATACAGGTTGCGGCTCAAACACCTCAAATACTTGATGCCAACTAGAAGACTCCGCTCTCTTAGCCTCAACCGCTTGTTGGAGCAATCGATACTTATTAATTGGATAACGGTGCCCTTCTGGCAAAGGCAACTGCGAGTAAATTGGATGATAGATTAACGGGATCATAAAACGCTTCATTTTGACGGACTCTCAAGATCATAACAGCCTGAGTCTTGGCGACAACTGTAATAAATGATAATAGTTATCATTTGATTTGATTAAAGGCGCTATTATGAAAAATTTAATGTTGTTCAGTGGAGTGATCTGTGGCTCGTTGGTCGCAGTAATGCTATTCGTGACTATGTTGCTAACCAGTTGGTGGGTCGTTGATTTTCTGCTTAGAAGCCATCAAACTTAATTTATTCTCTCTATAAGGACTTCTCATGAGCACCATCTTCATTACTGGAGCAAATCGCGGCATTGGACTTAGCCTGACTGAACAATATTTAGAGTTAGGACACACGGTTTACGCAACCTACCGCGATCGAAATTCCGCAACGTCCCTCATAGCCATGTGTGAACAATACCCGCAGCTCACCTGCCTACAACTTGATGTAACTGACTACCCAACTGTGGCAGAGCTTACGAAGAAACTAGACAATATCGATATCTTAGTTAACAACGCAGGTTATTACGGCCCCAAAGGCTACGGGTTGGGTAATACAGATGTGGATGAATGGCGTCGTGTGTTTGAGGTGAACAGCATTGCTCCTCTCAAACTCGTTGAATCCATGCTTCCAAATCTAGCGCAAAGCACGGTTAAGAAAATCGCTTGCCTATCTTCTAAGGTCGGTAGCATGGCAGAGAATACCTCTGGAGGTGGTTACATCTATCGTTCTTCTAAAGCTGCACTCAACTCTGTTGTGAAAAGTTTAAGCAACGATCTGACCTCTCAAGGCTTCACTGTATTAGCGCTACATCCAGGGTGGGTACAAACTGAAATGGGTGGACCAAATGCGCTCATCGATACCAGCACTTCAGCGAAAGGGCTCATTCAGGTTATAGAACAAAGTGGTCTTGAATCAAGCGGTCACTTTATTAACTACGATGGCTCCGCGATCGCTTGGTAAGCGGTTCTAGGTACTAAGATGAGATGTACTCCAACCCACTATAAATTGGCGCTCCTAGGCTCTATGTGCCTGCTTATCAGTGGGTGTTGGGATGAGCAAGGCGACTTGTTTGATGAATACCACAACCGGGTAGCTCGGGTTCAAGACGAAACTCGAATCTCAGAAGAGTGGGAATATGAAGCTCTGCCACGAAAGCGAGAGCTGAATATTAATATTGAGCCGATTTCAATGGGGCTACTAGACAGCTATCAGTTAAGGGAATGCGGGCTGTTTAACTTGATAGCCGAGCGTAATTCAGTACTAGGGAAAGTCGCCGACCAATTTCGTAACTTTGATTATCAGGTCGAATTTCTCAACGGCTTATCTGAGTGTTTGAATCATCCAGGGGTTTCTTCAGACGTCCAACAACAACTACTCAAAATTGATCAACAAAAGCGTGATCAATTGGCGCAACATAGATGGAACCTTCTCTACGCCAGTGATGCGATGCAGTCACAGTTGCGTGGCAGCCAATGGCTTAGCGAAGATGTCGGCTTGAAGGTTCAACGAGTCAGTGACGCTCTGGGCTACCTCAACCAATCCTTCAATACGACACTCACTCTGGGCTCAGTAACCGAAGTACAAGAGACACTTGAGAAGCAAGTCGTGCTTGGCGATCTTCATTACTCTTTGAGCGCCGCCACGTTTGAGCTAAACCAGATAACTCAACAACTCAAGAAGTACGATCATAAAATCATCTGTGGAAAGCAGCGAGATACCACAAAATTTCGCCATCTCAACAATGTTTTTGAGCAGCAATTTATTGGGTTGGTTCAACCCTACATGGCACAGTTAGATGGCTACTACCAGCAGCTAACCCCACACCTTTCACTGTTTGAGGCTCAACCACAGCTGCACGCCTACACTTTTCCTCTGGTAGAAACTCATCGAGCATTCAGAGTCTCCATCCGTGAGCACGTAGACTATTGGAAAGCCCTATTTGAACGCTGTGGTCGAAAAGTCGGACGCTAGCTAGAGGCTTTTTTCTTGGTAAACTTTTTGCGACCACTCGCCTTGCGTTTCTTATAAGCTGGTCTCTCAACTTTCGGCAAGTGACGCAGCGACTCCGGCACCTCAGACGTTTTCACATGATGCATAAGCCCTGATATCTTGTTTTCAAGATCCGACATGAAGGGTTGATAGGCTTGATTTCGTTCCGCCATTCCTTGCAGTTGGTGCTCCCAGTGCGCTGTCATATCTGGGAAGGTCGAATCTTCAGGTAATGCATGAATCAAACCTCGACCTGCAGGGCTACTGTGAATGCTCTTGCCTTGACGGGTGAGTAACTGCCGTTTAAACAGAGTATCAAGAATGCCCGCGCGTGTTGCTTCAGTGCCGAGTCCATCGGTCTCTTTCAAAATCGATTTAAGATCTTTATTCGCAACAAAACGAGCAATACCCGTCATCGCCTGCAGAAGCGTTGCTTCGGTAAAGTGTTTTGGCGGCTCTGTTTTCTTATCGCCAATCACGCCCTCACGGCAAGTCAATACCGTCCCTTCCGACAACGGCGGGACCGTATCCGCGCCGTCGTTTTTATCAGCCGAGTCAGTTTTTCCCATCAGCACTTTCCAACCCGGAGTCACCAACTGTCGGCCTTTTGCGATAAACACCCCTCCAGCAATATCGAATACCAACTTAGCTTCTGCATACACAGCGTGTGGGTAGAACTGCATTAAGTATTGACGAGCAATTTGCTGATAGATTTTCATTTCATTGCCAGAAAGCCCGTTCACCGAAGACTTTTTCGGGGTTGGAATAATCGCGTGATGCGCATCGACCTTGCTGTCATTCCATGCCTTAGAGCGCAGTGATAAATCAGCGCCTTGAGCACCTTGTTCAAGTTCTTTTGCGTTGTTTGCAATGGCGTCAACGACGGACTGTCTTTGTGAATAATGATCTTTTGGCAGATAACGACTATCTGAACGCGGATAAGTGATCAGCTTATGCTTCTCATACAAAGACTGACAGGTATCCAAAACTTGTTGCGCGCTCATACCAAAGCGCTTAGCCGCATCAATTTGCAATGCTGAGAGAGAATAAGGCAAAGGCGCAGCCTGCTTCGTCTGTTTTTGCTCAGACTCCATGACTTTTGCTGGCTGATTTTGAATACGACTGGCGACGTTCTCCACCAATTTGCGATTAAGTACTCGGCCCTCTTCGTCTTGCCAAGGCTTACACGCTTCACTGGGTTTCCAGCGTGCACGAATGTCAAAGCTATCGCTGCCATTTTGATATGGAATCAAGGCGTGCAACGTGAAATAGTCTTTAGGGATGAAGTTTTCGATCTCTTCATCGCGTCTCACCACCAGCCCAAGTACTGGCGTTTGTACACGCCCTACGGACAGTACGCCTTGATACCCTGCTTTTTGACCAAGCAAAGTATAGGCGCGAGTCATATTCATCCCATAGAGCCAGTCAGCTCTTGAACGCGCCAAAGCAGAGACGGACAGAGGAATAAACTCTTTATTGCTGCGCATCTGGCCTAGTGCGCGCTTAACAGCTGGCAAGTTTAAATCGCTGATGAGTAGTCGCTGAATAGACTCTTTGCGAGTTTTTGAGACTTTACAGTAGTCGATAACCTCATCAACCAGCAGTTGCCCTTCCCTATCAGGGTCTCCTGCATGAACGATCTCTTTGGCATCTTTAAGTAATTTGCGAATAACAGTGAGCTGCTTACTGGAACTTTTTCTAGGTCTCAGTTGCCACTGTTCAGGCACGATGGGCAGATCGACCAAATTCCATTTCTTGTATCTCTCTTCATACGCATCGGGCTCAACCTGCTCTAAAAGGTGGCCAATACACCATGTCACGACATCACCGTTTCCGCACTGGATGAAACCCTCACCTTTTTTTTGTGGGTTAGGCAAAGCAGCGGCGATAGCGCGACCCAAACTTGGTTTTTCAGCGATGATTAAGCGAGACATGATTTTCCAAAGAGTACAAACAATTAGAGCCACATTATCTAATGTGGCTCTAATAAATCAAGATAAACTGTTTTTTTGTACAGTGGCGAGGTAACTATAGGAACTCTACGAACTGAGATAGGTTACGCTCTGGTACTTTCATTGGCGTGCAACCTGGTGTTCCTAGGTATAAGAAGCCAACAATTTCATCTTCACCTTCGAGTCCAAATGCTTGATGTACCTCTGGGTGGAACATCCACTTACCAGAACGCCAGAAGCCTTGGAAGCCTTGTGCGACAGCGGCCATTTGCATCGCTTGAACCGCACAACCTGCAGATAGATGTTGCTCTAATGCCGGTACTTTATCGTGTTCGGTCACTTTTGCGATAACCGTAATCACCATCGGCGCTCTGAAAGGCGCTTTTTTCACTTTCTCTACCACAGCTTCTTCACTGTTATCCGCTTCGGCTGCTCGTACTAGAATATCAGAGAGTTTCTGAAGCCCAGCACCTTGTGCAATTACAAAGCGCCAAGGGGTTAAAGCAGCATGGTCAGGGGCACGCAATCCCGCTTTAATAATGTTCTCTAGGGCAACACCTTCAGGGGCTGGCTCAGATAGCTTGGCGATAGAGCGTCTATTGAGCAATAGATCCAAAGCATCCATTTGAAGTCCTTACTATTTTCTTATTTATATCTTTGAACTGTAGCATAGATTACAAACGATAATAAGTCGCAACATCTGTAACAAAAAAGCCCTCAGATATTCTCTAAGGGCTTTGACGATTAATTGCGCCATTTGAAACGCAATCAGAACAGTTTGATGCTTATAGCTTGGTAGCTAGCTCTACACCTTGACGAATCGCTCGAACGGCATCCAACTCACCCGCGTAGTCCGCACCACCAATCACGTGTAGCTTCCCACCAAACTCTTGCCACATGTCTTCAAACGGTCTTACAGACACCTGACCAGCACAGATAACTACAGAGTCAGCATCCAACACTTTCGGTTGTTTGTTAACGGTAATGTGTAGGCCTTGATCGTCAATTTTCTCGTAGCTCACGCCACCCATTAGGTTTACACCGCGCTTCTCAAGGGTACGTTTATGAATCCAGCCTGTGGTCTTACCTGGGCCTTTACCAACGCGACCGGCTTTACGCTGCATTACCCAAACCGTCTTATCACTCATCGCATCTGGGTATGGGTATAAGCCACCTGGGTGTTCCATATTTTTATCAATGCCCCACTCATGCAGCCAATCATCCAAGCTGTGAGAGGATGGCTCGGTGAGCATGGTTGCGACATCAACACCAATACCACCCGCACCAACAATCGCGACCTTTTCGCCTACTGGTGTCTTATCGCGAATCAAAGTCTGGTAATCTACGACTTTCTCTTGGTCAATACCCTCTAGATTCAGTTTTCTCGGTTCTACCCCAGCCGCCATCACGACTTCATCGTACTTAAGTAGCATCTCGAAGGTCGCCTCGGTATCGAGTTTAAGATTCACGCCTGACGCATCCACTTGGTTCGCAAAGTAACGAATCGTCTCTCTAAACTCTTCCTTACCCGGGATCTGCATCGCCAGTCTAAATTGACCACCGATACGGTCATTCTTCTCTATCAAATCGACTTTATGGCCACGCTGCGCCAATGTGGTCGCACACGCCAAGCCAGCAGGGCCGGCACCAACGACAGCAATGGACTTGCTCGCTTCAGCCGGTTGAACCACAATTTCTGTCTCATAACAGGCTCTTGGGTTCACCAAGCAGCTAGCTCGTTTGCCCTTAAACACATTATCCAAGCACGCTTGGTTACAACCAATACAGGTATTAATGAACTGTGCTTGGTCTTGTGCCGCTTTATTTACAAAATCAGGGTCGGCCAAGAATGGTCGCGCCATCGACACCATATCCGCTTGCCCAGAACTTAAAATGCGCTCTGCTTCTTCGGGAGTGTTGATTCGGTTACATGTCACGACTGGGATAGAGACATAAGGCTTCACTTTTTCCGTTACCCAAGAGAACGCACCACGAGGCACTTGAGTTGCAATAGTCGGTACACGGGCTTCGTGCCAGCCGATACCAGTGTTAATGATAGTAACGCCCGCTTCTTCAAGCTTTTGAGCCAATAGCACGACATCTTCAAAAGTACTGCCCTGCTCGACCAGATCCAGCATCGACAGGCGGAAAATAATGATGAAGTCTTTGCCGACCGCTTCGCGAATGGATTTCACAATCTCAAGTGGGAAGCGCATGCGTTTTTCGTAAGAGCCACCCCATTCGTCGTAACGCATATTGGTGCGCTTACAGATGAACTGGTTAATCAGGTAACCTTCAGAGCCCATGATCTCAACACCATCGTAACCCGCAACTTGCGCTAACTCAGCACTGTTTGCAAAAGCTGCAATGGTCTTCTTTATCTGACGAGGGCTCATTTCGCTCGGTGCAAACTTAGCAATTGGAGCCTTAATTCCAGACGCACTTTGCGCAAATGGGTGCATCGCGTAGCGGCCTGCATGCAGAAGTTGCAACGCGATCTTACCACCATGCTTATGTACGGCTTGTGTCACGACTTGGTGCGCCTTTGCATGTTTTACTTTGCTGAATTCTGCACTGAAGGGATGCAGTCTGCCACGTAAGTTAGGTGAAAAGCCGCCCGTTACGATAAGACCAACGCCCCCTCGCGCTCGCTCTTCGTAAAACGCAGCCAACTTGTGCAGCCCTTCTTTATTTTCTTCAAGGCCTGTATGCATTGATCCCATCAATACACGATTTCGTAACTGAGTAAATCCAAGATCTAGAGGTTCTAATAAATGTGGGTACATGGCAGACATCACTTCTGTTATTTATCCTTGTGGTCTGACCACATTATAGTGCACAAACCAAAATTTCAAACAACTGTTTACATTTTTGTAACACCGATCATAATGCTGACGGTATTAATCGTCCAAAAGCCCTTAATCTGTCTACACTTAATGAGAATATCTATCGATTAACAAATAGTTCATCTAGTTTGGAACTTTGAATTAACGTAGGATACTAACCAGTTAATATTATTGAGATAAATAGTACTACTGCTTGTTTAAGTGTGGTGTTCTCGCTGTGGAGAAATAATGAAAAAAATAGCCAAATTCATCGGTATGATCTTTAAAGGGATATGGAAACTGATCACCTTCGTACGTGTTGCGTTGGTCAATCTTATCTTTTTATTGAGTATTGCCCTTATCTACTTTGTGTATTTCCAAACGGACAACACACAGCCTACGGTTCCACAGCAATCGGCATTAGTGCTTAACCTATCAGGTCCGATTGTTGAGCAGAGCCGCTACATTAACCCAATGGATTCAGTGACCGGCTCTTTACTGGGCAAGGACTTACCAAAAGAAAACGTGCTTTTTGATATCGTTGATACCATTCGTTACGCAAAAGATGACGAGAACATCACCGGCATCGTGTTAGCACTGGGTGAGCTGCCAGAAACCAATCTCACTAAGCTTCGCTACATCGCAAAAGCTTTGAACGAGTTTAAAGCGACAGGCAAACCTATCTATGCCATTGGTGACTTCTACAATCAAAGCCAATACTACCTAGCAAGCTACGCCAATAAGATTTTCATGTCTCCCGATGGCGGCGTCCTGCTGAAAGGCTACAGCGCTTACTCGCTTTACTACAAAACTCTGTTAGAAAAGCTCGACGTGAACACTCATGTATTCCGTGTCGGTACTTACAAATCCGCAATCGAGCCATTTACACGTAACGACATGTCACAAGAAGCTAAACAGTCGGCGTCTCGATGGTTGGGACAACTTTGGGGTGCGTACGTAGATGACGTCTCAAATAATCGTCAGATCGAGTCTGCAACTCTAAACCCGAGCATGGATACCTTTTTGTCTGAACTTGAATCTGTTGACGGTGACATCGCTCAACTTGCTAAGAAACTCGGCTTAGTTGATCAACTATCGACACGCCAAGAGGTTCGTTTAGAACTTGCAGATACCTTCGGTAGCGATGGCAAAGACAGCTATAACGCGCTGAGCTACTACGACTACCGCGCAACCATGTTACCGAATCTTCCAACGGCAACCGATGATATCGCTGTTGTTATCGCAAGTGGTGCGATCATGGATGGCAAGCAACCTCGCGGTACAGTCGGTGGCGACACAACTGCAGCACTACTTCGCCAAGCTCGCAACGATGACCAAGTAAAAGCGGTTGTACTGCGTGTAGATAGCCCAGGTGGCAGTGCATTTGCGTCTGAAGTGATTCGCAATGAAATTGTTGCCCTGAAAGAAGCCGGCAAGCCGGTTGTGGTATCGATGTCTAGCCTTGCTGCTTCTGGTGGTTACTGGATCTCAATGAGCGCTGACAAGATCATGGCACAACCAACAACACTAACAGGTTCGATTGGTATCTTTAGTGTGATTACCACGTTCGAGAAAGGTTTGAATGACATCGGTGTTTATACAGATGGTGTTGGTACATCACCGTTTTCTGGTTTGGGTGTGACAACAGGCCTCACTGACGGTGCTAAAGACGCGTTCCAAATGGGTATCGAGCACGGCTACAAGCGCTTTATCGGTTTGGTTGGCTCAAGCCGTGGTATGGATGTAGAGAGTGTTGATAAGGTGGCTCAAGGTCGAGTTTGGACGGGGCAAGATGCACTTCAGTACGGTTTGATCGATGAAATCGGTGATTTTGACGACGCTATTGCTGCAGCTGCAACGCTAGCTGAATTGGAAGAATACAATGTGTACTGGGTTGAGGAGCCACTTTCAGCAACAGAACAATTTATTCAAGAATTCATGAACCAAGTTCAGATCTCTTTGGGGCTAGATGTAAAGAGCCTTATTCCAAGCGGTTTACAGCCAGTTACTCAACAATTGGCGCAAGATAGCCAACTTTTAAGTAACTTTAACGATCCTCAAGGTCGCTATGCATTTTGCTTGAATTGCCAAGTACAATAGTCGCCTTTTTCAACTCTTCTATTAAGAGGTACCTCTGTGTGGGGTGCCTCTTTTTATTAGCGCATTATCCGCTATAATCGCGGCCCTGTTCCCTATAAACATAAAGTAACAATCGCTATGGAAAGAAAACATATCTACATTGCGTACACTGGTGGCACCATCGGCATGCAGAAATCGCATGACCACGGCTACGTGCCAGTGGCGGGTTTTATGGACAAGCAGCTAGCAAGCATGCCTGAGTTCCACCGTCCGGAAATGCCTGAGTATACGATTCACGAATACTCTCCGCTGATGGACTCTTCAGACATGACGCCACTCGATTGGCAAACCATCGCTGATGACATCCGCGCGAACTATGATAAGTACGACGGCTTTGTTATTTTGCACGGTACGGACACCATGGCATACACTGCTTCGGCACTCTCTTTCATGTTAGAGAACCTTGGCAAGCCTGTTATTGTGACCGGCTCTCAAATTCCACTTGCGGAACTACGCTCAGATGGTCAAGCAAACCTACTAAACGCACTGCACATTGCGGCAAACTACCCGATCAATGAAGTAACATTGTTCTTCAATAACAAATTGATGCGTGGTAACCGCAGTACAAAATCGCACGCTGACGGTTTCAATGCGTTCACTTCGCCAAATCTGAACCCGCTGCTTGAAGCAGGTATCAACATCCAGCTAAGCAACAATGTTGTGGTTGATCAGAAACCAGAAGGCGAGTTCAAGGTACATAACATCACACCTCAGCCTATTGGTGTGATCACCATGTACCCTGGTATTTCTCACGAAGTGATTCGAAACACCCTGCTTCAGCCAGTAAATGCAATGATCTTGCTGACATTTGGTGTGGGTAACGCGCCACAAAACCCTGAGCTACTTCAGCACCTAAAAGATGCATCTGAACGTGGTGTAATTGTGGTGAACCTGACTCAGTGTCTTGCTGGTAAAGTGAACATGGGCGGTTACGCGACGGGCTGTGCACTTGCTGATGCTGGTGTAGTGAGTGGTTATGACATGACGCCGGAAGCAGCACTGGCGAAACTCCATTTCTTGTTAAGCCAAGATTTGAGCTACGAGCAAGTAAAAGAAAAAATGCAGCAGGTTTTACGTGGTGAAATGAGTCTATAACGAAGACGTTTTTCTATAGACAACACGCTGAAAATCAAAGTGAAGACAATAAAAAGGGGCGGCTCAATGCCACCCCTTTTCACTTTAAATCTTAAACTATGTGATATTGTCACAAGTATGACTTAGTGATTAGGATTTACTCTAACAATATCTTCTTGATCTGAAGTAAATTGTTTCTTAAGTTCTGCTTTTGACTTAAAGCTAATATCGCCACCCGCTGCAACTGTCATATGCTGAGCTTCAACATTGTGCTTTGACTGATAAAGCATGACAGCTTGCATACAAGAGTCGCGTTGCTCTTGCGTTAATGTCGTACCCTCGGGCCACTTTCCCGTTTCTACTGCATACGTTAGGCGCTCATAGACCTCTGGGGTCATAGCGTTAAGAAGTTGTTCTGCATCCATGGTAAAGCCTTAGTATTAACAATTTTCACCAGAAAATAACCTGTCGTAGAATGGAGTCAAGCGGAGCACTGGAAATAAGTGTATTCGATCACAAGTGAAGGTATATGAGAATTTTTAAATGGCTACTCGCCGCCGCTCCTTTAGCACTGACTGGGTGTTTTGAGGGGAACAAAAATACAGAACAACTATGTGAAGCTCACTCAGAACTGCGTTGTGTTGACCTGAATATGAATGATGGCCAATGCCGCGTCGCGCGTACCGATCTCATCTGGCACCGTTTTGACGTATTAAAGCAACCGACTGAACACAACAAGATTATTGAATATGGTTTAGTGGCCGAATACAAGAAGTGTCTTGAACTCGCTTCTCAAATAGAAACCATCGATCAAACCCTGCTCAAGCAACGCCGTTTCTCAGCACTGATGCACAGTATCGAAGAAGAAGAACGAATCGTAAAAGAGCTTTTGGGGTCCAATGAACCCGAAACTCTCTACTTCTTATGGTCACAAACGGGCAATACTGACGCGCGTCGTAGCTTCTTACAACTAGAAGGCAGTGATGTACTGAACACAGCCGAGATGCAATATGCACTCGCTACCTTCTACACCACCCGTGATCACGAGAAAACTGTCACGCTCCTCAATAATGCGCTGACGCTTTCCAATGGCTCGACAGTCAATACCGAGATCTTTAAATCCTTAGCGAGCATTAATCACAGCTTAGGTAACATGGAAAAAGCGTATCTGTGGGCGATGGTTGCAAAACAATTTAATGTACCGATTGCATCGGAGCCTGAGCTCAAAGTCATGTACCACTTCCCAAGTGAGGTATACGACAAACTGCAGGATGATGCTGACTACATCGTAGAAGCGATTGAAGACGGGCGTTACCAACCGTCACTCATCTCTAGCCAATAGCATCACAATCAAGCTATGAAAACAAAAACAGCTACCCTTTGTGGTAGCTGTTTTTTTATGCCTCTAAGAGAAGCAGCTCGCATTTTGCCAACTTACTTTCCTAATGACATCGCGTCATATGAAAGGTTTTGACAATAGAAGTCATTTATTCTGTAGTTTTGTCATTTTTGTTGAAAATTAACGACACAGAATTCACACAAAAACGTTCACCTGTGGTTTTCGGACCATCAGGAAAAACGTGACCTAGGTGGCTATCACAAGCCGCACAGCGGATCTCGATACGTTTCATACCGTGACTTAGATCTTCTAAATAACGGATTGCCTTATCATTTATAGGGGCATCGAAACTTGGCCAACCACAGCCAGAGTCATATTTGTTCTCAGACACAAACAGTGGGGCTTCACAACAGGTACAGCTGTAAACCCCTGTCTTATGATTGTGTAACAGCTTACCGGTAAAAGGAGGCTCTGTTCCACGTAGACGACACACCTGATACTCTTCATCAGTCAGGCGCTCACGCCAGTATTCATCGGGCTTCGTCATATTTTCTCCCCTTTGATTCACGTTAATATTTCTCCACATTCTCTTTTATTATATTTACTTTTTTCCATAAATACTTGCATCTAGCGGGATTTGTAGCACATACTTTCTCACCGAGATACATTGTACATATACACTCATAAGTGAATCGTCATTTAGAGGTATTTTACCCAACTGGAGGGGTACAGAACCACCAGCAATGGTCAAATTTCAACCACTTACACTCAATTGTTAAGAAAAGCGTCGCTTTTTTTTGACATTAAACAAGTTAAGTCGGATTATCTATTGCAGATTTAAACTGGATTCTGTAATTTTACTACCAGTTATCTTTAATCAGAAATTAAGTTGTGGAGCAACTACAATGACTATCAAAGTAGGTATTAACGGTTTTGGCCGTATCGGTCGTTTCGTATTTCGTGCATCTGTTGAGCGCGCTGACATCGAAGTAGTAGGTATTAACGACCTTATCGACGTAGAGTACATGGCATACATGCTTAAGTACGATTCAACTCACGGTCGTTTCAACGGTACTGTTGAAGTTAAAGACGGTAACCTAATCGTTAACGGTAAAACAGTTCGCGTAACTGCTGAGCGTAACCCAACTGACCTTAAGTGGGACGAAATCGGTGTTGACGTTGTAGCTGAAGCAACTGGTATCTTCCTAACTGACGAAACTGCTCGTCAGCACATCACTGCTGGTGCGAAGAAAGTTGTTCTAACTGGTCCTTCTAAAGACGCAACTCCAATGTTCGTTATGGGCGTTAACCAAGACACTTACGCTGGTCAAGACATCGTTTCTAACGCTTCTTGTACTACTAACTGTCTTGCTCCAATCGCTAAAGTTCTTAACGACAAGTGGGGCATCGAGTCTGGCCTAATGACTACAGTTCACGCTACTACAGCAACTCAAAAAACTGTAGATGGTCCTTCTGCTAAAGACTGGCGCGGTGGCCGTGGTGCTTCTCAAAACATCATCCCATCTTCAACTGGTGCTGCTAAAGCTGTAGGCGTTGTTCTTCCAGAACTAAACGGCCTTCTAACTGGTATGGCTTTCCGTGTACCAACTGCTAACGTTTCTGTAGTTGACCTAACTGTTAACCTAAAAGAAGCTGCATCTTACGAAGCAATCTGTGCTGCAATGAAAGAAGCTTCTGAAGGCGAAATGGCTGGCGTTCTAGGTTACACTGAAGACCAAGTTGTTTCTCAAGACTTCATCGGCGAAGTTAACACTTCAGTATTCGATGCTAAAGCTGGTGTTGCTCTAACTGACAAATTCGTTAAAGTTGTATCTTGGTACGACAACGAAATCGGTTACTCAAACAAAGTTCTAGACCTAATCGCTCACATCTCTAAGTAATTACTACTTAGATAGCGTTTAGCTAGACTGTCTTTGAGAAAAGACTGAAAAGAAAAGGCGGCTCTAGAGTCGCCTTTTTTGTACCTGCTGTTTATGAAACATCACCGCTTTTGTAAAAAATGATGTTTAACAGGCGGCACATTGGTCAGATACGAGATTCAATTCAAATACGAGAACTCCCCCTGCTCTTTCTATGATTGAGTTTGCTCATCTCGAATTTGAATTCAATTTCCCTTAAGAAGGATTATGTAATGGATTTATCAACTCTCCCTGCCGTAGCTGTGCTTTCAGACAACGTAACGATTGTTGAGCACGAAGGTGTAAAACTGGTTCGCGTGATTCACGATAAAGCGAACGCTGCGATCTCTCTATTTGGTGCGCACGTTGTGTCTTACCAGCCGCAAGGTCAGCAAGATCTGATTTGGATGAGTCAACAAGCAAAGTTTGACGGAAAAACCGCTCTGCGTGGCGGTATTCCAGTATGTTGGCCTTGGTTTGGCCGTATTGCTGCGCCAGCACACGGCTTTGCACGCAACAGCGAATGGCAATTAGTTGAGCACCGTGAAAATGAAGCGGGTGTTATCGTGAGCCTAGGATTAAGCACTAACGATGATACGCTTGCAGTATGGCCACACCGCTTTGAGGCACGCCTTAATGTCGAGATCGGTGATGAACTGAAAGTGACGCTAGATGTGACAAACACTGACTCTCAGCCATGGAAGTGTTCAGGTGCTCTACACACATACCTGAATGTTGGTGATATTCATCAAACGACAACAACCGGCATGGGTGCTGAGTACATTGATAGCCTACAGGGTGGCAAAGTATGTCAGGGCGGAGATGAGCTTGTACTTACTGATACCATTGACCGTGTTTACACACAACCTGAAGCGGTGATTTCAGTAGCTGATACAAAGCTTGTTCGTACACTTACCGTTGAAAACCAAGGTCACAACAGTGCCGTTCTGTGGAATCCATGGGCTGAAGGTGCAGCAGGTATGGGTGACATGCAAGATGATGGTTACCTGACCATGCTATGTGTTGAATCGACGCTTCACGCGCCTAGCATCGAGCAAGGTAAAGAGCTTCAACCAGGCGAAAACCACCAGCTAGTGACCACTATCGCAGCAAAATAGTTCTTCGGATAAATCGTTGAACTAACGAGTTACCTTTTATTGAATTGCCAAAGCAGTTCTGTAATTTTTCAAAGGCCGGAATCTCCGGCCTTTTTTGTAATTTATTCCCGACACTTCCGGTCAAATCATCAGCAACCTGCTAGTTCCATACCTTTTTTGATAATTAAATTAATAGATATCAAATTAATCACTTTAATAAATAGCTAGCATGCGAATCATATATTTATAAAATAAACATTAAAGGCACGTCATGTGGAATAAATACAAGAACCAAAGTGTTGGGCTGCAACTTAAGCTGGTTACGACACTGTGTCTCGTTATCGCATTTTCCAGTATAGCTGCACTGGTCTATCAGAATGCTTCAACGGTTCTCTTAGAGAGCACACTCAAAGAACATCAATCTAAGATTGAATCGATGGCCAAAACCATTGAAGGCCAATTTAATGCCTACTTACACACCGCTGAAGTGCTTGAGTCGACCTTTCGAAATGGTTATCTCGCGGGTGTTTATGTAGAAAACTACACCGTAGACTTTCAAGGTCATCAAGTTCCTAATATCACCCAATACAGTGAGAGTCTGATTGGTGATACGAATCTCGTCGATAGCTTTACTCGTGACACCGGTGCTGTAGCAACTTTGTTTGCTCCCCTTGGTAATCAATTTATTCGCGTGGCTACCTCACTCAAGAACCCTCAAGGCGAACGTGTGATAGGCACGACACTGGATCAAAGCCACCCCGGATACCAAAAACTTATCAGTGGTCAGCCCTACTACGCGCAAATAAAGCTCTACGGCCAGCGCTACATTACCTACTACGCGCCCCTGAAGAATGCTCAAGGCAAAGTCAGTGGCATCTCTTTCATTGGTCTTCCCGTTGAGCGTGCAACCCAAGATTTGTTTGCCGCTTTAAAAACCGTCAATTGGGGTGACAGTGGCTACACCATCGTCGTGGATAACAATCCAGATCACCTAGGTCATTACCTATTACATCCAACTCACACGGAAAATGATCCTTCGATTATTAATGTGCAGGACTACGAGGGCAACAAACCTTTCTATCAAGTGTTTGAACAAGCAAGTGGCCTTATCAAATACCCATACGAGTACCAAGGCCACATCGGTGAAAAGTACCTGGTGTACACAGAAGTCGCTGGTTGGAATTGGAAACTGCTTGGCGGTACTTTCATCAGTGAGGTGACTAAAGGCAGCCAAGACCTACTTAAGCTGATCGCTATCGTGTCACTTATCGTTGGCTCCATCACTTTTTTGATTCTAACCGTGTTCTTGAGCCGCACACTTAACCCATTAACGACCTTGAATCAGTACATGAATCGTCTGGCGAAAGGCGAAGTAAGCATCGATATTCCACGAACTGACGTAAGCACCAATAACGAGATCGTCAACTTGAGTAACGGGCTGTCGAACATGGCCCACCAGCTCAACAATCTAGTCGGCGAAATCCGCGGAGCAAGCGATAAGGTTGAGAGCAACTCGACTAGCGTGGCCGGCGATGCGTCACTTAACCTGACCCAATCTGAGCGTCAGCAAGAGCAAGTTGAACAAGTCGTGACCGCGATTGAAGAGATGGCATCATCAGCACAGTCTGTTGCCCAACAGGTGGAAAACATCGCTGAAAATGTACGTTCTGCTAATACTGATGGACAATCAGGATTAGAAATTGTCGAAAACGTCTGCATTGATGTGGCTCAGCTCAACGATCAACTCGACCAATCGGCCGCTGCAATTGAAAAAGTAAACACTGACAGCGAGAGCATTCAAACCGTCACCAAGATGATTGATGAGATCGCCGAGCAAACCAACTTATTAGCACTCAATGCTGCGATTGAAGCGGCGCGTGCGGGTGAGCAAGGTCGTGGATTCGCTGTGGTTGCGGATGAAGTAAGAACCTTAGCGCATCGCACACAAACGTCTGTTAAAGATGTTGTGGACATTATTACCGTTCTTAAAAGCTCGACCGATAATGCCGTACGTATGATGAATGAGAGCCAAGCTAGTGCGAATTCCGTATTAGACAAAGCGCAAGAAGCGGGTACAGCCCTAGAATCCATTGCTGATCAGATCCATTCAATCGCCTCGCAAGCCGACGCTATTGCTGCCACTTCTGAAGAGCAAGCACACGTTACCCAAGAGATCGCAGCCAATGCGCACTCCATCAGTGAGCTAAACAGAGAAAGCCGCCATACCAGCGCAAAAACCTCGCAGAGTGCCACTACACTCCAACAACAAGCTAAAGACCTAAAACAACAGGTCGACTTCTTCCATTAACCCAAGTAAGAGCCGTAATACACGGCTCTTTTTATTTCGCCTAGTGCGACATTTTTGATAAACTCGCTGCCCACTTCACTAGCTGCACAGAGAGCGTCATGAACTACCAGTGCCCTTTATGTCACCAATCTCTCACTCAAGTTGAACGAACTTTTAAGTGTGAGAATAGCCACCAATTTGATCTTGCCAAAGAGGGTTACGTCAACTTGATGCCAGCCCACCACAAGCGTTCAAAAGATCCAGGTGACAACAAAGAGATGATGCAAGCTCGTCGTCGATTCTTAGAGGGTGATCACTACGATCCAATGCGCCAAGCTGTCGTCGCTCTGTGTGAGAATGTACTACCAGCCGAAAATCCAAACCTATTGGATATTGGCTGTGGTGAAGGCTATTACACCAATGAAATCGCTCAAAAGCTCGCGCAACGTGAACCCAGTATCTACGGCTTAGACATCTCTAAGGTTGCTATCCGTTATGCGGCTAAGCGCTACCCTGCCGTTAACTTTTCAGTCGCCTCGAGCCATAGGCTACCTTTTGCTAATAACAGCTTAGACGCCGTTCTACGCATCTATGCGCCATGCAAGGCTGAAGAGTTACAAAGAACACTGAAAGAGCAAGGTGTGGTGATCACAGTAACACCTGCAGGCCGCCATCTATATCAACTGCGTGATGCGATCTACGATGGTGTGCGATTGCATGATGAGACACCAGAAACCATCGAAGGATTTAGCCTAGAGAGCCAACAACACCTAAACTACATGATGGAGCTTTCAGGTTCTGATGCCTTTGACCTGCTTCAAATGACTCCTTTCGCTTGGAAAGCAACGGGATCATTTAAGCAAGAGTTGATGCAAAGCGACCGCTATCAGTGCGAGGCCGATTTCATGCTAAGAGTTTACCGTAAACAGGGCTAGTTGATATTAATTATCGTTTGCATTGAATTCTCTGTGAGCCTCATTTAGTATGCTTACTCTTCAAGGAGTTATTCAATGCAACGTATTATTCTTATTGGCTTAACCGCCCTTCTCACCGCTTGTGCGAATCAGCCTTCTCAACAGGCGCAAGGCGACAACACAACCTTATCCCCAGTCACCACCTATTACGATTACCAGCTTGCTTCGAAAAACGGCCAGCCAATCGCGCTTAACCAGCTCCCTAGTGCATTGATCGATGCCGATGTCGTTCTAATTGGCGAATGGCACACTCATTCAGCCGTACACCGGTTCCAGACTGATTTTCTTAAAGCACGCTTGTCAGACAGCAAAGACATTGCCCTATCAATGGAGCAATTTACTCGACAGCACCAAGACATCATCGACGATTACCTAGCGGGTGAGATTGGCGAGCAAGTCTTAATGTCAGACGCAGCTGCATGGCCAAACTATCAAAGCGACTATCGCCCTCTAGTCGAGCTTGCAAAGTCACAAGGTATAGACATTATCGCCGCTAATGCGCCAAAGCCTGTTGTTCAGTGCATTGGCCGCAACGGAATTGACTACTTAGAAAAGTTGACACCAGAAGAGCGTCAATGGGTAGCCGATGAGATAAATACTAATGACAGCCCATATAAAGAGAAATTTATGGCTTCGATGCACCACGGCACACCCGAGCAAACCGAGAAACAGTTCGCCGCTCAAGTGACGTGGGATGAGACCATGGCAGATTCGATTGTGAAATACTTAGATGAGAATCCAGATACGCAAGTCGTTCACGTCGCGGGCAAATTTCATACAGAACAAGGCTTAGGCACAGCTGCTTCTATTTTGCGTCGTAACGCCGATCTCAATGTCGTTGTCATTACACCGGTCGAATCATTGAGTGATTCTAGCGAAGACTATCAACTGCAAGTGTTGTCTCCTCCAACACGCTACGTAAAACAAGAGAATCGTATGAAAGCCTACAAAAAGCTTTCTCATCGCAGCAAAGGCCTAGAGTGTAAATAACGCCTACTTAACACAACCACGTAGTTCAACTTAACAGAGTATCGGCACAACTATTGCTTATTAATTAGGCAAACCTAAATAGAGCAAGAAAACATCACCTCGGTGATTAATTACACAAGTTTTTCACTGCTCGGCCGATACTCTATTTAAGGTGCAACTACGGAGAGTGTTATGACGCCTGTTACCCACAATGCGACTCAAACTTATAGTGCAGCGAAAGCTCAGCCAACAAAAGGCGCCTCTACGCCTTCAGAGCCTACACCACTTAAGGTTGAGCAAAATACGGTGAAATTATCTAACGAAGGAAAAGCTCTGCTGGTTGCCCTTCAGCAAATCGATAAAGAAGCTAAAAAGGTCGAAGCTGAAAACGAGACCGTTGGCGACAAGGTAGAATCTTTTGCTCATGGCGCACTCGGCATGGACCACCCAGACAAGATTGAAGAAGAGGAAGATGGCTCGTACTCTGCGGGGCAATATCTGTCCGCAGCGGTAACCATTGGCGGCATTCTGCTTGCCCTTGTCTAATCAATATCTTCGTCTTGCCTACCTCAATTAGACTCTCAGCTCTAATTTGTCGTTACGACAACATTCCTGATTTGTTCTAAAAAACGACTTCACACCATAATTCTGCCCTCATTATTATGGAATTAAAGCTCGTGAAAAACTCCTTTGCGCTTATTGATAAGCCTACCTTTTTCGGTGCCATTGCACTGCTACTCACGATAGTGTTTCCGCTGATCATGTTCCCTGTACAAGGGGCAGAATGGATTGCGATCGCGAAAACCTTCATGACCGACAAGCTCGGTTTCTTATACCTGTCCCTTGGATTGGCCGCCTGTGCATTCATGGTTTATGTCGTATTTAGTGACATGGGTCAGATCAAACTAGGTGAAGCTGATGAAGAGCCAGAGTTTGCCACTGCCTCTTGGGCTGCGATGTTATTCTGTGGTGGGATCGGCGCCAGCATACTGTACTGGGGCTGTATCGAATGGGCCTATTACTATCAATCGCCTCCATTCCAACTCGAACCTGGTAGTGAAGAAGCTGTGCGTTGGGCAGCAACCTATGGCCTGTTCCACTGGGGACCAATTGCATGGTCAATCTACCTCATCCCTGCTTTACCCATTGCCTACTTCTTCTATGTACGTAAACAGCCAGTATTAAAAGTTTCCAGTGCACTTATGCCGGTATTGGGTGAGCACCGCAGTAAAGGCGTTCCGGGGAAAATTGTTGATGTGCTGTTCATTTTCGGTCTATTAGGCGGCGCGGCCACTACGCTTGGCCTAGCGGCACCTCTGATCACTGAAGGCTTAAACCACCTATTCGGCCTACCGAAGACCACGCTAACCCAAGCGGGTGTGTTGCTGATCTGTACCGCGATTTTTGCGTACTCTTCATACGCGGGCCTAGAAAAAGGCATCAAAATCCTAAGTAATATCAACTTCTGGGGTGCGATGGGTCTGCTGGCATTTGTTCTTGTCGCTGGCCCAACCATCTTCATGTTGGAAACCGGTCTAGACTCAATTGGTCGCTTACTCTCCAACTTTTTTGTGATGGCAACTTGGGCTGAACCATTTGGTGGCTACGGCACCTTTGAAAACACCCACTTCCCACAAGACTGGACCATTTTCTACTGGGCATGGTGGTTAGTATTTGCGCCAAGCATGGGCTTGTTCGTTGCGCGTATCTCTCGTGGTCGCACAATCAAACAGATGGTCACAGGCTCAATCTTCTTTGGCTCGTTAGGCTGTTTCCTGTTCTTTATGATTTTGGGTAACTATGGCCTGTCGTTGCAGTTATCTGGCGAACTAGATGTCGTCGCAATACTCAATGAGCACGGCGCAACCAAAGCGATCTTCTCAATGCTTGATCAACTGCCAATGAGCACGCTTGTTATCGCAGTATTCACGTTGCTATGTATTATTTTCACGGCAACGACGTTTGACTCAATCTCATACATCCTAGCATCAGTAGTACAGAATAACGTGACGGAAGAACCAATGCGTTGGAACCGTATGTTCTGGGCGTTCACACTGTCATTCCTACCGACTATTCTGATGTTTTTGGGTGGATTAAGTACTCTGCAAACGGCAGCCATCGTCGGTGGTTTGCCACTATTGGCGATCACCGTGATGTTGATGATTTCAGCGGTACGTGCGACAAGCCTCGACCTGCGTCATCAAGACGATTACATCGAGCCTACGATCAACATTGAAGAGCTACCAGACATGGATCCATGGTCTGCAGAAGGTATGGCTCTAGCTCAGTTTGAAAAAGTGAAAGATGCCGCTCAAGATGCTGCGGAGCTTGAGCGTTCGGCTTACAAAGCACTTGCCGATGTGAAGAAAGAGATTCGAGCGTATGTTCTTGAACAAGGCTCTCAAATGGAGATGCATGAATTGCCAGAGGAGTTGCAACAAGCTCTAGAGCTTGCCGAAAGCAACCTGACAGCAGCGCAAGCGAAGAAACTTGAGTTGTCTGAACAAGCACAGAAAGCTCGTAGTGCGTTCAATCAAGTGGTTGCAGAACTACCACTTAATTGACATTAGCCATGACGATGTCCACTTGCTTGGACCCTCCTAACTAAGCAAAAGGCTCACAGAAATGTGAGCCTTTTTTTAATCTATTTTCGCAAGATTTAACACTAAGCGCGATTTGGGTGGTTGATTATGTGGTCTTCCCAGTCCACAACGTCAATCTCATACACCACTTTATTGCGAACACTTTCACCCGCGGCGTGCATTGCTGACTTAGAACCGGTGATCAGAGGGTGCCATTCTGGTAGTGGCTTTTCTTCTGACAATAGACGGTAAGCGCAAGTATCTGGTAGCCAGTGAAACTCATCAATCTTGTCACGAGTTAGCTTCAAACACTCTTCACCTGAGCTAAAGCGATTTGGGTAATCTTTACAAGAACAGGTCTTACTGTTTAACCAGCTACATGCCACGTTGGTGTAGTACACTTCGTCGCTATCTTCATCCATTAGTTTGTGCAGGCAACATTTACCACAACCATCACAAAGCGATTCCCACTCTTGCTCGGTCATCTGTTCTAGTGATTTTTCTTGCCAAAATGGACTGGTCATAATAGGACTTCTTACTCTTTTACTGGGGTGCGTGTTATACCGCTAGCCCACAAAAAGTTCAAGGATAAAAAGTGTTCACGGATTAATCACCGACAAAAGCTGCCACAAGCGATAATTTTTGCTACTATCGCGCCCCCTGTTTTGACTGAGTATAAAATTGATGGAATGTCGCCTAGGTTGTGGTGCCTGCTGTATTGCACCAAGTATTACATCTGCTATCCCTGGAATGCCAAACGGCAAGCCTGCTGGCGTTCGCTGCATTCAGCTCAATGAACAAAATCTATGTAAATTGTTCGGTCAACCAGAACGTCCGAAGGTGTGCCACCAATTTAAGGCTTGCCCAATCATTTGTGGTAAAACCGATCAAGAAGCATTCGATAATATCACTGAGTTAGAAGCCATCACTTAATCAGTTACCGTCCACAACCATAGTAACAAGCAATAAAAGCGCGTAATAACCGTCAATCATTCTCTTTTTTCCCTATTCTCAACTATCTTCTTGATACCAGTATTGGTTAATAAGGATAGTTATGAATAAATATCTCGCAGAAATGTTCGGTACGTTTTGGCTTGTCCTAGGAGGTTGTGGCAGTGCTGTTTTAGCCGCCGCTTTTCCTGATGTTGGGATTGGATTACTTGGTGTCTCCCTTGCTTTTGGTCTCACCGTCTTAACCATGGCCTTCGCCATTGGCCATATTTCAGGTTGTCACCTCAACCCCGCAGTCACTATTGGCCTTTGGAGTGGCGGGCGCTTTGATTCAAAAGACGTGCTGCCTTATATCATCGCTCAAGTTATAGGTGGGATCATTGCCGGCGGCGTGCTGTTGGTTATTGCCTCCGGTCAAGCAGGCTTTGATGTAGTCGCTTCGGGTTTTGCTTCCAACGGTTATGGTGAGCACTCGCCTGGTGGCTATTCACTCACCGCAGCGCTCGTCTGCGAGATCGTCATGACCATGGTGTTTTTATTCGTCATCATGGGTGCAACGGATAGTAAGGCTTCCGCTGGATTTGCTCCCATTGCCATTGGTCTCTGTCTTACCTTGATTCACCTTATCAGTATCCCTGTGACCAACACTTCAGTTAATCCGGCGCGTAGTACCGGTGTCGCTGTGTTTGTTGGCGACTGGGCGACCTCTCAGCTTTGGTTATTCTGGGTTGCACCAATTATAGGTGCAGTTATCGGTGCCACCATCTACAAGCTGGTACGTGAGCAAGACTCTTGATTCTAATGAGAAAGTGAGTGTTAACGAAGAGACGGTTTTTAAGATTTAACTCAAAAAAAAAGCCGCTGACTCTTTAGATAAGAGTCAGCGGCTGAGATTAGATTTTATGTCGACCCAATAGTGAGTGAGACAGAGTGGTGCCATCAACCAGTTCGAGCTCACCACCAACCGGTACACCGTGAGCAATTCGGCTAGCATTTACCTCATGAGCATTGCACAGCTCAGCGATATAATGAGCGGTTGCCTCACCTTCTACCGTAGGGTTGGTAGCAAGAATCACTTCTAAAATATCACCACGACGCAAGCGGTAATCCAAAACGTCGAGACCGATATCGCTAGGGCCAATGCCATCTAGTGGTGACAAGTGCCCCATCAGAACGAAATAACGACCTGAGTATTGACCTGTCGCTTCGATTGCTGCGATGTCTGCTGGGCTTTCCACCACACATATCTGACCATTTTCCTGACGTTTAGGGTTGGTGCAGATATGACAAACATCTTCTTCTGTAAACGTGCGACACTCACTACAGTGGCCAATTTCTGTCATCGCTTGGCCGAGCGCCTCAGCCAATTGCAGGCCGCCTTTTCTATCGCGCTGTAACAAATGAAAGGCCATACGCTGCGCCGACTTGGGGCCAACCCCAGGTAGACAACGTAAGGCCTCCATCAAATGCTCCAGCATATGACTGGTACGCATTATTTAACCATTTCAGTTTTTAATTCACGATGCACTGAGTACATCATTGAGAAAAACGAATTAGAAAGGCATCTTCATACCTGGTGGAAGTTGCATACCACCAGTTACGCCAGCCATTTTCTCTTTTTGAGTCTCTTCAACGCGACGAGCCGCATCGTTGAATGCCGCAGCGATAAGATCTTCAAGCATCTCTTTATCGTCTTCCATTAGGCTTTCATCGATATCAACACGACGTACACTGTGGCTACCAGTGATCGTTACTTTTACTAGGCCAGCACCAGATTCACCGGTTACTTCCATATTTGCGATTTCTTCTTGAAGCTTTTGCATGCGATCTTGCATCTGCTGGGCTTGCTTCATTAGGTTGCCCATACCACCTTTACCAAACATGATAATCTCTCTGGTCTAATTGGTTATAAAATACATTAAGCAATAACTGACTTAATGGGGGCTGAACCTTGCAGATTCAACCCTACGATACTGTTAATGTGATGAAGGACATGTTGCCTTTCTTCACACGCGTGATGACTAAATTGGACGAACGCTGTCTCTATCCAGTTCCGCTGCAAAGCGCTTTTCAATGAACTGGACATTGGCGTCATTCTCAAGGCTGGTGAAAGCATCTTTCAACTTGCCTTGATAAAGCCTCTCACGTAATTCTAGTGGCGTTTCGCCTGATTCGCCGATCTCAACACTTAAATGACACTCTTCACCTAATACGGCGTTCAGCGACTGCAGCAATTCGCTTTGCGCTTTATCAGTATTTAAGTGTGCTTGTGTTGGTCGTAACATCAGGCTAATTGAGGTGCCGTTTTTACTGAACACTGAGTTCAGTGCTAACTGCTCAACCAGTTTCGCCGTTTCAAGCTTTTGTATAGTCGCCGACCATTCATCTTGAGCAATCGACTCATGCAGCAGCTTTTCCGTCATCTCAGGCGTTTTAACGTGCTCTAAAGCGCGTCTTATCTGAGTAGGTGTTAGCTCTTTCGAGACTTCTTTCACTACAGGTTTAGACGGTTTCCAACGATAAGGTTCATTATCATCAGTTACATTTTGTGTCGATGCTGCAGGGAGAGAAGCTGGCGACACCCGCTCAGAACCACCGTGTTGCTGAGCAACTCGGTCGAGAACTGAAGTTTTAGCTGGTGTCGCTTTAGCCTTTTTTGGAGCGCTGCCTTTTGCAGATGGTGCTGCACCTTTACGCTGAGAGCGTAACTGATGACGCAAACCGCTTACCGGCGATGCTGGTCGCTCAGGTGCAGGCTGACTTTGTGTCACAGGTTGGCTTGGAGCAGGCGCTGCCTGTTGATTGCTCATTGGCGCAGAAGGTGCACCATATTGCCCATGGTCATCATACGCTGGAGGCATATCCTGTGGGCCGCTCATGTAACCAGAGTCAGGGTAGCCCTGAGGCTCTGAATATTGTGGCGCGCTAGGTTGCCCGTAGCCTTGTGGTTGCATAGAGCTTGACATAGGCTGCGCTGCTGGACCTTGCTGCTGAGGTGCGGCCATTGGCTGAGTCTGATTGGTAGACTGCATTGGCGTAGCTGGCTGCAAGCCTTGTGAAGGTGCGCTTACTGGAGCGCTCGCTACTTTCGGCTCTGCGGGCTCTGTTGAGATCGCACTTGACGAAATCTCTGCAGCCGGGCGGAATGCCAACATTCTCAGAACGACCATCTCAATACCAACGCGAGCGGTTGGCGAAAGAGGCAGATCCTCGCGACCTTTCAGTACGATCTGATAATAAAGCTGTACATCTTGCGGGCTAAGCGCTTGAGCGAGAAGCTCGATCTTCTCTGCGTCTGGCTGTGCTTTATCTAACGATGCTGGCAGAGCTTGATACATAGCTAATCGGTGCAACTGAGTCGCTAGCTGATTGAGCAAGCCATCCCATTCTACACCGTTTTCAGCTAGCGCTTGGATACACGACATTGCCGTTTGCGGTTGCTTGCTGCTAATAGCTTCGAGTAAATGGATCGCTTGATCAGTATCTAGCGTGCCTAACATATGAGAAACAATGTCAGTCGCTACGTTGCCATTACCCAATGCGATTGCTTGATCCGTTAAGCTCAACGCATCACGCATACTGCCGTCAGCCGCGTGTGCAATCATCCCCAGAGCGCGAGACTCAGTGGTCACATTCTCTTCTTCTAGGATGTGATCGAGCTGCTCATGAATGTTGTCAACGCTGATTGGCTTCAGGTGGAACTGCAGGCAGCGAGACAAAATCGTTACCGGCAGCTTCTGAGGATCCGTTGTCGCCAACAGAAATTTCACGTACTCAGGCGGTTCTTCTAAGGTTTTTAGAAGCGCATTGAAACTGTGCCTAGAGAGCATATGAACTTCATCGATAAGGTAAACCTTAAAGCGACCACGAGCAGGCTTGTATTGAACGTTGTCCAATAGCTCACGCGTGTCTTCCACTTTGGTTCGAGAAGCGGCATCGATCTCTAAAAGATCAACAAAACGACCTTCGTCGATCTCTTTACAGGTTGCACACTCACCACAAGGTGTAGAGGTAATGCCTGTTTCACAGTTTAGACCCTTAGCAAACAAGCGGCCGATGGTCGTTTTACCGACACCTCGAGTCCCGCTAAACAGGTATGCATGGTGCAACCTGTTTTGGCTAAGTGCATTTTCTAAAGCTGTTAAAACATGGGCTTGACCAACGACTTCTTTAAACTTCGTTGGCCGCCATTTTCGCGCTAACGCTAGATAGCTCATGAATAATTCCGAAAGGATTAATGACCGTCAAATTCGCAGATGCTAAACACTTCAAGGCCTAGACCTTCTAAGCGCTTGTCACCGCCAATTTCTGGAAGATTAATAACAAAGGCTGCGTGGTCTACAACGCCACCAAGCTGACGAATCAGTTTAGTAGTTGCTTCAATCGTACCACCTGTTGCTAGAAGGTCATCGACCATCAGCACTTTATCGCCTTCTGAGATCGCATCAGTGTGGATCTCAAGAGTATCTGTGCCGTACTCAAGCTCATAAGACTGTGCCACTGTTTGACGTGGTAACTTGCCTGGCTTGCGAACAGGAACAAAACCAACACCCAATTCAAGCGCTAGTGGTGCACCAAATAGGAAACCGCGAGCTTCCGTACCAACGACTTTAGTGAAGCCCATATCTTTGTAGGTATCCACTAGCAGTTCGATCGTCGCTTTGTACGCAGCAGGGTCTTCCATTAGGCTGGTTACGTCACGAAATAGAATACCCGCTTTTGGGTAGTCAGGAATGCTTTTGATGCTTGATTTGATCAGAGCGATTTTTTCTGTGTTCATAATAGTGATGCACTTCATTAGGCCGCTTTCCCAACATCAATCAACGCCATCGTCGTTACTAATTTTGCTTGAGAAAGGCTTGGTTGGTTTTCATTGCAATCAGAGTCATAAGTCTGATGCTGAAAAAATAAACGCCCGCTATAAGTCAGCAGGCACACTGGCTTAATGTTAGTGATTTTCTTTGCTGTCAGCAACTAACTCATGGGTAGGAAGACGAATAAACCATGTGAGAAGAATAGCAAGTACGACAATTAAGAACACTTTTACCCATACGATAGGTGCAAAGTAGATAGATAATGAAAAACTGAGAAGAATAAACAGCACGCCACGGCTTTTAACGCGTTTTGTTACCGCACCATGTTCATACCAGTTGGTGAGCAGAGGGCCAAGTGTTGGGTGCTGATGCATCCAGCGGTGTAAACGAGGGCTACTACGCATAAAACAGGCGCTTGCCAATAGCAAAAAGGGAGTAGTTGGTAGTAGAGGTAAAACAATGCCTAGAAAAGCGAGGATGATGCAGAGGCCACCAGCGAGGTTCAGGCTAAGAACTTTGATGCTAATTGTGACCTCCAGAAGTCTTTAAAAAGTCGCGTAACCATTGAAAACGCGGTAAAGCGTTAAGGTTGCTGGTAGTAGCGGAATCGCTGCAAACGCTAATAAAAATCCTAAAAAGTAGAATACATTAAACGGGTCTTTAAAATCTTGATTATCTGCCATGATTATTTCTTTCTTACAAAATTAACGCTAGACCCAGATAATTTTTGCTAAATGAAACTCAACAAAAAAGGTATAGCCACACAATTTTGCAACTATACCTTAATAAAACATCTACAAATACCAAGCAACTGTAGGGTTAATCCCCACCGCCTTGATGCAAGTCGAGACTAAAACTGGCCGAACCCAACAAGCTCAATGAGAGCTGGCAGCCTGTCTCTATAGGCAACCTGTCGGTGATGAAATTCTTCTTACAGTTGTCGCCCAACCTTTGCCCTGCGGCAATGTGTTGATTAATAAGACCATTGGACCACTGCCCATCGAGTCCCGCAGGCAAAATCGAAATTGTACCCTCAGCCAAATTGGCCACACCAAACAGAGCATTAACTGGCGTCGCGCATTGCGAACATTGGATACCTTTCTCTAATAGCTCCGCCATATCTTTCAAATCGGCACTATAACTTTGCAGATTTCTAACATAATCGTGGAACAAGGCACGCACTAACAGAGTGGTCGCTGCCCCACCCTCAGATGATGATGACGAATCCACAAGATAGAAAGCAAACTGTCCATTCATCAACCAAGCATAATCAAACACCAATGGCATCACTTCGGTTGACTGCAACAGACGGTAACTGGCTCGCCAAGTGCCTTGGCTGGTGTCTTTATCGGGTAACAACGCGTGCAACAAATCACGCGCAGCGCTTGGGTTATTCTGAAGATAATTCAGATGCCAATGCAGTTCTTGGTCTTCTGGAATCTCACCACCATCATCGACACTGAACCATTGGCTAGAGAAGTCTCTTTGACTATTCATGTTGTCAAAAGAGTCTTTCAGGGTATTTTCTATAGCACTTCCCAAATGATTTGGGTCTTCCAATGGCTTGGGTAGGAAATCCTTAATCCCGAAGCGCAATGCTTTTGCAACGTCAGACATTTCATCGGTCGCAGAAACCACAATCATAGGCAGTGATGGATATTCGAGACTCAACTCCTCTACAAGCTCAATACCATCGAGTATCGGCATAGAGAGATCACACACGATAAGATCGGGCGCTGCGTCTCGTAATTTTTGAAGTGCGTCTAAGCCGTTTTCGGCTTCAACCACACGGTACCCTACAGCATCTAGATACGCTGACGTTATGCGGCGAAAAATGGGGTCATCATCAACCAACATAATGCATTTTTGGTTGAGCGCTTCCTGTGCCGAGGTCGTAACGGGCTGACTGTGAGTTTTATACATACTCATTAACCTCACAAAACAAAGTCGATTTATTATTGTTATCTGTTCTAAGAACTCTTTATCAAACTTAGTAATAAAATGGTGAATACACAAATTTACCAACTTTACTGGTAATTGCCATCAGGGATTGGAATACTTGTAAATAGTGCAACAAGTTGACGTGACGCAAACTTTGTTCTCAGTGTTACGTATAAATTAGTTGAGTTTGTAAACAAATGTGTCTGGATTTATGAAATTAGATGATTTAAACCTGTTTCGATTAGTCGTCGAAAATGGGAGCTACACCGCAACATCACGCAAAACTATGATTCCGGTTGCGACGATCACACGACGTATTCAAGCTTTGGAGGACTCTCTTAACCTGAGGCTTCTCAATAGACATGCGCGTAAACTTTCATTGACAGAGGCTGGCGAGCGATTTTTCAATGAATGCTCTCCGCTACTACAACGTTTAGCATCAACTGCCGAGGAATTGACTGATGTTTGCAAAGGCGCATCAGGCAAAATCCGTATTTCTGCACCATCAAACCTCACCAAACGTATGATGATGCCGATGTTCAGCGACTTCATGAGCCAATACCCAGATATCAATATTGAGCTGATGATGAACAACCAAGCTGATCAGCTGGACCCAACCGAATGGGACGTCATTTTCCGTGTTGGCCCACAGCGCGACTCTAGCCTGATTGCTCGTAAGATCAGCGAAGTTAAGGACATACTCGTCGCAAGTCCTGACTACTTAGCGAAGAATCCAGCCCCTTCTCACGCGGAAGAGTTGGCTAATCACTCGCTTCTGAAAGGTTACCCATTGATTAAATGGCAACTCAGTAATTCCAATGACGAGAGCGTTGTGAATACTGAGAAAGGCCGTTTCAATGCCAATGCGTTGAATGTTGTAAGACAGGCATGTTCAGAAGGCTTAGGCATTACGCTAATGCCAGATGTTATGATCCGTGAATACATTGAAGACGGCAGTTTAGTGCGCGTATTAGATGATTGGAGTGCTAACCCAAGAGACATTTACATGCTCTACAACCACAAAGATCATCTACCAGAAAAAGTACGCCTATTTATCGATTTTGTGATCGCATACCACATTCACTAAGAGAGACACTCAGCTTACCCAATAAAAAAACCAGAGCCTGTGCTCTGGTTTTTAGTCTTTGTTTTGCTGAAAACGCTAAAGTAAATCTTACGCGCCTTCGTTATGTAGCTCGAGGTTCGCTAAGTCTTGCTGAATTTCACGCTGTATTTTTGAATCGTCGTTACGAAGTGCATCTAGGAAATCTAGGTACTTCTGGTCGATATCACCCGTCACGTACTCACCGTTGAATACCGAAGTATCAAACTGAGTAATGTCTTGATTGCCTTGACCTACTGCTTCAATCAGATCATCCAGTTTTTGGAAGATAAGCGCATCAGCACCGATCTGGTTACAGATAGTTTGGTTGTCACGACCGTGAGCGATCAACTCGTTAGCACTTGGCATATCAATACCGTAAACGTTCGGGAAACGAACTTCTGGTGCTGCTGAAACCATGTAAACTTTGTTCGCACCTGAATCACGAGCCATCTCAATGATCTGTTCTGACGTGGTACCGCGAACAATAGAGTCATCGACTAGAAGTACGTTCTTACCTTTAAACTCAGAGCGAATCGCATTAAGTTTACGACGAACAGATTTCTTACGCTGTTGTTGACCCGGCATGATGAAAGTACGACCAACGTAACGGTTCTTCACGAAGCCTTGACGGTATGGCTTGTCGATCGCTTGAGCAATGCGTAGCGCAATGTCATTCGATGTTTCAGGGATTGGGATAACAACGTCGATATCAAGATCTGAATACTCATCTTTAATACGGCGACCCAGTGCTTCACCCATCTCAACGCGTGCGCTGTAAACAGAGATCTTGTCGATGAAAGAGTCTGGACGTGCAAAGTAAACGAATTCGAAAATACAAGGATTCAGTTTTGGATTGTCAGCACACTGCTTAGTAAACAGCTCGCCTTCAAATGTTGCGTAAATCGCTTCACCAGGAGCAACATCGCGAACAAAATCGAAACCAACAGCGTCAAGCGCTACCGATTCAGAAGCAACCATATACTCAGTACGACCATTCACTTCACGCTTACCAAGACACAGCGGACGAATTCCGTTTGGATCGCGGAACGCAATCATACCGTGGCCGATTATCATCGCTGTTACTGCGTAAGCACCACGGATAGTGCGGTGTACGTTAGCCACTGCACGGAATACATCTTCAGACGTCACGTTACCTTTCACAGTATCGATCTCGTGAGCCAGTACGTTCAGAAGTACTTCAGAATCTGATGTTGTGTTTACATGACGACGGTCTTTTTCAAACAGCTTCTCACGAACTTCATTTGCGTTCGTTAGGTTACCGTTGTGAGCTAGGGTAATGCCAAATGGCGAGTTTACGTAGAAAGGTTGAGCTTCAGAAGCGCTAGAGCTACCTGCTGTTGGGTAACGAACATGACCGATACCAACGTCACCTTGGAGGCGTTGCATGTGTTTAGCTTCGAAAACATCTTTAACTAAGCCGTTCGCCTTACGCAGACGAAAACGATTGCTTTCTATGGTACAAATACCAGCGGCATCTTGGCCACGATGCTGCAATACCGTTAAAGCGTCATAAATTGACTGGTTTACAGGTGTTGAACCCACGATTCCAACAATACCACACATGTCCTAATCCTCGATTTTCGACATTAACTGGCGCTAAAGCGCGCCAGATAAGAAACTTGATGTTGCTTGTAAATGCTCGAAGAACGGTGCAATGATTCGACTGAATTCAGGAACCAACTGCGAGTTCTTCCACCACTCAGAACTTGGGAATGCAGTAAACGCATCCATAAAAAACAGCACAGCTGACACAATCAGAACACCTCTTAAACCGCCAAAAACGATCCCCAAGATTCTATCTGTACCAGACAAGCCCGTTTTCTGTACTAGCTGTCCAATCACGTAATTAATTAACGCACCGACAACCAGAGTCGAAACAAACAGTGCTGCTATCGCGGCGCCATTTCGAAACATGTCATCTTCGATATTTGTAAAGTAAACCGCCAATTTGGCGTAATACTGGCTGGCGATAAAAAACGCACCAAACCAAATAACGAGTGACAATGCTTCCTTAGCAAAACCACGAACTAAACTGATCAAAGCTGAAAAGCCGATCACCCCTAAAATGACAAAATCTAACCAATTCATGAATTCTTCATCTTAAGTTGGCGCGCATTTTAACAGAAAAAATGCTGACGCAAACGTTTTCTTATGGATTTAACGGTTTAAATTTGAGCAATTGGCCTTTTGAACCAGTAATTTTTTCTAATTCCTTAATTTGACGCTCAAGTTTGGATTTAGAGATATCTGGGCCAATTATTACTCGCGTAAATGTTTTTTCTTGCTTGGTATGAGCTTGATAACCACGCTTTTGCAGATCCTTGACAACGTTCTTAGCGTTGTCTGCATTTTTCAATGCCATCAGCTGGATGATCCACGCGCTGTCTTGATACTCATTCTTTTCAGTCACCGGCTTGATAGCAATCTCGACATTGTCATCGACTTTACTCTCTTGACTTGCCGTTACTGTTTCTGACGGTGATGACTCTTGAACAATCGCTTCTACCGGTGAATCTGGTAGCGCAATCTCATCTTCAACAGGATCAAGTACCTCAAACACTTCAACATCACCTTCAAGTTCAGGCTTAATTGGAATGCTTGCAAACTCTTCTTTGTAGTGAAGCTTTTTTCCGTCTAGTACATCTGGGAGAACAATAACGCCCACGGCCACCAAAATAATAGTGCCCACTAAGCGGCTTTGGAATTTACTTGCCATTTAGTTTCCTTTTGTTTGCCAATGCTCCAGCACTTCACCCACGGTATGGAATGAACCCACAACAAGAATCACTTCATCTTCGCTTGCACTTGATAAAGCCGCTTCAAATGCCTCTACTGGCGATGAGTACTCTGTCGTTCCACTTGGTAGACTTCGACACAGCTCAGCTGCTTTCGCCGCCCTTGGGCCTTGTAGAGACGCTGGATACCAATGCTGAGCAATTGGAGCAAGCACATCGAGCGTGGCAGGGATATCTTTGTCGTGCAACATGGCCACAACTACGTGCAGTGTTTTGCCCGCATACTGCTGACCAACTTGCTTAACAAAATATTCAGCCGAATGTGGGTTGTGCGCCACATCTAACACTATCGTTGGCTTATCACTGATCTTCTGCATACGACCAGGAAGCTGCGCACTCTTAAGACCATTCACAACGTTCACATCACTGATGTCGAGTTCTGATGTTCCAAGAGCCATCAACGCGGTAGCAGCATTCGGTAGTGGTAGGCTCGGAATTGGTAGCTGTTCAAGCTGGAATGCACCGCTGTGCCAGTTCCACGTTTCACCAGTGACTTCGTAGGTGTACTGAATCCCTACTTGATAGAACTCTGCCTGAATATCGTCTGCATGCGCTGCCACGGTTGCTGGCGGTTTAGGCTGTCCGCAGATTGCTGGCTTACCGCTACGGTAGATGCCTGCTTTCTCAAAGCCAATGACATTAATGTCATCGCCTAGCCAATCAACATGGTCGACCGCTAAACTGGTGATCACTGAAACATCATGGTCAACGACATTGGTCGCATCGAGACGTCCACCCAAGCCCACTTCTAAAAGGACCACATCGACCTTTTCTACTTGGAATGCACGCAGAGCCGCTAAAGTGCCGTACTCGAAAAAGCTCAAGCTAATTTCGCCACGCTCTTTTTCAATAAAATCAAAAGAGTCGACCAGTTGTTGGTCTGAAAGATCTTGGCCATTAATACGAACGCGTTCGTTATAACGAATCAGGTGTGGAGAGCTGTATACGCCGACCGAATAGCCAGCATCAAGAAGAATCGCTTCCATCAAAGCACATGTTGAACCTTTGCCGTTCGTCCCAGCAACAGTAATCACATGCTTAGCAGGTTTAGTGAGATTGGATTTTTGTGCAACAGCTTGAACACGGTCTAATCCGAGGTCGATCGCACTGGTGTGAATGTTTGTTAAATAATCAAGCCACATCTCGAGAGAGGATGTGGCTTGAGGAATAGGTTGTTGACTCATCTAACTCATAACCATATGTAAGTAGGTTTGTTAGATGGTACTTTACCCTTTTTCTGGCGCTTCTGGTACTTCATAAGTAGCTTCATTCGGTGAATCGTTCACAGAAACTACTAATGGTGAAGGCTGGTTAGTCATTTTCGCGATTAGGCTACCTACGCGCTGACGCATATCACGACGATCAACGATCATATCGATAGCACCGTGCTCTAATAGGAACTCACTGCGTTGGAAACCTTCAGGTAGGTCTTCACGCACCGTTTGCTCGATAACACGACGACCAGCAAAACCGATCAGTGCTTTCGGCTCACCGATGTTCACATCACCTAGCATCGCTAGACTTGCTGAAACACCACCCATTGTTGGGTCAGTCATTACAGAGATAAATGGTAGGCCTTTCGCAGAAAGACGCTCTAGTGCTGCACTGGTTTTTGCCATCTGCATAAGAGACATCAGTGCCTCTTGCATACGAGCACCGCCACTAGCAGAGAAACATACTAGACCACAGTTGTTTTCGATAGCTGCATCAACCGCACGAACGAAACGAGCACCCACAACCGAACCCATTGATCCGCCCATGAATGAGAATTCAAATGCACAAGCAACGATAGGTAGACCTAAAAGCTCACCTTTCATTGCAACAAGTGCGTCTGTTTCGCCACTGTTCTTTTGAGCAGAAGAGATACGCTCTTTGTAACGCTTTGAATCTTTGAATTTTAGCTTATCTTGTGGCTCTAAATCAGAGCCTAGCTCGACGCGCTCACCTTCATCTAAGAAAGTTTCTAAACGACGACGCGCTTTCATGCGCATGTGATGGTCACATTTTGGACATACTTCTAGGTTACGCTCTAGTTCAGCATGGTAAAGAACCTGCTCACAAGAGGTACATTTAGTCCAAACACCCTCAGGGATAGACGCTTTACGAGAAGTTACGATGTTGCTTTTTTCTAAAATCTTTTCAAGCCAACTCATGGAAGACCTTTTCTTTCGATTCTTCCGCCTAATTGCGAAAGAAATAAATTTGGGAATTATGCGAGGAGATTAAAGCACATAAAACAGCAAGTGTAGATAAAAAACTGGTTGTACCTATTTTCATGAGCTATTTTACGCACGATTTCGCAATATTTTTTGAACCTAAGTCCCACATTTAGCTCAAATTATCAGGCAAAAACAGCGGGCCGATAGGCTCTCTTGGAAGCTCAAAGTGTGCAGGGTAATCCACATCAATCAAATAGAGACCTTCAGCCTTAGCGGTAGCACCAGCTAACTTTCTATCTTTGGCTTCAAGCAACCACTTAATCCATTCAGGCTTTTGCTCCCCTTTGCCGACAGCAATCAAGCTACCCGTAATATTACGCACCATATGATGCACAAATGCATTAGCCTTAATATCAATAACAATATAGTGGCCATGACGAGTAACGTTTAAGTGCATCAGGTTGCGCCAAGGACTATGGGACTGACAATGCGTTGCACGGAACGAGGTGAAATCATTTTCGCCTAACAAGTACTGCCCTGCTTCATGCATTTTCTTCTCATCTAACTCGCCGTGATAATGACTCACACCCGAGTTTAAGATTCCAGGGCGAAGTGCGTGGTTGAATATCACGTAACGGTAGCGGCGCGCGGTTGCAGAGAAGCGAGCGTGAAAATCTTCAGGGACCTCTTTTGCCCAACGAACCGCAATATCTTTAGGCATGTTTGCATTTGCACCCATTGTCCATGCCACCATCTTACGGTTTACATTGGTTTCAAAGTGAACGACCTGCCCTGTACCGTGTACACCAGCGTCTGTTCGACCTGCACATTGCACTTCAACTGGGTGGTTTGCGACAACCGAAAGCGCCTTTTCCAAAGATTCTTGGACACTCTTTACGTCTCGTTGGCGCTGCCAACCAAAATAGTGGGTACCGTCATATTCAATACCTAAAGCAATTTTCATGTTTTTGTTCTCTTTGAAAATGGGGCTCGAAGTATATACGTAAAAGGAGCGTACCCCAAACCCACCAGCAGGAAAACTGTCTATAAAACCGAAACTCTCGATAAAGATGAAACAATCGATAGAGGAGAAGTTATAGATAAAAAAAGAGAGCCCTGTATCTGGCTCTCTTTCGATTTCTTTGGCTTAGCGCCCGTTCAACGTATCAATTAGGTTCTTAGCTTCTCGACGGATTTCATCGGAACCATCGACAATGGCCTCTTCTAATAACTTAATTGCACCTTGAGGATCACTCATCTCAATGTAGATCTTAGCAAGGTCCAGCTTACCTGCGGCCTCAGCGTTACTATCGACATCATAATTACCGATATCGCCAATCACATCAGGGAACTCGTTCAAACCAACATCCAGCTTAAGCTCTTCCTCATCAGGATTCACCATCTCACCATCTTCTTGCTCAACTTGAGCCATCAATTCATCAATCGTCATGAACTGCTGCTCTTTTTCAGCTGTAGCTTCAAGTAACTGGTCTTGCGCCCCCCAGTTCTCTTGTTTAATTTGAGGCTCTGGTTGATGCTTCGCTGATTCCCAGATCTCTTGTTGATCATCTGGTACATCGTGAGACAAGTTCGATTGCTGCTCAGGCTCTAAACTGAATCCCTTCCAATCTTCACCACCCACTTCCAGCATGGCATCGATATCGAGGCCTGCACTATCAATGGCCGTGTTGTCCATTGGTCGATCGAACATCGAGTCAACCGAATCTTGAACATCTTCAGACAACAGCTCTGCCAATGCTGACTCATCGAACTCATCAAAGCCTTCTAGTGGTTCATCTTGGACGCTTTGTGATGATGGTACTTCTGCTTCAGGCTGATGTGGGGTGATCTCATCGTCTGCAAAGCTATTGGTACCAGAGAAAAGGTCATGCAGTGCATCTTGCTCTTCTGCTTGCGCGCCGTAAGTATTCAGTGGTTCACCAATTTCAGAGAACGCATCGCTGAGTGCTTCATCCTCTCCATATTCCGGTAGCTTGCTCTCGTCAAGTTCAGCTCCCGGTTCAAGAGGGACTGGTTCAGACTGCTGCAGTTCGACGTCATCTAGCACAGCATCTGCTTTTGCGCTCTCTTCATCGTACTCTGGCAGTTCACTCTCTTCGAGCTCTAGCGCAGTTTCATCAATGATGAGGTCTTGCTCCAGTTGAACATCATCCTCGCCACTTACAAGCTCGGCTAAAGCATCGTCTTCATCAAATTCTGGTAACTCTAGATCGTCGAACGAGAACTCTTCTTCCGCTGCTTGCTCTTGCGCAGGAGACTCGTCAGCAGGAGCTTCTGATTCTAGCTTCGGTTCATCTTGAACAGCATCTAGCGCATCATCTTCGTCAAATTCTGGCAACTCAAGATCGTCGAACGAGAACTCTTCTTCAACGGCTTGTTCTTGTTCCGCAAGCTCTTGAGTCGGTGCTTCTGGTTCTAGTTGCGGTTCATCTTGAACAGAATCTAGCGCATCATCTTCGCTAAACTCAGGCAACTCTAGATCGTCAAACGAGAACTCTTCTTCAACCGCTTCTTGCGCTGGAGATTCTTGAACTGGTGCTTCTGTTTCCAATTGCGGTTCATCTTGAACAGCATCTAGCGCATCATCTTCGCTAAACTCTGGCAACTCTAGATCGTCAAACGAGAACTCTTCCTCAACGGCTTCTTGCGCTGGAGATTCTTGAACAGGTGCTTCTGTCTCCAATTGCGGTTCATCTTGAACAGCATCTAGCGCATCATCTTCGTCAAACTCAGGCAACTCTAGATCGTCAAACGAGAACTCTTCTTCCGCTTCTTGTTCTTGCTCCGCAAGCTCTTGAGCCGGTGCTTCTGTTTCCAATTGCGGTTCATCTTGAACAGAATCTAGCGCATCCTCTTCTCCAAACTCAGGCAACTCTAGATCATCAAACGAGAACTCTTCTTCCGCTGCTTGTTCTTGCTCCACAAGCTCTTGAGTCGGTGCTTCTGGTTCTAGCTGCGGCTCTTCTTGAGCCGGTAACTCAGCAACTGGCGCGTCATCAACCTGTGGCTCTTCTGCCTTTGGTTCAGTATTCGCATCATCTTCGAACAGCCAATCGTCATCTTCCGGAACACCAAACTCATTTGGAATGATCTCTGGCATATTCGCCGCTCGAACTGGCTCTGGCTCTGGCTCTGGCTCTGGCTCTGGCTCTGGCTCTGGCTCTGGCTCTGGCTCTGGCTCTGGCTCTGGCTCTGGCTCTGGCTCTGGCTCTGGCTCTGGCAAGGAATCTTCCATGTCGAGCTGAGGTTCGCTAGCTTCAATCTTAGGTGCAAAATCGAAATCCGCACCCATCTCTTGCGGTGACTCAACATCGTCGATTGCCGCAGAGAGCCAATCATCTTCAAGCTCGCTAGAATCTTCTACAAGTTGCTCTTCTGTAAGTGGCTGTGAGGACGCTGGCTCGACATCCGTAGCTAACACGTCTTCCAGATCATTTTGAGTCGGCTTAACTTCTGGCTCTGGTTGAGACAGTAATGATTCTATGCTTTCTTCCAAACCTTCAGATGACGTAAACTCGTCAAGCGCTTCTATTTCAGGCTCTTGCTCTTCTAAAGCAGGTTCTGAGCCTTCAACTGATGCGATATCTTGCTCTACGTTATCAGCGTGCTGAGGAGCGACCACATCTTCATCAGCCGCTGTCTCTTCATTAGCGATTTCGGTCTCTAATGGCGAGTTTAAATCTGAGTCTTCGGATGCTAAAGCTTCATCTTGTTGGGCATGTTCATCAAACAACGCGTCTGCTTGAGGCGCAATATCGAACATGTCATCAATAAAATCGTCGCGGTTGAAGTCTTTGTTTTCTGGTTCAACTGGAGTCGCAGGCTCATCTTGAACCTCTACATCGTCAACCAAGCTTTCCGCTGCTAGATCTTCAACGTCAAGCTCTTCTTCAATTTCAAGCTCTGCTTCGACTTCTTGCTGAATCTCTTCTTTCGGTTCAGATGCTTCTGCTGTTTCAAATGGGTCAAGCTTATCTAAGCTCGCCTCTGAAGTCGCAGGCACCTCTTCAAGCGCTGCGGAAAGCGATTGTTCGAAACTAGGCTCTTCAGGCTGCGCGTCTTGTTCTGGCTCGAGATCATCAATACCATTGGTAAGAAGATCATCGAATGGGTCAATTGATGCAGACTCTTCTTCTTGCTCTTCCAGTGCTGAATCTGAGAGTTCATTACCTAGAAGCTCATCTAGAGTTTCATCATCTTCAAGTGAAAGCGGAGTGTCTTCGTCATCTAAGAAATCGTCTAATAGATCTGTGCTGCTTTCATCTAACTTAAAGTCATCTTCTTCGCTTTCATCAGATAAACCTGACAGCTCTTCAAGCTCAGCAAGCGGATCAAGGTCTAGATGTTCTTGTTCGCCACTCTCGTCCTCA
Source organism: Vibrio fortis (assembly GCF_024347475.1). Taxonomy (NCBI): domain Bacteria; kingdom Pseudomonadati; phylum Pseudomonadota; class Gammaproteobacteria; order Vibrionales; family Vibrionaceae; genus Vibrio; species Vibrio fortis. The sequence continues at coordinate 2,285,382 of NZ_AP025487.1, forward strand.
TCTCCCAGCATTTCATCGAGAAGATCGGTTGAATTACTAAGGTCAACATCGTCACCATCAAGCAACTCATCGAGTAGATCTGTGCTGTCGTTCGACGCTAACTCTGGGTCGTTAGATAATAGATCATCACCAATCAGCTCTTCCCCTTCAGGAATTGGCTGATCGAACTGAGATAGGATGTTTTCAATATCATCATCAGATGCAAGCTCACTTGAGAACTGAGACGTTAAGTCTTCTTGATCATCAAGATTGAACTCGTTGTCAGAACTCGCTGGCGACGGCTCAGCAACTTGAGCGAAAATATCGTCAATATCATCGTTACTTGCAGGCTCAGCTGGCGATTGTTGCTCTGAAATCAAAGCATCAATATCGAATTCGTCACCCAACTCCGGCATTTCATTAGAAGTTGGAGACTCTTCCACTGACGGCTGCTGCTCTGAAATCAGCGCATCAATGTCAAAGTCATCACTCACACCCGGTGTCGTTGAATTATCATCTTCCGACATTAAGGTATCGAGGTCGAAACTGTCATCATCATCGTCGCTCGATGCAAACAGGTCGTCCAACATCGATTGATCTAACTCATTAGAGCCAAGGTCTTCCGTTTGAACATCTTGAGACAACAGCGCTTCTATATCATCAGCTGACATTGGGTTGTCATCTGAAAGGTCAAAATCACCTTCATCTGAATCAAGCGCACTCTCAACGGTTTCATCAAGTGCACGCTCCATCTCTTCTAGACCAAGCGCTTTTTCTTCGCCGTTAACACTGATACCGTTATTGCTATCAAGATCGATATCATCGAAGTTACCATCCAGGTCGCCGTCGTCACCGATACTAGCAAACGGATCGTCATCTTCACCATCAAGGTTGAAGTCCAGATCAGCATCGTCTAATCCAGCAAAGACATCATCTTGATCGCTGCTACCTTCATCATCAAACAGCTTCTCAGTGTCATCATCGGCACCAAACAGCTCATCATCTAGAGAAAGCTCTGTATCAAGGTCTGCCATTTCTTCATCAAGAGGCATAGGAACAACGTTACTCTGTTCAGGTAAGTTATTGGTTTCTTGCGCGACTTGTTGAGGTTCATCTTGCTTAGACTTTCTGCCTAACAACAGAACGATGATCAAACCGATTAGAAGACCCGGAATAATGGCCATCGCAGCAACAAGCCAACCGTTAGATAGCAGTTGGTCCATGGTGCTCGGCGCCATTTTTTCAATTTCAGCGTTCTTCTTACGCTCTTCTTCAAGCAGTTTTTCTACTTCATTACGAATGCGGTCTTCATCGCTCAGCTCTGTTTTGAGCACTTCAACTTCAGACTGAACATTGGACAGCATCAGGCGTAGCTGATGGTTTTTCTCTTCAAGAGACAACAGCTCAGACTCTGACATCTCAAGCTGTTTTTCGAGTTGGTTAACTTCGTTTTCCTGTGGCGAAATAGCTGGCTTTGATGGCGCGACAGGTTTCGTTTGCGCTTCTACCTTCGGCTTAGCAATTTCAGCTTTTTCGACCGGAGCAGGTTTTGGTGTTGCTGGTTTGGCTATTTCTGGTTTCGTAGGAGCGACAGGCTGACTAGATGGTGCATTCAGCTTGACCTGATGCGAGTCCATAATTCGAATCGCTTGCTGTGTTGAACTAGCACGAGCCTGCTCTAAAGATGGCACTCGTAGATAGCTCGATGGCACTAAACTGTGGATGTTTTGATTTTCAAATGCCTGAGGGTTTAATTGGTAGATCGCCAAAAGCGTTTGCTGCACTGAAACTGAGTTATCAGGGCGTAGTCGAGACGCAATAGACCACAAGGTTTCATTACCATTGGTTGGTCCATAAAATCGAGAAGGCTCACTCGCTTGATTGAGTGATTGAGCGCGAACCGGCTCTGAGAATGTTGGCGAGGATTTTATCTGTCCATCGGGACCAACCACTCGAATAGTATCTGCACGAACTACGGAAATCTGAGTCGCAATGACAAACGCTAAAGGCATCCACCACTGCTTGAAAATTTGAAACATAAAAGGCTCAGTTAGGTGCTTAAATTCGGAAAAATAACGATCTACTAAATATATCGGATAACAGGAGCAAAACTATAGGAATGAAAACAAAAAATGTGTTGCGACGACAATATTCGCAGCAATTTCACACAATTTATGAATATGTATTTTTGATTGATTAAAAAAGCCCCACTAATGAGTGAGGCTTCAATAAACAGTGAGGGCGTCGATTAGAAGTAATCGCGAATCAATACTTCACCGATTTGCACTGCGTTCGTTGCTGCGCCTTTACGAACGTTATCAGCAACAACCCACATATTCACACCACTGTGGTGGCTGATATCACCGCGGATACGACCAACCATTACATGGTCTTTACCGCCAGCATCACGAACCTGAGTTGGGAACTCAGCACCGTGGAATACTTCAACACCTTCTGTATTCTCTAGCAGTTGAACCACATGCTCTGCGCCGATTGGTGAGCGTGTTTCAATGTGAAGAGATTCCGCGTGACCGTAGAATACGGGTACGCGAACACATGTTGGGTTCACTGTGATTGAAGAGTCAGCGAAGATTTTTTGAGTTTCCCAAACCATCTTCATCTCTTCACGGGTATAGCCGTTTTCAGTGAACTCATCGATCTGTGGAATACAGTTGAATGCGATCTGTTGAGGGAACGCCGAGTTCTCTGCTGGCATGCCGTTTAGTAGTTTCGCGGTTTGACCTGCAAGCTCATCGATACCTGGCTTGCCTGCACCAGAAACCGATTGGTAAGTAGAAACGTTAATACGCTCTAGGCCTACTTCGTCGTGGATCGGCTTCAACGCGACAACCATTTGGATAGTTGAGCAGTTAGGGTTCGCAATGATGTTACGGTTGCGGAACTCTGCGATCGCTTCTGGGTTCACTTCCGGCACTACTAGAGGAACATCGTACTCGTAACGGAACTTAGAGGTGTTGTCGATTACAACAACGCCTTCGTCCGCTGCAATCGGAGCCCACTTCTCAGATAGATCACCACCAGCAGAGAAAAATGCGATATGTACTTGAGACCAATCAAAGTCTTCCACATTCTGCACTTTTACCGTTTTACCATTGAAACGGTAGGTTTTGCCTTCACTACGTTCACTTGCTAGTAAGTGCAGTTCACCGACAGGGAATTTACGCTCTTCAAGTACTTCGATAATGGTTTCGCCAACCGCACCCGTCGCACCTAAAACAGCAATATTAAATTCTTGGCTCATTGTTTCTCTCTTTTATAAAGTTGGCTTTACCATAAAACCGAGTTTCGCTAACGGTGCTAAATTGCAAGATTCGTCACCCGTTAGTTCGACTGCACTGTACTCTCTGCGGTCCCAATATTCTTTACGCATACGGTCAAAAGAGCCCGGCGTAGCGATATTGCGACGGAATAAGGCGTCGTCTTTGCGCACATCATAGATCAACTGAGTTAAATTGTGCAGTGTTGCTTCGTCCCATGCTCTATCTAATTTCATCTGCGGCACTGGTGCGGTCGGTAATAGGTCACTCGCATACGCTCGCTCTTCTCGTCCCAAGAACTCGCAATAGCTGTTAAAAATCATAGTGGTACCACGCGCTTTACCCTCTAAACCATAGCCAGCAACATGTGGTGTCGCGAAGGCAAGCAGTGGCAGTAATTCCATGTCCACTTCTGGTTCAAATTCAAACACATCCAGTACCGCTGTGAAGCCATCCGCTTTCTGTAAGCGAGCTTTCAGAGCTTGGTTATCCACCACTGGGCCGCGAGCCGCATTAATCAGAATTTGATCAGCACGGAAGTTGTTCAGTACCGTTTCATTGATCAAGTGGTGTGTTGGGTAATCGCCCGTTTTAGTGATTGGCGTGTGGGTAGTGATAATGTCTGCTTGTTCAAGCAGAGTCTCAAGCTCAGTGAACTCACGTGTGTCACCTTCTCGTTGCTTAAGTGGATCGTTCAAAAGCACCTTAATGCCGATACCTTCTAAGCAGCTTGCTAGGTAGCTGCCTACTTGACCACAACCGATAATGCCGACTGTTTTGTCGAATACTGAAAAGCCTTGTTGCTGAGCCAGCACCATCATTGCGCTAAACACGTACTCAGCCACACCAACTTTGTTACAGCCCGGCGCTGCGGTGAAGAAAATCCCACGCTCTTTCATCAGGTCTTGATCAACATGGTCCATACCTGCGGTTGCGGTACCTACGAATTTCAACTTGTTCGCTTTGCTGATCAGCGACTCATTTACTTTAGTCACTGAGCGAATCATTAGAGCATCAACATCGACAAGATCGTCAGCTGTTAATGTTCGACCAGATTTTAAGATCACTTCACCTAGCTGACTAAAAAGATCTTCAGCATAAGGCATATTTTCATCGATTAAGATTTTCATTACGCGGGTACTTTAGTTACGGTCCATCGACCTAAAATGAGGATTGAAATGATTGTGCAAAATTAGACAGCAGCTGTCGAGGGTAAATAGACAAACGACCTTAGCTCACCGCGATTAAGGCGCTATAAAAAGAAAAATGCCCGATTGAATAAACAATCGGGCAAATACCCAGAACAAAAGGATCCTGTCTCGCTCTCCAGGAGACAGAGTCTGCGTCTGTTCGATCAGTGACTAACCAAAGCCAGTACTGATCAAGCTCTGGAAACCTATAAATCTAAAAATCTATACGCCTGTCGTCAGACTTATTCTGTTTATTGGTGATGAAAGTAAAGACTTAGTCTTGGTACTTTTTGATCACTAGTGTTGCGTTAGTACCGCCGAAGCCGAAGCTGTTCGACATTACTGTTGTTAACTCTTGCTCGCGAGCTTCAGTTACGATGTCTAGACCTGCAGCTGCTTCGTCTAGGTTTGCAACGTTGATGCTTGGTGCAATGAAACCATTGTCTAGCATTAGCGTTGAGTAAATCGCTTCGTGTACACCAGCAGCACCTAGAGCGTGACCTGTCATCGCCTTAGTTGCAGAGATAGCTGGGCTGTTGCCGCCAAAGACTTCTTGGATAGCGCCAAGTTCTTTAACGTCACCTACTGGCGTTGATGTACCGTGAGTGTTCACGTAGTCAACACCTTCAACGTTTTGCATCGCCATCTTCATACAGCGAACTGCGCCTTCACCAGACGGTGCTACCATGTCGTAGCCGTCAGATGTTGCACCGTAGCCTACGATTTCACCGTAGATTTTCGCGCCACGTGCTTTAGCGTGCTCAAGCTCTTCGATAACTAGCATGCCGCCGCCACCAGAGATAACGAAGCCGTCACGGTCTGCATCGTATGTACGAGATGCTTGTTCTGGAGTGTCGTTGTACTTAGTAGATAGTGCGCCCATTGCGTCGAACATCATAGTCAGAGACCAATCTAGTTCTTCACCGCCACCAGCGAATACTACGTCTTGTTTACCCAGTTGGATAAGTTCCATTGCGTGACCAATACAGTGTGCAGAAGTCGCACATGCAGAGCTCATTGAGTAGTTCACACCACGGATTTTGAAAGGAGTCGCTAGACAAGCAGAAACCGTTGACGCCATTGTACGTGGAACCATGTATGGACCAACACGCTTAACGCCTTTTTCACGCAGGATATCAACCGCGTTTACTTGGTTTAGAGATGAAGCACCACCAGAACCTGCAACAATACCTGTGCGGTCGTTTGATACTTGCTCTTCTGTCAGGCCAGAGTCTGCGATTGCTTGCTCCATTGAAAGGTATGCAAATGCCGCTGCATCACCCATAAAGCGCATTTTTTTGCGATCAATATGGTCAGCTGGGTTCATTTTTAGGTTACCCCAAACTTGAGAGCGAAGGCCTTGTTCCTTGAATTGCTCTGAAGCGGTGATACCTGACTTACCCGCTTTTAATGATGCTAAAACTTCTTCGACGTTGTTACCGATACTTGAAACAATACCCATACCGGTGATTACGACTCGTTTCATGTGACATTCCTATAATTCAAAATTCAGCTAGATAATAACTAAGAAGGCCAACAAAAGTGGTCAGCTTTCCTAGAAATTCGTACAATCCATCCCAACATATCGCTTCAAATCACAAAATGATAGGTTTTATGACTTCAATTACTAATGCAGAACTGGATTGGAACGAGTCTGGTACGCCAGTTTCCGACCAATTCGACGACGTTTACTTCTCAAACGTGAACGGTTTAGAAGAGACTCGTTACGTGTTCTTAAAACAAAACCACCTTCCTGAGCGCTGGCTAGAACACGAACAACGCCGCTTTGTAATTGCAGAAACGGGCTTCGGAACAGGCCTGAACTTCCTTGCTGTCTGGCAGTGGTTTGATGCGTTTCTAAAAGATAACCCACAAGCTGTGACCAAAGAGTTACATTTCATCAGTTTTGAGAAGTATCCATTAAATAAAGACGATCTCATCAAAGCGCATGAAGCTTGGCCAGAGCTTGCAGAGTATGCTACTCAACTTCAACAGCACTACCCGATTGCACTGCCCGAGTGTCACCGTATTGTGTTAGGTGATGGCAAAATCACGCTCGATTTATGGTTTGGTGATATCAAAGACTGTATGCCACTTGTCCCTACCCCAGAGCAAGGGCTGGTTGATGCTTGGTTCCTTGACGGTTTCGCACCAAGCAAGAACCCAGAAATGTGGAACCAGAACCTTTTCAACGGCATGGCTAAACTGGCTAAGCAAGATTGTAGCTGCGCGACCTTTACTGCTGCGGGCTTTGTTCGCCGCGGTCTGATTGAAGCTGGCTTTGAGATGAAAAAGGTCAAAGGCTTTGGAACTAAACGTGAAATGATCGCAGGCCGTCTCAATGAAAAGCAAGGTCACTCCAATATCAAGCCTTGGTTTGGTTTAGCGCCTCATAGTGAAACGGAAGATATTGCTATCATTGGTGGTGGTGTGGCGAGCGCGGCATTGGCCAAAACGCTTACCCGTCGCCATAAACAAGTGTCGCTCTACTGTGAACATGAGCAACCGGCAGAAAATGCCTCTGGTAATAACCAAGGTGCGATCTATCCCCTGCTAAGTGAAACCCGCTCAAACGTATCGCGTGTGTTTGGTCCAGGTTTACTTTATGCCCGCCAATTCATTGAACAAGCGTCTCAATCGGTCGAGTTTGATCACGACTGGTGCGGTGTAAATATTCTAATGTGGGATGAAGGCTCGACCAAAAAGCTCAACCGTATGCTTGAAGGCAACTTCCATACGGATTTGATTCAGCGCCTGTCTCCAGAGCAAGCGAACAAAAAGATAGGTTTACCTGTCGACAAAGAGAGCGTCTATTTCCCTCTTGGTGGCTGGCTAAGCCCGCGTCAACTGACTCAAGGCTTGGTTTCTCAACTTGAGGCGAGTGGTTTGTTGCAAGCCCACTACCAACATCAAGTGACTAATCTAGAATGGATTGATGCTGACCAGAAATGGAAGCTCACCATCGACACTCCACAGGGCGAAATCACTAAACTACATAGCCAAGTAGTGGTCGCAAACGGACATAAGTTTACTCAGTTCGAACAAACCGCTCCGGTGCCCCTAACTCCGGTGAAAGGCCAAGTAAGTCATATTCCTACGACTGAGAATCTGAGTAAGCTTAAAACAGTGCTGTGCTTTGATGGCTACATGACACCTCAAAACCCAAACAATGGTCACCACTGTATTGGCGCAAACTACGATAAGTCCAATATCGACCAAGAGTTTGATGCAGAGGTTCAAAAGCACAATGGCGAGCGCTTGCATGGTTCGTTACCCGACCAAGCATGGACTCAAGATGTCGACACAACTGGCAATCTATCACGCCAAGGCATCCGCAGTGTTAGCCGTGATCACCTGCCATTTGTGGGTAATGTCGGCGACTTCGGAGCGATTAAAGCTCAGTATCAGGATCTGCATAACTTTAACCCGCAGCGAGATGAACTCAGCAGCGTTGAAACCGTCGCAAGCTACCCTAACCTCTACTGCTTTATTGGCTTGGGTTCTCGTGGATTAAGCTCTGCGCCACTGCTCGCTGAGGTGTTAGCATCGCAGATTTGTGGCGATCCACTGCCACTGCCTGTTGATGTATTGGAAGCGATTCACCCTAGCCGTATGTGGGTAAGAAGATTGCGTAAAGGCAAAGCGTTGACCGCTGGTTGGGTCGCGGACAAACAAGCAGAGCGTAACCAATAATCTCAAGCAATTGTCTTGCGAATTAGGCAAAGACTCTCGTTACTAGACCGCACACATAAAAAAGCCCAAGCTTTCAATCAAGCTTGGGCTTTTTCGTTTATTACAAGGAACGACTTACAGCTTAGCGACCGCATCTTTAATTTGATTTGCGATCTCTTCGTTGCTGATAGAGCCCGTCTCGAAATCGAAATTGTCGTAAAAGCTTGGTACGGACACCGACGCTTTGACATTGCCACCGAAATAAGGCGCTGAACCTGTTGCCGCGCCAAGTACATTTTGCGCACCGCCCGGGCCTGGAGATGTCGCTAAGTACACCGCTGGTTTCTCGCCATACACAGAGCGCTCGATTCTTGTCGCCCAATCAAATAGATTCTTAAATGCTGCAGGGTGATGGCCGTTGTGCTCAGCGAAAGAGATAACATAAGCGTCGGCTTCTGCTAGGTCACGCAAAAATGCTTGTGCGCCTTCCGCTTGGCCAATCTCTTTTTCAGTATCTTCACTGAACATTGGAACTTGGTAATCGCTAATATCTAAGATTTTCACTTCGGCTCCTTCAATCAAGTTAGCCGCGTAAGTTGCTAGAGCTTTATTGATAGAAGTAGAGCTGGTGCTTGCGCCAAATGCGATAACTTTCATGATGATGTCCTTTCGTTTATCTCGGTAAGTGGTTATAGATTAACCTAAGCACGAAATGGAACAATCACAAGATTTGTACAGACTCATTCAAATTTTTCGAACAAGCGAGAAAGGACGAACGGCGCGCCACGAGGAGATTTAAATCAGCGCGCCATTTATGAAGAAATTAAGCGAGGTTTTGTAGTTCAACCCATAGGTCGTTAACAATAGTACGGTCTGCTGGAGTCAGTTCTGCGCGAGCGTCTTCTAGGCTCTTCTCGATACGAACTTTTACTTCAGCAACATCTTCGATGCCTTCTTCTTCACACGCAGCCACAGACAGTGAAATATGACCACGCAGATAGCCACCCGCAAACAGCTCATCATCAGAGGCATTCTCAATACGAGCATCAATTACTTCAAGTAGCTTTTCTTCAAATTCGATAATCATAGTTTTCTCTTATTTCACAATAAATTGGTTCGCCGTCAATGGAGCAATGTTATAGAAATCTCGCAACGCTTCTGACAGCATTTTCACGCGAGGCGGTAAACCCACTTCTAAAATACCCATGACTTCGCTGTGCACCTTTTGCATAAAGGCCAAACGATCCGGCTCAAAATCGCCGTGTAGATTGTCACAGCTAACATTAAAAGGAAAGCCCGCGCTCAATGCCAAGATCCATTCGTATGCTTGAGGTCGAATTTCTACCTTCTCAAACTCCGCTTGTACAGCTTCAGTACGACCATCAGGCTCATACCAATAACCAAAGTCTTCCAATAGGCGACGCTCTGGGCCAGCCACACACCAGTGGGCAATCTCATGCAGCGCTGACGCATAAAACCCACGCGCAAAGATAATGCGATGGTGAGCAATTTGCTCATCGGCTGGAAGGTAAATCGGCTCATCTTCACCCAACTCTAGCTTGGTATTGAAGCTCTCATAAAAAGTCTGGTTAAAGATGTTGATGATATCTGGGTATTGATGCGTCATAAGATAAAAAATAAGTAAGAACAACGAGGGCATTTTGCGTTTTTTTGACTACTTGGTAAAGCCCTATTCCGCGCAATGTCATTATGACAATCATCTCTGAAGGCCATGATAATCGATTGCCCACTCCAGATTAACCTACCTTAGGTTGTATGATTAGTTTAGCTAATCTGAAACCCTAATTCGCGGTACAAATATTCATTCGTAAAATGTGACTTTTCGCACTAAACTCGCGCTTCTTTTTTATATCGCACGGCTCATAAATCACGATTTTATAGACCGAAATTATAGAGTTACAGCAATGCTACTAAGTGTTTTATATATCATTGGTATCACGGCAGAAGCCATGACCGGCGCACTCAGCGCAGGTAAACAAAAAATGGATTGGTTTGGTGTAATGTTGGTTGCAAGCGCAACCGCAATTGGTGGTGGCACCGTTCGAGATATCTTACTCGGTCACTACCCGCTGGGTTGGGTTGAAAACCCTCAGTTTCTGGCCATTACGTGCATTGCGGGCGTCGTTACTACTGGTCTAGCAAAGTGGGTTATTAAGCTCAAAGGCTTGTTTATCCGCTTAGATGCACTTGGCTTGATTGTATTTAGTATTATCGGTACTAAAGTGGCGATGAACATGGGTCTGCACCCAATGATCTGTATGGTGTCGGCACTCGTTACAGGTGTCTTTGGTGGCCTGCTGCGTGACCTTATTTGTCGCCAAACGCCGCTCGTGCTGCATGAAGAGCTTTATGCTTCTATTGCACTGATTGCTTCAGGTCTCTACCTCGCATTACTAGAGTTTGGCATTAACGATGTCACTGCAACTATTACGACCCTAATTGTAGGTTACCTGTTGCGAATGGCAGCGGTGCGCTTTAAGTGGCGTCTGCCGTCATTCCACTTAGACCCTGAAAGCTCTGTGCACTAATTAGCGCATATTAACCAGATACCAAAAAGGGTTGCTCCACTAGGAAGCAACCCTTTTTTAATCAACGTCTTTTAGGACGAGATACACTCAATCGTTAGATTTGAGGCGTATTTGTCGTCACGCCGTGGTTTTGTCCACGATGACGTAATAAGTGATCCAGCAGAACAATCGCTAGCATCGCTTCTGCAATTGGCACAGCGCGAATACCAACACATGGATCATGACGACCTTTGGTAATCAGCTGTGTAGGCTCGCCATCTTTAGTGATGGTGTCGCCTGGTACTGTGATACTTGAAGTAGGCTTAAGCGCGATGCTTGCTACGATATCTTGACCCGTTGAGATACCACCCAAGATGCCACCAGCATGGTTACTTGTGAACCCTTCAGGCGTTAGTGGATCACGGTGTTCGCTACCCTTTTGATTAACCACGTCAAAACCATCGCCAATCTCGACACCTTTAACCGCATTAATGCTCATTAGTGCGTGTGCGATATCCGCATCTAGACGATCAAAAATTGGCTCACCAAGACCAACTGGAACTTGCTTCGCAACAACTTGGATCTTCGCACCTATCGAGTTGCCTTCTTTCAACAGATCACGAATCATCTGGTCGAACTCTGGCACTTTGTCTGCATCAGGGCAGAAGAATGCATTGTTCTCAATCTCGTTCCAATCAACTTTCTCGATAGCGATATCGCCCATCTGTGAAAGGTATGCTTGAATCTCGACACCGAACTCTTGCTTTAGGTATTTCTTCGCAATCGCACCCGCTGCTACACGCATTGCTGTTTCACGAGCTGAAGAGCGACCACCACCTCGGTAATCACGTACACCATATTTCTGATGGTATGTGTAATCTGCGTGACCCGGACGGAATTTGTCTTTAATTTCTGAATAGTCTTTAGAGCGTTGGTCTGTATTTTCAATCAGTAGACCAATAGATGTACCCGTAGTTTGACCTTCAAAAACGCCGGATAAGATCTTCACTGCATCTGCTTCACGACGAGCTGTTGTATAGCGAGAAGTACCCGGACGACGACGGTCCAGATCTTTCTGCAGATCTTCTTCGGTAATTTGTAATCCTGGTGGGCACCCGTCTACGATACATCCTAGTGCGATACCGTGACTCTCTCCGAATGTAGTCACTCGAAAGTGTTGTCCGATACTGTTTCCTGCCATTGCTTCCTCTGAATTAGCAGCTAGTGAGGCGGTTTGAATAAGTAAACCTTCTTCCTAGCGGCTTTACTTGTCTATTCTTCGTGGATTCATAGTGGCTTTATTACTAAATGATGTAAACCCCCAATAGGGAACAATTGTCAGTTTATCGAAAAATAAAAAAGGAAGCCTATCGCTAGGCTTCCTTTCATGCATATCAATAATGATTACTGTTTGATACCTTCCCAAGTCATGTTGAACTTGATCTCTTCTAAGTGCTCAAGCTCCTCGAACTTCATAATACCGATGAAGCTGTATACCTCACCAACATCCAGTTCTTCATAGATATCGAAATCGATGCCGGCATAATTAAAGCCTTCGTTATCAATATTGTCGTAGCACTCGAAGCCACCACCCCAACCATTTGAGTGTGATTGGAATGGCTTACCGTCTATATCGTAACCACTAATGAAGAATGTCTCGTAAAACTCTCCAATATCGTCACACGTAATATCCTGCTCTGGAATACTGAAGAACAAGTTCGCATCGTACCTACCTTGATCTTGAGGATGAGGTAGCCCCATCGACATGAAAACATTCCCTAGCTCATATTGACCTTCTTGCGCACCAGGAAGATACATAGCAAATTTAATCTCATCCTCATCTTCCATGTCTGAATCTAACGTGATGCGAGCTTCAACATCGCTCTTATTCACATACCAAGCCAACCGTTGGTGCTCTTCTTCATCATCCATGAATGACATCAACACCATTTTAGCGCCTTGTCCTAAATCATCAGCATCTTGAGCAATTTTCAACTGAACCGTTTCAGACATGATGCCATCTTCTTCATCTTCCCAGCTCATACTCCATTCAATAACATCATCTTTCACGATGTAAGAACTTGATGTTTCCAGCTGATCAGCTTCTCCACAAGATTGTAGATTATCCAAGCTGCGTTGATTGAAGTAGACTTTGCCATCACTAAAGCGCACCGAGTCACACCAAACACGTGTTGCTTCATTCACACCACTGTCGCTTCCATCATCTGAGCCCCACTCTAGGAAGTGCCATGTGTGGTTTTCTAATGGGTGGCCATCCACTGGCGGTAGTGGAGCTTCTTCAATAATCGGGAAGCTCAACGTTGCCGAAATCCAATCACTGTTAACGCCATCGTTAACTGAGACAGTCAGAGTTTCAGCACCTGCCGCCGCTGGACGTGGGATAAGACCGGTAAAACTCACCGTACCCTCATCGTTCACTAAGGCATTAAAACCATTGCGTGCTGCAACTGACAGGGTCGTTTCGACTTTGTATTCTAAGTCATCACCATCTTTATCAGTGAACAACGCACTTACATCTAATGTATCCATCAGCGACTCGCCTTCTGTCAGCATCCATGTATTCATGGTCGACTGCAGGTTTGCAAGCTCACCCTCATCAACAACAGGAGGCTGGTTGTCCGTTAACACGGTAACTTCAAACGTCAGTGGGTATGAACGAGCATCATGAGTATCGGTCGCAAAGATATGGTAAACAAAGCTACCTGCATTTTCTGGCTCACCAGTGATCAAGCCCGTTACCGAATCGATAGACAGACCATTATTGCCGTCACCATCCACGACAACCATCGTGAAGGTCATGTCATCACCTTCAGCATCTTTGAATTTGTCGTTCACATTGTTTGGACGCCATGCTTCGCCCAGAGTCAATTCAACGGGTTCAGTGGTGCCGACAACTTTTGGTCGGGTGTTTGGCGTCACGATGATATCGCCACCACCCGGTGGAATATCGATGATCGGTGAGTAGTCTTCAAGCGTTTGGTCATCGGCATCAATGATCTCTTGTGTTGCCTCCGCCATCGCCTGTGTCAATTTAAGCTTAGTTTCGATGTCTTGGTCGGAATGGTCCACCAACACTTCGCCGATCAGGTTAAGTGCTTCAGCTTGCTCTGTAGTATCAGCAATGTAGTCGCCAAAAATAAGTGCTTGTGACACTTCCAAGCCACCATCACCAGTGATAGCAGCAACCACTTGTTCTTCAGCGTCAGCTACCGTTAACTCAGAGTCTTCTGCCAGAAGCTTGTTCACCATGTTAGTCATTGGGTTGATGATTGTGCCACTGCCCGCATTCACCAAAGTGAAGTCGTGCTGAACTAGACCGCGGTTGCTATCTACCGTTTGACCAGCAACTGCATCGACACAAACAACAGCGTTTCGATACTCTAAGCTCAGATTTGCCTGACCTTTATTGTCCGTTTTACCCTGAGACAGATCACACACACCATCTTGAGTACTGTCCACCGAAACATTGGCATTCGCTAAGTAGCCATCAATTGCGGTAATTGAAAATGTTGTTGGATTGCTTGAATCACTGTCTGAGCCACACCCGACGAGAGCCACTGCAATTGACGCTGCCAGTAAACCTTGCTTTTTCATTGATATTCCCTTTGTAAGCCTTTTATTGTTTGAGCCATAACTGAATGCTGAGAATCAGTGGCATCAAGTTGGCGTTATTTTTAGGGAGATCACTCACCACAAACAAGACACAGGGAACAGCAAAAAATACGTAAATTTTTTTATGAATTTATTAAGAAAATTAGACACTTCACAACTAATCACGCAGCGAGTCTATTGTGAAGCCAACTCCTAGCGAATTTAAGATCCTTTTCCACTAAGCTAGAACTACACTCCAAGAGCTGACAGATTTCGGTATGTCTAAGTCCAATGTAATACTTGAGCTTTAACACGTTAGACTGGCGTGGGTAGTGGTTGGTAAATTCAATCAAAGACTGCTCTAACGCAATCCTACGGTCTAAAGGTAGACCTTCAATCGACAAAGCCTGTTCTAGGACAAGAGACTGGTCAGGTTGACGCTTGTCGGCCTGTGCCGCCCAAGCTTGGTTGATCAGTATGTGCTGCATCGCTTTGGCGGCCATTAGATAGAAGTCTCGAGTTTTTTCGATGGCTCCTTTATCCAATGCTGCCACCTTCAAATAAGATTCGTGAATTAGAGCTGTGGTGTTGGTTGACTCTTTGTCTCTATGTAAGCTTGCACCGGACTTTTGGAGACGCTGCTGAGCCAACCCTTTTAGCCTATGATAGGCAAAACGAAATATCTGCTCTTCAGATACCTTACAGCCAACCTGCCACTTTGAAATCAACTCGGTAAGGTGCTCGCCATCGCTGTTGGTATTTTTAGTTCTTACCATTTCTTATTACCCCACAGATTCATTTGAAGTGACAGCCTCATCAAGCGGGTGATTCTCATCATTTACGACGCCTCCTTCGGGCAGACCAAGTATCGGGGCAATTGGGGCAAGTTCAACCTCATCCACAGCAATGCTACTCAACACGTGAATTGAAGGCGTAAATTCACTCCGCCGTTCTGCTAAAAAGGAGCGCGATTGAGGGCCCAGCAGCAGCCTGCGTTGATTTTCTCGGTTCTCAATCACCGATTCCCAATCCGTTAAACGGTTGTTTAGAGGATAGACACTGGTCGTGACATCATTGAGCACGGTATCTAGATTCTGCTTTTGACGATTAAGGTCATAAGTTGCCGTCGACAAAGCCATAGTAATAGCCACCATACTCAACCCCAGAGCCCCGCTGCAAAGGGTAAAAATTGGAGAGCGAATCAGAAACTTTTTTAGTACTTCAACACCAACTCTGGACTCCCGACTTAAAGGAAACAAACATCGAACATTTTCAATATCTTTGGCAAGATCTTTGGCTCTGAAATATCGGCGTTGAGGGTCTGAGTGCGTCGCCACAGCCACGACTTTTTTGATGTCGCCTCTTGGTCGAGCACGAAGAACATCCAAATATAAAATCCGCCCCAAGGCATACACGTCAGTTCGGCTATTTATCGTGTCCTTATTTAACTGCTCAGGACTGGCGTAATTTCGAGTGAGTGCCAACACGCCTTGGGTAGACATTTTAGGGTCACTGTCTTGTACTTTTTGGGCTATATTGAAATCAATGATTTTCGGTGTTCCATCATGGCAAATCAGTATGTTCTCTGGTTTTAGATCGCCATGAATAATCTGATGTTGATGGGCATAATCGACCGCCAAACAAATATCTCTAAAAAGCACTAATTTCTGCTCAAAACTCAGCGAGTAGGCGCTCAAATAGTGATGTAAATTCATTCCGTCGACATACTCCATCACTATGTACACTGCGCCATGATAGGTTCCCGCATCGTAGACTTTAGCAATGTTGGAATGACTGACATTAGCAAGGAGCTGAGCTTCTGAAAACAGAACCTTTTGGCCCAATAGCCCTAAGATCTCTGGATGAAAAAACTTGATGGCGTACTGGTGGTGAAACAGAGAATCGCTGCGAGTCGCGTAGTAAACCGAAGCAAACCCGCCCCGGCCTAACTCATGACCCACTATATAGCGGTCAACAATAAGGCTTTCATAACAGGTGTTTTTTTCAGTCGCGGTCGACAAGTGCGCTTCTAATGCGTCAATCGCAGAGTCGTTATTGGCATGTTTGAGTAGTTCATCAACTCTACCCGCGAGTTTGGGTGAGTTTCGGCGAACATCTGCGAGAATGAGCTCGCGTTCGCTGATGTTCTTATCAATCAATTGATAGAAGAGTTGAGTGCTACTGGGATTAAAGTCCATTTTAAGTGTCAGTTATTATAGCCACTAGTTTTATATCGTAGAACTTTTAACCCTAGCAATTAAGGCGAAATAACTTGATACAGTTTGTAGATTCTTGAAATGAATTCCCTACCGTTCCATCAAGTGGATAAATAACAGAGTGACGAATTGCTAAGGCGTAAATATACTAGAGCCAGAAATGCAAAAAACCCGACAACTCAAAGAGCTATCGGGTTTCTCAAAATAAATGGCACGCCCTGTAGGATTCGAACCTACGACCACATCCTTAGAAGGGACGTGCTCGTTTAACCCCTTAAAAACGCCTTACCATAAATTACCACTTGATCTTTATTTTATATCTTTCTGACTAGAAAAAGAGCATAAAGAAGGAATTGTTCACTTAATAATCACTTGCACAACCCCCAGCATAAAGTTACCATTAAAAAATAAAAGGAACTTAAGGTGGTAAATATGAGAGAACATGCCCCAATAGGTCGCCATCATATTGTCGTGAAGCAAACTGTAGTAGCTAGCCCTACAACAGTTTTTCCGATCCTTTATCTAGAGGGTCAGCATGGATATTCAATCATGTGGTCTCTTGTGGAGTATTTCATTGCGTATGCTTCCAAAAGCGATTCATGGATGCGTGACACAGCTCGAGCTGTTGGTCTTTTCTACGACTTCAATAAGGCTTACCGCAGTTCAGATTTAGACAAAACTAAACAGCTACGTAAATTCATTACAAGTCTAGAACATGGAACAATCGATACAGAAACTCATTATGATGAGACTGGGTTGTACTGGGCACCAACTGGGCTGGATAAATCAAAAAGGCTCCGTACTAGGCTCGTTGCATTTATCGATTGGGTCGATGAGCAGGAAGCCAAAGAAAAAGAAACCGGGAAATCAGATTTCAAAGCACACAAAAAGAAAAATGAAAAGCTAGCTCTATCTCTTCTGAAGTCTGCAAGATATATAATTGGACGTAGTCCCATGGCACATGTCAAAAGCCCAATAAAAGTAGCAGAAAAACTCTCGAGATCTAAAAGCAGTTTAGATTATGAATTTGACGATGACCCCAAAACCTACCAAAACTCTGAAAGTGAAACCAAAAGCTTTCCTATAGAGTTAATTGCACCTCTAATGCAAGTAGGGTTCATCAAAGATGCAGAAGCTGAAAATCCATTTGAGCGCGAAGACATCACAACAAAGATGATTACCATTCTACTCCTATTCGGCGGTCTGCGTAAGGGAGAGCCATTTCACCTATGGTTTAACGATATTTACCCCAGTGATGATTTCCAATGCCAAGCAAAACTATGTCACCCAAGATTAGCTCCCACCAATCTAGTTGGTGAATCAGATAAGACAAGGCAGGAATATCTAAAAGAGCGACGAATGAGACCTCGCCATGACAAGATGAATCCGAAGTCGTTGAAAGCAGGCTGGAAAAAACTAGCTGTTGATAAAAAAACTTATCATGCAGATGTCTTTTTCATGCACTCAGCAGCAGAGGCATTGTTCGTTTCGTTATATAACATATATCTACCATACCGAAGAACATTAATGGAAACATACATTAAAGAGAAAGGACATGACCATCCATTTCTATTCGTTGCAACTGGTACTGATAAGCGAACAGGTGAAAGCTATATCGGAGCTCCCTACTCCATGCACCAGTTCAGCAAGAGTTACAACAAGGCGTTAGATCGGGTCGAGAATCATATTGGTATGAAGATTGAACGAGGAAGAGATTCTGCCCTAAACCCACATGCATTACGTCACTGTTACGCTCAATTTCTCGATGATATGGGTGTTGACCGCAAAGTAATTCAGAGGTGCTTACATCACCGAACTATAAATGCCCAAGAAGCATATAAGGGGATTTCGGCGCAAAAAGTAAAAGATACTTTGGCTAACTACTCCACAATAAGTGCCCTGCCAAGCAAATTACAACTGACAAATAATGGCTAAGCTGATGACAAAACATGAAAACTATCTCCAGTTCAAAGGGGTTACCTATAGTGACTGCATCACTAACAATGATCTAGCTATACTTGATGGTCTGTTTGCCCCAAAAAACTCACAACGAGGCAAGGAACGTTTAGCCGCTTTCCATAGGTCTAATGAGCACTTCAAAAAACTTGTCGATAAGGGCGACTTATTAGTTAACAGCCTGTTTTATTATCAAAAAGTAGGGGAAAGTAATTTTTACTTCTCAGGTGAATTGATAAATGGGACTAAATCACAACTAGCGCAACAAGTCACTACAATTTCTGAAGAAATCGGGCTCACTAAACATATCGCTACCGAATCATCTAAAAAGACTGCTATAAATGAGTTCAGCAAAGCGGCTGAGCTCTTTCGCATCACAACAAAAGTTGAAAAATTAGAAGATGTTTCGTTGGAGCTGTTTCAACAGTTTGTAACCCCAATTAGGACTGAAGATAATCGCTGGCACCCTGACACAAATGCTCACGTTCATAAAGCGGTAAGGAACCTAGCCCTCTGCTTTGACAAACACTTCAACTGTGCGAACTTCATCAAGTGCGTAGAAGTTCAGCGAATCGATACTCGTCATAAAACAAAAGACCTATTCGAAAACCCAGACAAGCACATGACTCAATGGGTTAACTCATGGAATACATACCTCAATTCTAAAGAAGCATTCGTTACTGATCATCTCAAAGATCATTTTGCTAAATTCAGGAACTTTCTTGAGTGTACATACATATCAGACTTTCCATGTGATCCCACTGTATATTTTTCCAGATTTCGCGACGACGAATTTTATGATTGGTTAAAAGATCAGCTAGACAAAAAAGCCTTTAGTAATCAAGTCTTGATTAAAACGCTCACGACACTAGTTAATTATAGTCACTGGTTTATCGGTGAAAACATGTCTGAAACGGACGAAGAAGGTGAGTTAGTAACAATAGGTCAACCTATCTTGTCAAATCACAAATTCAATCAAGCTATAGCAACACACAGTGATGAAGATAGTGGTGACATTAAGCTAAGTGAATCCTCAAAGCCATCACCTCCGCTATGGATGATTCTAAAGCTCAAAGAAATTCTCACTGAAAATGACTTTGCATGGCCTAAGTCTCTATCAGACCAATACAACGACAAAATTGTTGACAAGAGTGGTCGCCCAGTATGGATACCAGTCATTACATACCTATATCTAGTTATGCTAGAAATACCACTCAGAAAAATTCAAGTTCTACGCCTAGACTCAGGTGAAGGAGATCAATGGAAGTATAATCCTAAGACTGACATGTGGATAAAAAATGACCATCAATTGGCGAACTATTGGAAAAAAATTGGTGCCAAGGTTCCTAACAGAGGCGTATTGCGGCGTAAATTAGTCAACGGTGTATTAGCCCCTCAATTTGTACTCTACGTTAATTCAAACAAAATTTCGGATAAGGAAGTTGGCTTCGGTGAAAAGTCTGGCTATGAGATACCTTGGAAAAATGAAACGGTAATTAAGTACCTTGACGACCTAAAAACTTGGCAGGAAAAGTATAATCCCGTGAACGCGCCAGTCCGATACAGAGACATCCCAAAGTCGGTTTTTGAGGGTGAGCCTGCTGACCAAGTGCTTGAAAGAATCCCTGACCGTTTCTATCTTTTCCGTTGCGCAAAGGACATCAAAAATGGTAATCGTCAGATGCCGCCAACAATTCGTAATCTACACGAGTTTTGGCTTAAGCTAATGGATGAGCTTGAGAAGCGACTTCATGACGATGGGATAGATTGCCAGATCATCCTTACTAGAAATAAGAATACCAAGGCACCGCAAAGTTCTTTATATACTCCGCATGGATTGCGTGTTGCAGGTTTAACTTCTTTAGCTCAGCAAGGTGTGCCAATTGAAGTGTTGAGTAAGATTATTGCCGGACACAAAAGCCTTCTGATGACAATCTACTATGTGAAATATCACCCGAGCCACATCACAGAAATTCTAAACAAGGCCAGCCGAGATCTTGAACTTAATTATCAAAAAAGTTTCCAGAACTGGTTGAAGGAAGTTGCTTGGGATCAGGTTGCCAAATACACGGCATATAACTCAGAGGATGCCATAGATGGTCTTAAATCGCCTGCGGCTAGGTGTACGGCTTCTTTATGGAATAGTACTAACCTTGGTATTTGTCCATACAATGGTACACGGTGTCACGATGGTGGAGCATGTGTACGAAAGAATGGAGCCAAAAACACTTACCTTCCAGTCGAAGACAAAAACTGTGTGATGTGTAGACACTTTATTACTGGACTACCTTGGTTGACGGAGCTTTGGGTTCACGCGAACAGCCTTATTCTTAAGGCAGAGAAGAAGGCTACCGAGATAAAACTCAATGAGCAAGACGTTCAATCATTAAAAGTTGAACAACTTAACCTAAGGAAGAAGGGTGAAGAGGTTCCACCTCAGCTAATTACTAAAATCAAAAAGGCTGAAACCATACAGGAGAGGTTGTCAATCGAAGAAGATAACTTGTTCAATGAGTTGCACGCAAGTCACAATCTAATATCAAAAATTAAGGCATTACCTAAGCCACCTATCTCAGTGAGCCAAGTCGATTCGACCAACAATCTTCCGGCGCTCTTAATGGATAATGATGCTGATTTTGATATCGACTATGCCGAATCTCCGAATAACTTCGCAAATCTAGATTTCGTTATTCAGGCAAGTCGTTTCTACAAACATGAAAGAAATGAAGATTTCGAGAGAGAGCGTGACCATTTCATCGATACAATCCTTCTACGCAACGGTTATGAGCCGATGATGCTCATGGATTTGACTCCTGAGGAAAAGCAACAGTCTGCCGATGCCTACGCCAAGTTCTTAGTGACAAAATTAGATGGAGAAAGACTTCAAATGCTCAAAGATGGCCGTAAGACTTTTGCTGAACTAGGGATAGAGCAAGAGCTATTGGAAGCTGCGCCCGTTTGTCCTACCCCCCTTCAGAGAGTAGAAATGAAAACAATCGCGGGATAATGTTATGAAAAACAATGATATATTAACATTTACAGACATTGAAAGTATTTATAAAGATCTTTACGAAGGCGCGACAAGAGAGTCCGTCAAAACTGCATTAAAAGATATTAATGAAATTTGTTCGAAAATGGTTCAAGCAAATGCCACCCCATCGGTTCCAGCGATCGTTAAAGCTCTGGCCAGCAAAGGAATCATGATTTCTGAACGGTCAATTTACAACAGGAGACAAGGTAAAAACCCTTACCCACTTCTTATTGATGCATGGACTAAAGTGCTGCAAGGAAAGAAATTAAATTTCAATAATTTAGTGAAATCAAGCACTGAACCTGACACTGGTATTCGAATAGCTGAAACTACTGGACTTATCAGGGATGAAGATTTACTCAAAATTTCTGATCCTGTTTTGAGATACCAAGTTTCAGTGTTGTTAGGTCAAATGAAATCACTTAAAAAGCAAAATTCAGTATTGAGAGAACTGCGAGAGTTGCCAGTAGTTTACCCTGACAACCAAACCTCTTCCCTTCCTAAGGAGGGTGAATTGAATCCTGATAATAAAAGCCTACAGCTAGATAAACTAGACACTGAAATCTTGACTAATTTCTTAAATGGTCACGGTGGAAAGGGGCTATTCTTTGATGATGAAGGCTCACTTTGTTCAAGTAAAGCTATTAAGGGAAACTCGATCTTGTCAGATCCCGGGCTGAAGGCAGTCATCGAAAAACTTCTGCCACCAAAGTTGACCGAGTTCTGATTACAAGGAAGGAGTCACTTCAAACAAAGGTGAGCTACATCATTAATCAATACGAAGATAGGGTAGATTGAATCGGTATCACAATATTATCGATTATCAGTCATCCCTCTTCGTAATGCCGCCAATGACTTGAAGAAAGTATGCTGCTAAGCCGACACGAAACTGACGTGTAGAGCTCGCAGCATTCTTATAAACTCGACCTTTGGCATCGAGCTCCATCACTGCACAATCACTCCAATGTGTGGCATTTTTACTGTAATCAAGAGCTCCTAACATCGTACCTGCCACTTGCATTTCATTTAGTGAGGTATTTTGGATCAATCTATTGATCGTCAAACCCAATGCCTGCCAAACCTGTGGAGAGAGATGATATCCAGAACGATCGTTGAGAACAGTATCATTCAACGCCTCAAGCCACGCTCTCAAAAATACAGCAATTTTCTCCATAAACTTATCAGACAAAGCAGAAGTTAGGCTTGCTCCATCAGACAAAATAGTATCTTTCGACATTTTGCTGTACTCCTGAGTGCCCACTCCAGCCACAGCACCAACGAGTAACTTAAAAAGTACATATTGCGTCGTGATATAGTGCTCCGACACTTTCACATGCTTGGCATCATAATTTACACCACCATAAGACTCTATAGCCGCATCTCGTATCAGCCGATCTATAAAGGGCTTCAACGGAAAGTCATCTTCTGCTAGTAAATTATGCCCTCCACGAAGATGAGGTAGGCTCAATGATGATTCTAAAATACTACCTTGTCTAAACAACTCAATAACATCACCCGTGCCTAACCCTTCTCGACTATCAAATACAATACGGACCTCAACAGTCTCCATAGCCAAACGCTGGCGAACTTCACTACGTTGATTTGCCTCTTTAACCGTCAGCCTAGAGCTAAACAAGAATGTCTTTAAACCCAACACCTTGCAAATAGCAGTCAAACCCAGAACATTACCAACAATATGAGTATTGGATGTGTCGTAATTCAAGGTCGGTAACTGATGTGATGCATTGATAAGAGTTGGTTTGCCGACAATTGCAAAAGTCAGCGACAAAGGCGCACTGACCGAGTGATCAATAACTTTTTTTTGTAGTTCAGACTGTAGTTGCTGAACTCTATCGACATTAGTTGCGTTCACAGCCGCATCAATTGCCCACCTAAGCTCAGGCAAAAGGTTAGTCGTTGAAAAATACGAAGCAATTTCAGCAATTGACATTGTGGTAATCAACGTCTGCATCGTGCGGTCATTCGAACCTACCAGCATCCCACTAATTTTTTTTTCTGAAATACTCACATTTTTTCATCCAGTTACCGAAAAATTGGACTTTAACCCAAAAATAAAACTTGATCCGACATACATGTCGGATCAATAATTTCTAGATAAAGTTACCGAGGTAAAAACGCCTGTTAACAATAATGCCACAAAAAATGGTTGAAAAATGAACGAAAGAAATACTGATAACCACAACGAGATATCGGACGAATCCCTCGAAAGCTCTATCGTTGACGGACTGTTCGTTAAATACGAAGACAAAAAAAACAACTGCTATCTAGCTAGCTCACAAAAGCTATTGGAATCAGCAAAAGCCATTTCATATCAACAAGTGGAAGAAATATTTAAATCCAAAGCTCGCTATTATTCCGGTATCAGAGCGGTTAAGACGACGCTGAAATTCATTGTAATTTATATCAGCCCACAGCTAGCACGTGATATGTTGAAGTTCTCCCGACGAGGAGCAATCAACCCAAATAATAAAAATAGGAAACTGAGCAAAGCAAAAATCAAGAAATATGCCGAGGCAATGAAAAATAGACAATGGTGTCTGACAGGTGAGCCAATCATCATCTCTGCTGAGGGGGAGATCCTAAATGGTCATCATCGATTAGAAGCTTCATATGAGGCAAATATAGGTTTTGTTGCCCCTGTAATTTTCGACGTGACTGACGACCTATCATTCGCAAATATTGATGTTGGTAATATGCGTTCTAGGTCTCAGGTATTAGAGATGGCTGGGGTACAGGTAAATGCTGTAGTTCTCTCTCGTGTAGCGATGCTGTCAAAGGCATTTGATCTGACGTCCAACCCTTATGCCTATAGAGGAACGCAAGGCACATCATTTCAACCATCCGAAATACTAGAGTATGTTGAGGATAACGAAGAGCTAGCCTTATCTGTCGATTTTGTCTCAAAAATAGTGAAACGACACAAACTGGAAAGTCAGGTATCTGAACCGATTTACGCTTTTGCTCATTATATGATAAAGCAAAAGCTCAAAGGCTATGAACTAGAAAATACACTACCGTTATCACCGGAGACTTACCTAACTCGGATTATTTCATCCTTAGGATTAGAGTCTGAAGATGACATCGAGTATCAAGTTCGTAACTACTTGCAATCGCTAGTTCATGAATCAACAGGTTATTCGCTACTGTGCAAATTGTCTGCGATTTTTAAAGGCTGGAATATGCATCTGAGCATTCCAGTATCTGGCAACAAAGTAAGTGTTCGACGAGTAGCTCGATATCGTAAAGATAGTGAGGGCAATAAAGTTCCTATGCCTTCTGCTGGAAACATCAATGAGGCATTTACAATTCCATGTGTCAATAAAGGACCAGTTCCCAAGAAGGTTTTGAAACAAGCCAACATACAGACTGTGAGTAAATAAAAAATGGTTGACGTGGTGTCATTAGTTCCAGAACTAACAGAGTTCATCCTCAATGAAAACACTCCGTTTATGGTGGTTAATCCTGACAGCTTACCGCCAAACACGCAGGTCGCAATGGATGAATTTATGACCGGAAAATCCGTTCCACATGCTGTATATATCTATTCTCACGACTATAGATTATTCCGACACTTAGTTATTTCAGGAAAAATAACCATCAAATAATAGACACGGAGATGACAGATTATGTGTTCCGTCATCTCCTTATTTGATTAGCTGTACCACCCATCAGCCAATACTTCAGCCTGCTCTAACACAAGCTTGATCGCCTCTTCAGCCGCATCAGGTGGGTACTTCCATCTGCGCAGCAGTCGGCGAACTAGGTTACGCATACGAGCACGGACACTTTCCCGCTTCTGCCAATCTACCGTTGCAGACTTACGAAGTTGATGAGTCAGTTCTATAGCAAGCTTACGTAGGTTGTCATCCCCCAACTCTCGAACCGAAGACTCGTTTTCGACCAAAGCTCGATAAAACGCAATTTCATCAACAGAAAGGTTTAACCTATCCAGCATGGCCGCATCTTCCTGCATCTCTTTCGCCCATTGAATCAACTCTTCAATAACCTGAGCCGTTTCAATATTACGGTTGTGATACTTTTGAAGCGTGGTCATGATGCGATCAGAGTATTTCTTCTCTTGAATCACATCATTCTTCATGCGAGCTTTCACCTCATCACGTAGTAACTTTTCTAATAGCTCTACTGCAAGGTTCTTCTCTTTCATGTTCTTGACGTCTTCAAGGAACTCTTCTGACAGCAAACCAATGTTCGGTTTGTCTAGCCCTACCATTGAAAAGATATCATCAACGCCATCGGCAACGACCGCATTGTTAAGGATTTGCTTAAGAGCGGTATTACGCTCTTCGTCGGTACGCTTTTTATCAACCGTTGAGTGCTTGATGAATGCAGCTTTTATCGCGGAGTAGAAAGCAATTTCGTTCTTGTAGCCGCCAGTCTCATCCATCGTGTTACATAGCGAGTAAGCCTTGGTAAGTGCAGCCATAACATCAAGAAAGCGTCGTTTACCATCTCGAACTTCTTTACCACTGCTATCGTTATGGGACAGACCGGATAAATGGTTCACAGCACCGGGCAACAATCGAAGTGCATCGGTTTCAAAATCAGGTCGATAATTGAAGGTGTGACCATCGACAGGTGTTGCGAACATGCCTCGAATGATATCGACCTTTTCCATTAACACTGCAAAGGCTTCTGCTGTATCTACAGTTGGCTGACCTTTACCCTGACTGTTGGTATAAGTCTTGAGAGCATTTTTCAACTCGTTAGCAATTCCGATGTAATCCACCACTAAGCCACCGGGTTTGTCTTTAAATACTCGGTTTACTCGGGCGATAGCCTGCATCAAGTTATGGCCTTTCATCGGTTTATCGATGTACATGGTATGACAGCATGGGGCATCGAAGCCTGTTAGCCACATATCACGTACAATCACCAATTGCAGCTCATCTTCGGTATCTTTGTAACGTTTCTCAAACAGCTTTTTCGTTTTCTTGTCATGGATATGCGGCTGCATCTTCTCCTTGTCTGATGCACTACCTGTCATAACGATTTTGATTGCTCCTTTTTCAGGATCGTCGTTATGCCACTCAGGTTTTATTGCCACTATAGCGTCATACAAATCGACACAGATTTCACGACTCATCGCTACAATCATCGCCTTGCCGGGAAATGTAGAAGTGCGGGTTGTGAAATGATTGACAAGATCTTTTGCCACTTGCTGTATTCGAGGTTCCGCACCAACAAGCTTCTCTAACGCAGCCCATTGTGATTTGATTTTTTCACGGTCTGCGGTCTCTTCATCTTCACCAATTTCATCCTCTACTTCATCGTTAAGAGCTTCGATCTTGTCCTGATTGATATCAAGTTTTGCTAGACGTGATTCGTAGTAAATCGGAACGGTTGCACCATCATCAACAGCATCTTGAATATCATAGATTGATACGTACTCGCCAAATACACCGCGAGTGTCTTTGTCATCCATGGCGATAGGCGTGCCTGTAAAGCCAATGAACGAGGCATAAGGCAAAGCGTCACGCATGTACTTAGAATAACCAAAAACGTACTTGTGAGCTTTTACAGCGCCATTTTCGTCCTTTATTTCAACCAGTTTGGACTTGTTACCATACTGACTTCGATGTGCCTCATCCGAAACGACAACAATATTTGCTCGCTCCGATAGAACTGGGTGTTCGGTTTCATCGGCTAAAAGTGCAAATTTTTGAATGGTGGTGAAAATGATGCCGCCTGATTGACGATTAAGTAATAGTTCTCGCAGGGCATCACGATCATCAGCTTGCTGTGGGATCTGTTTGAGCGTCTCTTGCGCCATGCCGAACGTGTTATAGAGCTGACCGTCCAAATCATTTCGGTCTGTGACAACAACAATCGTTGGGTTGTTCATAGTTGGCTGCTGAAGCAGTTTGCTGGCATAGCACACCATTGAGATACTCTTACCACTTCCTTGAGTGTGCCAAACGACGCCTGCCTTACCACTTCCGGATTTAATTTTGTCTAAGCCTTTTGTCGCCTGAACCTGATACTTTGCAATGTTGTCAGCCACTAAAGGTAAGTTGGCATCGGCTTGCTTCGCTTTTACTGTTGCTTCTACTGCCGCTCGAACGGCATGGAATTGATGGTAACCAGCGATCTTCTTGATTATTTTGTCGTTGTCAGTTTCGAATAAGACAAAGTAGCGAATGTAATCAAGCAATAAATCAGGTTTAAAGAAGCCCTTAACGACAGTTTCAAGCTGGTAATCCCAAAGCGGTTTATCATCTTCACCAGAAACAGTTTTCCAAGGTAAAAAACGTTCTTTGTTGGCGGTAAGAGATCCAATCCGAGCCGTCCAACCATCACTGACGACTAACGACTCGTTAAATGCAAACAGGTCAGGGATCTCATCTTTGTAGGTTTGCAGTTGGTTGTATGCGTTCCAAATATCGGCATGTTCATCTGCTGGGTTCTTCAACTCAACAACTGAGATAGGAAGGCCATTAATATACACCACCACATCTGGTCGGCGATTACCCTTGGTGCCCGTAATAGTGAACTGATTAACAACTAGGAACTCATTGTTATCTGGATTGGTGAAATCCATTAAGCGAGCATGGGTATGTTTTGGAGTCAGTTGACCATCTTCAATGATGGAGTATTCAACAGGCACACCTTCAATCAAAAGTTTATGGAATGCTCGGTTGTTTTTGA
Source organism: Vibrio fortis (assembly GCF_024347475.1). Lineage (NCBI taxonomy): Bacteria > Pseudomonadati > Pseudomonadota > Gammaproteobacteria > Vibrionales > Vibrionaceae > Vibrio > Vibrio fortis. The sequence goes on from NZ_AP025487.1 coordinate 2,313,531, forward strand.
TAAGCACAGGTGTTTCAGGTGTGCTTACTGTGTTCACAACCTGATTGAGAACCTCTTCTGGCAATTCAGGGTTCAATATCTCTAGCTGACTAAGCAAACGTTGTTTTAGAACGACCTGATGATAGTCATCACGTTCAGGGACGTCTGTCGCTGGGTTAACAGGGCCATCCGGTGCGATGTCATAGCCATTTTTGTATTGGTAGCCAAGCTCTTTAAACCAATCAAGGCATTGTTGTTCTAGTTGGTCTTCTGTGATCATGCGTCGACCTCATTATCAAATGTGGTACTTTTAAGTTTTTCATTCACAGTTTGCAGTGGAGATCTAAAAGCACTCTCAAGCAAAATCATATGTTCAATCAACCACTCAATCATTTCATACCACTGCTCTCGATTATGACCATCAAATTCTTTACGTGCCTGAACTCGCGATGCCTTCTTATCGTCTAACCTTAACCACTCAAGAGGTGAACCAAAAGAAGCCTCAATTTCACACTTCCTCTCGTACAGGTGATCAAATAAAAACTTATTTTCTAGACTTCCTGTTCGAGTCATTTCAAGTTGAACTCGAACTTCCTTAACGCCAAATATTAATGTAAAAGGGCACGAACGAACCCCTGATCCTGCACTTAGCCAATGATCTTTACTCGGGTTGATATTATTAAAGAGGTCACACTGGCTTCTTTTCATGGCCTCTAAGGCTTGCTCCCAGAATTCCATTCGAACTCGGTGCCTGTTTTTAAGTTCAGCTTCCGTGTTCTTTTCTTCTGCTTCTTTCGCATTCATACCAATCATCAGCTCTTTGGCTTCTGGAGTAGGAATGATCTGCTCGACATTTAAAAATAGGTCATGACCCATTGCATAAGGAGTTACCTTAAAACATTGGACTTGGATATCGTGATTGAGTAACCACAATGCTGTACTCGTTACCTCTTTGCGGAAGTTTGCAGCAACAAGCATTAATCGCTGGTTTATTCCTGAGTTAAGCACAACCTCATCCAGATCTGGCGCATCAAGGAATTCACACAATAGAGATTTAGCGTCACCACCATCGCAGTATCTATTCAAGTAAATCTGATAAATCTCCACGATTTGTGATTTCGTTAAATTAGAACAATAAGACGCATATTTGAGTGCTTGCCACATGACATCTCGCCCTGTGTCATCGAGCTTATTTTCGATGATCACGAGGTTTCCATCCTTATCTAATGCTAATAAGTCAAGACGCTCTCTGGTGTCATCAAAACCATCAAACTCTTTCTGGATGATTAATAACTCTTCACCCAACGCATTAGGCTGATGAGCTAACCACTCTTGCAAATGGTCACGCTCTCTAAAACCAAGGTCTGTAAAGCGCTTGGTTTCAATTCTTGAAATTCGATTGGATTCCTTATCAATCTTAAACACGTCTTATTGTCCTTTTGATTAGTTCTTGGTTGCCGTTTCTAACTCGATTTCGCCGGAAAGCAATTTAGGAAGCAAGGTGTCACGCAGGTCTTCAAGAACTGTATTTTGTGCATTATTTTTCGCTGCCATATCGACTAGATTACTAGCTACAGCACTGTACTTTTCTAGAAGTTCTAGTGGTGGGGTCAAAATCTTAACCTTACGAAGCTCAGCTTGCTTAATGCCTAATGCAGTTGTACCAGAAGCTCGCCCTTCCATATCTGCCTTTGCTTTTGTTGTTTGGAGCCAGTTAAACAAAAATTCTGGACTACAAACATCACTGTTAGCTCTGAGACCGTATAGTCTTTGGCTTAAACAAAAATCTTCTGAACCATCAAAGAAGTACAGCTCGCCCATAGGCGCTTCAGAAGTCATGATGATGTCACCTTTGATAAGCGGCTCTTTCATCCATTTCTTGTATGTAGCTTCATCGATAAAACGAATTGTGTCTGGGCGAACAATCTTTTTGGATTTAATGTTTTTTGCAGATATCGCTGGGTAACCTTCCTCAACCCAATCACTACCTAACTTCTTAGGTGTTTTGCCACGATGATCAATAATCATAGATGTGTGGCTATCCAGTGTTCCGACTTCCCAACCTTCCGGGATCAACCCTAGCTCAGACTCAACGAGCTTTTCTGGGAATAGCGAGGCAGTAACATCATCCATTCCTTCCGGTTGTTCGCCATTCATTTTGGCTTTAACCGGATCGAAATCGACAAACCATGATTTGAAAATGGCTTGAGCTATTTCTTCTAGGGTTTTGTTTAATTGGTTGTTAACAGTAACTTTCTTAGTCAGAGCGTTTACTTGTCCAGAAATCTCTTTTTGAATATCGATTGGTGGAACTATAACTGGTAGCTTTAGCTGACCTGTGATTCCAAGGTAAGCCCTAGTTGAACCTGAACCTGCCCATAAGCCCAAAATACTCTGGAAGTAGCGCGAATCAAAATATGATTTTAGGTAAATGTTGCTTAACTTACTCTCATCCAATACCCGATAATAGGTCACTTGAGGGGTTAGCATAATATAGTCGTGATCATTGTCTTGAACTATTGCAGTTCGACCAATCGTAGCTTTGTGAGATAACAAAACGTCACCAACTCTAGAAAAGCCTTTCCTCAAACTTGAAGCCTGTTCGTCAGTGATAAACTTACACGTTGTCAGGTCAACACGGCCACCAGATAGATCAGATGCCATGACAAATGGAACACCCGACTCAACATAATCTGAGGCTTTAGGGTGGATTCCTCCGTGATTACCATCCAATGGTTTAGCAATGACTTTGTTCTTCACTAGCTCATCAACTGTAAGTACTTCCCAGCCTACAGGTAACTCAAAAGGCAAATCAAAGCTCATAACCCAACCCCGTTAGGTTTTTCTTAATTTCAGCCTCTAGCGTTGCCGATTCTGCAAACTGTTCAGCCAACTTAGAAGTCAGCACAGCCATCTTCTCAGCAAAAGGAATACCATCATCCTCTTCTTCAGCAGCACCAACATAACGACCCGGAGTGAGAACAAAGTCATGCTTAGTGATCTCTTCAAGCATTGCTGATTTACAGAAACCAGCTTGGTCTTCGTAGCCAACACCATGAACTTCTTCACCTGTTTTCCATGCGTGGTATAGGTCTGCTACTTTGCGGATATCATCAAAACTAAAGTCACGTAGAACACGATCTTTCATGTAACCAAGGTTACGCGCATCAATAAACAGTACTTCACCTTTACGCGCACGTAGTTTGCGACCTGCTTTATCTGTGCGAGCGGTTTTGTTCTTAGTTAAAAACCAAATACACGCTGGGATCTGGGTGTTAGTAAACAGTTGGCCGGGTAACGCTACCATACATTCAACAAGATCGTTTGCGACAAGCGATTTACGGATCTCACCTTCATTGTTTGTGGTCGAACTCATCGAGCCGTTCGCCAATAGAAGCGCTTGAGAGCCGTCTGGAGCAAGGTGATGAAGCATGTGCTGCATCCATGCGAAGTTGGCGTTACCTGCTGGCGGTTGGCCGTATTTGAAGCGAGGATCGTTATCATCAACACCTGTGTTCCACTCTTTCATGTTGAATGGAGGGTTTGCCATGATAAAGTCAGCGCGCAGATCTGGATGCTGTACATTGGTATAGGTACTTGCTGGCTCTTTACCGAAGTCGTAATCCAAACCTCGGATAGCCATGTTCATAGCCGCTAGCTGCCACGTCGTGTGGTTGTACTCTTGACCGTAAATTGAGATCTTCTGCTTCTGCGTTAGTGCATCTACTTTCTTCTCGTTAGCATGGCGCTCAATAAACTTCTCTGACTGTACAAAGAAACCACCTGAACCCATTGCAGGGTCATAAACACGACCTTCAAACGGTTCAATCATTTCAACGATTAGCGATACGATAGAGGCAGGCGTATAGAACTGACCACCTTTTTTACCCTCAGCAAGCGCAAACTGACCAAGCATGTATTCGTACACATGACCGAGGATGTCTTTGCTGTTTAGGTCAGCATGAACAAACGGGATAGTCGCTATCAGGTTGATAAGCTCATTCAGCTTGGCTTGATCAATCTTCAACGAAGAGTATGACTTGTTCAGTACGCCTTTCAGCTTAGGGTTGTCACGCTCAATACCCTCTAAAGCATTGTCGATAAGGTGACCAACCGATGTAATTTTCTTCACCTTGCCGTCAATTTCAAGGTCAGCACCACCAATGACCAATGGGCCGTTGTCTTGTAGAAACTGCCAACGAGACTCCGTAGGCAGCCAGAACACGTTTTTCTCGGTGTAGAAATCGCGTTGTTCAAGCTCGATCGCAATCTCTTCAGCTAACTCTTCTTCAGAGAAGTCTGCCGGATCTAGATAGTATTCATGCTCCGGGTTAGCAAGGTCAGCTTTGATCTCGTCCTGACGCAGCTTAAACGCATCAGAAACATATTTAACAAAGATTAGGCCCAGCACAGCATGTTTGTATTGTGCTGCATCGAGAGTGGAACGTAGCTTATCTGCCGCTGTCCAGAGCTTGCTTTCCAGCTCTTTGAGGAATAGTTGTTCTTGTTCGTTCATTGCTGATTTCTTGAATTCGAAAAATTTGCCTTATGATACCAGTCGAATCACAAAAATCCTTAATTTATAACTCTGTAAAGTATGGTTTTATGAGGTCAGGAGCATATTGTCTTTTTTTGATGTAATTTCACCCTAACGACTTGAGTTTCCGTCAAAATCATCAGATTTTTTTTGGGAGGGAGTATATATTAAGGCAACTGAATGCATTGTGAGGAGAACAATATGTCAGTTATGGATTATCAAGATGCTTCGAAAGAAGAGCTTCAAGAACTAGAAAACGAAAGACTTGAGTTACTGAACGACTTTAAAGAGCAGTTGGCAGCGTTCTGCGATTACCTAAACGTTGACTTAGACCAGCAAGCGACTTTGACATCACTAGACACCGCGACAGCACTCACGCTTTCCTCTCCACGCTATATTCCTGCACGAAAGGGAATTTTAAAAATCTCAGCTCAAGGGTATTTAAGCTTAAAATTGGTTGAGAAAGTCAAATCAACCACTACAGACATTGTTAAGGCGCTAGCCAACAAAATTGCAGACTCTTCCCAAAAACTGCCATGCAACGACATTGCACTTAAAGGTTCCGTTGATTCCATCGCCGCAAAGTTGACTCAGCGCTACTTGTTTGGCCATAGACGCTTTTATGACATTGAACCAATTCCAGAAGTCCCAACATTGAGGAACAAAGACTTAAGCGCTTTATGTGAACGTCACCTTCTCGATCGAGTGAAGGAGCGTTATACGTCTCACTACCACCGCTACAGATTATGGGACGGAAGAGCCATCGCTTTATTCTCTAGCTACCTGTTTGATGTCAAAAGTGAAGAGCATAATTTCTTTGATTCTAAAAACTTAATTCATCTTCTGGATAACGACCCTGAGCCAATCAAAAAAGAATGGTTTAAAGATGAATGCATCGAATGTTGGGAAGCGCTTTATGCAGATGGCCCACGTTATGCCTATACCGAGCTTGCCTACCCTGATGAGAGTGGTGTCATTTTTGAAGAATACGTACCACTAGGCATGGTAAGTGAAGATGTATGGGATTCGCTTTATGAGCGCTATAAAAACAAACTGAAAGAACATGTCGAGTTAGCCTAATAACTCTTGCCGCTGTTGCAGAGCGTAGATGGGGATAACGTTTCTGGCGTAGTCTCAGCTTACGCTTGTTTTGTGAGCGGCACTGGTTCAAGTGCTGCTATATCGCCTAAGATGTAATCTAAGTTAGTAGCTCTAAGGCGCTTTTGTCCCAAAGCGGGTCTCGATTCCAGACGAATTAACACTAGCTTGGGTATCAAATGAACTAGCTTCTATTCCAACGCAATATTATGGGCATGATTTACATTACAAACCAGCGTTACGCTGTGTGCTATTGACTCTCCCAAAGAGTTTAATTGTAAGGGCTTTGTTATTACACCATTGGCACCAGCATCAACGAATGCTATCGCTGTTTCTTTGGTAACATCAGCGGTACAACCAAGAATAACCCCTTGATAAGCATACTCATTTCGTATTAATTCTGTCGCTTCTATGCCTCCCATATGTGGCATTTGATGATCCATCAAGATTACGTCAAAAGAACATTGGCGTACTCTTTCAGCAGCTTCTTTACCGTTAGATACAATAGAAGTAGTAAGCCCTAGCTTTTCACACAAGCGTTTAGCAACAAGTTGATTAATCCGGTTATCCTCAACGATAAGGACTGACTTACCGGAAAAGTCTTCTTCGTTTGAGATCTTTCTTTTATCTTGGAAGGTGGTTCCTCTTGGGCTTGTCACTTTTGCTACAAAGCAACTTCCTGAACCTAACTCACTTGTGACTGTAATATCCCCACCCATTGATAAACATAATTTTTTTACTATGGATAAACCTAACCCTGTACCTCCAAATTCGTGCATCGTTCTAACATCCGCTTGTTCGAACGCATTAAAAATACCGTTTAAACGATGTGATGGTATACCAACTCCAGTATCAGAGACTTGAATAAAAAGCTCACTTTTTTCATTGTCATATTTTAAAATAACTTTAACCTGCCCATCAGAGGTAAACTTAATGGCATTCCCCACCAAGTTGTAAATAATTTGACGTATACGAGCTTTATCTCCGACTAAAACAAGATCTTCAGGCAAACTACTGGTATCGAATATAAGCTGAAGGTTTTTGTCAGAAGACAGCGGATAAAAAGAGTTTTTTATTGGTATCAATAGCTTGTTTAGTTCGAACTCTTCCTCAACAAAAACTAGATTTCCTTGTTCTAGATTTGAAAAATCAAGAATTTCGTTTATGACTGCCATTAGGTGTTCACCTGACTCTAAAAGCGTGTCTAAGTGTGTCTGAATAGTTGAATCTTTATTGTCAGAGATGAGTAACTGCGTCATTCCTATAACACCATTAATTGGGGTTCTTATCTCATGACTCATTGTTGCTAAAAACATAGACTTAGCTAAGCTGGCTTCCTCCGCCTTATTTACAGCCCCTTGTAACGCTAACTTGGTTTTTTTCAATTCTATAATGTAGTGGTTAAGGTAAAGGAACACGACAGAGAAGACTAAAATAATCAATAGTATCAAGGTATAAACGGTTGCTTCGCTGGTTAAGAATATGTTGTCCATCAAACGTTCGTGAACATGTTCCGCTGCTTCATCCATCTCTTCTGAAAAAACTTGTTTCTCTAATTCGTTTAATAAAGATTCTGATACAGTTTGTTGTTTTGCTTTAAGTATTTTCTCAAGTAATGCCAATTGTCTATCAGCAGTTTTTACGTACTCATCAACTACAGAAGGAAGTGAATTGCCTAACCAAAGCATTTGAGGAAATCTAACGTTAACGTCATTGCTAGCTTCCTTTAAAGTGTTTAACTCGTAAGTTAGCTCTTGTACTTCAGAAAGTAGTTTATTTATCTTGTAGTCAACGTCTTCTGGCTGAGTTAGATGAACATAGCTTCTCATATGGACAAGGCTTGCTGAATGGGCAACGTGCGAGCTTTCAATAGCCTCTAGAAGAGAGTTTTGAGTTTTAAATGAAAAGAATAAACTGAGAGTTATGCCCAATGCTAACGCAATTAAAGTTTCCATAACGTTGAACATTGGTGAGTGTTCATTATTCACTTGAGTCCTCCAGATGGAATTCATGGATAACAGGTATAGAGCTTTCTTTTTCAATATAATCAAAAAAGCAAGCAACCATAAATAGCCAGACAATTAATGCTATCCATACAAATACGCTTGTCTTATTCACCTTCCGGCACCTCTCTTTTTCCATATGCATAAAGTTTAGAAGAGCAAAGCCTCAGTAGCCATTCAATTTTTGTGACTAAAGTCAACGGAAAGAAAATGATATGGGTATGAAACGCTTAAAGTTGTTGGAGTAAGGCGCTTCTGTCCCTGAACGCTAGAAACAGGTGCTCGCAAGCATCGAAATACACAGACTAAGACACTCTATCCCAATCAGAGTCAAACATTATTATACGTTACTGATTGAGACAGGCTTTCAATTAATAAGAAGTTATCCTTTGTAATACTCAGTGTGAGCACACTTCGGGCATGGTGGTAAAGTATCATCATGATCATCTAAGTCGACTTGTTGACCGCATTTCTTACAGGTATAACTACCTTTACCCGGTTTTTCTCCTGTTGTAGCCATCATTGCTCTCCATATATTTAATTAGACTTCGCTGTACACTCAGGCGCTAGACCCGAACTAAAACAAATATACAATTAAGCACACATGTGAAATGTGACTAAGTTCGTTTTTCAAACGTTTGTATCAATAGAGCTAAGGCACTTTTGTCCCTAATAACTATGTTATTCGAGATATCGCAGCCAAGAGACGACTATTGATTACCCACCGAAGGAGCGCGATTCTTTGGGCAGTATTCAACCTACGAATTAGATATCTACCAACTCGGCAATTTTCTCTGCTACAACTTCCATTGAATCCTCAGAAGTATCCAAACCTGTTCTGGATGCTAGCATGGGGCTGACATTTCGTAGGGCTTCATAAGATGTGTTATGTACAATTGGAATAAGTTGGTTGCCAGCTAATAGTGTTGAAAGTTCTTTGTCGGCGACACTCTCTTTTGGAAGCCGCTCCAACATCGCTGGAGTCACCAATACAAGTCCTATTCGAGAGTTGGCCAATCCCTTATCGATAGCGCGCATCATCGGCACACCAAGTCCAAGATCCTTTTCGCTAAACCAAACTTTAACACCTGCTGCTTCAAGTAAATCATGCAATTCTTTAGCTGCGTCTTTACGGTCGCCCCATGCATGGCACAAGAATACATCTCGAAGATCTGGTTGTTGTGCTGCACGAGTCTCGACAGTTTCGCGTATCGGTGTAAGAGACTGAATTTGAGCGGATGTATAAGATACAGAAGAGCCTGATTTAGACCAACTTGGCTTTTTACTGCTACTTGTTTCGCTACTACTAATGCGAGATGGAGAGTAAGATGAGGTTGAGTATGAACTGTAACCTCCACTTCCATAACGACTATAGCGTCCACCACATGCCGGGCAATTAGCTGCGGCGGCCGCTGAACGATGTCCTCTTGATGGTGCTGTGCATCTAGCCAATTGTTTACCTCTCTATTCAAATGAGTATTAATGTAACCTTCGCAAGGTATTACGACCGAAAAACACAACATATAGTGTGTCATCAGTCTCACAATGGAATATACGGGGTAACAAAAACCATATTCAAGATAAGGGGGCTTAAAGTTTTGTCTAGATATCAGATTAGTGAATCTTATCTCATTTATATGAAATTGATATTTATGAGCATTACAACCAACATATCGATTCAGCTATCGATAGCTTTTAAGATCTCGTCACTATTTGCAAATATAAACAAAAGAAATTGAAAACTAACTCGCTTGATGACTCAAATCGCTTTTGTCCCAAAGCTTGGTTCTGTGAAACGTTTTTGGACAAAACCTTGCCAGTGCCTTTTCTAAATTAGAAAACCATCAATAACTACAGGTATGGCAAATTTACTTGTGAAGTGCTAGTGCGGTGAGTAGCATCGCGCTAGCAAAAGTATTGGGTTAGGTTAGGTGCGCACTAAGTGCCGTTACGTTAAATCACCAATAATCTCATTCATTAAATTGTCAATTTGTTCCACTACTTGTTCGCTGGCGTCTTCCATGGCGTTAATTGCAGTCACCATGCCTACCATGTTGTCAGATTTGGCTTGACTCATTGCTTCACGTCCACCGTCATGCACGCCTTTGTGTGGTTCTTCAAGCAATGCATAGCTTCTTAAGTGGCTGTAAGCCTTGCCATCGCCGCGGTAGTACCACTGCCCCAAGCGACACTCAGAGTGGCTATTAACGGTTTCACCGAACAAGCCTTTTTGTAGGAGACGATAGATATTGTTCTTCCAAATGGCGTGGTCGAGTTTGACCGTATCCAAGAAAGCGCGTGTGGAAGCAACATGGATTACCTGTTGCATGTGTTCCGATTTCACGACCACTTCGTTGACAATAGAACCAATCTGCGCAGAAGAGGCAGACACTTCCTCAGCACAAGTTTGGTTTTTATCAATCGAGGTTTTAATCGCGTTCACTTGCGTTAGTACTTGGTTTACCAAAGAATCAATCTGCTCACTGGCTTCGCTGGCTTTGCCTGCAAGGTTTCTTACCTCATCTGCCACCACGGCAAATCCGCGGCCTGCTTCACCAGCTCGTGCTGCTTCAATCGCTGCATTTAATGCCAACAAATTCGTTTGATCAGAAATCTCTTGAATAGTCGATACAAGAAGGGAAATAGAAATGGCAGTTTTATCTAATATTTTAACAGACTCAATGCTTTGTGAGGCTTCCGTGCTGATCTTCACGGCTCGGTTATCAAGACGAGCAAGAGCTTGATGAGTCTGCTTAAACATTTCATCTAGTTGTTGCAGCTCTTGGTTTTCATGCGCCATAGATTGCGCATTCTCCACCATCTCTGTTCGAATGGTTTGGAGCATATCTCCACCTTTCAAACTGTTCGACATCAACTCATCACTATAGTGGTGTTCCTGTTGAGCGGAGCGAACAAGCTGCTGAACCTCTTGGAGCTGATTTTCCAGAGCGGCAACGTCAGTTTGGTACTTCTGTTTGAGGTCTGCTAATTCTTGCTTTAGCAGCTCATTTTCTGATTTGATTCGTTTTAATCCAAACATTTAATACGACCTCGTTAATTTATGCAGCACTACAGCTTTGTTGTATGAACATATCGATTTCTAATCCGAAACCTAATCATTCTCCACTAAATGATGTACAACACCTAACAATCTGTAGCTACAGATTATTAGGTGTCGATTATTCCTATTATGTAAAATCTGTGGGTTTCCTATCAGAAACAGCCCTTAAAGCACGTCAAACGCTTTTAGCTAAGATTTTAGACGCTTAATCAAGCGATACAATTCCATACTGTCTTAAAAGTTTATAACGATTTCAGAGCGATTTATAATGCAAAAATCAGCGTGTTCATTTGGGGCAAGAATAGCACAATGCCCCCCATTTTTCGTACTTTGTGAGTTTTGGGTGTCAGATTAGTTATATTTGGTCAAAATTCACTCAATCGATAGCGTGGTTTTTTGGCGAAACCAATAATGGGGCAAAAGTGTTTTAGATCAGTCGCACTAAGGCGCTCTTGTCCCAGAGCTAGCCGGAACAGGTTCGTACTAGAGATCTTATTAAGTGGTCAACTTCAGCGTGCCACTACAACTAATGCAACGATATTAAACTTATCTTTTCATAGCAAAGAACCGAACAACTTCGCCAGATGTTCTTGGAGAAGGCTATAAACTATCTACGAGAGCAATATTGATACTGAAACTTAACTAGTAGATTGATACATAATAGGTTTCAGTCTTTCTCCATCTAGAGTAACTTGATCCGAATATATCATTAACTGAGAATAACCATGAAGGCCTCTCCATCGGAAATGTAAAGGAACCCTATAAATTTCCCGATCATTGACGAGCATAACAATATTACTCTGCTCATCATCCTCTAGAAGCAGTATGGGCTGATAGTTTATGGCTTGCGCAAAAGACGAATAGCCACTTGATTCTCTTAAAGCATATGGAAAAATCCAGATGTTGAGGGATGCATGAAGGCTAGTGTTTAAAGGTTTTGGCAGGGGAATATTAAAGTCGCTAATATAGACGACCCTATTTTTAGGGAATGCAATGCTATGGTGCACTTGTACTCTTGGTGTGCGAGTTTTTAAACGCCAAGTGTCTATGATTAGTCTGCTAGCATCCCTTATAAGATTGCGAACCAGAATAAATAAAAATATTATAATACAAATACTTAGCACAAACAGGGCAAACTCAAAGAAAGTTATGTCACTTTCTTCATTATATAGTTCTGGCGGTATTCGAGCTGCGTAAGTAGCCGATACCAACAATTTGCCCAGAATCATTCCTCAATTCACCCTCAATCCATTTAGACAAGTGTAATTCTAGTTGATAATGCAGGTAGGGTTACAGGATACAATGAAGAGTTAAACACAACAGCAATCTAAGTTGCTTTATCCCAAGTTAAGTATGTCTAAGGCACTTCTGTCCCAAAGCTCGGAGGTTTCACGTAACCCGCTCATTTTGTAGTTCCTCTAGGAGTGTGGCGTACTCATCAGCGTGACTGCCTTTGAAGTTTGCCATTGTTGGTTTAGTGAGAACTCCTCGAGAGCCAGTAATGTGACTTTTTATTACTTTCTTTGGCCTTTCACTCCACGTTAAGTTGAAGGCGGCCAACTTAGGAAAGAAATACATTTCTGAGTATTCCGGTAAATTATCATGAATCCACCAAGCCAATGCTTGCCAATGATGGGTACGTTCGTAATAAGGAATAAACGAGTTCACTACAATACAAGCGGTAGCTCCTAAACAACCATCTTTATCCCGATAGTCCCATATATGCTTACCATAGTTCTTGTCATTACTCGCGCAATTGTATTGATTGCTATTTTCGGCACCTTTAGCATTAACTGATGGAGAGCGATAACCCGAACGTATCGAAACCCGGCCGAACGCTTTTTCGATAGGCTCAAGCAAATGAGAGCATAAGTTTTTTCCTGCTTCAATTGCAACATCTGGGAAATCGGGGATGTTAGGTATCCTTTCTATCTGTGAAATTTCAGAATATAAAAAATCACGCATGAAGTAGTTTTTTGAAAGTTGAGTTCGCCCCAAATCTTCTAGCTTTTTGACTGACGTTGGTGATTTCATCATTACCCTCCTAAAACTATGAGTTTAGACCCATTGCTAAGGTTAAACACAATCTATAATGGTTCTGGATCTAGAGTTTTCTAACGTTTCACAGGAAAGCCTATGCCGAGAAATGGGCAATACCAAATTTCCATATCTAAACTGAGGCAACTTCAAGACCTTGTACCAAGTGAAGAGGCACTGCCGCAGCTTGAACAGGGAGAGATGATGACTGAATCTACAAGACACCACAATATCCAAGTGCTTACAAATAATGGTTTTAGGCAGTTCTCAAATACTACGGTATTTTTCAAAGAAGCAATAAGCGTTATATCGCCATCAGTTGCTCAAAATAAAACTGGTGGTTATTGGTTTGATTTACGTAAGGTCAATCTCGACCGTCTATCGACAAATGCACACCTTTTAGTGCGAGTGGTGCCTGACCAGTTTATCTTGATGGCACTTTCTGACATCGAAAGCCTTATTGCAAAGGAATTGATGGATAATCGCCCTCACTCGGGAGATGTTTGGGGTATAAAAATGGACTTCGACAAAAGTTGCAGTAAAGTCCAGCTCTACAGCAATAAAGACTCATCGTCTAGAGTTTACGGCAATGTTCTCTCTGTCGATAACGTAACTAAAGCTCTACTATCAATCTAAGGCGCTTTTGTCCCTCAGCAAAGGAGATTCCCGAAGGTGACTCACAATAGTACATCAATACAGATCGAATACGCTTCGAAAATGATGAATATTGAAACAAGCGATCTTGTTTATGAATACATTGAGACCCGTTTACTTAATGATGGCCTCTCAGTAGAAGTAGCGGTAAAAATCGCTCAGTTCGCGTGCATTCTTGGCCTTAACCATGAAGAAAATTTTGGGAAACACTACAAGACGCTGTTAAGCATAGTCATTGATGATTGAAAAATCTGTATCTCGCTTTTGTCCCTATGGTGAGGAAACCGAATCAGAGAACGCACTCAGGAAGGGCTTAATAGCGCGAAAAATGAAGGTAAGAAGCTAGGTAGACCAGCAGCAAAAGATACCACTAAAAATGTACAGCGATGCAAAGCAGAGGGATTGTCTCAAAGCGCTACAGAGAAAGAGTTAGGTATCGGTATCTCACAGTTAAGCGTCATTGGAATAAGTAGTAGAAAGCTAGGGTCACCTAGCTTCTTTCCATTTCACACTCTTCAACCATTTCTTCAAAAACTCTTAGGACGTAGCCTTCCATAATTAGCTTGTCGCTTAAAGCTTTATAACAGGATTCATCTGATAGCTCATCTACAGAGATAACGGTTGTATCTTGTGGTGGGTTCGCTCTGAATGTTGTCCGAGCTGGCTCTGGTAACTCATCGCAAAAAATAGTGCATTGAACATCAATTGGCTTATCAGTCTTCAACAGTACGCATTCATCCGCCTCCAGCTCAGTTTGTGCTTGAAGACGATTTACTTTCCATTTGATGTGGTAGTTCTTAGTATCTGAAGATACCCATAAATCCGGCATTGATACATTGTTATAGCTAGGAAGTATGAGGGAGAATTTATCGTCGTACTTACGTACTGATTTGGGTTCTGGTGGATATTTGTTATCAGGTACTTTGATTGATAATCCTTTGTAGCGAGGGATTGTAAGTACAACAGAAACCCCGCTAGCTAAGATACTACTATCATTCGAGATGTTTAAGTAAAGAATCTCAGCCCCAGCCCACTCCTTTAATACATCTGCTCGCTCTCGGTATAAGCTCTTATTTAGTTGATCACCAAAGGGAGATCTGTGGATGGCCTGCATCGTACGGAAAATAGAAGCGTTGTGACCATAGATAGCTTCATCAAATATAGGCTCTTCTTGATCTGGAATGCTATCGCTATCTGGAAGACAGACTAGCTTACCTCGTACAGTGAATTCTGAATCTAACTTCTCTCTATCGCCATTCAGTAGAAAGCAACTGAGTACAGGATACTTTGGTAGCTCTGCTTTTTTTGTGTCGATGAAGTCTTTACCAAGGGTGACAGCTACGTGATACACCATGCCCGCAAGAACAAGTAAGATGCCCACTGTGGGATCACTCGAAGCATTAAGAACAGAGCGAAGAATTTCGGACTTGCCTATATACTCTTCGAATAGTGCCACTACCACTGCATGAAGAAAGTTCACCTGTGACTCAACTATAAGACCTATACCAGTAAGGACGACAGCCTTAGCTATAGTGTTGTAAGCCTTGGGTCTGATTAGGTTTAGAACTCGCTCTGCTATATCTAGCCAATCATTTACTTTCTCTTGCATTGAGCCTCGATGACATCATGTTCAATCCGATGAATATAGATTACCCCAGAAAGAATGATTGATCACTTATTGTTCTATCGATACCAAAGTGAGTTTGTCATTTCCCCAATAGGGACATCCAGTTTGAGTGTCTTTGCTTCACCCTTTGGCTGACCCAGTGCCATCCCACTCTTTTTCCGTGCTGCCAGTGCTTCTTTCGTGCGCATGGAGATAAACTCACGCTAGATTTCGGCAGCTAAGCCTAAAATCGTTGCGGTGATCTTCGATTGCACTAACGAGAAAAGGAGCAGAAGTGCTTTAGAGCAGTCGCACTAAGGCACTTTATGTCCCAAAGCGAGCTACCGCGTGAGTCACTTCAATGAATATGTACATCACCAGATCTAGGATAATCCCAATGTCAAAACCACTATTAAATCGTTCATTATTGCCGTAGACCACCATGAATCATTAACTCATCTAAAATAGGTCAGAAATAAAAAAATTATGAGTACGATAGATAAAAAATCAGATAAAACAGATACTTTTGCTCACATCTTGCCCTCAAAGAACAAAAATCAAGCATACGTAACCACATTCAATGCTATTAGCATTAAACACGGTCAATTAAATAACCTAAACAATCTTCGTGAATTAAGGAGGCTTTTTCTGTTGCCATCCTCGTGTGGGTAGCCAATCTGATTAGAGATTTGCCTAACACCCTCAACAATACAATCGAAATTGTCATGAGTATGTCCACTTACCATCACTCCCACACCGTGCGTAGCTAGCTCTCGGATTAACTCATTATCGTCAGAACAGAAATAACACGTCAAAAGATCTACTGGATATTTTGAATGCCTCAGTTCAACGGATTGTGGGAAGTGGGTCACAACCAGCTTGTTTTGTGCTGTGGAAGTGGACATAGATTTAATACAAGCGTTTCTAAACTCACAGTTCAGTGCTCTCATTTTCGAGGGTGTCAGCACTTGGTTATTTACAGAGATGCTTTTGAAGTCATGAACTTTCAACTGTAAAGAAAGTGTATTGACTTCGTTCAGCTTACTAATATTAGACCAGCCAACTCCACCAAATAACTCAAGGTCAAATTTGCTAAGGACTACAGAAGTGTTTTCTAGGAAGTGTAGGTTGTTGCTTAATTTATTCCAAATAGGAATGCAAGATAGGTAATCCTGATAATCAAAGCCTCTCTGATAGAACTCATGGTTGCCAGCAATAACAATAAACTCAATATCTGGATTAGATTTTGCAGCTTGCAATGCTAACTCTGCTAGCCCGACACCATGTGTTATATCGCCGGCAGCAATCACAATATCAGCATCAGGATTAACTAAATCCATGATAGTAGTTCCGCAGAACTCCTCATGCAGGTCGGATATTATCTGAAATAAGGCACTCACTAATATGCTCTCAAAAATTACATAAAGTATAGGGCTAACCTATCACATTGCCACTGTGAAAATCTGCTCTCAATATAGAGCCCTCACAAACATCAATACCACTATTGAACCAGTCACGATTACCATAACCTGAGAATTCTGACGATAAGATGGAGCTGACATCTAATGTCAAAACCACTTTTAAACAGCTCACGATCATCATAGTCCTGCGGTTTGACATCTAAATTGTGATGACTCTAAAGGTTAAATCACTTTTGTCCCAAAGCTTGGCTCTATGAAACGTTTTTGGACAAAACCTTGTTACGGATTTGTATAAACTAGAAGATCATAAATTAGATCAGATATGGAAAGTCGCATAGTCATATGTCCAGTATCGCTGGTCTTTTGGTTATAATTTAGGCCTAAACTTTAACACTTGCCCTCGCGAGCCTGTGATATCTTCAAGTTCTTCAACAATTTGAATAACCTGCTCATACCCATATTCAGGCTCTGGGAGAACAATGATTCTATTAGATGACTCTTCTTCTTTTACGTGTGTATTGTAGCCACGCTTTCTTAAATCTTTTGTTACTGCTTCTGCGTTATTTCTATCTCGTAATGCCATTAACTGAATAATGTAATTATATTGCTGTAAAGTAGTAGCATTCGGGGTTTCTATATAGGTTATAAGTGCTTCCGAAACAATATCTTTGATGCTATTGAAAAAGAAAACCTTTGAAGACACATCGCCTGAACCAACTAGCATCATTCCGCGATTGTGCTCTTCCAAGACGACTGTGCCGTTATCGAGTGTGGTACCAAATCTTATGTCTTGATGCAGAGCCACCCCAGTTTTAAATCCATTGCGCTGTGTTATTTCAATACAGTGCAAGGAAATGCGTAAGAAGTGTATGCGATCTTGTGATGGCTTTACTCTCGCCTTAACGAACTCCCCTTGGATCTTACCCATTAATTCGTCCTGACTAAAAGGGCATTGCGGGCTTGCATCGATAAACAACCCAAGCGAATCATCGTTTGCGAGAGCTACAGATGTGAACTTGATAAAAGAAACCAATAACATGCATGCCAATGTAAAATGTTTTAGCATTTTAATAACTACCTCTAGTTCTGATTGTTCAGTGTGTGTTCGACAGTCTTTACATAGTAGGGAGCAGTCATATTTTACTCATCATTTAGTATGTTTGCATCAAAGCAATTAAAACCGTTAATTCCATATTACCGACTAGCTTGGGGCGGGCGGATCTTAGTTAGCAGGCACTTTGGGAGAAAAGTAACATGTGTAAAAATATCACTCTGTGAAGTCTCTGGACAAAAGCTTTTTAGCTTAAATAACTTAGATACATTAGCTCACATAAGAAAAAGTACCTTTAAACCTTAAACGTTGTTAGCCCACTGATTCCAATGAAATTTTCTCTATTTCCTTTTCAAAGTTTGGTTGAATATGGAAGCGCCATAACGGTAGTTCGTCACTTTTATAATCATCAGGAATTCCAATATTAAACTGAGCGGGGTCTACGTTAGCATCAATCGCAACAATCTTGTCGTCTCTGATTGTCCGCTCTCTGTAGGCAGCGCTAATCATGGAGCTTAAATAGCCAATCATATCAAACCCATAATTCTCAGAAGGATGCTCAGGCTCAAATGTAAAAATAATAGATTCAACTTTATTATCACTCACTACTGGGGTAACTGAAGACTCAATCCAGTCACCATATCGAGTGAGATAAAACGCAATGCTCTTGTCTAACTCTGCTTTAAGCTCAACACCTGCACACTTAAGCTTTACTTCTTTTATCAAAATTGCTGTTTGACCATCATCTCCAATCGGATCTGTGTTATCAGTATCATTGACAATGACAAACTCTAGTTTTGGCTTGGCACCGATTAAGACATCTCCAAATGTACCCATTTCATTTTTAGCAATTGAATTAATGAAAGTAGTCACATAACGCTTTGACTGTTCAATCAAAGAGCTAGGGTCAAGCAGAACCCATTGATTATATTTTGAAAAGTATATAGCCAACTTTAGAGGTACTTTGTTCATTTCAGCATATGCTTGCAGCTCCGCAAGGTAATCATTGCGGAATGGATATTCATAATTGATATCTTCAGAATGACAGTTCTTTACTTCAACAAGGTATTGCTCACCGGTTACAGTTGTAACTCTATAATCCGGAAGCTTAATTTTCTCATTTGTCGAGAAACTAGTACCAGAGTCTTCTTGTTTGATAAACGATACTTTACCTAAAGCACCTACAACAATAGGAAAAGAAGACTCGACTCTTTTCCCGAACAGCACCCTTTCATTGCTTTGAGCTGAAGTCAAAGAATCCGAAACTCTTTGAACGAAGTCGTCCCTATCTTCTGGACTCTGCAAATTGTAGTTATATTCCAAGCCAATAGAACTAAAAAGGTCTATCGGTTCAAATTTCTCTGGGTTTCTTTTTATTCTTTTCATATATACCAAACTCAAATAAGTGAGCTAACGAATGACATAGATTCCCCCTAACGAGGATCTGCCACACTTATGTGGTACTTAAATGCATCGGAGGCATCATGTCTGATTATTCTTATTTTTGCGGTATCGACCTAGCTAAGAACCACTTTAGCCTTCATGCCGTAGACCAAAATGGTAAAGTCATACTTAATAAGTCAGTAACACGCTCTAAACTATTGACTAAAATAGCAAATATGCCACTAATGCGTATAGGGGTTGAAGCGTGTGGTGGTGCACATTATTGGGCTAGAACACTAAATAAACTGGGACATGACGCCCGCGTTATGGCTGTTAAATATGTAATTCCTTATCGAACTAAGGGAAAGAACGATCTTAATGATGCTGTTACTATTTACAAAGTTGTTCAGCGCCCCTCAACTCGCTTTGTGCTCATAAAATCCCCCGAACAACAAGCCATCCTATCGGTACATAGAATGAGAGAGCATTGGGTTCGTGAACGCACCGCGCTTATGAATCGCATGCGTGCTCTGCTTTCGGAATTCGGATTATTAGTTCACGGCGCAAGGAGCGTGATTGCCAACCTTGGCGACAAGCAAGATAAGCTAAGTCAGTGGTGTCGAGGCGTTCTGGAGCGCAGAGGAATGAATCGAGCGATAGTGGCACTTGCCGCGAAGAACGCACGAATTATATGGTCGCTTTTATACAACCAAACTGAGTATGAAAACTATGCTGCTTAAGTAGGAACTTAAGCAGCATAAAAGAGTTAAACCCACCGGGTCATTGCAGACGCTAATGATGGAGATAGGTTAAGACCACTTGCGGAGAGCCTGTTAATGCGGCGGACACACTCGATGTTATCTAACGAATAAGGCACCGCAGTCGCGCAAAGTCATCAGGGCCACGACGTATGCGAATCGTCGATAAGTAGGCCGAATGTAGAGCGGCAGTCCAAAACCCATCAACACAAGTTTAGCGGATGTTTGACAACCGGGGGAATCCATGTAGCCGCATTAGGTTTGTTCTTTTGATTTCTTATACGCTTCCAATAACTGAGCTAAGCCAACAGGGCCTAGACGCTTCATTTTATTGATTTTCTTGTCATCTGGCATAGGAACATTTTCTAGCGGATCTACACGAGAGTCTTGCCATTCGACAAAACGGAAGATCATTAAAACTGAATTCAACTCTAGTGGTTCAGGGTCTCTGGCTCTGTATGAGTCAAGAAACCTGACATCTTCTGCAAAGTAATTTTTATTGGGGCCCTGTTTGTTCGGCAGCAATAAATCATAAAACTTTTGTCGCCAATACTCTCTAGCTTCTTCGCATAGTTTTTTATGGCTAGATAATGGAATTTGTTTATGTAGTTTCTCTGCAACCGACAACAAACGAGCAGCGGTTAACCAGCGAATTCGCTGGTTCTTAGGGAATCCATCCTTGCCTAACACATTTAGAGTTTCATAAGACTTTTCATAATAATGTTTAGTTTCCTCAAGTAAGTCTTCCGAGTTCTGACGAACCTGATTGGATAACCAAACAGTGATTGCCGTGCTCGCACCTAATAAAACTGATATAGCACTAAACCTTGTGAAGTTTGAAGACCACAAGCCATGAATATAGAACTCCAATGAGTACAACCCGACTACGAGAAAGAACAAAAACAGCGTAAAAACTATTGAAAAACGATAAACATACTTCATTGCTGACCTACCCTCGTAAAACCTAACGCTTTATATACAGCGACAAGCCGCCTTTCCCACTCTCAACTTGCAGCCTATCACTCTCACCTATTTGCAGCATAACATTAACAAGTCACTGTAAATCAGAGCATTAGCAAACTATCCACTATAAAACTTGTTGCAATTCGCGGTAAATTACTGTCTATTATCCATATGACGGCATAGACTGCTCATTGTGACTCTACCTACGACCTTAAACACATGAAGATTCAATCTGCCTTTATCCAAAAGTCGCTGACTTTATGTTTCGACATGATCTTCCTTTGCAAACGAGCATGAGCTCCACAAACACAGTTGACGAGCCCCCAACTTGTTAGAGGTTACACAGATAAGAAAAAGTAGGTCAAACTACTTCACTGTAATTTTTGAGGTTGAGTGGCGCGGCGCTAGCACACTATGGGGCATTTCTGAGTTATGAAGTGCCCGCCGCGAAGGTTCTGGACAGAAGTGGTTTAGAGCCGTCGCACTAAGGCGCTCTTGTTCCGAAGCGAACTTGTACCCGGATAGCACAAATGGCTTGTGATTTAATAATCACCTGAGGGTCTACCTCTAAAACACGAATAAAAAAAGCGGTATAACAATAATTGCTATACCGCTTTTTTTTAAATATGGCATCCCCTGCAGGATTCGAACCTGCGACCACATGCTTAGCGTACCACTACAGCTTTCACTGCCATCATCTGATGTTTGTAGTCTGGACTATATCATCACCCACAGCATTATCTGTTTGGGTGGAGGGCGCTAGTGATGTATTACACAATGAGATCGCATTGCATCATCTAGTCTCTGCACCTTCTCTACACGCTTGTAGAGCTTGGCTCAAGATTGCCACCGCCATTACGCGCTGAGGTTTCCTTGAATTCACCCTCTGCATTGTACATGTTTCCATATACAAGCTCCTCAATTAAAGGCACGTGCTCTATCCAGCTGAGCTAAGGGGACTTAATTTAAACTTACCATACTACTTTCTTTGTGGTAAGTAGTAACGCTTAGTAGTAAACACATTTACTCAATGTGGTAACCTTACCACCTATCAAAGCCATATACAACAAGGTATTTAGGATAAAGTAGTAACCTTTAGGGGGTTAGTTGTGCTCTATCCAGCTGAGCTAAGGGCGCGCTACAGGAAAGAATTATACGAATTCGAATCAGTAAAGCAACGGCTTTATCTAACATTCTGATCTAAGTGAGTAAAAAAAGGGCAAAGACATTATAAGTGTTGAAAATTAGACCAAAGCAAACGTTTGCTTGATGGAAATCAAAAACGTTTTCTGGAATAATGCGCCAAAACATCAGCCACTAACTTGAATATCAATACTAAGGAAATTCATGACTGCTCAAAATATTGATGGAAAGCTAATTTCTCAAACCGTTCGTTCTGAAGTTGCTGCACGTGTAAAAGCACGCACAGAAGCAGGCTTACGAGCTCCGGGCCTAGCGGTAGTTTTAGTGGGTGAAGACCCAGCTTCTCAAGTTTATGTTGGAAGCAAGCGCAAAGCGTGTGAAGAAGTCGGTTTTGTTTCAAAGTCTTTTGACTTACCCGCGACGGCAACCGAAGAAGAGCTACTGACACTTGTTGACCAATTGAATGACGATACAGAGATCGATGGCATTCTTGTGCAACTACCTCTTCCAGCAGGTATCGATAGCACACACGTGTTAGAACGTATTACGCCGGAAAAAGACGTTGATGGCTTCCATCCATACAATGTTGGTCGTCTAGCGCAACGTATCCCTAAGCTACGCTCTTGTACGCCAAAAGGCATCATCACTCTGCTCGACCGCTACAACATCGACTTACGTGGTAAACATGCCGTTGTTGTTGGTGCATCAAATATCGTTGGCCGTCCAATGACGCTTGAACTGCTTCTAGCAGGTTGTACTACGACCACCTGTCACCGTTTCACTAAAGATTTAGAAGGTCACGTACGTCAAGCAGACGTTGTTGTGGTTGCCGTAGGCAAACCTAACTTCATTCCAGGAGCATGGATCAAGAAAGGCGCTGTGGTAGTCGATGTTGGTATCAACCGTCTTGAGTCTGGCAAGCTGGTTGGCGACGTGGAATATGATGTCGCAAAAGAGAGCGCAAGCTTCATTACGCCAGTTCCAGGTGGTGTTGGCCCAATGACAGTAGCAAGTCTAATCGAGAATACGATGATCGCTTGTGAGCAGTTCCACTCAAATAAATAGTCTTCGTTCCACTTTCTCTATCATCCGATAGAGAGACAGAACCGTTAGATACATGAAAGCCGCGATTGATATCGCGGCTTTTGTTTTTTTGTTGAGCTAAATAGCGCTTAAAGTGACAGAGCGACACCTGCGATTGACGCACTCATCAAGTTCGCTAGCACGCCTGCGCAAATTGCGCGGAAGCCATACTTTGAAATGAATGAGCGACGCTCAGGTACTAGACTGCCTAAACCACCGATAAGAATCGCCATGGTTGAGATGTTCGCAAAACCACACAGTGCAAAGGTTACGATAGCTTGTGAGTGTTCACTTAGCATATCTTTCGCTTCCATCAATTGGATGAAGGCAACAAACTCATTCACGACAATCTTATTACCGATTAGAGAACCCGCAATTACTGCTTCATTCCATGGCACACCAATCAGCCATGCAACGGGTGCAAACACATAACCTAGGATAAGTTCGAAGCTGAGCTCTACACCGAACCAGCCACCAACAGCGCCTAGCATGCCATTCAGCATTGCAATCACGCTAACAAAAGCAAGAAGTGTTGCACCCACTGCGACCGCAATACGAAGTCCAGACATAGCCCCATCTGCCATTGCCTCAACGACGTTTGTTGCTCGTGGAATTTCTACATCTGACTCAATACTCTCTTGAGTCTCATTAGCGCTGCCTGGTACTAAGATTTTCGCCATTAATAGACCTGCAGGCGCAGACATGAATGCCGCTGCTATCAGGTAATTCAGGTCTACACCCAGAGACGCATAACCTACCAGCGTACCGCCAGCTACAGACGCCAAGCCACAGGTCATTACCGCAAACAACTGTGAATCGGTCATGTGCTTTAGGTATGGCTTAACGACTAACGGTGCCTCAATCATACCAACAAAGATATTTGCTGTAGCAGACAGAGATTCCGCACGACCGGTACCTAACAGTTTCTGCAGTGCGCCGCCAATTAGGTTGATCACTTTTGGCATGAAACCAATGTGGTATAAACCCGAAATCAGAGCCGAGAAGAAAATGATGATGCCCAGTACGTTAATCGCAAACACAAATCCACTGTTGGTCAAACCGCCAAATAGAAAGCCAATACCCTCTTGGCCATAGTTGATTAAGCTCGACACTGCACCCGTCACGCCATTAAGAACGTCTTTACCCATAGGTACGTACAGCACCAGCAGTGCAAAAGAAACCTGAAGTAAGAAAGCAAGAGAGACTGTTCTTAGCTGAATATTTTTTCTGTCCGTAGATAGTAACCAAGCGATTACTAGAAGAGTAATGATTCCAATTAGGGATGCCATATGCGTCAAACCTGAAAAGTTGTAGTAGGAAAGGCGACGCATTGTATAGAGGAAACCGTTTGCGGCAAGCGGTGGTTGTTACATGGATGTTGGCATAAAAGGCCGCTAGAGCCCTAAATATCTAACCTATTGAATTAATTAAAACTTTATTGATTATTTTTAGTACTTTTTCCATATGGAAATTATATTTTCAAAAACAGCGACAGTTAGCGGTGTAATTCAACACAGGTTTTGAGATTTTTATCCCAATAAGTCGGAGAACCAATGTGTTGTTTAAGAAACTCAATCACCGTAGACAGCTTCTTAGGCATATTTTTTCGACTTGGATAGACAGCAAAAAATGGCATGATCTGGCTAGCTTTCCACTCGGGTAATACTTGGATTAATTGACCACTGCGAAACTCCTCTTTAACGAGGTAAGTCGCTAGATAGGCAACCCCCCAGCCTGCTACTGCCGCGTCTCTCACCGCTTCTGCTAAGTCGACAGAATAATCCCCACTAACAGTAACACATAGGCTCTCTTGCCCATTGTCGAAAGCCCAAGAGGTATAATCACGTTCACGGCTGCGATAGATAAGACAGTTGTGATCACTCAGATCTGACGGGCAACTCGGTGTGCCAGCTTTGATCAAGTAGTCAGGTGACGCCGCCACCACAAACTGGCTGTCTGCTAGCCGCTGGGCAATGTACCCTTCAGGTAGCTCTTCATTATTGGTGATCCAAAGATCCAAACGCTCTTCGATCATATCTACTTTATAATCGAACAAGTGAACCTCGACTTTTAATTGAGGGTAGAGCTGGCGCAGCTGATCGATTGCAGGAATCACATGCAGAGTGCCGAATGACTGTGAAATACCAACGCGCAATTTACCCGAAACATCATCACGCTGGCTCTCCATATCCATTTGTGCCGCTTTTAAGGTGCCAAACAGCTGCTCACAATGTTGATAAAACACCTCACCTGCTTCGGTTAAGGTTAAGCTGCGCGTCGTTCGCTGCACAAGCTTAATACCAATATTGTCTTCTAATAGAGCGACCTGCTTACTGATGTGCGACACCGACACATTTAAGCTCTTCGCCGCACTGGTGAAGCCACCATGCTTAATCAAGGCGTGAAAGATCACCATCTGTGCAGCTCTGTCTGTTAACACTCGCTTATCCTCTGTTTGTATGAAAACAATGTTGACTAAAAAACAAAAGGACTCCGAAGAGTCCCTTTTAAATCTATTGGCTTATGCCGCTTTGCTTTAGCCGTTCTATTTAAACTTAAGTTATTTGAACTTAATTCGGTCAGCAAGGTGACTCACTGCCAGAGCAAAGTAGTACGAACGATTCCACTTCATCAGTACATTGTAGTTGTTATAAACCAAATAGGTGCGCCCTGTTTGGTCATCAGGCATGATTAACCACGCTTTAATATCTTCATCGAGCTTAGGTAGCGGGCTACCATCAAATCTCGTAATCCCAAGCTTTGACCACTCTTGAAGGTATTTACCTTTCTCTTCCGAGCGACCTTGCATTTCTAAAGAGATATTCGCTGGCACTTTTACCTGCCTACCCCATGTGTACTTGTCATCCCAACCAGAC
Source organism: Vibrio fortis (assembly GCF_024347475.1). Taxonomy (NCBI): domain Bacteria; kingdom Pseudomonadati; phylum Pseudomonadota; class Gammaproteobacteria; order Vibrionales; family Vibrionaceae; genus Vibrio; species Vibrio fortis. The sequence continues at coordinate 2,339,184 of NZ_AP025487.1, forward strand.
TGGCTGAGATAATTCGCCGCAGAAGCGAAAACATCGGCCTCGGTATTCCAGATATCCTTCTTACCGTCACCATTACCATCGGCTGCATAAGCTAAGAATGAGCTTGGCATAAACTGAGGTTGCCCCATAGCTCCAGCCCACGACCCTTTCATATCCTGAGGCTTAATGTGCCCCTCTTCTAAAATGGTCAGAGCCGCCATCGCCTCTTTGGTGAAGAACGCCTCACGTCGACCTTCGTAAGCCATGGTGGTTAGCGCATCAATCACACGGTAATTGCCCGTATAAGTGCCGAAGTTACTCTCTACACCCCACAATGCAACGATAAAGCGAGGTTGAACACCGTACTCATCGCCAATGCGTTTCAGCTCAGTATAGTGCTTATCATAAAGCGACTGCGCTTGTTTAACCTTCCATTTAGGGACAGCTCTTGGGATGTACTCGTCCAGCGTTAGCTTTTTCTCTGGTTGGTTTTTATCAGCCTTCACCGCACGCGGTTTAAACGTCACGCCGTCGAAGGCTTGGTCGATGATCGATTGAGAGATACCTTGCTCTGAGCCTTGCTGCTTCAGCTTTTCAACAAACTGTTCGAAGCTCAACTCATTAGCGTGTAACGGAGCCACTGCACTGCCGGCCAACAATGCCGACACGGTAATTAGGGTTTGCGATAATTTACTCAACGATCATTCCTCCCTGAATAAGGTGAGTACGATTACTCTTCATCTTGAGTGTTTTGTTGAGCCTTGCGCTCTTTGTACAACTCAAGTTCATTCACTGGTGGTGGCGGCAGTTGTAAAAAGAAGCCGTCAGTTTCTAGAGACTCACGAACTTTATCGATATTCACTTGCGCCAATTTACGGCCATCCATTTTGATGACCATTACGAAGCTAGGTTTACCAAACATTTCCATCAATGCGTCAGGAACTTGTGAAAAATCATCCTTCTTAGGGATATAAAGGTATGTTCCTTCTTTTTTTGAGCTTTTATATATAGAACACAGCATGACAAACCTTTTCTAAATGTTTATGACTACAAAACTCTCACATGCGAGATCAATAGTTTATGTTGGTGAAATATTGGGAACAAAACGTCCATTTGACAACAAGATCACTTGCTGTGCTTGGTCTGGGAATATAACATGATAAACCTAGTTTCAGGCAATGCCCTTTATCGTAAAGATGAAAGAAATTGTAGCCAACCGTTATTGAGGTCCTGTAGTTTTCGATGTCTAGTAACCCAGATTTAAAAGGTAGCAGCTTTACGCTATCTGTCTTGCACTTATCCGATGATAACGTCGAAAATGCAGTGTCATTCCTTCAAGAAAAAGTCGACCAAGCCCCAAACTTTTTTGCTGCTGCACCTGTTGTGATTAACATTAGCCAAGTGGCTGGTGACATCGACTTCCTTCAACTAAAAAACGGCATCTCTCAGGCTGGTATGATCCCTGTTGGCGTAACGGGTTGTTCCGATAAGCGCATGCAAAACCTTGCAAAAGAAGCAGGGTTCGCAGTTATGACGGCCAGTAAGTCTCCGTCACAGGCTCCAGCCAAGATGGCGCCCACAAAAGTAGTAAGAACTCCGATTCGTTCTGGACAACAGGTCTATGCTAAAGATGGTGACTTATTAATTTTGAGTCACGTGAGTGCTGGAGCGGAAGTCATAGCGGATGGCAGTATCCATATTCATGGCACACTACGCGGCCGCGCGATTGCGGGAGCAAGCGGTCAAACTGAAGCGAAAATTATCTGTAACGATTTACAAGCCGAGCTGGTTTCCATTGCAGGCAACTACTGGCTCAGCGATCAAATTGAAAGCGAGTATTGGCAGAAGAAGACCATGCTCAGTATGGACAATGACGTACTACGTGTTGACGTACTCGCACTATAAAGAAATAAAAGGAAAAAATAATGGCACGCATTATCGTTGTAACGTCAGGTAAAGGCGGTGTTGGTAAAACTACCTCCAGTGCAGCTATTGCCTCTGGTTTAGCTTTGAAGGGAAAGAAAACAGCGGTTATCGACTTTGATATTGGTCTGCGTAACCTAGACCTTATCATGGGCTGTGAGCGTCGTGTCGTATACGATTTCGTTAACGTTATCAATGGTGAAGCAACGCTGAACCAAGCGATGATCAAAGACAAGCGCACAGACAATCTGTACATTCTTCCAGCTTCTCAAACTCGTGATAAAGATGCACTAACTAAAGATGGTGTTCGTCGCGTGTTTGATGAACTAGACGAAATGGGCTTCGACTTCATTATCTGTGATTCACCGGCAGGTATTGAGCAAGGTGCACTGATGGCGCTTTACTTTGCGGATGAAGCGATTGTTACCACGAACCCAGAAGTATCTTCGGTTCGAGACTCTGACCGTATTCTAGGTATCTTAGATTCTAAATCACGCCGCGCAGAAGATGGCCTAGAGCCAGTGAAAACTCACCTGCTATTAACACGCTACAACCCAGCGCGTGTAAACCAAGGCGAAATGCTAAGCGTAGAAGATGTAGAAGAGATCCTACACATCTCACTATTAGGTGTCATTCCAGAGAGCCAAGCAGTCCTTAACGCATCAAACAAAGGTGTTCCAGTGATCTTTGATGAAACGACAGATGCAGGCATGGCATATAGCGATACTGTAGACCGCCTGCTGGGTAGCCAAGTTGACTTCCGCTTCCTAACGGAAGAGAAGAAAGGCATCTTCAAACGACTGTTCGGGGGCTAATCAACAATGTCACTACTAGAGTTTTTCAGACCACAGAAGAAAACCACGGCTAATCTTGCAAAAGAGCGCCTACAAATCATTGTTGCTGAGCGCCGTAGTCACGATGACCCAGCACCTTCGTACTTACCGCAACTGAAAGAAGATATCTTAAAGTGCATCGCCAAGTACGTTGAGGTAGACCCGTCAATGGTTGATCTATCATTCGAGCACAAAGACGATGACATCTCAGTTCTTGAGTTGAACGTCAAACTGCCAGAAGACGAAAAGTAACTTCGTCGCAATCCTAGATACCAAAAACGGCTCACTTGCTTCCAAGTGAGCCGTTTTTATATTTCAAGACAATCCATACATATATCAAACCATAACCACTGGTTATTGTTTGTATAAAGAGTCAGCATTATCCAAGCCTGATTGTTTTTTGTACTCTGAATGGGTTCCCTACAGACAGAAAGAGTACAACTATGACTTACCTAAACAACACACTAAAAGCCATCATTATTGCCTCAGTATTGGTTGTGACTGGATGTAGTTCCCCTGCAATGGACAAAGACAATGAAAATGCTGCCAGAAATCGCGGTGCCGCAGGAGGTGCTTTGATGGGGGCAACATTAGGTGCGCTTACAGGTGAACCAGGGCTAGCAGTGAAAGGCGCTGTAGCGGGTGGTGTTACAGGAGGTGTCGCTGGTTCAATGAAAGACCTTGATGACTCTCGCCAGAGTGAAAACACTCAGGTTCTGGCGGATGGTCACTCTCAAGATAACCGCAGTGACGCAGAAAAACGCGTTGCAGAGCTCGAAGCTGAACTAAGAATCATGGAACTGGAACAGCAACTGGCTGAAGCTAAAGAGAAAGAGACGTCGACAAACGACGACAAATCGTAATGACAAAAAAAGGGTAAAGCGATTGTGCTTTACCCCTTTACATCTATCTGCGAATCAGAAAACTGACTACTTAATCAGCTTATCTAACTTTTCACCAGCGATCTCTAATCGCCAGCCTTGCATTACATCAGGCAATTTTTCTGGATTGCGATCGTGTTTCCAAACCCAACTCAAGACTTGATTAAGCTGTTTTTTAGAAGCGATAAACTCAGTCGCCAAACCACTATGTTGAGATGCTTTCTTCACTTCATCTTTGAGGACTTTAAACATCTGCTTGTAGCCAGGGAAGTCCATCAAGCGTTCAACGACCGCTGGGTACTCTTCTTCTGGTGTGTGCTCAGCCAGTTTAACAATAGAGCTGATTTTCGCACCGTGACGGCGCACTGAACGGAAATCAAAGCCCTCTTCTTCCATTCGTTTTGGATTCTTAATGGCAAAGCGTGCTACTGCCCATAGGTCTTGCTCTTTAAAAATAAAGTTAAGTGCTAAATCGCGCTTAATCGCTTCTTTTAATCGCCAAGTTGCCAGAGGCTTCAGGATTGCCAGTTGCTTCGGTTTCAGCTGCCAAGCGCCTTTAATATCTAGGTAAGCGTTCTCTGGCTCAACTGAGCGAATACGCTTACTCACTTGCAGGTCAGACTCTTGCTGCGCAGCATCCCACCAGCCCGCTTCCATCACTTTCTCTAGCAGCTTGTTATACATTGGCAGTAAGTAGTATACGTCTGCCGCAGCGTAATCGAGCTGCTTTTGCGATAGTGGGCGCGCTAGCCAATCTGTGCGTGATTCGCTCTTATCAAGGTCGATACCAACGAACTCAGATACCAAGGCTGCAAAGCCCGTCGATAAGCCATGACCTAAGAAAGCCGCCATAATTTGAGTATCCACCATTGGTGTAGGCGTACAACCAAACGCATTTTGGAACACTTCTAAGTCTTCGCCACAAGCGTGTAGAACTTTCAATACTGAAGCGTCTTTCAAAAGCGATACAAATGGCGTCATTTCATCCAATGCGATTGGGTCAATCAAAGACAGAGTTTCACCATCAAATAATTGAATCAAACCTAACTGCGGGTAATAAGTTCGAGTACGGACAAACTCGGTATCAAGCATCACGACATCGGCTTCACGGGCTTGCTGACATACGCGCTCAAGGTCTTTCAATTGGGTAATGATTTGATAGTTCACAAAACTCTCACTGATTTAATTATTCCGCCGGATACAAAAATGCCGACATTGACTGTCGGCATTCTATCACTAATTTGCATTCATAGCTTAGATTAAGCGATATGACTATCAGTTATTCACTTGCGCGCTTAGCAAGCTCTGCATCATTCTCTTCACGCAGCACGCGACGTAAGATCTTACCAACGTTAGTCTTTGGTAGCTCATCACGGAACTCAACCAGTTTTGGTACCTTGTAACCAGTTAGATGTTCACGACAGTGTGCAATCACGTCTTCTTTAGTCAGGCTTGGATCACGCTTAACCACGTAAACCTTCACTAGCTCACCAGAAACTTCGTGTGGTTGGCCAATTGCAGCAACTTCTAGAACCTGACCGTGCAGTGCAACAACATCTTCAATTTCATTCGGATATACGTTGAAGCCTGATACCAAAATCATATCTTTTTTACGGTCAACGATGTGCAGTAAGCCTTCATCATCAAACTTAACAATATCACCCGTCGACAACCAGCCATCATGATCGATCACTTCTTTGGTCGCTTCAGGACGCTGCCAGTAGCCTTGCATCACTTGAGGACCACGAACTTGCAGCTCACCCACTTGGTCATTTGCAACAACATTACCTTCGTCATCAATAATACGAACGTCTGTCGATGGCACAGGTAGACCAATTGCGCCCGTGTAATCTTTTAGATCGTAAGGGTTACCAGTTACTAGTGGAGAACACTCAGTCAGACCGTAGCCTTCAAGTAGGTGAATACCTGTCACTTTCTTCCATTGCTCTGCTACAGCGCGTTGTACCGCCATACCACCACCAACAGATAGACGCAGGTTACTGAAATCTAGCTCATGGAAGTCTTCATTGTTTACAAGTGCATTAAATAGCGTGTTTACACCGGTAATTGCTGTAAATGGTACTTTTTGCAGCTCTTTGATGAAGCCAGGAATATCACGTGGGTTAGTGATAAGTAGGTTACGACCACCCATTTCAACGAACAGTAAGCAGTTTACTGTCAGTGCGAATACATGGTAAAGCGGCAGCGCCGTTACTACTAGCTCACGACCTTCATTCAATACAGGGCCATATGCACCTTTTGCCTGCAGTACGTTCGCAATCATATTGCGGTGCGTTAGAATTGCACCTTTCGCTACGCCAGTAGTACCACCTGTGTACTGCAGAAATGCAATGTCATCGCCAGACATAAATGGTTTTACATATTGTAGGCGGCGACCTTTGTGCAATGCTTTACGGAATGAGATTGCACCAGGAAGGTCGTATTTAGGAACCATGCCTTTCACGTACTTCACAACGAAATCGACAATCGTGCCTTTCGCGCGAGGAAGCATTTGACCAAGGCTAGTCAGTACTACGTGCTTCACTGGAGTGTTATCAACCACTTTCTCAAGCGTGCTCGCAAAGTTAGAAACGATAACAATCGCTTTTGCGCCCGAGTCGTTTAGCTGGTGCTCAAGTTCACGTGGGGTGTACAGAGGGTTTACGTTAACCGCGATCATACCAGCACGCAGAACACCAAATAGCGCAATTGGGTATTGCAGAAGGTTTGGCATCATCAGAGCGACACGATCGCCCTTTTTCAGCTTCAGATCGTTTTGTAGGTAAGCGGCGAAAGCACGGCTGCGCTCTTCAAGCTTACGGAAAGTCATGATAGAACCCATGTTTTCGAATGCTGGTTGGTCAGCGTATTTCTGTACTGACTGCTCAAACATCTCAACTAAAGATGGGTACTGATCTGGGTTGATCGTTTCTGGTACGTCACTTGGATAACGTGAAAGCCAAGGTTTATCCACGATGTTACTCCTCGTTTATCAGCTGACGACTGTTTCGCCGCTATTTATCATGGCGATATTACAGCACAGCTTTAGTGCATGAGCACTAAAAGGCTCAAACACTTGTTTAAATTTTGTTAACTACACCAAGAATTAGCTCAGAAACTGACTCTGGGTTCTCTAAATGACAATGGTGTCCGCCTGAAATCATCTCGATAATTGGGGGATTTTGAGTGGATTTGTAGCGATTATGCTGTAAATCCTTAAATCCTTCATTTCCCAAAATTATCAATTGAGGGCATTCTATCGCTTCATTTATCGCATCTGCGTGCGCCTGAGACATCCTATAAACAGAGTCACACTTCAATTTTGGGTCGCTGCGCCACTGCCAAGTGCCCTCAAATTGAGCAATACCTCGAACAACAACCGGAGCGATCAAATCTGGTGCAATCTGGTTAGCCTGAGATCTCAGCTTAATAGCATCCTCTAAGCTTGCTAGCGGACGTGAAGGCTTTCTTCGCTGTCGTTGACGACTGAGTACCCCATCTCGCAAACGAGAGACTGTTGCTTGGGGAGCTTCGGAAAGAGGTCCGTGACCTTCAATTTGGATTAATCCCGACACCATTTCAGGAAAGGCGGCACTATAGCAACTTGCGATCAATGCACCAAGCGAATGTCCTACTAGTACCAGTCTGTTTGGCGATAATTTACCCACCAGCTGATGTAAATCATCGATATAGTCATGAAAAGGGTAATAACTACCGGGCTTATGCGATGAATGCCCGTGTCCAAACAGGTCTATCGCTACCAAGTGATATTGATTCGACTTTGCATGCATAGCCTGCATCAAGGAGGTAAAACTGGCAGAGTTATCTAACCAGCCATGAACAAAAACGACCGTCAAAGCGGCCGTTTCTATGTCTCCAAGCTCTTGGCACACCATAGTGCCGCTCGGAAGTTGGTAAGATCTTTCAATCATCCGTTGTGATCATTCCTTAATCTTGCGTATTCAAACGGGGTGTAACTTGGGTGACTATTCTAAGTCTTGCACCACTCGCCCTTGTCTTGGCATGGTCTGGAAACTACGACAATGTAGGCTACGACACGAGTAATAAGTCGGAGCAAAGTCATTCACAATCACACGCTCTGTAATCTGCCATAGGCGCTGATTATCTACATTCATCACAGGAAAGGTATATGGGAATTCACCGATTTTAGCATCTTCGGAACCTGCTGATTGCCCCACAAAAGTCACCAAACGACCTTCAGCAAAGCTTAAAGGCTCAACATAACCATCCACATAAGCCACGAAACGACCACTTGGTTCAGCATCAAGGTCTGGCTTGCCGCTGCTAGAGATCGGCATATTCACTACTTCGACGCGCGACTTATCTTTAAGATTCGTCACCTTAGCAATCACACCACCCAAGCGGACATCTTTAGCCTCAGGCAACTGGTTGACCCATTCTTGATAGTCAGTAATAACGGTTTCAGATGAAGCTTCCAGTTCGGTGGGTAAAGATGAACAGCCAACTAATAGGAACGTGAATAGGCTTAGGGCAAAAAGGCGCAACTTTGCAGGGGAAATCGACATGGTTCTAACCCTTAAAATAGAAGATAAATTGATGTTTTTATATATAAATATCGACACCGATGAGTCTTGTAAGTTCCTCTTTTTTCGCCTGATTCATGACATCCATATACTCTTCCATGGCTTTTCGCCCACGCCCTTCTGGAAGGTCGTATTGGACTTGAGCTCGGTGAATATCCGATTCTTGAACATGACGAATAGAGTGCGAGACAGCATTGGCGACCTTACTGGGTTGCCCCACTGAGGTCTTTGCATCAGTTTTCTTTACCTGATTCTTCTTGTTGGTGCGATTGGTCTTAGATGTATTGCCTATCGCTGAAGGAGGTAAACCATTAATTGATACCATTCACTCAATCTCTGCCTCAATATGGCTCCAAATATGCGCTATTTAGAGCCCTGGGTTATCAGAACCTTGTAAAAGTTATGACGTTTTTAATTCGTAGATAAGCCGCTTAGTTTGCAATCAGAAAGCTCACTTCGCGACTAAGACATTTACTCACGACCAGGAAGCTTCTTCCAAGCCACCTTATCGCGCAGATATACTGGCTCAGACTCTTCTACTGGTACCGCTTTACCTGCAGCAAATGCAAACTGAGCGATGAACGCCATGTCTTGTGCCTCTGGGTAAAGAACTTCGCTTGGCTTTGTCGTTAATGATAGCGTATCCATGTGTTCAGCGTACGCAGCCCAACCAGTACCGACTTTTGCCCATGTGTTTTGGTCTTCATCGATTTGGTTCACAAGCTCTTGTGGCGGAATAACACACTCTTCATCAACAAGAGACCAACGACCATCCTGCTCACGACTGTAGCGTGCCCAGTAAACTTCGCTCATACGCGCATCAATAGCACTTGCAACATGTGTATCACCAAACTGGCGGTAGCTCGATTGCGCCATGGCTTCAAGTGTTGATACACCAATCATAGGCAAATCAGCACCAAAGGCTAAACCTTGTGCGATACCAATACCAATGCGTACACCAGTAAAGCTACCTGGGCCTTGACCAAATGCAATCGCATCAAGCTCAGCTATGGTCAATCCCGCTTCCTTCAGTACTTCATCAACCATAGGCAGTACTTTTTTAGTATGGTCACGTGGTGCTACTTCACTGCGGGCAAACACTTGCTCTCCCACCATCAATGCTACTGAACAGTTTTCCGTTGCTGTATCTACTGCAAGAATTTTTGCGCTCATTTGTGTCTCAAATATTCGTTATCTAAATCTAAAAACAGTCGCCAAAGCACCACTTATCGTTCGTCCGCTTTGGCTAGAAATTCTTTAATTACCCCTAAATCTCGGGTACGAGGAATAGGAGGTAAACTCCCTAGGAAAATGCCACCGTAATCCCGAGTCACTAAGCGATTATCACAAATAATCAGTGCGCCATTGTCGCTCTTATCACGAATCAATCGCCCGACACCTTGCTTGAGGGTGATCACCGCATCAGGCAGTTGAACCTGAGCAAACGGGTCGCCTCCTTTGAGCTTACAATCTTCGATCCGCGCTTTAAGCAAGGGATCATCGGGTGCCGTAAAGGGTAATTTGTCGATGATAACACAGCTTAACGCGTCGCCCCTAACATCTATCCCTTCCCAGAATGCCCCCGTTGCCACCAGCAGCGCATTACCAAGTTCCATAAACTCAGCTAAGGTTTTTTGTTTGCTGGTTTCGCCTTGAAGCAATACCGGAACGCTCAAGGTTTCGCGAAAACGCTCACCAAGCTCTCTCATCATGCTGTGAGACGTACATAGGAAGAAACATCGCCCTTGGTTCTGTTCAATCACTGGCGCAAGCATTCGCACTAATTTATCTGCTAACCCCGGGCTGTTTGGTTCAGGCAGGTAACGAGGCACACACAAACGCGCCTGTTTCGGATAATCGAATGGGCTGGGTAGCGAAAATTGCTGACTCGGCTTCAAACCAAGACGCGATGTAAAATGGTCGAAGTCATCCGAAACAGCTAACGTTGCCGATGTAAAGATCCATGCCCCGGGTTTTAGCTCAATCTGTTCATGGAACTTATCTGCCACAGAAAGCGGCGTGATATGCAATGCAAAATGGCGCGGAGTGGTGTCATACCAATAGGAATACCCTGTAATAGAGACATCACAGACGCGTTCAATGCGAGCTTTAATCAATGTTGCGCGCTCGAAAGCAGTATCTAATAGCTGACTGCGCCCCAACGCTAGCTTAAGTACATCTACCGCTAACTGAAGAGCGTCTTGCATTCGCACTAATTCTCGCGCAATTGACTCCGATTTCAGAGCTTCACGCCAATTTCCTCGAAAGCCGGTATCTCCCAGTACGATTCTAAGATCAGCCGCCGACTGGACCAGCCTGTCACCCACCTTCTGTAGCTGGCGCATATCTTTAGCTTCAGTGCGATAACCAATTTCAATATCTTTTGCGAGCTCATGGATCTGACGACTCGACACAGATTGACCGAAATACTCACTAGCAATATCTGGCAGTTGATGCGCTTCATCGAAGATAAATACATCGGCATCGGGAATGAGTTCGCCAAAGCCCGTTTCTCTGATCGCCAAGTCTGCCAAGAATAGATGGTGGTTCACCACAACCACATCGGAATCCATCGCTTTCTTACGAGCTTTAAGTACAAAACAGTCTGTATAGCTTGGGCACTCTTTTCCTAAACAGTTATCGTTAGTCGACGTGATTGTCGGGATGATTGGGCTGTCTTCGGCGATATCATCACAATCACCAAGGTCCCCAGTTTGAGTCGACGACGACCAGCTGCGCACCTTAACAAGTTGTGCCAGCAGTGTTGGGTCGGTATGAGTTCCATGGCTTTCTATCATCTGGCGACTGAGTCTATCTAAGCAAAGGTAGTTAGACCGCCCTTTCAACAAGGCAACTTGGCCGTAAAAGCCAAGCGCATCTGTCATTAACGGCAGATCGCGGTGAAAAAGCTGCTCTTGAAGGTTCTTCGAGCCTGTACTTATGATGGTTTTCTTGCCGCTGAGTAATGCAGGAACCAAATAAGCAAAAGTTTTACCTGTACCCGTCCCAGCTTCAACCACCAACTGACTTTGATCTTTGATTGCACTTGAAACCGCTTCGGCCATATCAAGCTGAGCTTGTCGCGGCTGAAAACCGGGAATAGCTTTACCGAGCGCACCATCAGCAGAAAACGTTTTGGATATCATAATTTATGAACTTGAAGAAAACCGTGTACAGGTTGAGAAATCAGACCGTGCAGTATGGCAGGTTTAGAGAGCAAGCGCGAATCGAGACTGCATCTGCATGATAGAAATATTAAGCATATGAATAAGCTACAAAAATAAAGCTTCTAAATAATTCCGCAGAGGGATATTTATTAAAACAATCCTTCTTCAATATATTTTGTTGAAAGTCAGTTAATAATAGATTAATTATAACAGTCATATTACGGCTCAGTTAACCGTTCGACTGGTTGTATATTTTTTGAAAAATTAGAATTATTTCATGGAAGTAAGATGGAAATGGAAAAAAAGACACTGCTGACGCATTGTACTGATGCGCCGGGCCTGATTTCTAAAATCACCAACATTTGTTACAAACACCAACTCAACATCATCCACAACAACGAGTTTGTCGATAATACCAGCGGTCACTTTTTTATGCGTACCGAGCTTGAAGGGTATTTCAACGATGAAACCTTTCTTGCCGATTTAGACCAAGCTCTACCAGAAAACGCCAAGCGCAAACTCATGGGCTCATCACGTAAACGTATCGTAGTTCTAGTGACCAAAGAAGCGCACTGCCTAGGTGATATTCTGATGAAGAATTTCGATGGTAGCCTTGACGTTGAAATTGCTGCTGTTGTTGGTAACTACGATATTCTGCAAAGCCTAACTGAGCGCTTTGACATCCCTTATCACCACGTTTCTCACGAAGGGCTCAACCGAGAAGAGCACGAGCAAAAAATGCTAGAAGTGATCGACAGCTACAACGCCGATTACCTCGTCCTAGCGAAATACATGCGCGTGTTAACACCGGGTTTTGTAGAGAAGTACAACCACAAGATCATCAACATTCACCACAGCTTCTTGCCTGCATTCATTGGCGCTAAACCATATCAGCAAGCGTATGAGCGTGGCGTAAAAATCATTGGTGCGACGGCTCACTTCGTGACTAACGATTTAGATGAAGGTCCAATCATCAAGCAAGACGTGATCCCTGTAGACCACAACTTCAGTGCTAAAGACATGGCTCAAGCAGGTCGCGACGTAGAAAAGAATGTGTTGAGTAAAGCGCTAAACAAGGTGATCAATGATCATGTATTTGTTTACGGCAACAAGACTGTGATTTTATAGCGAGTAAGCGAGTAAGCGAGTAAGCGAGTAAGCGAGTAAGCGAGTAAGCGAGTAAGCGAGTAAGCGAGTAAGCGAGTAAGCGAGTAAGCGAGTAAGCGAGTAAGCGAGTAGTTTTAAAGGGTTGGCAATTATCGTCAACCCTTTTTTTTCATTGTAATGAAGGGCGTTATTAACCCTGCTCTGATTCCACAATCTTCTTCAACGAATGTGGGTGCAGCTTGATGCAAATCCCTTGATGCTTAAATGCAACCGTTGGGTTGTTCAAACGCTCACCTTCCCCTTTCGGGCTTGAGAGTTTGATCTTAACGCCTTGCTCTGCCAATGTCTCAAAGTTAGCCGCGAACTGCGGGTAAGTGTCTTTAAGATCCGCTAAGTATTCATCAGCCGTTTGTGCATGAGATGGAATGACAAATTCCACATGTTCCCAATCTTGGATCGGGTAAACCTTACCTTCTGCTGGATACGGCAATTCTAAACATTCAATCGACCAACCACGGCTCTTTAGTGGTTCATCAAAAGCGATCACTACAATTGGGCGACCATTGATCATCGCCTGAGAAATGGTTTCACCATAGCTTGCCCATGCCTCATGCGCCGCTTTGGCTAACGCGGTGTCGTTCACTCTAATCGCAATATGGTCGGCTTGAGCAAAGCTAAGATCTAACCCCAGCTTGTTGCCAAACTCCTCGATTTTACCCATAAAGTCATCGAGTCGTTCCATCATCTGTTGTGGTTCTAATTGGGCTTGCGTGAGCGTCATAATCTACTTTCTCCAAATCTAATGCGCGCATGGTAGCAGCTCTATTTTTTGCAACAAGCCTTCTATTGCCTATGGTTTAGATTTCTATTCTGTGATTGTGCTTATTTGGTTAGAGGAAATGTAAATTTTCTATCAATCCGCCCTATAAGAAGGCCAACAAAATTGGTATCATTACCGCCATTTTTGTGAACTCAAACAGAGTCTGTTGTTCATTTCATCACTAAAGCGTTAAGTAAATTGCCCCTTAACCTTAGCGAACATCGAAAGAACAGCCACTCTTATCATCCTTGAATTGAAGGAAACGCGTGTGAATATCCAAGCACTGATTAATGACAAAGTATCTCAGGCTCTAGAAGCCGCTGGCGCACCTGCAGGCTCTCCTGCAGCGGTTCGTCAATCTGCAAAACCACAATTTGGTGACTACCAAGCAAACGGCGTTATGGGCGTTGCTAAACGACTAGGCACTAATCCACGAGAATTTGCTCAAAAAGTATTGGACGTTCTAAACCTAGACGGTATCGCTTCTAAAGTTGAAATCGCAGGCCCAGGTTTCCTAAACATCTTCCTAGATGAAGCTTTCCTTGCACAACAAGCAGACGCAGCATTGGCTGATTCTCGTCTAGGCGTTGCAGCGGCTGAAGCTCAAACGATTGTTGCGGACTACTCTGCTCCAAACGTTGCTAAAGAAATGCACGTTGGTCACCTACGTTCTACTATCATCGGTGATGCAGTTGTTCGTACTCTAGAATTCCTAGGCCACAAGGTTATCCGTGCTAACCACATCGGTGACTGGGGTACTCAGTTCGGTATGCTTATCGCAAACCTTGAGCGTGTACAACAAGAGTCTGGTGAAGTTTCTATGGAGCTTTCTGACCTTGAAGCTTTCTACCGTGAGTCTAAGAAGCTATACGACGAAGACGAAGAGTTCGCTGTAAAAGCACGTAACTACGTAGTGAAACTGCAAAGTGGCGACGAGTTCTGCGCGGAGATGTGGAAGAAACTGGTTGATATCACCATGATTCAAAACCAGCGTAACTACGACCGTCTAAACGTATCTCTAACTCGTGATGACGTGATGGGTGAAAGTAAGTACAACGACATGCTTCCTGCAATCGTTGAAGACTTGAAAGCTCAAGGTCTTGCTCAAGAAGACGACGGCGCACAAGTTGTTTTCCTAGATGAGTACAAGAACAAAGATGGCGACCCAATGGGTGTTATCATCCAAAAACGCGATGGCGGCTTCCTATACACAACAACTGATATTGCATGTGCTAAGTACCGTTACGAAGAGCTAGGCGCAGACCGCGTTCTTTACTTCATCGACTCTCGTCAGCATCAACACCTAATGCAAGCTTGGACTATCGTTCGTAAAGCAGGCTACATCCCAGAATCTGTTTCTCTTGAGCACCACGCGTTCGGCATGATGCTAGGTAAAGATGGTAAGCCATTCAAGACTCGTGCAGGTGGTACGGTTCGCCTTGCTGATCTTCTTGATGAAGCAGAAGTTCGTGCAGCACAGCTGATCGAATCTAAAAACCCAGAACTAGCGGAAGACGAGAAGAAAACTATCGCAAACACGGTTGCTATGGCAGCGGTTAAATACGCAGACCTTTCTAAGCACCGTACTACAGACTACGTGTTCGATTGGGACAACATGCTGGCGTTTGAAGGTAACACTGCACCATACATGCAGTACGCTTACACACGTGTTGCTTCTGTATTCGCTAAAGCGGGTGTTTCTATGGACTCTCTTGAAGGTGAAATCAAAATCACTGAAGAGAAAGAGAAAGCACTTATCGCGAAACTTCTACAATTTGAAGAAGCGGTTCAATCTGTTGCTCGCGAAGGTCAGCCGCACATCATGTGTACTTACCTATTCGAACTAGCGGGTCAGTTCTCTAGCTTCTACGAAGCATGCCCTATCCTTGTTGCTGAAGACGAAGCGGTTAAGCAGAGCCGTCTGAAGCTTGCTGCACTAACAGCGAAGACAATCAAACAAGGTCTATCTCTACTGGGTATCGATACTCTAGAGCGCATGTAAGCGATTCGAGATTTGAGATTCGAGATAATTACAAAGGTTGACGTGAAAGCGTCAACCTTTTGTTTTATTTGGAGATTACGTTTACTTAGCAAGCTCCACTACCCGCAAATTTCCAAAGCAAGAGCTCTCCTACTACGCTCCTTAGTCGCTTTAGGAGATGACGAATATAGGTGTCATAAATCCAATACAACAAAAGTGACGCACTATCACTCTCCCTCATCTGTCATTCCCTACAATGAGGAACGAACGTGATCGCGAATCTGCTTATTGAGAACGTAAGCGCTAGCCACATTCTCATTCCAACCTTATACTCAACTAAAACAACTAATTGGAAAGATCATGAGCTTCGAACTTCATCCTCAATTGGCAAAAGACACCACTGTTATTGGCGAATTCCCACTTAGCCTTGCCCTTCTTCACAAAGACAACGCTGTGCCTTGGGTTATTCTTGTACCAAAGCGTGCAAATCTCAAAGAACTTCATCATCTACCGATGCAAGAACAACAGCAGTTCCTCCACGAGTCGCAAGCGGTAAGCCAAGCATTAGAAGCCACTTTTCAGCCAGACAAACTGAACTTAGGTGCACTGGGTAACATGGTACCCCAATTGCACATTCACCATATCGCCCGCTTTAAAGATGACATCGCATGGCCGGGACCCGTTTGGGGGAATACTAAGGGTGAACAACGCAGCGAAGAAGAGCAAACAGCGATCCTCACTCGTATCCAGAACGTCTTGTCACTGAGTTCACTATTCCAAAAAGCTTGATTCAAAGATTCAATGTCAAAAAAAACCGCAGCTACCAAGCTGCGGTTTTAGTTTTAAGCTCTATCGAACTACATCATCACATTAAGCGACAGACTGTCTTGCTGATTGATGGTGTAACGTATTCGAGTCGTGTGGCCATGTTGATTGGTATCCACAAGTCGACTTACCTTACCCTTCCTAATCCAAACATTCAGCATCGCATCGACGCCGTCTTCACTCATGCCAAACTTTGCCGCTAACTCTTTACGAGCAGCTCCACCGTGTTCACAAATGTATTGATGCAGTTCTTTTAAAATCATGCGAATTGAGCCTCTATTGCACGCTGCTTTTTACCTAACTTTTTAAAGCCAATGTAGGTAAGAACGAAACCTGCCACAATCACAACCATCCAAACCGCACTGGTGACTGGATGAGCAGCAAAGTTCGCCGCTTGATAATAGAAAGTCGCGCCAAAGTAACCCAACGCCATCGTCCAAACAGCGATAAAACGCGCAAACATTTGACCAAACTCTCTTACGTAAGCACCCATTGCTGCAACACAAGGTGTGTAAAGCAGGATTAGAATAAGGTACGCAAACGCTGCATGGCTAGAAACGAATTTCTCTTTTAGGTTACCAAAGATAGATGTATCTACTTCTTGCTCTTCAGCCACAGCGCTTGAATCCGAAAGGTCACCGACTTCGATACCAAGAGGATCTGAAT
This sequence comes from Vibrio fortis, assembly GCF_024347475.1. NCBI lineage: Bacteria > Pseudomonadati > Pseudomonadota > Gammaproteobacteria > Vibrionales > Vibrionaceae > Vibrio > Vibrio fortis. The sequence continues at coordinate 2,355,931 of NZ_AP025487.1, forward strand.
AGCTTAGACCTGCTAGGTTATCCGGAATGGTCATTACCGCTTCATGCAAACTACCCGCTAGATCGAACTCCGCAGCTTCTTCATCTGAAGGTGTGGTGTACAAGCTATTTAGCGTACCCACTACCGCTTCTTTAGCAAAGATACCAGTAATAATACCGACCGTCGCTGGCCAGTTTTCTTCTTGAATACCGATTGGTGCAAACACAGGCGTAACGACTTGAGCCGCTTTTGACAACACCGAGTTTTCGCTGTCTTCGTTACCAAATGAGCCATCAGTACCCAATGAGTTAAGGAAGCTCAGAATCGCTACCACCATAACGATGGTTTTACCTGCACCCAGAACGAAACGCTTCAGCTTCTGCCATGTTTTAAGCATTACGTTTTGCATAGTTGGCAATTCGTAATCTGGCATCTCCATCACTAGGCTGTCACTGCTACCTGGGTAAAGCGTATTCTTTAGGAATAGGCCAGTAAAGATAGATGCTACGATGCCTAGTAAGTACAGTGCAAACACGATGTTTTGACCCGCACCAGGGAAGAAAGCCGCAGCGAACAACGCGTATACAGGTAGACGAGCACCACATGACATGAACGGAGCCATTGCTGCCGCTAACTTACGCTCACGCTCTTGGTCAAGCGTACGAGTCGCCATGATAGAAGGTACGTTACAACCGAAACCCAATACTAGTGGAACAAAGGCTTTACCCGGCAGGCCAATTTTCTGCATTACTTTATCAAGTACGAACGCTGCACGAGCCATGTAACCTGAGCTTTCTAGAACAGCGAGGAACAAGTACAAACAAGCAATCACCGGGATAAAGGTCGCGACCGTTTGAATACCACCACCAATGCCATCAGCTAAGATAGTCACCAGCCAAACTGGCAAATGATCATCCAATAAGTAGTGACCACCATCTACCAACAGTGCGCCAACGCCGATGTCAAAGAAGTCGATGAATGCGCTACCAATGTTAATGGAGAACATAAACATCAGGTACATCACAACAAAGAAGAACGGAATGCCAACCCACTTATTAAGAATGAGTTGGTCAGCTTTCTCGGTAAAGCTTCGGCTCAATTTGCCTTCACTACGACGCACGCGCTTACACAATTCATGAAGCATGGTGTATTTTGCATCTGCAACCGCTAAATCGATATCAAATTGTGCAGCAGATCTTACGGCATCGATTTGTTGACGTTCGTTTGGCGCAAGGCTATTCAAAACTAGGTAATCATTTTCAAGGGCGCGAATAGCAAGTGCGCGGTGTGAGACATCCGCGTCATCAAATTTCGATTCAACTTGTGGCAATAACGCTTCGAACGCTTCTTCATAATCAATAGCAATCGGCTCTAGGCTGACACCTTGAACCAATAATTTATGCAGCTTTTCTTTAAAACGAACAACTTGCGACTTATCGTTCGCAGAAAGGCTAAGTACCGGACAACCTAGTGCTTTCTCTAGTGCTTTTTGATCAACCACCTGACGCTCACGCTTAAGTACATCCATCTTGTTTAATACAACAATCATTGGACGACCCATCTCACGCAGCTGAAGCGTCATATATAAGCTGCGCTCTAAGCTGCTCGCATCGACCACATTGATGATCACATCTGCAGGGTGAGTCAGTACAGCACGAGAAGCGATCGACTCGTCGATGCTGTTTGCATCATTACCACTGTCTAGAGCGTAGATACCTGGAAGGTCTGTCAGCTTGAACTCATCACCTGCGTGACTGTACGTACCTGTTTTCTTCTCTACCGTAACACCAGCCCAGTTACCAACGTGCTGCTTTGCACCCGTCAGGGCGTTGAACAAGGTTGTTTTACCGCTGTTTGGGTTACCTACCGTCAATACTTGATAGTTCATAGACTCACCTCAATCTGCTGAGCGATATTCTGACGAATTGCAATAGAGACTCCTCTAACCTCAACTTGCAATGGATCTCCCATTGGTGCACGACGAATTAGAGTGACTTCGGTTTTAGGTAAAACCCCCATTACCATTAGTTTTTTTCTAACTTCGGGAGATAACCCAGTAAGGGAGACGACAGTGGCCGCTTTGCCTTGCTCAAGCTGTGATAGGTTCATAAGCATCCAATAGAGATTGATAATGAGAAATATTGTTATTAAGAAGAATAATACACATATATAACCCTAATCTTACTGTGTGAAATCAATGTTTTCGAAAATAGATACTCGTAAATTTCGTCAAAACACGCTACGTCAATTCCGTTACTTTCAACACTCAACGAAAACTAGCGCACAAGTACAAACTGAAGATATTCAAATAAAATCAATTAAAAACAATTACTTATCAATATGTCGCATTTATTACATAACGATGGCGTTAATTTTATAAGGAAAATAAGTACCACGACGTATAGTTGATTCCAACGAAGAGAAACTCCTTCTCTTTAACTTTATTCCAGAGGTGATACAGCTTTCGTTGTATCACTCCGGCAGCAAGCGAAGGTGTCTTTGACACCCGTGGTATAGTCCCCCCGGCTATACCACGATATTTTTTTTCTTATCTCCCTCACTCATTCTCAACCACAAAATAACTTCTCGTTTCTCGCAAGCATAAAAAAGCCCCGAACAGAGTCGAGGCTAGATTGAAATGGATTACCACTTAGTCGTCAGAATTCTCAGCAAATTTAGACGGCGACATACCGAAGTGATGTTTAAACCTCTGGCTAAAGTATGATGGGTCATTGAAACCTGAGTTGAATGCAACATCAGATACCTTCTCACCCGCCAGTAACCTTTCACACGCATGCTCTAACCGAACTTGATTCAAGTACTCTTTAAACGTCTTATCGTAAGCAGACTTGAAACGACGCTGTAGGCTGCGTTCGGACATATAAAGCAAACGAGCGGCAGACGCTGTGCCAAACTCCGCATCGGCATAGTGTTCTCCTACCAATAGAGCCACACGATTTTTCCATTCTTGCTCAGCACTCAATCTCTGCTCTTCTTGAGTGAGCACGGGGTGTTTAATCGTCTCAATCTGCTCTAAGGTACTTTCTGTGATTTTCTGAATAGCTTGGTATTCGATTGGCCAAGAGAGCTGAACAACATTTTGCGAATCCGATATGAATGTCTTCAATTCGCCCCCACTCTGATGAATAAGGAGTGGCAACTTCTCGATATTCAGGTCTGTCGACTGAGCCAACCCAGCTTCCGGATCTGCCGCAGCCCATTTCGGGAATGGCATCCCAAAGTCGCGCAGTGTTACCACTAACTCTTGCTTGACCTCCTCAACGCAGACAAGCATTCGTTGAGACTTAAAGTTGCGCTTAATGACACTCGCCACCAAACTATTAAAGACAATATCTAGGTTGAAGTAATTCAGCGTTATATATCGCTGCTTAGTGTCTAGGTTTACCTCAAGCTCAATACCAGCTTTCGCAAGATCGTCTTTCCACGCCGTTAACACGGACTCAAGTACCAGCACCAAGTCGTAATGGGTGGTTTTACCTTTTTCATGACCTTGAGCAAGTTGCTCTAACCCTTGGCGCAATTCGACGATAGGTGATGCCTCATCACTTTCTTGCCAATTAGGGATAAGGGCCGCAGCGCGATTTACCTCTTCAACTAGCCCACCAGCCGTATGAGTGACCAGAACATTTTTAACCGCCAACTGCTTTTTAAGTTGTTGGTTGGTTGCTAATAAAATTCGGCTTTGATGACGTAACTGATCGGTTTTCAGTGCCACTTGAGCCTTAAGCTTACGGTTGGCAAAGGTGACAAAACGGGAACGCCAAAACACCAATACCGTAACGAAACCTATCAATAAAACCATAAAGCTTGCGGCAGCCCAATTGCTCAGATACCAAGGTTCTAAAATAGTAAATGGCTGCTTAGTTGAGACAAAGCGATAATGGGAGTCTTTAACGGGCTTCACTTCGAGGACATAATCTCCCGGCAGAATATGCTCCAAAGCCAACAAGCCGCCTTCAAATTCAATCCAAGGCTCATCCTCATTCAATCGATATTCCATCGCTTGAACAAAACCAACAGGCAGAACCCCGAATTTGAAGCTCAACGAGGAACCATAAGGTACTTCCAAAGAGTCTATGTATTTTCCCCCCAAAGCGACCGTGTTTTGATCGACGGTCACTTTACTTACCAACGCACGTCGTTGTGGGGTATCAGACACCAACAGCTCATTGGACATCGCGCCTACAAGCCCATATTTAGATCCCATAACAAGCACACCTGATTGCAATGGGTCGGCCACAGATAGACCACAAGCTCCAGGAGCAAACTCGTTGAGTATCAAACCAAATGGCGAACCAATATGCTTATTAAGAATGCCACTGAGCCCATAGAAACTGATCCCTTTCGATGAACCCAACCAAATTCCATGTTTATCACTGACTAAACAAACAGGGCTGATGTTATCTTCAACCAGCTCCACCTCTTCGATGTATTCACTTCCCTTGGCAATTCTGTAAACGCCATAGCTCCCTGCAAACCAGTGTGAGCCATCGCTCGCATGAGCAATATCGACAACTTTGCCAAATCTCAAACTGTCTCGTTTAAAGCTAATCTTGCCATCTATTAACGAATAGTAACCATGGTCTGTACCAATGTAGAGCTCTCCTTGTTCGTCCACCGAAAGGTCTGTGATCTTCGCCGGTAAGTACTTACTGACTAGCCAATCCATGCCGTATGGTGTCGCTTTGTTTGAAGCTAGATCGAGCGAATAAAGGTTCTGCTCAGAGGTTAGCCAAAGCACCCCTTGTTTATTAAGTGCAAGGGTGTCGACTTGTCGTTGGCGTAAGTTTATAGGTAAGTTCAAAAAGGCGAGTTGATGGCTATATTGATCGATAGCGATCAAGCCTGTTGGCGTTGCAAGGTAAACCAAGCCTTGGTGCGCTACGATATCACTTATTGGTTCCGAATAAATGCGCTTGGGAAGTTCGTCCGTATCCGTTTTAGCCACATAAAGACCTTCCGAGGTCGCCACCCAAAACTCCGACTCGTCTATGGCGAGTAGCTTATTGACCGAGAAGCGCACCGAGTGCATGCCTAGCCCTGAGATGGAGGTCCTTTGGAAAGTACTGCTGTATAACGAGAAATAGCGTATACCATTATTTGTGGCTATCCACATACCACCAGCAGAGTCGTTCACTAACGAATATATCTTCTCACCTGGTAGCGAAAAATCTTGATTATCTGATTGTTGAAAGCGCTGCACCTTACCCGTAACAAAGTTGTAGCTCATCAACCCATGTTCGGTTCCAATCCAATATTGGTCGGACGTTTCAGCTAAAGACAATACATGTGAGCCTGGCACTCGATTCACCACGTTCGGTGATGATAAGTTAATGATCACTAACCCATTACGAGTTCCAACAAGTAACTCACGTCGAGCATCAGAAAAATAGACCTTCTCAATGTAGAATTTACCCGATGCTGTAATGTGTTCAAACTCTTGCTCTTCAGAACGATAAACCCCGGCAGACGTTGCAAGTACCCATTTGGAAAGCACCCGTTCAGCATCATTAATTCGAATGTCGCTACGTTTATTATGACGATAAAGTTTGAGCAGAGAGTAGGTTTCAAACTCACTCGTGAGTGTGTTGTAGGTGTAGAAGTTATTTCGATCGGTCACCCAGATATAGTCACCCGATGCACCTATGTTACGAATTTCTGAGCCTGGGCTTAGGCTAAATGCGAGAAAACTCTCGATACCTGGGACATGGCGATAGACCTCATTATCAAAATAGGTCCAAAATTCATCGTTTAAAAAAGCAACTTCATCGGAAGAGAATTCGAGCAGGCTACCTTTTCTAGGTAATAGCGTTCCACCATCATAGAACATGACTTTGCCATGCACATCATGAATCCATAAACCTCCCCCTTCACCTAAGTAAAGATTTTTGGCCGCAAGAAAATTCCCTTGCCCTTGAACAGGTAAAGGGTAGAAAACCGATGACGCGCTACTCAGTGCAGAAACACTCAGCGAAAGACTCATTATGATGAGCAATCTAATGATCACTTGATACAAAGGTTTTTCCCAGAAACAGCAAATAAAACGCGACAGATATCATTCATTGAGTGGAGTAACCGTCAACGAGTTATTTTGTGATTATAATTATCTCACCATTTTAGCGGAAATTACCCTAGGAAAAAGGTGGTTCGTAAAATTGAGGAAGGATTTATCTTGTGGATCACGAAAATGCCGCAAATATGCGGCATTATTCATAAATGTCTGATTGCTAAGTCTATAAAGATATAGAGTTTAAGCGTATTACTGAGCTGACAAACAGCTCGTGTAGCTATCAGTGAGTTGTTGTAGGAACTCAAAGTAGCTGCCTTTGCCCACTTCGATATCTGAGCCCACAGGGTCTAGCTGACCTTTCTTAGTTGAACTACCACGTACCACTGACTCAATAACCGCAGGGGTAAATTGAGGCTCAGAGAAAACACATTGAACATCTTGTTTCGCCAATGTCTTTTTAATCGATATCAGTGTCTTAGCACCTGGCTTACGTTCAGGGCTAACCGTAAAGTGACCTAGCTTATTAAGGTCAAATTCATCTTCATAGTAGCTGTATGCATCATGGAAAACGTAGTAACCCTTATCTTTTACTGGTGCAAGTTGCGCTTCAATTGAGCGCTTTTTGTCAGCCAGTTGTGATAGGAAAACCTCTAGATTCTTTTTGTATACGTCAGCATTTTGAGGGTCGACTTCCACAAGCTTGTTGCTGATGTAAGATGAAGCTACTTCTACTTGATCGATACCTAACCAAAAATGTGGGTCGTGACTACCGTGGTCGTGGCCATCATGGTGGTGATCATGCGAATCTTCACCAAACTCTCTAAGATTGATATTTGGGATTTCACTGATCGTCACAAGGTTATCGTTCGATTTAGCCACTTTCGTTAAGAAAGCCTCCAAATCTGGGCCGAACCAAATCAACATGTCTGCATTCTGAATTTTTTTCACATCAGAAGGTTTTAAAGCGTAGTCATGAGGAGACGCGTTACTGTTCATCACCACATCCGGTTCACTGACACCTTGCGTTAATTCAGTAACAATCATTTGAATAGGTTTAAAACTTGTTAGAATAGTACTGGCACTGGCAACGCTTGGGATTAACAATAAGCTTGTCAGTATAAAAGATGAACGTAACATATTACCTCGATAATAGAAAAGTAGCTTAGGCCTGCTGTAAATGTTACATTATAACATTAGCTAATTGCAAATGAGTTCTATTCATGGATAACTTAATCCAATTGGATTCCGTCAGTGTTGAATTCGACGGTAGAAAAGTTTTAGACAATATCTCTCTAAATATAGAGCGCGGCCAAATCACAACTCTAATAGGCCCAAATGGTGCGGGAAAATCTACATTAGTCAAAGTACTACTGGGGCTTCAGAACCGATACTCTGGCACCATTACCAAAACAAAGAAACTAAAAATTGGCTATGTTCCTCAAAAGCTCAAGCTTAACGACTCTCTACCCCTCAATGTTGAGCGCTTTCTCAAACTGACCGGTAAATTCAGTAAGCAAGAGATTCTTGAATCATTAAAGCTGGTTGGTGCTGAACATCTGATTAAGAGCAACATGCATCAATTATCTGGTGGTGAGAACCAACGCGTACTTATTGCTCGTTCATTGCTACGCAGGCCAGACTTGCTGGTACTCGATGAGCCGGCACAAGGTGTTGACGTACAAGGTCAAATTGATCTTTACGAGCTTATCGACTCAATTCGCCACCGTTTCGGATGTGCTGTCTTTATGGTCTCTCATGACTTACACCTGGTAATGGCGAAGACTGATGACGTGATTTGTCTGAACCACCATGTTTGTTGCTCTGGTGCACCTGCCGATATCAAGCACCACCCTTCTTACATTGCTCTGTTTGGCACAGCGGTGCAAGAGAGTTTGGCTTTCTATCACCATCAACACGACCATCACCACCACGACCTAGCAGGGCAACCCGTGTCCGGCGATGTCCATAACTGTACTAACCATAAACACGGACACCACTAATGCTTGAGTTCCTTTTACCTTCTATCCTTGCTGGATTAGGCATTGCTTTAATTGCCGGCCCACTCGGCTCTTTTGTCGTTTGGCGTAAAATGGCTTACTTTGGTGATACGCTTGCTCACGCGTCATTAATGGGACTGGCACTTGGTTTTCTATTAGAGATTAATCTCTACTTAGCATTGCTTATCTGCTGCTTAATGTTGGCTGTATTGCTGGTGACATTGCAAAAGCAGAAACTGGTCGCGACCGATACGTTGCTGGGCATTCTGGCACACAGTGCGCTATCTCTTGGCTTAGTTGCCGTCAGCTTTCTCGACAATGTTCGTGTTGATCTAATGAGCTACCTGTTTGGTGACCTACTTGCGGTATCACCAACCGATCTTGTATTCATTTATGCTGGCGCAGCGGCCGTAGCTCTGGTTTTGGCTATCTTCTGGCGTCCATTGTTATCCACCACAGTTAACGAAGATCTCGCGGCGGTAGATGGCATCAATATAGATCTGATGCGTCTAGTATTAATGCTGATGGTCGGTATTGTGATTGCCGTTGGTATGAAGTTTGTTGGTGCCCTAATTATGACATCGCTACTGATTATCCCTGCGGCGACAGCACGCAAATTTGCGCAGACCCCTGAGGAAATGGCTTTCATTGCTTCGGGTATTGGTTCACTAGCTGTACTCGGTGGTTTGAGCCTATCTTGGTTCTACGACACCCCAGCGGGTCCTTCTGTGGTTATTACTGCAACCGCTATGTTTATGCTTTCGCAAATTGTGAAAAACCGCGCATAATCTCGTACCTCGTATCTCGTATCTTCAATAAATTACCTTAGATAACATACAAAAAAGGCTTGGTCATCGACCAAGCCTTTCTATTATCTACCGCTGTAAAGCGCTGATTACCAACCAGTAATCTCGCGTAGACCTTTACCGATATCAGCAAGAGACTTAACCGTCTTAACGCCTGCTGCTTCTAGTGCTGCAAATTTGTCTTCAGCAGTACCTTTACCACCAGAGATAATTGCACCAGCGTGACCCATACGCTTACCTGGAGGAGCAGTAACACCTGCGATGTAAGAAACAACTGGTTTAGTTACGTTCTCTTTGATGAACGCTGCTGCTTCTTCTTCCGCCGTACCACCGATCTCACCAATCATTACGATTGCTTCTGTTTCAGGGTCTTCTTGGAACAGTTTTAGGATATCGATGAAGTTTGAACCTGGAATTGGGTCACCACCGATACCAACACACGTAGACTGACCGAAGCCTTCGTCTGTCGTTTGTTTAACTGCTTCGTAAGTAAGAGTACCTGAACGAGATACGATACCTACTTTACCTTTCTTATGGATGTGACCAGGCATGATACCAATCTTACACTCGTCTGGAGTGATAAGACCTGGACAGTTAGGACCGATCATGCGAACGCCAGTTTCTTCTAGCTTCACTTTAACGTCGATCATATCCGTTGTTGGGATACCTTCAGTGATCGTAACGATCAGTTCGATACCTGCATCGATCGCTTCTAGGATGGCATCTTTACAGAAAGGTGCTGGTACGTAGATAACTGTTGCTGTTGCGCCAGTCACTTCTACTGCTTCGCGTACTGTGTTGAATACAGGAAGACCAAGGTGAGTTTGACCACCTTTACCAGGAGATACACCACCAACCATTTGCGTACCGTATGCGATAGCTTGCTCTGAGTGGAATGTACCTTGACCGCCAGTGAAACCCTGACAGATTACTTTAGTGTCTTTGTTAATTAGTACAGACATTATTTCGCCTCCGCAGCAGCAACAACTTTCTGAGCAGCATCTGTTAGAGATTCAGCTGCAATGATATCAACATCAGAATTAGCAAGTACTTCACGACCTAGGTCTGCGTTTGTACCTTCTAGACGAACAACAACTGGTACTGTTACGCCTACTTCTTTAACCGCACCGATAATACCTTCAGCGATCATGTCACAACGTACGATGCCACCGAAAATGTTTACTAGTACTGCGCTAACATTGTCATCAGAAAGGATGATCTTGAATGCTTCAGCTACACGCTCTTTTGTCGCGCCGCCGCCTACATCAAGGAAGTTTGCTGGCTTGCCGCCGTGTAGGTTAACGATATCCATCGTACCCATTGCTAGACCTGCACCGTTAACCATACAGCCAACGTTACCGTCTAGTGCTACGTAGTTCAGTTCCCACTGTGCTGCGTGTGCTTCGCGCTCATCTTCTTGAGATGGATCGTGCATTTCACGTAGCTTAGGCTGACGGTACATCGCGTTCGAGTCGATGTTGATCTTACCGTCTAGACAAAGAAGGTTACCTTCGCCTGTGATTACAAGTGGGTTGATCTCTAGTAGAGCTAGGTCGTACTGAGAGAACATTTGGCCAAGACCCATAAAGATCTTAACGAATTGTTTGATTTGGTCGCCAACTAGACCAAGTTTGAACGCAAGTTCACGGCCTTGGTAAGCTTGAGGACCTACTAGAGGGTCAATCGCAGATTGGTGAATCAGCTCAGGAGTTTCTTCAGCGATTTTCTCAATGTCCACACCGCCTTCAGTAGACGCCATGAATACAATTTTACGAGTTGCACGGTCTACAACTGCGCCTAGGTAAAGTTCGTTAGCGATGTTAGACGCTTCTTCAACTAGGATTTTAGTTACAGGCTGACCATTTGCATCTGTTTGGTAAGTCACTAGGTTTTTACCTAGCCACTTTTGAGCAAACTCTTTAACGCCTTCTTTTGTGTCATGTAGTTCTACACCGCCCGCTTTACCGCGACCGCCTGCGTGCACTTGACACTTAACAACTTTCTTTTCAGTAGAGATACGACCCGCAGCTTCGAAAGCTTCTTGAGCTGTATCACATGCGAAACCTTCTGGTACAGGCAAACCGAATTCTGCAAACAGCTGTTTGGCTTGGTATTCATGCAAATTCATTTTGATATTCCGTTTATTTTCCCTTAAGGGATTATTATTTCCATAACGACACAGTTATCTGTGTTACGTCTGTAGGGTCTTCTCAAATCAGCCTAGATTATTCAGATAAACAATTAATATTTAACAAGTAATCTTTGGCTCAAGTGAAGGCCAGACGTCGAGCTAGCCTAGCCTTTGAAACTATTAACGTCTAGTTGTTGAGCCCAACTAGACGTTTTAGCGATATTAAACGTCTAATAGGAGACGTGCTGGATCTTCTAGCAGCTCTTTAATCGTTACTAGGAAGCCAACTGACTCACGGCCGTCGATTAGACGGTGGTCGTAAGATAGCGCTAGGTACATCATTGGTAGGATTTCAACCTTACCGTCAACCGCCATTGGACGCTCTTGGATCTTATGCATACCCAGGATAGCCGCTTGTGGTGGGTTGATGATTGGCGTTGACATCAGTGAACCAAATACACCGCCGTTTGTGATAGTGAAGTTACCACCCATAAGCTCATCAACAGTTAGCTTGCCGTCACGGCCTTTTATTGCTAGCTCTTTGATGCCTTTTTCAATATCAGCGAAACCTAGCGTGTCACAGTCTTTAAGTACTGGAGTGACTAGACCACGTGGCGTAGATACCGCCATGCTGATGTCGAAGTAGTTGTGGTAAACGATATCATCACCGTCGATAGACGCGTTTACTTCTGGGTAACGCTTCAATGCTTCAGTTACCGCTTTCACGTAAAAAGACATAAAGCCTAGACGCGTGTCGTGACGCTTCTCGAACTGGTCTTTGTACTGCTTGCGAAGGTCCATGATTGGCTTCATGTTCACTTCGTTGAAAGTTGTCAGCATTGCTGTGCTGTTCTTCGCTTCTAGTAGACGGTTAGCCACTGTCTTACGTAGGCGAGTCATAGGCACGCGTTTTTGGCTACGAGCTGCCGCTGGAGCTTCTACTGCTGCCGGAGCTTCTGCTTTAGGTGTAGATTTCGCTGCAGCAAGGTGCGCATCGATGTCTTCACGAGTAATGCGACCGCCAACACCAGTGCCTTTAACGTCAGCTGGTTGTAGGTTGTGCTCAGCTAGAAGACGACGAACCGCAGGGCTCAGCGCGTCGTTGCTCTCTTCAGAAAGCGTCGCTTTATGGCGCTTGTCTGGAGATGCTTCTGTATCTTCTGTTGTATCTGTCGTTGGTTCACCAGCAACCGCGCCAGGCTTAAGCTTAGCGATAAGTTGCTTAGAAAGTACTGTTGCACCTTCTTCTTCGATGATTGCCTCTAGAACACCCGCTTCTGGAGCTGGTACTTCTAGAACCACTTTGTCAGTTTCAATATCTACGATGACTTCATCGCGTTCAACCGCTTCACCCGGTTGTTTGTGCCAAGTTGCGACTGTTGCGTCAGCCACCGATTCAGGTAAATCTGGAACCAGAATTTCAATTGTCATATCTGTGTTTTCCTTTTACTTCTAGTTCGAAAGTAGGGTCAGAGCGTCTTCAATTAACGCTTTTTGTTGTTTCAAGTGTACTGACATGTAGCCAACCGCAGGTGATGCTGAAGCAGGACGGCCTGCATATTTAAGATCAGCACCCGCTGGAATCGCAGCACGGAAGTTGTGTTGGCTGCTGTACCAAGCACCTTGGTTTTGTGGCTCTTCTTGACACCAAACGTAATCTTCAACATTTGTGTATTGTGCAATCGCAGCTTGAACTTCCTCAAGTGGGAATGGGTATAGCTGCTCGATACGCACAATAGCAACATCGTCTTGTTCGTTCTTGCGGCGCTGTTCTAGTAGGTCGAAGTAAACCTTACCTGAACAGAACACTACGCGTTTCACGTTCTCTGGCTTGATGTCATCAATCTCAGCGATTGCTGGTTGGAATGTACCCTCTGCTAGATCTTCTAGTGAAGACGTACACAGTGGGTGACGCAGCAATGACTTAGGAGACATAACGATCAGAGGACGACGCATTGGACGTACAACCTGACGACGAATCATGTGATAAACCTGAGCTGGTGTTGATGGAACAACAACCTGCATGTTTTGTTCAGCACATAGTTGTAGGTAACGCTCTAGACGTGCAGAAGAGTGCTCTGGGCCTTGACCTTCGTAACCGTGTGGAAGAAGCATTGTTAGACCACATAGACGTGCCCACTTTTGCTCACCAGACGAAATGAATTGGTCGATAACTACTTGAGCGCCATTCGCAAAATCACCAAACTGTGCTTCCCAAAGGGTTAAGCCGCTTGGCTCTGCAGTTGCGTAGCCGTATTCAAATGCCAGAACTGCTTCTTCAGATAGTACTGAGTCAAATACTTGGAAAGGACCCTGCTTATCGTGAATGTTCGCAAGTGGAACATAAGTGCTCGCATCTGTTTGGTTATGTAGAACAGAGTGACGGTGGAAGAAAGTACCACGGCCTGAATCTTGGCCAGAAATACGGATACGCTTACCATCATCAACCAGAGTCGCATACGCAAGCGTCTCTGCCATACCCCAATCGACTTGTTTCTCACCATTAATCATGGCAGTACGATCGTTGTACAGTTTGTTTACTCGGCTTTGTAGCTTATGGCTATCTGGATATTGGCACAGCTTAGTACCCAGCTCTTTTAGACGCTCGATATCAACTTGGCTGTTCCAATCGATGTTCCAATCGTGACCAATGTATGGGCTCCAGTCGACAGAATGTAGTGCCATTGGGCGCCACTCTTTAACGACAACTTCACCATGGTCTAGAGCATCACGGTATTCGTTCACCAGCTGAGTTGCTGTGTCGATACCAAACTCACCGCGCTCCATTAGGATGTCAGCATACAGCTTACGTGGTGTTGGGTGCTTCTTGATTTTTTGGTACATCAGCGGTTGAGTTGCATTCGGCTCATCTGCTTCGTTGTGACCGTGGCGACGGTAACAAACTAGATCGATAACAACATCACGTTTGAACGTATTACGGTAATCCAGTGCCAGACGCGCAACGAAAGCTACGGCTTCTGGGTCATCTGCATTAACGTGGAAAATCGGTGCCTGTACCATCTTAGCGATATCAGTACAGTACATAGTAGAACGTGTGTCACGTGGGTTTGACGTTGTGAAGCCAACTTGGTTGTTAACAACGATACGAACCGTACCGCCAACGCAGAAGCCACGTGCTTGAGACATGTTGAATGTCTCTTGAACGACACCTTGACCTGCAATTGCAGAGTCACCGTGAATAGTGATAGGTAGTACGCTGCTGCCATCTTTATCGTCTAGACGATCTTGACGAGCACGAACTGAACCAATAACTACTGGGTTTACAATCTCAAGGTGAGACGGGTTAAATGCCAACGCTAGGTGAACATCGCCACCTGGAGTTGCGAAGTCAGCAGAGAAACCTTGGTGATATTTCACATCACCAGTACCCCAAGTTTCGTCGTGTTTGCCAGCAAACTCGTCGAATAGGTCTTGTGGTTTCTTACCAAGTACGTTCACCAGCATGTTCAAACGACCACGGTGAGCCATACCAATAACAACTTCACGCATACCTTGACCACCAGCATGACGAATGATTTCTTTCGTCATTGGAATCAAAGCATCACCACCCTCTAGAGAGAAACGCTTCGCGCCTGGGAATTTAGCACCAAGATAGCGCTCAAGACCTTCAGCAGCAGTTAGCTCTTCTAGGAAAGCTTTCTTTTCTTCTTTGTTGAATGATGGTTGACCAGAAACAGACTCTAGACGTTGTTGAATCCAACGTTTTTGTTCTGTGTTAGTCATGTGCATGTATTCTGCACCGATAGAACCACAATACGTTTGCTTCAAAGACTTGTAGAGATCTTTAAGAACCATCGTCTCTTGGCCAATCGCGTAAGAGCCGACGTTAAACGTCTCGTTGAGGTCTTCTTCGGTGAGAGTGTGGAAGGAAGGATCCAGTTCAGCAACTGTATCTCTTTTCCATAAACCTAGTGGATCTAGGTTTGCTGCTTGATGCCCACGGAATCTGTAAGCATTAATAAGTTGCAGAACCTTTACTTGTTTCGCATCGACATCTGGATCACTAACTTGGACACTGTAATGCTTTGTTTCTTGAGCGAGTCGTCGGAAGTATTCACGAACACGAGAGTGTGGTTGTTCCACCGCTTCAGAAGCTTGCACAGGCAACTCTTCAAAAACGCTTCTCCATTCGTCACTTACCAAGTCGGGGTCACTTAGATACAGTTCGTAGAGTTCCTCTACGTATGTTGCATTGGCGCCAGCCAAGTGTGAAGACTCGAGCCATGCCTTCATCACGCCGTTGTGCATATTTTCCCTTAACCAGTAGTTTTCACGTTTGCTGCGGTCTATGCCGAGCTATTAAAAGGCCGCCCAAAACAGCTAGGGCGGCAATTTTTATCTATTTCTAAACCGAACGATTCACGAGCATGGTCTTGATGTGACCAATCGCTTTCGTAGGATTTAATCCCTTAGGACAAACACTTACACAATTCATGATGCCATGGCAACGAAAAACGCTAAATGCATCATCAAGATCAGACAAACGTTCATCTGTCGCTGTATCTCGGCTATCAATTAACCAACGGTAAGCAGCTAGTAGGCCTGCAGGTCCGATGAACTTGTCTGGGTTCCACCAGAATGATGGACAAGACGTTGTACAACATGCACACATGATACATTCGTACAGCCCATCCAAATGAGCACGTTCATCAGGGGTTTGTAGATTTTCGCGTGACGGTGGCACGTTGCCATCAGACACTAAGAATGGCTTCACTTTTTCGTAGTTATTGTAGAACTGAGTCATGTCCACGATAAGGTCACGAACTACTGGTAGACCCGGTAGTGGGCGAATCACAATCTTGTCTTGGCCAGATAGCGCAGACAATGGAGTGATACATGCCAGTCCATTTTTACCATTCATATTAAGACCGTCAGAACCACATACACCTTCACGGCATGAACGACGGAATGAAATTGTTGGATCTTGCTCTTTTAGTAGGATAAGAGCGTCCAAAAGCATCATGTCTGACCCTTCGTCTACTTCAAGAACGTAGTCCTTCATGTAAGGCTTTTGGTCAACATCTGGGTTGTAACGGTATAAAGAGAAATTCAGTTTCATGGTTAGATCTCCTTAGTACGTACGTGCTTTTGGTGGGAACGCTTCACGGTGGATAGGTTCCATGTTTACGTTACGCTTCGACATATCTTCCGTTTCAGGGTTGTAAAGCGTGTGGCATAGCCATTGCTCATCATCACGGTCTGGGAAGTCAAAACGAGCGTGTGCGCCACGGCTCTCTGTACGGTAGTTAGCCGCTACAGCAGTTGCGTAAGCTGTTTCCATTAGGTTTTCAAGCTCTAGACACTCAATACGCTGAGTATTGAATTCTGTAGACTTGTCAGAAAGGTGTGCATTCTTCAGACGTTCACGAATCGCTTTAAGCTCTTCTAGGCCCTCAGCCATTGCTTTACCTTCACGGAATACAGAGAAGTTGTTCTGCATACATTGTTGTAGATCTTTACGGATCTGCGCTGGATCTTCACCGTCAGTGCTGTTTTCCCAACGGTTGTAACGCTCTAGTGAACGTGCAATGTCTTCTTCTGTAGCAGGCTTAGCGTCAGCTTGCTTCTTCAGAGTTTCACCTAGGTGCAGGCCTGTCGCACGACCGAATACAACCAAGTCAAGCAGTGAGTTACCACCTAGACGGTTTGCACCGTGTACAGATACAGAAGCAATTTCACCACAAGCGAATAGACCTTGTACTTCAACATCGCTACCGTCTGCAGCTTGCTTGATCGCTTGACCAGAAACTTGTGTTGGTACACCACCCATCATGTAGTGACATGTTGGGATTACTGGGATTGGCTCTTTCACAGGGTCAACGTGTGCGAACGTACGAGACAGCTCACAAACGCCAGGTAGACGAGACTCAAGTGTCTCTTTACCTAGGTGATCCAGTTTCAGTTTGATGTGTGGACCCCAAGGGCCGTCACAACCACGACCTTCGCGGATTTCAACCATCATTGAACGTGCAACAACGTCACGACCTGCTAAGTCTTTCGCGTTTGGAGCGTAACGTTCCATGAAGCGCTCGCCGTCTTTGTTCAGAAGGTAACCACCCTCACCACGACAACCTTCTGTTACAAGAACACCTGCGCCAGCGATACCCGTTGGGTGGAACTGCCACATTTCGATATCTTGCATAGGAACGCCTGCACGAATCGCCATACCAACACCGTCACCAGTATTGATGTGTGCGTTTGTCGTTGAAGCGTAAATACGGCCAGCACCGCCAGTCGCTAGGATCGTTGCTTTCGCTTTGAAGTAGCATACTTCGCCTGTTTCCATGCAAAGTGCAGTAGTACCAAGAATGGCACCGTCTTCGTTCTTCACAAGATCAAGTGCGTACCACTCAGAGAACACTGTTGTCTTATGTTTAATGTTTTGTTGGTAAAGCGTGTGTAGCAGTGCGTGACCAGTACGGTCAGCTGCTGCAGCCGTACGAGCTGCTTGCTCACCACCAAAGTTTTTCGATTGGCCACCAAAAGGACGTTGGTAAATGGTGCCGTTATCAAAACGAGAGAATGGAAGACCCATTTTTTCTAGTTCAATAACTGATTCTGGGCCATTTTTACACATGTACTCGATAGCGTCTTGGTCACCGATGTAATCAGAACCTTTAACTGTATCGTACATGTGTTGTTCCCAGTGATCCTCGTGCGCATTACCTAGCGCAACCGTAATACCACCTTGAGCAGATACGGTGTGAGAACGAGTTGGGAATACTTTAGAAAGCAATGCACAAGATAGGCCTTGCTCAGAAATTTGCAGTGCGGCACGCATACCAGCACCACCAGCGCCGATTACTACGGCATCAAACTCACGAACAGGAATAGTCACTTACGCACCCCACAAAACAAACAGACCAGAGAAGAAATATCCAAGAAGAACCGCAACGACACCAACTTGAAGACCGACGCGTAGTTTCGCGCACTTGATGTAGTCGGTTAGCACTTGCCATAGACCGATCCAAGCGTGAACAAGAACCGAGGTTAGCGCCAACATGGTAAATACTTTAGTGAAGGTTCCACCAAAGAATTGAGTCCAAGATGCATAAGAGATATCACCAGAGAAAGCACAGAAGCTAACTAGGTAGATAGTGTAAAGCGTCATAATGATTGCAGTTGCACGAATCAGTAGGAAATCGTGAACGCCATTACGACCAAATGTAGAAACGTTGTTTACCATACTAAGATCCCCGCTAGTAGAGACAATACCGCTGTCGCTGCGAATGCAACCTTAGCGCTCTTAGCGCCAGATTCCAGCTCTTCAAAGTGACCTAAGTCCATAAGAAGGTGACGAATACCACCAGCAATGTGGTATGCCAACGCGGTTAAAATGCCCCACAGAATAAACTTAACGAAAAAGCCATCGACAATGTCGCTTGCTTCCGCAAAGCCTTCCGGGGAAGAGAGGGAAATATTTAATAGATAAAGTAAAATTCCAATCGCAACAAAAGTAATCACCCCAGACACGCGGTGTAGGATGGAAGCTATTGCGGTGATCGGAAAGTGGATAGTCTGCAAATCTAAATTAACAGGTCTTGTCTTTCTTTCTTTCACGGGCTTGCTCACTCAGCTCCATTGAGCATTACGGTCATTAAATAACCTTTGATATTGTTATGGACAAAATTTGGTCGCAAACCTGCAAAATTTAACATTAACTTAACAAATAACTGAAGTTGAGCCTGAGTTAATTGTAAAATATTTGTTAACAACAAGGTTAACGAAGACACCTCACATTTCTTCTTAGCCTTGCATTTATAAGGTTTTAACCAAACTTTTCAGCGCCACTATACGGACGGCAACATTCTAATACAATTGATGTAACAAATAATGCTACACAGCACAGATTTTTAACGAATTTAATGTAAAAAACACTAACAAGTGCACACAAAGCTGCAGAAAAATTGACTTTCGGACGTAAGACCAGTAAAAAAATGGCACATAAACATCCTGGACGGATTAAATAATAAACAAAGGAGATTGTTATGGCGGATAAGAAAGCTACCCTTCATATTGAAGGTCAAGCGCCAATCGAGCTGCCGATTACAGAAGGTGTACTTGGTACGCCAGTGATCGATGTTCGTACACTAGGTTCTAATGGTTTTTTCACTTTTGACCCTGGTTTTCTTGCCACTGCATCCTGTGAGTCTCAAATCACTTTTATTGACGGCGGCAAAGGTATCCTTTTGCACCGTGGTTACCCAATTGACCAACTAGCCAATAACGCTGATTACTTGGAAGTATGTTACATCCTTCTCTATGGTGAAGCCCCATCACGCGACGAATACGAGAAATTCAAAACAACCGTTACTCGTCACACCATGGTTCATGAACAAATCGCAAGCTTCTTCCACGGCTTCCGTCGTGACGCGCACCCAATGGCCGTTATGTGTGGCGTGGTTGGTGCTCTAGCTGCGTTTTATCATGACTCACTTGATATCAATAACGACACACACCGTGAGATCGCGGCTTACCGCCTAATCTCAAAAATGCCAACGTTGGCGGCAATGTGTTACAAGTACTCGATCGGTCAGCCGTTCATCTACCCTCGTAACGACTTAAGCTACGCAGAAAACTTCCTTCACATGATGTTTGCTAATCCATGTGAAGAGTACGAAGTAAACCCTATCGTTGCTCGCGCAATGGATAAGATCTTCACTCTGCACGCAGACCACGAGCAAAATGCTTCTACGTCAACTGTACGTCTATCTGGTTCTTCAGGTGCTAACCCGTTTGCGTGTATCGCGGCAGGTATCGCATCTCTTTGGGGTCCAGCTCACGGCGGTGCAAACGAAGCTTGTCTACGTATGCTTGAAGAGATCGGTAGCGTAGATAACATCGAAGAGTATGTTGCTAAAGCGAAGGACAAAGATGACCCATTCCGTCTAATGGGCTTCGGTCACCGCGTTTACAAAAACTACGATCCACGTGCAACAGTAATGCGCGAAGCGTGTCACGAAGTACTGAAAGAACTAAACATCAAAGATCCACTGCTAGATGTTGCAATGGAACTTGAGCGTATCGCACTTTCTGATGAGTACTTTGTATCGAAGAAACTATACCCGAACGTAGACTTCTACTCAGGTATCATCCTGAAAGCGATCGGTATCCCTGTTTCAATGTTCACTGTAATCTTCGCGATGTCTCGTACTATCGGTTGGATTGCACACTGGAACGAGATGCACAGCGACCCAACAAACCGTATCGGTCGTCCACGTCAACTGTACACAGGTCAAGAGCAGCGTGACTTTAAAGCACTTCACGAGCGTGAATAGTCGTAATTAAAGTACGATTGTTAAAAAGGGTTGATGCGAAAGCACCAACCCTTTTCTTTTATACGAGATACGAGATACGAGATACGAGATACGAGATACGAGATACGAGATACGAGATACGAGATATTTTGAATATCTATAGCAGCCTGTCCAAGAGATTCCCTACTCCTTCCTTCGTCAGTCTAGGGAATGACGATAGGAATAAACTATGCCGTCATCCCCAAGAGCGAGGGACGAGTGAGTTGGGGATCTCTCGAAGCGTATAGAAAAACTTACGAAATTCCCCATAGGTTTGAGGAGTACTCTCTACACGCATCCCTCATCCCGTATCTGCTCTTATACCGGATTATCAATATCAATGAACTCAACATCCAAGCCGTGCTCTTTTGCCAGCCACTCGCCTAGTGCTTTAATACCGTAGCGCTCCGTTGCATGGTGACCCGCCGCGAAGTAGTGAATATCTTGCTCACGTGCAGAGTAAGTGGTGCGTTCTGAGATCTCACCCGAAATAAATGCATCTAAGCCATTAGCTGCTGCGAGCTCAATGTAGTCTTGGCCTCCACCAGTACACCAACCTACCGTTTCAATCATCTTATCAGCGTTGTCTGGAGCAATATGCAGTGGTTGACGGTTCAAAACTTGATTAATCTTCTCTGCAAACTCAGCACCTGTCATCGGTTTAAGTAACTTACCAAACATAGCGACAGATTGTGGGTGCCCTTCTAGACCACCTTCTACTTCAATCTCAAGCAGTCGAGCTAGCTCTGCGTTATTACCTAACTCCGGATGAATGTCTAAAGGCAAGTGGTAACCCATAAGGTTGATATCGTTTTTAATCAAAGTACGGATACGCTTACCTTTCATACCACGAATCGGCTCAGGTTCACCTTTCCAGAAGTAACCGTGATGAACAAGCAGTGCATCGGCATTGAGCTCAACTGCTTTGTCGATCAAAGCTTGAGAAGCAGTAACGCCTGTGACCACACGTTTTACTTCAGACGCACCCTCGACTTGAAGACCATTTGGGCTGTAATCTTTAATTAATTGAGGTTGCAGCTTTTCGTTAAGAATTTTTTCTAGTTGTAGGTTATTCATTGCTTGTTCCAGCTTACATTTTTGATAACGTGGTTATATCAATTTACAGATAGAATGTCGAAAGCATCGTAAGGTCTTTGATACTAACCAACCAGTGAGGATTTGATGGCGTCATTACAACGATTTTTCCAATGGATCATGGAGTCACCGCCACTATTGGAGTGCAAACAGCCTGTCAGTGACTTAACGCAATTTTCGTCACCTCTCGCACTACCAAACGACCATCAGTATCAAGGCAACCCAAGACTTGGATTTGTTTATCAACACTTGTGTCAAACCTTGATTGAGAACTCTCCGCACTACTCCATCGCTCATGACGAGATTCAAATCAATGTTGATGGCCGAACCTTGGGGGCGATCGACTTTATATTGGAAGATAAACGCAGTGCCCGCTTGGAACATTGGGAAGTGGCAATCAAGTTTTATCTGCTTCATGAAGATACTTGGTACGGCCCGAATGCGCATGACCAACTCGACAAGAAGTTTGATCGTATGCTGAGCCACCAGCTTAAAATGTCGAGTTCGGAGGCGTTTCGCGCTCAGTACCCAGATCTAAATATTCAATCGCAACATCTGTTAATGCAAGGTCGCTTGTATACCAACCCTTTTCTTGAACAAGATGTTCCCACTCACTGCTTGGGCTTTGCCATTAACGCGTCACAAGTGAATGGCTACTGGTGTTATCAAAACCAAGCTCACCTGATTGAAGAAACGCTATATCCATTAACTAAGAACCAGTGGGCTTCAGGTACCGACAATTTCGAGCAATCACCCATTACAGAGTTTGGCGATCGCTTCGTACATGGCCAAACAAAATCAGGTCAATTCTGGTTCGTGATGCCTGAGCGCTGGCCACATGGATAAAGCTATTTTCTAAGTGGTACAAAAAAGGGTTGATGCTTTCACATCAACCCTTCTATTTATCCAAAATCGATTACCGATTATAGACCTGCTGCAGCAAATACTTGATTCACAATCTCTTGCGCTTCTGCTTCAATTTGCTTCAGATGCTCTTCACCCTTAAAGCTCTCACAGTAGATCTTGTAGATGTCTTCTGTACCTGAAGGGCGAGCTGCAAACCAACCGTTTTCAGTTGTCACTTTAAGGCCGCCAATTGCTGCGCCATTACCAGGAGCGTGCGTTAGACGAGCTGTGATTGCATCGCCCGCCAGTGTTTCTGCCGCTACCATTTCTGGCGATAGCTTTTTAAGAACGTCTTTTTGAGGACCGTTAGCGACAGCTTGAATACGGTTGTACTTAGACTCACCGTGTTTCGCCGCTAGCTCTTCATAGTAATCTTGTGGGTTCTTACCTGTAACCGCAGTGATTTCAGCAGCAAGTAGACAAAGGATAATACCATCTTTGTCTGTTGACCATGGTGTACCATCTTTACGTAGGAATGAAGCACCTGCAGACTCTTCACCACCAAAGCCGAACGTACCGTTGTATAGGCCATCAACAAACCACTTAAAGCCCACTGGAACTTCGCAAAGCTCACGTCCAAGGTCTGCAACCACACGGTCAATCAGCGCACTTGATACTAGAGTTTTACCTACAGCAACATCCGCAGCCCAACCTTCACGATGACGGTACAAGTAATCAATACATACCGCTAGGAAGTGGTTCGGGTTCATTAGGCCTTTCGGTGTCACGATGCCGTGGCGATCGTAATCAGGGTCATTACCAAACGCTAAGTCATACTCATCTTTCAGTGCAAGTAGACCTGCCATTGCGTAAGGAGAAGAACAGTCCATACGAACCACGCCATCTTTATCGAGAGACATGAATTGGAAAGATGGATCAATCGCTTCGCTAACTAGTGTTAGGTCAAGGTTGTATGCTTTACCGATTTGACGCCAGTAGTCGATACCACTACCACCTAGTGGATCAACACCAATTTTTAGGTTTGCTTTCTGAATCGCTTCCATATCGATAACGTTTACTAGATCATCGATATAAGGCTTAACCAAATCCATCTCTACAAACAGTTCCGATGCTTTTGCATCTACAAGAGACATGCGTTTCACACCTTGCAAGCCTTCCGCAATCAGCACATTTGCACGATCTTCGATAGCTTGAGTCAGCTCAGCTTCTGCCGGGCCGCCGTGCACTGGGTTGTACTTGATGCCGCCATCTTGCGGTGGGTTGTGAGATGGCGTAATCACGATACCGTCAGCCTTATCTTCATGCTTAAGGTTGTACGTTAGAATCGCGTGAGAAACGCCAGGTGTCGGTGTGTAACCGTTGTCTTGCTGAGTGATGACTTGAACGCCATTGGCAACAAGCACTTCAACAACACTAGAGAATGCTGGCTCAGAAAGCGCGTGTGTATCTTTACCTACAAACAGAGGACCTGTTGTGCCCTGCTCTGCACGCACTTCTGCTACAGCTTGAGCAATAGCAAGAATATGGTTTTCGTTAAATGTTGATTTGTCTGCTGTACCACGGTGACCTGAAGTACCAAACTGGACTTTGTGGTCAGGGTTAGAAGCATCCGGTTGCTGTAAGAAATAGTTCGCAACTAAAGCCGGGATATTATGAAGATCTTCCTGCTGAGCTTTCTGCCCGGCACGAGGGTGCATAGCCATTTTGACATCCTTATATACAAAATTAAAAAACAAAAAAACCTCATAATATCTTCTTTAGCATGGATATTATGAGGTTTAAATCAGATTTCCTTAGATTGAACCTGTTACTTTTTCTATTAGTTCAGCTTGGAAATTCATGCGACTCATCAACTGTTCAACCATCTGTCTTTTGCGACTCGTGTTGTTGTTGGTGATTACCCAGAATGGGCTGTGTGGAATCGCTTTTGGCTTAGTCGTATTGCCGTTAGCCAATAGTGTCGCTTCATTGTCTGCGAAGTAGACACGCTTGCGACCTTTCACTTGAGTCGCTTCTGAAAAGCTCGCTGGGTCAATTTTATGCAGTGTCGATAGCACCAGCATGAAACGATCAATGGCTTTCTTTAAAGAGGCAAATTCATCTGAAATAAGCAGAGAGCGCATCTCTTTTACGCCATCTAGCTTCTCAGGAGTAACTGGAGTAAAGCCTACTTCCTTACTCACAACGATACCTTTCGGCTCCACGATCTCTTCAGCCGGAGCCAAGCCTTGGTTATCCACCTGCAATAAGCGGCGCAGAATATCTGAAGCACTTTCGCCGATACGTTCTGTCTGACCCGCGATATAACGGTATAGGTCCTCATCAACCTCAATTGTTTTCATTCGCTTTTCACAATCTCAATGTTTAAACTCTGGGGGATTATAGCGAGATCCGCGCGGATACTCTACGTCAAACCCACCATGAATAAGATAAAAATGTCTGTACAGCTCAACTATAAATTGGAAGGTGAGGGTCACACCATCGTTTTGATCCATGGATTATTCGGCAATCTGGATAATTTAGGCCTACTTGCTCGCGATCTTAAAATCGATCATCAGGTACTTAGCATTGATCTACGTAACCATGGTGTATCACCACACAGCGACACGCACGATTACCGCTCAATGGCCAGTGACGTCGCGCAGCTATTAATGTCACTTAACATCTCTAACCCAACCGTCATTGGGCATTCCATGGGTGGCAAAGTAGCAATGGCGCTGACCGAGTTAGTAGAAATCAATAAACTGATTGTGCTCGACATGGCACCTGTCGCTTATACACAGAGCCGCCATGACAACGTACTTGCAGGTCTCAATGCGGTCATTCAAGAACAACCGACCTCTCGCTCCGAAGCTCTCCAAGTGTTAGCTCGACATATTGAGATTGATGGTGTGCGACAGTTTTTAACTAAATCACTCTACAAAAATGAGCAAGGCATCATGGTCTGGCGCTTTAACGTGGCTTCACTTGAAGCCAACTACGCCAACATTATTGGCTGGGAACCTATTGAGAAAACCAGCGTCAAAACTCTACTTATTAAGGGCGGCGATTCTGACTACTTGATGCCAGAACACCAATCCATGGTTCAGCAACAGTTTTCTAATGTAAAAGCGCACGTGATCGCCAATACGGGTCACTGGTTACATGCTGAAAAACCAAAAGAAGTGCTACGAGCTATTCGCAAGTTTTTGAGCTAATACGCCCGGCTTTTTGAAAGAACTATCTCTATATCAACAGATAAATGAGAAGTCAGCGATTTCTGCGGATTAACTTTATCTCACAACAGTGATATAGTGCGCCCAAGCAAAATTGGTATATAAGGTTCCCATGCTTTACGACTACATGAACATCATTGAATCTATTGGTTTAGATCTTCTGTTTGCATCGATTTTCTTTCTAATCGGTATGGCAATTAAAGACGTTCTGAAACAGGGTAATGTTCCGGCATTTGGTCGTCGAATCGTATGGTTAGTGCTGTTCCTTGGCTGCGCGGGTTTTATCGCCAAGGGAATAATTCAAGTGAGCTGGGAAGGTTCGGGGATCGGTTGATTCTCGCCCAAACTTTATTACACCGACAACAGACAAAATGAAAGGTAATGATTCTATGGCAAGTGTAGGTCTCTTCTTCGGTAGCGATACAGGTAACACTGAAGCTGTTGCAAAGATGATTCAAAAGCAATTGAGCAAGCAGCTCGTTCATGTTCAAGACATTGCAAAAAGCAGCAAAGAAGATATCGATAACTTCGACCTGCTTCTTCTAGGTATCCCTACGTGGTATTACGGTGAAGCACAATGTGATTGGGATGACTTTTTCCCAGAGCTAGAAGCAATCGACTTCTCGACTAAGCTAGTAGCTATCTTTGGTTGTGGTGACCAAGAAGATTACGCTGAGTACTTCTGTGATGCTATGGGTACGATCCGCGATATCGTTGAAGCGAAAGGCGGCACTATCCTTGGTTACACATCAACTGAAGGTTACGAGTTCGAAGCATCTAAAGCACTTGTTGAAGGCGACGACAGCCAATTCGTTGGTCTATGTATCGATGAAGATCGTCAACCAGAACTGACTGACGAGCGCGTATCAAACTGGGTTAAGCAAATCCACGAAGAGATGTGCCTAGCAGAGCTAGAAGACTAATCAGTCTGTCTGCTAACTGAAGTTATTAAAAAACCTCCCGCTCGGAGGTTTTTTTGTATCTATTTCTTTCAAACCACAGTTAAAGACATTAGTACTAAGCCTCAACTGGCTCGTCATCCTCTCTAAATTGAGGTTTTTTCCTAACGTACAAAGTACGTTGTATTTCGGACACCACCTGCCCCTTGCTGTCTTTCACATAAATGACAAATTCTGGGAAGCACTTTTCACCTAACTGAGTTTGACGATAGATGTCGTCCAATTGACCTTGTGTAATTTCAAACTCGGCATGCAAATCCGATTGACCCGGTTTGATAAAGTTAATGCTCGCTTCTTTGTCCCATACGTAATAGCGTTCACCAAGAATTCCCATTAACATCAATGAGTAAACAGGATCGGTAAGCGAGAAAATACTGCCACCATACTGAGTGCGATTGGCATTTTTGTTCCACCAGCGTAGCTTAAGTACAGTTTTTACAACTCGGAAGTCAGAGCTAATGTGTTTGATTTTGATTCCAGCCCCCCAAAATGGTGGCCAAATATTGAGCGCAAACTTAACGATATTGGGTTTATAGATTCTAGCGAGTTGCTTGTTCATTACGATCTTCCATGTTCTGTTTTTAATTCACCACCATGATAACTGGTCGTACCTCCAATATAAGAGAGATATTTAGAATTTACAAAACAGATTGTGATGTAAGTGAGTAACCCTTTGAAGTTCGTGGTTTATTGTTGTGGTCGAGTATCCTATAATAATGGGAATATTGAATTCTGTTAATTGCTGCAGATCATCAACAGGAAAGTATATGTCAGACAACAATCAAGCGCTAAAAGATGCTGGTCTTAAAGTGACCCTCCCAAGGCTCAAAATTCTAGAAGTATTACAACAGCCAGACTGCCAACACATTAGTGCTGAAGACTTGTATAAAAAGCTAATCGACTTAGGTGAAGAGATTGGCCTTGCGACCGTTTATCGAGTTCTTAACCAATTCGATGACGCTGGCATTGTAACTCGCCACCACTTCGAAGGCGGTAAGTCTGTATTCGAACTATCAACGCAGCACCATCACGATCACCTTGTTTGTTTAGACTGTGGTGAAGTGATTGAATTCTCTGACGATATCATCGAAGAGAGACAAAAAGAGATTGCTAAGCGTTACAACGTTCAGCTAACCAACCACAGTTTATACTTATACGGTAAAAGTATGTCGGGTGATTGCAAAGGCAACCCAGACGCACACAAACCGAAGAAATAAAAAAACGCTGGCCTTGGTCAGCGTTTTTTATTTGTCCATCATGAATATTACCTCGACTTCATCCACTCCAAATGGCTTCACACTGATTGAAATGATCGTTGCTATAGCAATCATTGGCATCATAGCGGTTGTCGCCCTACCTCGGTTTCTTGGCATTCAAAACGACAGTCGAATAGCCCAATTCCAAGCCGCAGAGTCACAATTTCAAACAGCCATTACTTACGCTCATAGTAAATGGCTGGTAAATGGCGGAGGCAGTTCTGAGATGAATGATTTACCTGGGTTTGGTGAAGACGAGAACGGCAATCCTCAGCTCGATATCAACGACGAAGGTTACCCACTAGGTACAACCAAAAACAACCCTATGGGCGCACCATACAATATTGGTCAAGGTCATCAAGGCTGTGTTGATATCTGGAATGCGATTATGAACACTGAGCTCACCGTTACGACAGATAGAGATAACTTCGAGGGCTTTGACTTTGTTTCGAGACGACAAAACTTAACCTTCGATACGAAAGAAGGTCAGCGAATAGAAAATGCTAAAGCAGTTTGTTATTACATTTATACCGCGATTGGCCATCATCGTAACCCCAATCGAGCAGAATACGTATTCTGGTATAACTCACGCACAGGTGAAATCACTAACAGTCGCCCAGAGGATGTGGCGCCTTAAGCCAATAACCTCGACCTTTGATCTCCTTTCATCAAGACGTAAAAAAGCCGGCATCAACGCCGGCTTTTAATATGTCTAACAGAAGAGGCAATTAAGCTTCTGTTTTACCCCAAGTATCACGTAGACCAACCGTACGGTTGAATACTAGCGCGTCTGCTTTAGAGTCTTTTGAATCAACACAGAAGTAACCTGTACGCTCAAACTGGAAGCCTTGCTCTGGTGCTGCTTCTACCAAGCTTGGCTCAACGAAGCCATTCAGCTTAACCAGAGAGTCAGGGTTGATCGTTGCAGCGAAGTCATCCGCAGCAGCTGGGTTTGCGACTGTGAATAGACGATCATACAGACGAATCTCAGCAGGTAGTGCTTTGTCAGCTGATACCCAATGAATAACACCTTTCACTTTACGGCCATCTGCAGGGTTCTTACCTAGAGTTTCGTTATCGTAAGAACAGAAGATAGTAGTGATATTACCTTCTGCATCTTTCTCAATACGCTCAGCTTTAATTACGTAAGCACCACGTAGACGAACTTCTTTGCCTAGAACCAAACGCTTGTATTTCTTGTTTGCTTCTTCACGGAAGTCATCACGCTCAATCCAAACTTCACGAGTAAACGGCACTTCACGAGTACCCATTTCTGGTTTATTCGGGTGGTTAGCAACCGTTAGCGTTTCTACTTTGTCTGCATCGTAGTTTTCGATCACGATTTTAACCGGATCTAGAACAGCCATTGCACGCGGCGCATTTTCGTTTAGGTCGTCGCGGATACAAGACTCAAGTGAACCGAACTCGATCATGTTCTCTTGCTTCGTGACACCGATACGCTTACAGAACTCACGGATTGACGCTGGCGTGAAGCCACGACGACGTAGACCAGAGATCGTTGGCATACGTGGATCATCCCAACCGTTAACTAGGTTTTCAGTCACTAGTGTGTTCAGCTTACGCTTAGACATCACCGTGTACTCAAGGTTTAGGCGGCTGAACTCGTACTGACGCGGCTGACAATCGATCGTGATGTTATCTAGCACCCAATCGTATAGACGACGGTTGTCTTGGAATTCTAGTGTACAGATAGAGTGCGTAATGCCCTCTAGTGCATCAGAAATACAGTGTGTGAAGTCGTACATTGGGTAGATGCACCACTTGTCACCTGTTTGGTGGTGGTGAGCAAAACGCACACGGTAGATAACTGGATCGCGCATTACCATGAACGACGAGCTCATGTCGATCTTAGCACGCAGACACGCTTTACCTTCTTCAAAGCCACCGTCACGCATTTTTTCAAATAGCGCTAGGTTCTCTTCAGGGCTGCGATCGCGGTATGGGCTCGCTTTACCAGGCTCTTTTAGCGTGCCACGGTATTCACGGATCTGCTCAGGACTTAGCTCGTCAACGTACGCTAAGCCTTTATTAATTAATTCGACAGCGTAAGCGTAAAGCGTATCGAAGTAGTTTGAAGAGTAACAAATGTCACCAGACCACTCGAAGCCTAACCAGCTTACATCATTCTTAATTGACTCAACGTATTCAACGTCTTCTTTTTCAGGGTTTGTATCATCGAAACGAAGATTACATTGTCCCTGGTAGTCCTGAGCAATACCAAAGTTCAAGCAGATAGATTTAGCGTGACCAATGTGCAGGTAACCGTTCGGCTCCGGCGGGAAACGAGTATGCACGCTAGTGTGTGTACCATCCGCTAAATCTTTATCAATAATTTGGCGAATGAAATTCGATGGACGAGCCTCAGCTTCACTCATCTATAGCACCTCTATGTATTTAGTATTGTCAGAGAAAAATTCTTCTTTCTGTTCCATAAACAGCCCTTTTATCTCAAGCCTAGGATAGAAAGATCATTGTTGCTAATCATCCACAATTCTTAGCCTTTACACAATAAGAACCATCAGTTTATTGCGAATATTTCTGCTATTCGCTGAAGAATAGAACGCTAGATGTTTCGAGGACAGAATCCATATACGAAAAAGCCTCCCAAAAGAGGGAGGCTTTGATTTCGACTTACTTAATTCTTGAGGCTGTTGCGCGAGTTATTTGCTCTACGCTAAAGCGACTAAGGAAGTTTAACGTCTGATAGGTCTTCACCTGCACCGATAGCTTTCATTTCGCCAGCTACGATTTCAGCAAGTGGGCCTAGGATAACTTGTAGGTTGTTCTCACCTAGTTTAACCACACCTTTAGCACCTAGTTTCTTAAGAACAGCTTCGTCAGCTACTGAGCGGTCTTTAAGAGTTAGACGTAGACGAGTAATACATGCGTCGATTGAAGTTAGGTTCTCGTGACCACCTAGTGCTTTTAGGTATTGACGAGCTAGGTCACCTTTTGGCGCTTCGCCGTCAGTTGCTGCTGCACCTTCTTCGTCATCTTCACGGCCTGGCGATTTCAGGTTGAAAGCGCGGATTGCGAAGCTGAAAGTGAAGAAGTATAGAGCACCGAACGCTAGACCGATGAACAGTAGAGTCATTGGTTTAGTTGCTAGACCGAAGTTCAATACGAAGTCGATAAGACCAGCAGAGAAACCGAAGCCGTGAAGCGTACCGAACATGTTAGCGATAACTAGAGATAGACCAGTGAATACTGCGTGCATTGCGTATAGAGCTGGAGCTAGGAATACGAACATGAATTCTAGTGGCTCTGTGATACCTGTTAGGAATGAACAGAAAGCTACTGAGAATAGCGCGCCACCAACTTGACCACGTTTTTCAGCTGGAGCAGCTAGGTACATAGCTAGTGCAGCACCTGGTAGACCGAACATCATTACTGGGAAGAAACCGTTCATGAATACGCCAGCGCCTTTGTCGCCGCCGAAGAAGCGGTGTAGGTCACCAGACTTAACTGTTTCAGTTACTTCTTTAACAACCGCAGTGATCTCTGGAGTTACAGAGTTTGCGAAGTTGAATGTGTACTCTTGGCCAACAACTAGAGTTTTCGCTAGAGCTGGGTCAACACAAAGTTGCTTGAAGCTTTCGAAGCCTGCAGAACCTGCAACAACGATTTCTTGACAAGTACCCATACCGAACCAGAAGTACGAGTTCAATACGTGGTGTAGACCTACAGGGATAAGTGCACGGTTAAGAGTACCGTATACGAACTGACCGATAGCGCCAGAAGTAGATACTGCATGAGCAAGTGCATCTAGACCAGATTGAACACCAGGCCATACCACACCAGAGATCGCACCTGCTACAAGAGCAAATAGACCGGCCATGATAGGAACAAGACGTTTACCAGCGAAGAATGCCAGCCACTCAGGAAGGCGTGTTGCATGGAAAGCGTTGTATGAGTGACCTGCGATGATACCTGCGAAGATACCGCCGAAGAAAGACATGTTTACGTCAGCATTGATTGTCGTTGCTGTCGCAGTTAGAACGAAGTAAGCAACTGCACCAGCTAGACCTGCTGCGCCGTTACCATCTTTAGAAAGACCAATTGCGATACCTAGACCAAATAGCAGCGGTAGGTTACCGAAGATAGCACCACCAGCTTGCGCCATGAATGGAATATCAAGTAGATCGCCTTGACCTAAACGTAGTAGAAGCGCCGCAATCGGAAGCGTTGCGATAGGAAGCATTAACGCTTTACCTAGCTTCTGTGCATATCCTAGAATATTCACCTGTTGTTTCCCCCTATAGGATTTTTAGAATTCGTTTGAGAAACTTATTTTAGTCGCTCAATTTAGTCCTAATCAGTGTATTCAATTAATTTTGCTCCGCAAATTAAAACCTTACCATTTGTGATCCTAATCACCAGTTTTTGCCAAATACCAAGGTTTTTGCTAGCGAGATCATAAAACTTATTTTATCATTCAAAAAAATGAAGATTTACAGATAAAATTCGACACTAAACATTAGGCCAACGCATAAGTAGCACCCGCTTTCTTTGCCTCGCTAATAATCAATAACAGGCCCGCCTAATGAATGGCTATAACGCATTTGTTTACTGTATTTTCAATGGCTTAATTCGCGCTTCACTTTGAAGCCTGCCGGTTCAAAAAAGTTAAATCGTTACGTAAATGATGTTTGCAAACTAAGTCGACATTTAGGTAACGAACAAAATTTAAAGATCTCACGAAATAAGGATTAGCTGACTATGTACGCGCTAAGTAACTGTAAAATCTACACTGGTAGTGATGTTCTCACCAATCACGCAGTTGTTATCGAAAACGACCTGATTAAACAAGTCTGCCCTGTTAGTGAACTGCCAGACGGCATTGAAGTTCGTGACCTAGACGGCGCTAACCTAAGCCCTGGTTTTATCGACTTACAACTTAACGGTTGTGGCGGTGTGATGCTTAACGATGAAATTACTGCTGAGACTATGCAGATCATGCACCGCGCAAACCTTAAGTCTGGTTGTACAAGCTTCCTACCGACACTCATTACCTCTTCAGACGAAGACATGCGTGCCGTGATTGCGGCAGCTCGTGAATACCACAATCAGTACCAAAACCAATCTCTTGGTCTGCACCTTGAAGGGCCTTACCTTAACGTCGCGAAAAAAGGCATCCATAGCGTTGATCATATTCGTAAATCAGACAGCGAAATGATCGACCTAATCTGTGAAAACCGTGACTTGGTAGCTAAAGTGACTTTGGCACCTGAACAGAACGATCCAGAACACATTGAGCGCCTACACAAAGCGGGCGTAGTGGTTTCAATTGGCCACACCAACGCCACTTACGCGGAAGCTCGCAAAGGCTTTGAATCAGGTATTACATTCGCAACGCACCTATTTAACGCGATGACACCAATGGTAGGCCGTGAGCCAGGTGTTGTCGGCGCTATCTACGATACGCCAGAAGTTTACGCAGGCATCATCGCTGACGGCTTCCACGTTGATTACGCAAACATCCGTATTGCACATAAAATCAAGAGAGAAAAGCTTGTATTAGTGACGGATGCCACAGCTCCTGCAGGTGCTGACATGGAATACTTTATTTTTGTCGGTAAGAAAGTATATTACCGTGATGGTAAGTGTGTTGATGAAAACGGCACACTGGGCGGCTCAGCTCTGACGATGATCGAAGCAGTACAGAACACAGTTGAGCACGCTGGAATCGCTTTAGACGAAGCTCTGCGCATGGCAACACTATACCCAGCAACAGCGATGGGTGTGGAAGGTAAGCTGGGTCGAATTAAGAAAGGCATGGTAGCTAACCTGGCTGTATTCGATAGAGACTTCAATGTAAAAGCGACTGTTGTTAACGGACAATACGAGCACAATTAAGTATGAATGGCGGACAAATAGGTAACGTAGACTTAGTTAAACAACTAAACAGTGCGGCGGTATACAGGCTAATAGACCAACAAGGTCCTATCAGTCGTATACAGGTGGCTGACGTAAGCCAACTCGCACCAGCAAGTGTTACAAAAATTACCCGCCAACTATTAGAACGTGGCCTCATCAAAGAGGTCGCACAGCAAGCGTCTACTGGCGGTAGACGCGCTATCTCACTAACAACAGAGGTGGAGCCTTTTCACTCCATCGCTGTTCGCCTGGGTCGAGATTATATTCAACTCAGCCTTCATGATCTTGGTGGTCGTGAACTGGCTTTCGTTCAAGAAGACTTAAACTACTCAGATCAATCTGATTTGATGGAAGGCTTGTTGACAACCCTTAAGTCGTTTGTTGCTGAGCAGCAGTATCAAATCGACCAACTCATTGCGATTGGTATTACCCTACCGGGCCTTGTTAACCCGACAACAGGCGTGGTTGAGTACATGCCAAATACCGATATCGATAACCTAGCCCTCAGCGACATTATTCGCGATACGTTCCACGTTGCTTGTTTTGTAGGTAACGACGTTCGAGGCATGGCTTTGGCAGAGCACTACTTTGGTGCGAGTCAAGACAGTCAAGATTCTATTCTAGTCAGCGTACACCGTGGTACGGGTGCAGGTATCATCGTTAACGGTCAAGTGTTCTTAGGGCATAACCGCAATGTTGGTGAGATTGGTCATATCCAAATCGATCCACTAGGTGAGCAATGTCAATGTGGTAACTTTGGCTGTTTAGAAACCGTTGCTGCAAACCCAGCCATCGTTGAGCGTGTGCAAAAGTTAATTAAGCAAGGTTACGAGTCTTCTCTAACCGAGCTTGAACGCATTACCATTCAAGATGTGTGTGACCATGCAATGAATGGTGACGAACTCGCAAAACAGAGCTTGGTTCGTGTGGGTAACCAACTAGGTAAAGCCATTGCGATGACGATCAACTTATTTAACCCACAAAAAGTGATCATTGCTGGCGATATTACCAAGGCTCAAGACATTGTTTTCCCCGCAATTAAGCGCAATGTAGAGAATCAATCTCTAACGACTTTCCATAGCGGCTTGCCTATTGTAGCATCTGAGATCGATAAACATCCGACAATGGGTGCCTTCGCAATGATCAAGCGTGCCATGCTCAACGGCGTGTTATTGCAGAAGCTACTCGAAGACTAAAGAAAAACAATATTGATTTTCCGCGGGCCGTGTTTGGATAAACACGGCCCGTTTTTATAAGCTAGGGAACAACTACTACAAGTTATGGAACTCATATTATTATCCGCGGCATTTATTGCTGGCTTTATCTCTTTAAAGTGTCAACTTCCCCCACTCGTTGGCTTTCTCATTGCTGGCTTTGCGCTTAACGCGTTTGGTTTTGAAAGTAATGACACCATCGTTACCCTTGCCGACCTCGGCGTAACCCTGCTGTTATTCACTATCGGCCTCAAGCTTGATATCAAAACCTTGCTATCCAAGGAGATTTGGGCCGGCGCGACAGTGCATAACCTACTTTCAACCCTCTTTTTTGCACTGGCTCT
Organism: Vibrio fortis; assembly: GCF_024347475.1. Taxonomy (NCBI): domain Bacteria; kingdom Pseudomonadati; phylum Pseudomonadota; class Gammaproteobacteria; order Vibrionales; family Vibrionaceae; genus Vibrio; species Vibrio fortis. The sequence goes on from NZ_AP025487.1 coordinate 2,391,040, forward strand.
GTTTGGATTTAAGCTACTTGGGATTTCTTCCCTTGCAGCAATGTCGAATGAACAGATCATCCTGTTAGGCTTTGCTCTTTCTTTCTCTAGTACCGTTTTCGCGGTTAAGACCCTTCAAGAGAAAGGTGAAATGAATGCCACTTACGGCACGCTAGCGATTGGCATCTTGGTTATGCAGGATATCTTCGCAGTGGTATTCCTCACAGCCTCTACTGGTAAGATCCCTGAGTGGTATGCCATTGCTCTATTTGCTTTGCCTCTTTTACGACCACTCTTCTACAAAGTCCTCGACTGGGTTGGACACGGCGAAATGTTGGTACTGTTTGGTATCTTCTTCGCATTAGTTGTCGGTGCCGGTCTATTTGAGTTTGTTGGTGTGAAACCAGACCTCGGCGCACTAATCTTAGGAATGTTACTTGCGGGACACGCGAAAGCATCGGAGCTTTCAAAGTCTCTCTTCAACCTAAAAGAGCTGTTCCTTGTCTGCTTCTTCTTAAACATCGGCTTATCTGAGCAACCAACGATTCAAGGCTTTATGCTAGCGATCTTGTTCTTGCTTCTACTACCAGTCAAAGGCTTCCTTTACTTTTGGGTACTCAACTTCTTCAAATTCCGAGTGCGTACATCACTGCTGGCTTCGCTCTCTCTATTCAACTTCAGTGAATTTGGCCTGATTGTCGGCGGTCTTGCATTCAAAATGGGCTGGATGTTGGGCGATATCTTGGTTGCCGTCGCGATTGCAGTGTCGTTGTCTTTCTTGATTGCCGCTCCCCTCAATCGTGCTGGCCACAAACTGTATCAACAGTCGGGTAAGTGGTTAAAAGAACATGCTGCAGAAAAACTCAACCAACGTGATAAACGAATTGATCCAGGGCACGCCCAAGTTTTGATTCTTGGAATGGGTCGAATTGGCACCGGTGCTTATGATGAGCTTCGCGCTCGTTACGGAAAAGTGAGCCTAGGGGTAGAGGTAAGAGAAGACGCAGCACACAGTCATCGCAACCACGGTCGCAATGTTATCTCTGGCGATGCAACTGACCCAGATTTTTGGGAACGTATTTTAGATACTGCCAATGTTAAGCTCGTCATCCTTGCTATGCCTCACCACCAAGGTAACCAGACTGCATTAGAGCAGCTCAAAGCGCGTAACTTTAAAGGCCAAATTGCTGCTATCGCGGAATATTCAGATCAGCTAGAAACACTAAAAGAAAATGGTGTGGATGCTGCGTTCAATATTTATAGCGAAGCTGGTAGTGGTTTTGCACGCCACGTATGCGAGCAACTGAACCCTAACATCATGAAAATCTAGTATTTCACTCTGGCCACTCTCTCTTATTCTCAATCAAATATTGCCGATAATTTGAGATGAGTGGCTAAAAATCACACCGCATTTAAACTCGATTCACCAAAACCACCATTGAACTAAATATTTTCTAATAGAACCCTCTTTATATAATTTTTTTCATCATACCCGGTTGCATTTTTTAACCAGAATGGCAAATTGAATGCAGTTGATTTGGAAATGATTTGAAAGGAAGTTCTATGTGTTCAGTATTTGGCATTCTTGATATAAAAAGTGATGCTGCAGCACTTCGCCCTGTTGCTCTAGAGATGTCTAAAAAGCTCCGCCACCGTGGCCCAGACTGGTCTGGTATTTATGCAAGTGACAAAGCAATTCTTGCTCACGAGCGTCTTGCTATCGTTGGCCTAAATAGTGGTGCTCAACCTCTATACAGCCAAGATAAAAAGCACATTCTTGCGGTAAACGGTGAGATTTATAACCACAAAGAACTTCGCGCTCGTTACCAAGATAAATACGAATTTCAGACAGATTCTGACTGTGAAGTTATTTTGGCTCTATATCAAGAGCTGGGTGCAGACCTACTTGAAGAGCTGAACGGAATTTTCGCGTTCGTCCTTTACGATGAAGAGAAAGACGAATACCTAGTTGGCCGTGACCACATTGGTATTATCCCTCTATACCAAGGCTATGATGAGCACGGAAACTACTATGTTGCTTCAGAAATGAAAGCACTAGTACCTGTATGTAAAACCGTGAGCGAATTCCCTCCAGGTTGTTCATACGGTTCAAAAGATGCAGAGCCTCAACGCTACTATGTTCGTGATTGGAACGAGTACGCGGCAGTGCAAGGTAACTCAACCAGCAAAGAAGAGCTTACAGAAGCGCTAGAAGCAGCAGTTAAGCGTCAGCTGATGACCGACGTTCCTTACGGTGTTCTTCTATCTGGTGGTTTGGACTCATCTATCACATCTGCAGTAGCAAAACGCTTTGCTGCAATGCGTATCGAAGACGATGAACAGTCTGAAGCTTGGTGGCCACAACTGCACTCTTTCGCCGTAGGCCTTGAAGGTGCTCCTGACTTAGTTGCAGCACGTGAAGTGGCAGACAAGATTGGTACGGTTCACCATGAGATGACGTACACAATCCAAGAAGGTTTGGATGCAATCCGTGATGTTATCTACCACATCGAAACTTACGATGTAACAACGATTCGTGCATCAACCCCTATGTACCTGCTTGCTCGTAAGATCAAAGCGATGGGTATCAAGATGGTACTGTCTGGTGAAGGTGCGGATGAAATCTTCGGTGGCTACTTGTACTTCCATAAGGCACCAAACGCAAAAGAGTTCCATGAAGAGACCGTTCGTAAGCTTCTTGCACTAAACATGTTTGACTGTGCTCGTGCGAACAAATCTCTAGCAGCTTGGGGCGTTGAAGGTCGTGTGCCTTTCTTAGATAAAGAGTTTATTGATGTAGCAATGCGTCTAAACCCTGAAGATAAGATGTGTGGTAACGGTAAGATGGAAAAACACATCCTACGTGAGTGTTTTGAGCACTACCTACCTGACTCTATCGCATGGCGTCAGAAAGAACAGTTCTCAGACGGTGTTGGCTATGACTGGATCGATACACTGAAAGCAACAGCAGAAGCGAAAGTGACAGATCAGCAGATGGAAACAGCGAAATTCCGCTTCCCATACAACACACCAACAACCAAAGAAGGTTACGCTTACCGTGAGATCTTTGAAGAGTTGTTCCCGCTAGAATCTGCGGCTGAGTGTGTACCTGGCGGTCCATCTGTAGCTTGTTCATCTGCTAAAGCAATCGAGTGGGATGAATCATTCAAGAACAACGCTGATCCTTCTGGTCGTGCTGTTAAAGCAGTTCACAACGACTCGTACTAGAAATCTCTAGTTCTAGAAAATCAGAATCAAAAAAGGCGCTCATAGCGCCTTTTTTATTATCGAAAATTCACAAGCTCGATTAGATACGAGCTGCCAGAGCTGCGTTCTCAATGCTTATCGGAACCACTTGGCTGATCATCTGTACCAGCATAATGGATCGCGCCTCACCATCTTTTTCATGATAAACCGCTTTGATGCCAGCGAACTGACCACTGCAGATCTCAACCACATCGCCTGCTTGATAATTCGTATTGAGCTCAGGGCAATCATCAATTGGGTAACCCTGACACTCTCGTTCAATCTGCTTCAATTCGTAAATTAAGTCACCTTGAACTTCATGCGGCAAAGAACCAAATTTAATGAAGTCCACGACACCTCTCGTTGAACGCAACGTAGTGAAGCTTGGGCCCTGTTCATAATCAAATCGAACAAAAATGTAAGAAGGAAACAACGGTTCTTTGACTCGCTTCTTTTTTCCTCTAACAATTTTCTCGACTTCAAGTTGAGGATAGAAACACTCTACCCCCTGATTTTCCATATGCTGTTTCGCTCGGAGTTGCTCTCCGCGCTTACAGTAAAGTAGATACCAACGTTTCATTTTCCTAGCCATTTTGTATTTTTTTTACATCTTAACATAGCCAAATTTGGATTAACTCAGGTTAATGGCATGAATTGCCCATCATTAAGAAATATTGCGGAACAGACCAATTAATCAACAAAATAACTCTCTCGATAACCGCCATGGAATTATACAGTAAGCCGTACCTAAAAATACAGAACAAAATACATACGCTTACAAATCACAAATTGTTACTTACAAGATAAAAAAAACACCGATAACACCTTGTTCAATAATGGAAAATTAGTTTGCAGCACATAAATACCGTCCAACATTTCCAATAAAAACAAATTAAATCATCGACTTAACAAATTTTAATTATCATCACTATAAAAAGACCCTATTGCAGCTTTTTATCTTGGTATGTATACATGAGTAACTATAAAATCTTTTAATATCTAAAATTAGTAAAACTTATGCCAAACACACACAACATCTTCGGCCATCCAAGAGGGCTGTTTCTACTTTTTAGTACAGAGTTATGGGAGCGATTCTCCTACTACGCAATGCGTGCCATCCTCGTTCTATTTTTAACAGATACCACAATCAATGGCGGCCTAGGTTGGTCAACCAAAGACGCATTAGACCTCTACGGTATCTACACAGGCCTTGTGTACATTACCCCACTCATTGGTGGTTGGATTGCAGACAACTACCTAGGCCAACGCAAATCAATTCTCATTGGTGGTGTGTTAATGGCATTGGGTCAGTTCACTTTAGCACTACCTACCGGCTTTATGGGATTAGACCAGGTGAGCGCACTTTACTTAGGCTTAGCACTTCTGATCAGCGGTAATGGTATGTTTAAGCCAAACATCTCAACCATGGTGGGTGATCTTTATAAAGAAGGTGACAACCGTCGTGATGGCGCATTTACTATCTTCTATATGGGTATTAACTTAGGCGCATTGCTTGGCGGCCTAATTTCTGGTGCTGCTGTTGACTCATATGGTTGGAAAGCGGGTTTCCTAGCTGCCGGTATCGGTATGGTGATCAGCCTTGTTATGCAAATGACGATGGCTCAATCCTGGTTAGGTGATATTGGTTCAGTGCCAGCAGCCGCGCGCGCAAAAGCACTTAGCAAGTCGAAAGAAAAAGCACCGCTAACCAAAGAAGAGTTCGATAGACTAAAAGTTATTTTGATTATGGGTTTGTTCGTTATCGTATTCTGGGCGGGCTTTGAGCAAGCGGGTGGTCTAATGAACATCTATACGCAGCAATACACTGACCGTATGATTGGCGATTTTGAAGTGCCAGCGGCTTGGTTCCAATCGTTAAACCCGTTCTTCATTATTACATTAGCTCCTATTATCGCGGCATTTTGGGTGAAACTAGGTAAGCGTGAACCAAACTCACCGGTTAAATTCGCTATGGCTCTGTTCTTCTTAGCGCTTGGCTTCGTTTGTATGATCGGTGCAGTGATGGAGCAAGGTGGCGACCTGAGCGTTAAAACTTCAATGCTATGGTTAGTTGGTGCCTTCTTCTTCCATACTCTTGGCGAGTTGTGCCTATCACCGATTGGCCTATCATTGGTCACTAAACTTGCTCCTCTTCGCCTTGCTTCTTTGATGATGGGTGCATGGTTTGGTTTCAATGCAATCGCAAACTATGTTGCAGGTCTGGTGGGTTCTCACGTCGGTGAGCTAGGTGCAATGGCTATCTTTAGTGGTATTGCTATCTCAGCAACGATCAGTGGTGTGATTCTACTTCTATGTGCAAATAAACTGGTTGCTTGGATGCACGGTGTCGAAGGCAACCCTGTTGAAGCTGAGTCAGATGAAACTGATGCACAAGCTTCGCTAGCTTAATACTGCGCAACAAACCATCGACAAATAAAAAAGGAGTGGCTCTTTGAGTCACTCCTTTTCCTTTTCAATGCATACCACTTTTCTAGCGATGCATCTCGACAAGTTCCGCCATCATTTGAATGTGTTCATCATTGTCGTTGAGACACTTAATGTAGCTAAAGGCCTCGCCACCAGCCTCAATAAAGGTCTCTTTACATTGATCAGAGATCTCTTCTAACGTTTCCAAGCAGTCAACCGAGAACGCAGGAGCCATGATATCGAGCTTCTTAATACCTCGCTTAGGCAACTCTTCTAACGTTTCGTCCGTGTAGGGCTTAAGCCACTCTTCTCGGCCAAAGCGTGACTGGTAAGTCATGGTTATCTTGTCTGCGGACAAACCAAGCTCTTGGGCTAATAGCTCTGTCGTTTGCTCACAGTGTCGAGGATAAATATCACCTTGGTCAGCCAAACGCTTTGGAATACCGTGGAAAGAACAAACAAGGTGGTCACCTTGCCCATTTTCACGCCAGTGCTTTCTTACACTCTCAGCCAGCGCTTTAACGTAGCTTGGGTGACTGTAGTAATCGCGAATAAAACGGTAACCCGGTATCACAGGTAGCTGCTTAAATGCTTTAGTTAATCCATCAGACACTGCAGCCGTCGTCGTGCCAGAATATTGTGGGTAAAGTGGCAGTACAATAACCTCCTCTACACCTTGCGCCATTAGAGCTTCAATGCCTGTTTTTAAGCTTGGGTTTCCGTAAGTCATACCAAGCGCCACAGGCATTTGCAGTTTATCTTGTAACTTAGCCACCTGACGCTGAGAGTAAACCAATAAAGGAGAACCCTGATCCATCCACACAGATTGATAGAGCTTTGCCACTTTAGGCGAGCGTATTGGCAGAATCACGCCATGAAGAATCGGGCACCATAGCCAACGAGTGAGGCTCACGACTCGTTTGTCATGTAGAAACTCGCTTAAAAAACGGCGCACAGCTGCAGGTGTTGCTGCGTCAGGTGTTCCTAAGTTCACCAACAACACACCCTGCTTTTTTTTGTTTTCCATAGATACCTGAGACCATTAATGAAATTTGGAAAGCTTTATACTCAGCCAGTTACTCTTGGGATCACCTAATATACCTTTCAGACTCGTTGTTCATTCTGAATAAACCAACAATCACTCTAGCAATTACATACACGAATCAAGCTGAAAACAGGTATAAAAAAAGCGACCTAACCGGTCGCTTCCAATATATCAAATTATAAAACTGGCTGTTAGCCAATTATGCTAGTGCTTTCTCAAGTTCTGCACTAACTTCAGCAACTTGCTTAGTACCGTCAAATTTAAGGTACTTAGTGTTACCTGCTTCAGCTTCTTTACCGTAGTAAGCGATAAGAGGCGCTGTTTGATCATGGTAAACACCTAGACGTGCACGAACTGTTTCTTCTTTGTCGTCATCACGTACAACTAGCTCTTCGCCAGTTACGTCATCTTTACCTTCTTCTTTAGGCGGGTTGTACACAACGTGGTATGTACGGCCAGAAGGAAGGTGAGCACGACGACCAGCCATACGCTCAACAATCACATCGTCAGCTACGTCGAATTCAACAACGTAGTCAACAGCGATGCCCATTTCTTTTAGGCCATCAGCTTGTGGGATTGTGCGTGGGAAACCGTCAAGTAGGAAACCTTTTTCGCAGTCATCTTGAGCAATACGCTCTTTGATTAGACCAAGGATAATTTCATCAGAAACTAGCTGACCAGCGTCGATTACTGATTTAGCTTGCTTACCAAGCTCAGTACCCGCTTTGATAGCAGCACGTAGCATGTCACCAGTTGAAATTTGAGGGATACCAAATTTGTTCATGATGAAGTTTGCTTGAGTGCCTTTACCCGCGCCAGGAGCACCTAGAAGAATGATGCGCATGTTTAATCCTCTTATAAAATTATGATTTATACCGAAGCTCACTATTTGATTTCACATTTGACGAATAGAGATCGAAAACTGCAAAAATAAGCACAACGGTAAGTTTCGGTATAACGTTTAAAAATCATACAGGTAGAAACCAATTTAACGATTGCTACCCGATTAGGTCGAGCATTCTACCACATTAATATTCATTATGGCTGAATTTAAGACTAAAGAATGTAAGGTTGAACAATGATGAACCACTCATTATCTTTTTTTGACCTAATGACGACCGTTCAGCGACGTTTAATAAAAAAGCCCGCATTTGCGAGCTTTTTAGTGCAATTAGGCTTTTAGCCCAAAGTCGAAAGCTTAGCGTTTCGACAGCAGTTCATTGATTGCACCCAAGAACTGTGATGGATCTTCCATTGAGCCTTTCTCAGCTAGCATAGCTTGACCCAGTAGAAGCTCGACCCAGCGACCAAACGCTTGCTCGTCTGCTTCGTCAGCCATTTGCTTAACAAGTGCATGCTCAGGGTTAATCTCAAAGATGTATTTCACTTCAGGAGCCGCTTGACCGGCTGCTTCAAGAAGCTTCGCCATTTGCGTACCCATTTCAAAATCATCCGTTACTACCACTGCTGGCGTGTTTGCCAGTTTGAACGTTGTACGAACCTCTTTAACACGATCACCTAGGTAAGATTGAGTGCGCTCGATAACAGATTTGAACTCTTCTTCTGTCTCTTTCTGCTTCTCTTTCTCTTCTTCACCCTCAAACTTGCTTAAATCTAGGCCAGCTTTAGTAATCGATTGGAACTGCTTACCGTCGAACTCTGTTAGATAGTTCATCAAGAATTCGTCGATACGATCAAACATCAACACAACCTCAATACCTTTCGCTTTAAATTGCTCTAGGTGAGGGCTGTTTTTCGCCGCTGTATAACTGTCTGCTGTCAGGTAGTAGATCTTATCTTGGCCTTCTTTCATACGTTCAACGTAAGACGCTAGGCTGATTGCTTGTTCAGAAGAATCCACCTCAGTTGAAGCAAAGCGCAGTAGGCCGGCAATCTTCTCTTTGTTTGCCATATCTTCTGCTGGGCCTTCCTTCATTACAAGGCCAAACTCTTTCCAGAACTCAAGGTACTTGTCGTTGTCGTTCTTCGCCATACGCTCAAGCATTGTCAGCACGCGCTTAGTACATGCGCCACGTAGAGACTGAGTGACCTTGTTGTCTTGCAGGATTTCACGAGAAACGTTCAAAGGTAGATCGTTTGAGTCAATCAGGCCGCGAACGAAACGCATGTAAGATGGCATGAACTGTTCCGCATCGTCCATGATAAATACACGCTGTACGTATAGTTTTAAACCGCTCTTATGGTCGCGGTTCATCATATCCCAAGGTGCTTTAGATGGGATGTAAAGCAGGCTTGTGTAGTCGTTCTTACCTTCAACTTTGTTGTGGCTCCAAGTTAGCGCATCAGCAAAGTCGTGAGAAACGTGCTTGTAGAACTCTTGGTACTCTTCTTTGGTAATGTCAGACTTGTTGCGAGTCCAAAGTGCTTGAGCTTTGTTGATTTGCTCCCACTTCTTCTCATCGGTGTCTTTACCTTCGTCATCTTTTACCGCAGTTAGAATCGAAACTGGAATACCGATGTGATCAGAGTATTTGCTGATGACATCACGCAGACGCCACTCATTCAGGAACTCTTTACCTTCGTCACGCATGTGAAGGATGATGTCAGTACCACGAGACTCTTTCGAGATAGTTTCAATCGTGTACTCACCTTCACCCGCAGAGTGCCATTGAACGGCTTCGTCGTTTGCTAGGCCAGCAGCGCGTGTACGAACAGTTACTGCGTCCGCAACGATGAATGCTGAGTAAAAGCCGACACCGAATTGACCAATCAGTTGAGAATCTTTGCTTTGGTCTTCAGAAAGCTTAGAGAAAAAGTCTGCTGTACCTGATTTTGCAATCGTACCTAAATGCTCGATTACATCTTCACGGCTCATACCGATACCATTATCTGAAATGGTTAGGGTGTTTGCGTCCGCGTCAAAAGAAAGCTTCACGCCAAGGTCTGCATCACCCTGGTACAAATCACCATTTGATAATGCTTGGAAACGCAGCTTATCTGCAGCGTCAGATGCGTTTGAGATCAATTCGCGAAGAAAGATCTCTTTGTTTGAATATAGTGAGTGAATCATTAAGTGAAGCAACTGCTTAACTTCTGATTGAAAGCCGCGAGTCTCTTTATTTTGCGTTGCTGTTTCGCTCATTTTTACTCCAAAACATCTATACTTAAAACGTCAAAATCGGGAGGATATTCTGTTTTGTCCACCCTAGCATGTTCATTAACATGAGGATGACAATTGTAAATTCAAGGTCAAAAATCATAAAAACACTGTTTTTTTGATCTGTTTTTATTATGCTAAGGATCATAAATATAAAAGAACATAAAAGAATCATGATTTAGATGGAATTGAAGCTGAATTCCTTCGTAATTTGTCTATTTCGCATCCAAAAAACCATTCAAAAACATAGAAGAGTTCAATGAGCAATATCGGCACAAAGTTTATTCTCGCGCAGCGATTTGTATTTGACCCTAATAGTAACTCCCTCGTTGATCAGACCAATGAAGGTGAAATCGTCCGCTTAGGCAGTAATGAAAGCCGCATTCTCCTTATGCTTTCAGAAAGACCGAATGAAGTGATCACTCGCAATGAGCTTCACGAATACGTATGGCGAGACCAAGGCTTTGAAGTCGATGACTCAAGCTTGACTCAAGCGATCTCAACGCTGCGTAAAATGCTCAAAGACTCAACAAAATCTCCTGAGTTCGTAAAAACTGTGCCAAAGCGTGGTTACCAGTTCATCGCGACTGTAGAGCGCTCAGCTCCGTTTTCATCAAGCGATCAAACAGCTTCTATTGAAAAACAAGAAGTCGCAGTAGAAGCGACGAGCTCCGCACAAGTGCCTGCTGAAGAAACGGTTGAAACTGCAGCAGTTGAGGCAGTTGTACCTCCAACACCGACCGCTAAGCCTGAGGTTCCTAGTCAAAGCACGGCTACTAAGGCAGCGTCGCCTGCAGAAAACAAATGGCTATACCGCGCACTTGGTTTCCTAGCGATTCTAATGCCTATCTTAGTTGTTACTTTCACGAATCCTGCCGAATCTGAGTTCCGTACTCTAGCTGAGGTAGATGGCGTGCAAATCCTATCACCAATTAATCACCCAGACTTGTCGGGCTGGATCCCTGCTATTGAAAAGTGTGTGACTCACTATAATGCAGAACATGGCGGACAGCTTAAGCCAATCCAGATCATTGCGACTGGTGGCCAAACCAATAACTTGGCGCTGAACTACATTCATGCACAAGAATACTCAAGTGAGAATATCACGCTGAGACTTTACGCTAACCAAACCGACCTAAGTGAAATTTGTAAGGGTGACCAGTAATATGAAATTAAAAATCTCACTCGCGTTACTCGTAGCATCTGCATTATTTAGTGGTTGGTTGTACTGGGGCAGCGACGCTAAGGTTGAGCGCCTACTAACTGCACATGAATGGCAGTCAAAGATGGTGACTCTGATAACCGAAAATAAGCAAGAGGATACTATTGGTCCACTGCGCAAGGTTGAACTATCTTCAAACGCTAAGTACCTACCAAATGGTACGTACTTAAGAATGTCTATTGTTCGACTGTACGGCACAGAAACCGCACCAGCGAATGTCATCAACATTTCAGAGACAGGGCAATGGGACATCAACGACAATTATTTACTTGTGTCACCAACTGAGTTTAAAGACGTTACATCAGCACAGCGCCAAGACTTCTCGCAACAACAGTTGGATTTGATCACTCAGGTCATCAAAATGGATGCCGAGCAAAGTCGAAGAATTGATATTGTAAATCCAAAGGCACTGCTGTTAACTAGCTTGAACCACGGTTCTACGGTATTGTTTTCGAACTAAGTTACTCGATAATTACGATAAAAAAGGGGCATGATGCCCCTTTTTGCTATCTAAGTGTTTACCAAATCTAAACCATCGATGAGAGAAAATGACATGGAACAAACCACTCTTAATCACGCTTCTAATAAACCAACGGTCAGTATTCATTATTGTCGTCAGTGCAATTGGATGTTACGAGCCAGCTGGTTATCACAAGAGCTTCTACATACGTTTAGTGAAGAGCTTGGTGCTGTGACACTTTGTCCAGATACCGGCGGTCGGTTTGAGATCTTTTGTAATGGTGTACAAATTTGGGATAGGAAAGCTGAAGGCGGGTTCCCTGAAGCAAAAATACTCAAACAGCGAGTTCGAAATATCATTGCTCCAGAGCGAGACTTAGGCCACGTCGATTCGAAATAGCCTTTTGTTCTATGTTAAAGAAAGGCTCAGAGTCACTTAAGAGCGGACACAACTATAGGCTGCCGCTCTTTAAAGTCTCACCATCAAAGCTCACAACAGAAAACAGTCCGTTTTCATAAAGGCCGTAGCTCGCTGGATGACCGTCGCGAGGGAAGGTAACAGAGCTTGGGTTAAAGATGAATACCTCATCTTGATACTCTGCTACTGGAATATGAGTATGGCCATGAGCAATAACGTCACCAGGGTTCAATGGTGGACGCTTGTTGGTGTTATACAGGTGGCCATGGGTCAAAAAGATACGCTGTCCAGTCGGCAACAATACCCATGAGTAGTCCACCATCATAGGGAACGAAAGCAGCATCTGATCCACTTCGCTATCACAGTTTCCTCTTACCGATATAATCTGCGAAGCAAACTCATTCAGTTTATCCGCAACTGCTGGAGGATTGTAGCCTTCAGGGACTGGGTTTCTTGGCCCATGATTTAGGGTATCACCCAATAGCACCAGATGCTGAGCACCGGATGCTTTATAAAGCTCAAGCACTTTTTCAGTCGCTGGTAGCGAACCATGTAAGTCGGAAGCAAAAAATAATTTCACGCGTACATCTCCATAAAAACTATGGGTCTATTGTAAGGCTACACTTACTTTACGTCATCCTTTGCCATACCGTTTATCACGATATTATTGTAACTGACCATACCGATAATTTTTCCTTCTTGAATTACCGGAGCTCTGCTCACACCAAAGCGTTCAAACAATCGCGCGCAATACTTCACGTTCATGTCAGCGGATACACTCAGCGCAGGCTTAGTCATGATTTCGTAAATATTGGTGCGCTGCGGAGCGCGGTTTTTCGCTAACACCTGTTTAGCGATATCATTCATTAACACAATGCCGTACTCATCACCATCGTGACGTTTGTCCACAATCAACGCTTTGACCTGATGTTGCCTTGCCAATCTGATCGCTTCATCAACGGTGATCAGTCCATCCACAATAATGTAGGTATTTGCCATCACGTCAGCGACGCACATCGTTTGTTGTTCGCTCATAGCTTGTCCTCAACAACCTTGGTTAATGTTTCAACTTGGTGAGCCACACCGACCGCATCTTCAACGTCGATCTGTACTGCTATCCCCTGCCCCGACTCTTGGTCGAACTCGCCCACTTCACTAATGGTTTCAAGAATATGACGGGAAAGGTGCTCCTCAACCACAAACAGCAACACATCCTTTTGTACTTCTAGGGTTAGCCCAAAGAAGGTTCGCTTCTGATTGAGTCCTTCTCCACGAGCATTGTTGATTACCGTCGCGCCTGTCGCCCCAGCACCGCGCGCTGCATCGAGAACAATGTCTGTTTTACTGTCCTCGACAAAGGCTAAAATGAGTTTGAAACGCATCTAATGCTCCTTCTGTTTTTGTGGTTGTGGTTGAGCTTCTTGGGTTTGAACTTGCTGTGATTGATTGAGCCATTGAGTGATCTGTGCATAACACATCACCGAAATAATGGGGAATAGGCTTGCAAAGGCAATCAGCCCAAAGCCGTCAATGACCGGGTTTCTGCCCGGGACTGTAGAAGCCAAACCGAGCCCGAGTGCGGTGACCAGTGGAACTGTCACTGTTGATGTTGTTACCCCGCCGGAATCGTATGCCAGAGGCACAATCAGCTTCGGGGCATAAAAAGTCTGAATGACCACCACCACATAGCCACAAATAATGTAGTAATGAATTGGGTCACCGGCGACGATTCGATAGCTCCCCAAAGAGATACCAATAGCAACCCCTAACGCGACCGCGATACGCAAGCCGTTGACGCTAATGCTACCACCAGAGACCTGATTTGCCTTGATAGCCACAGCGATGAGTGATGGCTCAGCTATCGTTGTACTAAAGCCGATAAAGAAAGCAAAAAGATAAACCCAATAATAGTCGAACCAACCAAGTTGCTGACCATCACTGATCTTAAAGTTGCTCAAAAAGTCGGGGGCCGTCAGTTGCATTGCCATTGTCTCCCCCAACGGGAACAGTGCGAGTTCAAGTCCCATTAAAAAGAGTGTTAAACCCAATATGACATAGAAGAAGCCAAGAATGACTCGCATCAGATTCGTCACGGGTTTGCGGAGTACCGCCAACTGAAAGCCAAAGATAATGACAGCAATCGGGATCACGTCAGTGACCGTACCCAAGAATGTATCGATAAATAGATTCAGACTCATCATGCGATCACCATTCCATACACCATTACGAACATCATTGGCAGAAGGGAGGCAAACGCTATTAATCCAAAGCCATCAATCATCGGATTACGCCCCTTTATCGAAGATGCCAACCCCACCCCTAACGCAGTTACAAGAGGAACAGTAATGGTGGATGTTGTTACCCCACCCGAGTCATAAGCGATGCCGATGATGTTTTCTGGTGCAAACGCGGTAAGAATAACGACACCAACGTAGCCGCCAATAATCATAAAGTGAATCGGCCAACCTTTTAGGATGCGCAGCACACCAAGGACTATGGCTAAGCCTACAGAGAGTGCCACTGTAACTCTTAGACCATTCGCATACTCTTCCATCTCTTGATGGGAATTTGGGATGACACCTCCCTCTGCGGCAACTTCTGCAGCCTCGTCCGCAACCGCAGTCAACGCGGGTTCAGCTATGGTGGTACCAAAGCCTAGACAGAATGCAAAAATTAACAACCAAGCTACGCTGCCTTTACGGGCAAACGCTTGTGCCATCGACTCGCCAATAGGAAAAAGCCCCATTTCCAACCCAAAGATAAAAAAGGTCAGCCCCAATACAACCAGCAGCAATCCAGTCAAAATTGAGAACAAATTGGGTAAAGGCTCTTGGAGCACCACCAACTGAAAGAATGCAATAACAACGACAATAGGCAGCAAGTCTCTTAAGCTACCGAGCATGGCTTTCATCAAAGCGAGTATCGCTGTCATCAAATCTCCTTGGCTATCGAGTTAGTGTGAGTAAATTAACCACACATTAAGTGTCACTTCTCAAGTAAGCATGACAAATTATCCCTTGCCGTTATGTGACTCGCATTAAGCACTTCGTAACATATTGAAACATTTTCGCTAAACTGTGAGCACAACCACTCACTAAAGTTAACGCATTATTTAATCCACTCTTTGCGTTATCACATGAATGAAACCTTATGATCGTTATATAGTTTTCTGCGTATTGGTTGGCAGACTAAAACAAGCCGGGTCTATAATTAATAAATTAAGAGGAGGTTGGTATGAAGATATTGTTGACGGGTGGTACTGGGTTTATCGGCTCAGAATTGATCAAAAGCTGGCAGACAGATGAAGTGACACTGCTCACTCGAGATCCGTCAAAAGCCCAGAGTGCACTCAGCCACCTCAACCAAAATAATCTTCACTACATCACTTCATTGGATGACCTTTCCGATCTCAATAGCTTTGATGCTGTAATCAATTTAGCTGGAGAGCCCATTGCCGATAAGCGCTGGAGCTCACAACAGAAAGAGCGTATCTGTCAAAGTCGTTGGCATATTACCGAGAAAATCGTTGAGCTGATTCACGCGAGTACCACTCCACCGAAGGTATTTATTAGTGGCTCAGCCGTCGGTTATTACGGAGATCAGCAAGAACACCCTTTTGACGAAGCACTGCATGTTTCAGACGATAGTTTCCCTCATAAAGTGTGTGCGCACTGGGAAGAAATAGCCAAGCGCGCTCAATCAGAAAACACCAGAGTCGTGTTACTCAGAACGGGGATCGTCTTGGGAGAACATGGTGGCGCACTAAAGAAGATGCTCTTACCTTATAAACTTGGCTTGGGTGGGCCGTTGGGATCAGGAAAACAATATATGCCTTGGATCCACCTCCTCGATATGATCAGAGCGATCAATCACCTACTCAACACGCCCCATGCACAAGGGGAATTCAATATGTGCGCGCCTCACCCAGCAACCAACAAACAGTTCAGTCGCACCTTAGCCAAGCAACTTGGCCGCCCACACATACTGTTCACGCCAAAATGGGCAATGTCTCTAATGATGGGCGAATCCTCTTGCCTATTGTTCGATAGCATTCGCGCCAAGCCAAAGAAACTCACCGAGATGGGTTTTATATTTAGTTACTCAAGAATTGAGCCTGCGTTGAAAAACTTATTACAACATCAAGACTAATTCCTTTAACCTAGGGAAAGGTAACAGACCCTAGGAAAGGAACGACCGTGACGAAATCAATATTGATCACTGGATGCTCAACAGGTATTGGCTACACCTGTGCTCACGCACTCAAGGAAAGGGGCTTTCATGTCATCGCTTCATGCCGTAGCGAACAAGACGTCCTCAAGCTCCAACAGAAGGGGTTAGACTGCGTTCAACTTGATCTCAATAGCGAGCAAAGTATTGAGCAAGGGGTTGAGCAAGCATTCGCATTAGCTCCCAATGGTCTTTATGCCGTGTTTAATAATGGTGCTTACGGCCAACCAGGCGCGCTAGAAGACCTGCCGACACAAGGGCTTCGAGATCAATTCCAAACCAACTTTTTCGGTTGGCATCACCTAATTCGCTTGGTACTTCCTAGCATGCGCGAGCGTGGCGAAGGGCGAATTATTCAAAACAGCTCAGTGCTTGGTTTCGCAGCGATGAAATATCGTGGTGCTTACAACGCCTCCAAGTTTGCAATTGAAGGGTGGACAGATACTCTTAGGTTGGAACTCCACGGTAGTGGTATTCATGTTTCATTGCTTCAGCCTGGGCCGATTGAAACAGAATTTAGACACAACGCGCTAGTAGCGTTTAACCGTTGGATTAACCCAACCGATAGTGTCCACAGTCAGTACTATCAACAGCAACAACAGAGACTGGAAAACGAAACATCCGGCAACCGTTTCGTATTGCCACCTGAGAGCTGTATCGAGCCTGTTTATCACGCACTCACTGCCAATAAGCCCAAATTGCGTTATCGAGTCACGACGCCGACGAAGATCTTTGCAGTCCTGAAACGCCTGCTACCTAACCGTTGGTTAGATCCCATTCTACGTAAAGCAGCCTAACAACAAATAATCGAATAAATCGCAAAAATAATGTAACGATGTAATTTGTTCGTAACAATAAGATGTCATGATTCACATCATAGCATCAAGCGTCCCTGCTTGATGTATCGATTGAAGGTACATTCATGACTCTTAACACCTTAAACTGGGTTGGTGTGAGTGTTGCCATCACCCTGTTTTTACTGTTTTGAGTACTGACAGGAATTGCACCTCCAGCCTGATTGGTAATTAACGCTATGCTTTCGCGCTACATAAACGGCGCAGAAAACGTAGCGTTTTTTATTATCTTCACACCCTACTTTCTCTTGCTCTTGTCACCTTGAAGTTCGACCAACTGACCCCATATCATTGTTAGCACTCAATTAAACTCAAGGAACGCCGATGCAATCGCCGCATATTGTTGAACTCAATGAACAGAACTTTCGTCAGGTATTAGAAGGTTCGATGCAGACTCCTGTTCTGATCCATTTTTGGGCACCAATGAGCCAAGAAAGCGCTCAGATCATTCCGGACTTGCAAACGCTAACTCAGCAGTACAATGGTGCATTTACTTTGGCACTATTAAACTGCGAGCAAGAACAAGCAATTGCTACCCAGTTTGGTGTACAAGCGCTACCCACTATTGCTCTATTCGTTAATGGCCAACCAGTCGATGGCCTAGGCGGTCCGCAAACATTAGAAGCCATTGTAGGTATGTTAAGCAAGCATCTACCTAGCCAAGATGAGTTAGTGCTTCGCCAAGCTCTAGAACAGATGCAAACAGGAGAACACCTGCAAGCTCTTACTGCGATGCAGCAGTTACCAGAAGAACTCACCGCAAAAGGTGAAGTCAAACTAGCCATTGCAGAGTGCCTTCTTGAGACACAACAGTTTGATTTGGCTGAGGCACAACTTGCTACCATCCCACTGGAGTATCAAGACAACTACTTCAAAGGCTTAGTGGCAAAACTCGAACTGCATAAACAAGCTGCCGATAGCCCTGAAATCCAAGCATTGGAAGCAAGCCTACAATCCAATCCTAGCGATGCGAAAATCGCCGCGGAGCTTGCGCTGCAATATCATCAAGTCAATCGTAGCGAAGAAGCGCTTGAACTGTTGTGGTCGTTTCTAATGAAAGACTTAAACGCACTGGATGGCGACATGAAGAAGAGCTTCATGGATATTCTAAGTGCAGTCGGTCAAGGTAACGCTAGTGCGAGTAAATACCGTCGACAGCTCTATTCACTGCTCTACTAGACTGAATTACTGCGTAATGACTCAATAAAATAATAAGTCAGCCAAACAGCAAAAACTTAAAATGGGCCATAAAATCAATATTTTATAGCCCATTTCTCATTTATAAATTTGCCCAGAGTACAAAATTAAGCCACTATCTTTAAAGTAAAATCGAAGACTCGTTTAAACAAGGATTTTGTATGGCTATTGATACTCTGATTACTATCGGCGGCTTCACCGTTGTTGCCCTTCTATTTATCTTTGCGGGTGTAAAAACCGTTCCTCAGGGAAATAACTGGACCGTTGAACGCTTCGGCCGTTACACCCAAACCCTAAAGCCGGGCTTAAATTTAATCATTCCATTCATTGATGGCATTGGTCAAAAGATCAACATGATGGAGCGCGTATTAGATATTCCAGCACAAGAAGTGATCTCTAAAGATAACGCTAATGTTGTTATCGATGCTGTGTGTTTCGTACAAGTAATCGATGCGGCAAGAGCCGCTTATGAAGTTAACGATCTTGAACACGCGATTCGTAATCTAACACTCACCAATATTCGTACCGTCCTTGGCTCTATGGAGCTCGACGAAATGCTCAGCCAACGTGACATGATCAACAGCAAGCTACTAACCATTGTCGATGACGCAACCAACCCTTGGGGTGTCAAAGTTACTCGTATCGAAATTAAAGATGTACAACCACCAGCAGACCTTACAGCAGCAATGAACGCTCAAATGAAGGCCGAGCGTAATAAACGTGCTGATATTTTAGAGGCTGAAGGTGTTCGTCAAGCTGAAATCCTAAAGGCTGAAGGTCATAAACAGTCTGAGATCTTAAAAGCAGAAGGTGAAAAACAAGCTGCAATCCTACAAGCAGAGGCTCGTGAACGTGCTGCAGAAGCTGAAGCGAAAGCGACAGAAATGGTGTCAACTGCGATAGCTCAAGGTGACATGCAAGCTGTAAATTACTTTATCGCTCAGGGCTATACCGATGCACTTAAATCGATTGGACAAGCTGAAAATGGTAAGATCATCATGTTGCCGCTAGAAGCGTCAGGACTCATGGGTTCTGTTGCAGGTATTGCAGAAATGTTTTCACACAAAGGATCGAACAACAAGGAGTAGCGCATGATTGAGCTATTAGATCAGGTAAACCATTGGCACTGGCTTGCTTTTGGCTTACTGCTACTTGGGCTGGAGTTATTAGGTACTGCGGGATATTTTCTCTGGATTGGTATTTCAGCAATGATTGTCGGTACCCTATTGGGTGCCTTACCGCTAAGCTGGCAGATGCAATGGCTCTCTTTCGCCAGCTTCTCTTTAATAACCACTTGGTTATGGTGGCGTAGACAGTTAAAAAGTGATCGTAAATCGGATAAAACCCGAGTACTCAATCAGCGCGATAAACAGCTGATAGGAAAGACAACTCGGCTAGAAGACGACATCCAGAAAGGTCAATGCAGAATCCGACTCGGTGACACCACTTGGTCAGCCATTGCTGCGACAGATATAACAGCAGGAACCGAAGTCGTTGTGACAGCTGTTGATGGGATTGTTCTTACCATCGCGCCCGTCAACAAATGAACACAGGGCCATTAACACTACGCACGTGCTAATGGCCTGTTCTATTACTCATCAACAAGATCATCAATGATTGGGCAGTGGCTGTTGGTATCCCCTGGACACTTCTCAACCCACCCCTCTAATGTCGTCTTTATTGCCATCAAATCTGCAATTTTTCGATTCACTTCATCCAGCTTGCTTTGAGCTTTTGCTTTAACATCGGCACTTTCTCGGCAAGGATTATCAGCTAAAGCAACCAGCTCTTTGCACTCTTCTAGAGAAAAACCGGCGCTGCGCGCCTTCGCAACCACGCTTAACTCTTTTATTTGCTTCTGGGTGTATGTTCGGTAGCCGTTTTCTGATCGCATCGGCTCGGAAATCACGCCCTTATCTTCATAAAGACGAATCGACTTAGTAGATAAGTTGGTTAGTTTAGCAACTTCACTTATATTCATGATATTACTCAAATCATTAGCAGAGTGAGGAAGTTTACCCCACTCATACACCATCACATTTAGCTCAAATCATACACTCAAATAGACGTAAGGCGTAGCAAAGATAATAAGAGAAAATAAAGTCTACGAATTATGGTTAGTTTTTCCGGATTTTCAGTTGAAAGAGCAAATTTAAGGAAAGTCACACAACGCAATTTCAATAAGTTACTGATTAATTTACTGAAATAATCCAATGTTATTTTTCATTTAAAATTTATATATTATTTTGATCTTTTATTGACCATATACATACTGTGATATTAAGCATGACGTTTGAATGCTATTTATTTCATTTTTGGTAAGTAAGAAAAGGATAATGAATATGAAAATTTTAACGATGACCTTAGCGCTGTTAGTTAGCTTTTACTCAAGTTCGATACTAGCTAACGGAGCCAGCGGTGGAAGAGCGCTTGATAACGAGATCAAATGCGAACTCCCTAATGGTGTCGTGCAGTCATTACCACCAACTTATTGCAAAATGTATGGTGGTAAACACGTATAAAAAAAAAGCTACGATATATATCGTAGCTTTTCGTCTCTCTTATCTCTAGAAGAATGAGAAAGGTGCGATTACGATGAAACGTAAGTCTTGCTCATCACGGTCTTCTTTACCTGCAAATGGGTCACGTTCTAACTGCGTCGCATGTAATTTGAAAAGAGTTCCTTTTAAAGCACCGCTAGATACGGAATAAGTAATATCACCGTTGATTGCATATTCACTCTCATACGAGAAACCAGCCAAACTCTCATCAGCTCCAGTGCCGTAACCAAAGCCTAAATTAAAGCCCCAACCAGTCCCTGTATTGTAAGATAAGCGGTTATACCAAGCTATTTCACCAGGCATGTTCCAATCAGATAGAGCGTCCCACCAGTAGAAGCCACCTTGGTTGGAACCATATCGAGCCATTGTACGCGGTGCAAATTCACCCATAGCCGCATCAGCGTCAAGCTGAGTATATTGTACTTGAGACAACCAAGAAACCTTGTCTGTCAGTGACCAATTCAAAGATAAACCATGGTGAGCTGCAAAACCATTATACATCTCATCGTCATCAACACCGTACATGTTATATCCGACTTTAATTGAGTCATTTATGGCATAGCTAGTGTCAATTTTGTAAGAAAAGTTGTCTTGGTCATCGTTACCGTAATTAACATCCAATGCCTGCCCAATGCCTACACCGTACGTAAAATCACCCGCGGCACCGTTTAAACCAATAGAATGTAAGTAACTAAATTGTTGGTTGTACCAAGGTTCAGTTGCGTCTTCCGAGTTAATCAGCCATGGTGCCGAGTGATCGTCTGTACCCATGTAACCGAGTGTCATTCCATTACCAAAGGTCGTAGAGACTTTAAAGCCACGATAAGTACCAGGTACAAAGCTCCATACATTACCAATTGTACCAACACCGCCTTGAATAAAGCCTACTTGAGCGTCGGTTTTCTCACCAAGCTTTAGTTTAATTGCAGCAGTGGTGACTTTGAAGTTACTACTTCCATCTGTCCAATCACCGGACTGACAGATTGAAATTTCGTTACATAGCTTATTACCATCAGCATCTTCAATACTGTCGTTATAAATATCACCAGAGAAATAACCACCTAAATCAAGGCCTACTGTGTCTTTATGGTAACCAGAATTGAAATTCAACATGAGGTTGTATGATGAGTAATTTAAACGTGTCTCGATATCGCCATCAGTATTAGCACGTCCTCTATATCTAGTATCAACGACAGCAGCACCAGTAAACGTCGCATCATGAATAAAGTTGTCGACCGCTTCTACGTAACCATCACCAACTGCGTTAGCCTCTGATGCAATCACTGGAGAAGCTACGATAGCACCTACCATTGCTGCCGCTAACGCGGATACTTTGAAAAATTTGTCCATGGAATAAAACTCCTAAAAATGGATATAGCTGTTTGATTATTTCTCACCTAAAGTTGGCCGCCGTAGAGAGAAATACCTTTTCTTGTTTAGAACCTCTAACCGCCCGAGGCTCTTTTTCCTTACTGGGTATACACTGCGTGCATCCATGTCACTAAGACTAACTTTGCCCTTAAAAAGATCAATGAGAACTTAATTTTCATCTAAAAAAATATGAGTTGGTGCAAATTTATCTATGACTTAGTGATCCCGATCGACAAAATCCAAACCACATTAACAAAACCGAATAAAAACCTTAAAAATCAACCACTTATTTAAAATTACATTTTATATAAAGAGATATGACTCGCAAATAAATAAGCATTATTACGCTATTTTCTTAATATTGAGCAAAGTCACAGACCGAAAATGGCGCATAATATAGCAACAATTTTTTCGAAGTATAAAAAGTCAATGACTGAAGCATGAGAAACAAAAAAGGCACTCCACAATGGGAGTGCCTTTTAGCTTTTTTTAGAGCAGTTTACTTACGAAAGTAGGTCGATTAAGTCTTGTTCATTTCTTATTTCGATGCCTAAATCTTGTGCCTTTGTTAACTTAGAACCGGCAGCTTCACCAGCAAAAAGAATGTCTGTTTTCTTAGAAACACTGCCTGTTACTTTCGCACCAAGTGCTTGTAATGCGGCTTTAGCCTCGCTACGCCCTAACTGAGATAGCGAACCAGTCAATACGACAGTCTTGCCTTCTAATGGCAATGACTGCCCCTCTATTGGTGCTTCTATTGCAGGCCAAGTAAGACCAAGCTCCAAAAGCTTATCAACTACTTCACGGTTTTTCTCTTGCGAGAAGAAGCTTGTAATATGACTAGCAACAATGTCACCAATATCTTGCACTTCTACGAGCTGTTCATGGGTAGCGGCTTGAACCTTATCCAGCGACTTAAAGTGCTGCGCAAGGTTCATCGCCGTTGCCTCTCCGACTTCTCGAATGCCCAAAGAGTACAAGAAGCGCGCCAATGTTGTTTCTTTGGCTTTATTTAGCGCATTCACCACATTTTGAGCCGACTTAGGTCCCATGCGATCTAATACCGTGAGCACACCTGCACTTAACTTAAAAAGATCTGCTGGGGTTTCAACCATTTCACGGTCAACCAATTGCTCTATGACTTTTTCACCCAAGCCATCAACATCTAAAGCCTTGCGAGACACAAAGTGCTTTAGAGCCTCTTTACGTTGCGCCTGACACACAAGACCACCAGTACAACGCGCGACCGCCTCTCCTTCAACACGCTCGACAGCAGAGCTACATACAGGGCAAGCTTCTGGGAAAACAATCTCTTTCGCGGTATCTGGACGACGGTCAGCAACAACAGCAACAATTTGAGGGATAACATCACCTGCACGGCGGATAATCACACTATCCCCAACCATAACCCCTAGCCGCTCTATTTCATCGGCGTTATGTAAGGTCGCGTTGCTCACTGTTACACCACCAACAAATACCGGCTCCAGTTTCGCTACAGGCGTAATCGCACCCGTTCGGCCTACTTGGAACTCTACGTCGTTAAGTACCGTGATCTCTTCTTGTGCTGGGAATTTATACGCTATCGCCCAACGCGGAGCTCTAGCAACAAAACCCAAAACTTCTTGCGCTGCGATATTGTCGACTTTGATTACCACACCATCAATCTCATAAGCCAGAGCATCCCGGCGAGTCATGATATCTTGGTAATACGCTTTTACGTCGTTCAGTGAGCTCAGTTGCTTAGTTTCAGGGCACATAGGTAAGCCCCAGCCCTTTAATTGAAGAAAGCGTTGATAGTGACTGTCAGACAGCTCAGCACCTTCAACGACACCAACACTGTAAGCGTAAAAGGACAATGGACGCTTAGCTGTAATACGAGAATCTAACTGACGTAGACTACCTGCAGCCGCGTTACGAGGGTTAACAAAAACCTTTTCGCCTTTTTTTAGCGCTTGCTCATTAAGTTTGTCGAAACCAGCTTTTGGCATAAAGACTTCACCACGCACCTCAATGCGTGTTGGCCAGCCTTTACCTTGAAGCTTCAATGGAATTGAACTGATCGTACGCACGTTTTCAGTGATGTTTTCGCCCGTGGTACCGTCACCACGTGTGGCTGCTTGAACGAGCGTGCCATTTTCATAAAGAAGACTCACCGCTAGGCCATCTAACTTCGGCTCACAACAAAATGTGGTTAGATCAGCCAGAGGAGCACGGTCAGACATGCGTTTATTAAAGGCATCTAGATCTTCGTCAGAGAAAGCATTGTCTAAAGAGAGCATTGGAATTTCGTGTGTCACTTGGGTAAAGCCATCTAGTGGCGCACCGCCAACACGCTGACTTGGCGAGTCTACTGTGACCAGTTCTGGATTTTCTTGCTCAATCTTCAGCAGTTGTTGCATTAATCGATCATATTCTACATCGGGGATCTCTGGGCTATCCTCAACGTAGTAGCGAACGGCATGATAGTGCAGAGTCTCTTTTAACTGCTCTAAAGTACTTTGAATGGATTCTTTCATATCATTCTCTGTCGGATTGAAATATTAAAAAGGGCCCCATCAGGAGCCCTTTCTATCATTATAGATTAACTGTAAGGCTTATATTGACTACTAAGCGCTTTGACTAGTCATAAAGTCACGAATTTGTTTACGGTATTCAGACAGGCGGTTTGGTGTCATCAGGTTTCTCGATTCATCCAACACATTACCACCCAAATCGTCAGCAATTTTCTGCGCCGCGCTCAACATCACGTTGAAGTTCTGATCCGCCTGACCGTAGCAAGGCAACGTCATAAAGAATGAAATGCCTTTGGTGGTGAAGTCTGCAGGGTTGTCATGCTCTAACGTACCTGGCTGCATCATATTAGCCACACTAAAGATCACCTTAGGTGTTTCCGCTGCTTCGGCGAAACAGTGATAGATAGACATCTCACCATAGGTCAAGCCGTTGTTTTCCATGCTACGGAAAAGCTCAGTACCGACAAATGGCGTCTCGCCTGCACAATGCACATTCAATACAATCACTTCTAAGCCCAAGTCATCTTCTTGTGCTTCTTCAGGCGTCGTTGAAACGGCTGCTTCAACAATTGGCTCAACCTCTTCTTGATGCAAAGGTTGAGTTTCGAAAGCAGGCTCTTGCGACATCGCACCATAGTGCTCTTTAAAGTCGGCGTGACTCTCTTTTTGCTCTTCCGTTAATTCAAAACTTGGAACTGCTGGTTCAACAGGGGCGTCGCTTTGAAGTTCAGGTTCTTCTTTAGCTGGCGTTTCGACACTGAAAGAAGGCAGGTCATTGAGCTCAAGCTCCTCTTGCTCACTTTTCGCTGATGGGCTTGAAGTTAGAGGATCTGAATCAATCAATGGGTCTGCATTTGTTGGTGATACTGCAAAATCCGGTTCTTTACGCTCTTTACGAATGATCTCGAAGTCGTCTTCTGGCGCGAAAGAGCGCTCTGGCATTGTGCCCACGTCATCTAAGCTGTCGTTGTCGAGCTTGCCAAGTGGTTTATCACCAAATTTGGCTTTCCCTTCTTTTTTACTCGTCCACAATCCGTGGAACAATAATGCGGCGATCGCTAGTGCGCCAACAATAATGAGTACAAATCGCAATTCCTGCATTTTTCGCTCTCAGCTTTCATAGTCACCCTGAGTTTTTGGGTTGCTATATCAGTTAGGTTAATTTGACCAATCTCACTACTGTATCAAAAGTAGCTACTGTTTTAGAACAACTTAATACAATAAGTTCCTCAGTTGGTGTGATTTTCACCACGCTTTTTTTCTTAATATCGGTCGAGTACACTATAGGTGTTTGCTATTTAACCAACTCCTCCTTATGTGAGCTGATATTCCAATATGACTAATTTATCGATTCCTCGCTCTGGCTTCGGCTATTTCATCTTCGGCGCTAAAATCGCTCTCTCTCCAAGTATTCGTAAATTTGTGCTAATGCCCTTACTTGCAAACGTATTGCTGGTTGGCGGCGCGCTGTTTTACATCTTTTCTAACCTCAATACATGGATTGACGGTTGGCTAGAAGGTCTTCCTAGCTTTCTTACTTGGTTGACTTATGTTCTGTGGCCATTGTTAGCACTGACAATACTGGCAACCTTCTCTTACTTCTTTAGTACGTTAGCGAATTTCATCGCTGCGCCATTTAACGGTTTACTGTCAGAGAAGGTAGAAGAGCTATTAACAGGAAAAAAAGTGAATGACGATGGTTTAATGGACGTGGTAAAAGACACACCGCGTATCCTAGCTCGCGAATGGCGTAAGCTTGTTTATACCTTGCCAAAAGCAATCGGTCTTTTCTTGCTTCTACTTATTCCTGCACTTGGCCAGACCGTAGCGCCGTTCTTGTGGTTCATCTTTACTGCATGGATGCTATCAATCCAGTATGCAGATTATCCATTCGAAAATCATAAGATCAGCTTTGATGACATGAGAAGTTCATTGAAACAAAAGCAAGGTAAAAGCTACGGTTTTGGTGCTCTCGTCTCTATCTTCACAACCATTCCAATTCTGAATTTGATTGTTGTGCCTGTTGCTGTATGTGGTGCGACAGCGATGTGGGTGTCTGAACACAAAGGTCAATTTACTCACCTTCGCTAATCTCCCCTATTTCACGCCTATTTTGTTGAATCACTAATTTCTATCAAAATGGGCGTGCATTCTGCTACATATCTATATGATATAACTTTTTAATCCTTTTACCTTTTTTTCAACTTGTTTAATCTAAATTCAACTTAAACAAACATTGAAATAAACGGGACGACTAAGTCATTGATATGCCGCGTTTAGTTCTGTCATCAAATGAAGGAATATTCCATGAGCAAGATTTACGAAGATAACTCCCTTACGATCGGTAACACTCCACTGGTTCGTTTGAACAAAGTAAGTAAAGGTAATGTACTCGCTAAGGTAGAGGCTCGTAACCCAAGCTTCAGTGTTAAGTGTCGTATCGGTGCAAACATGATTTGGGAAGCTGAAAAAGCTGGCACTCTTAAGCCTGGCGTAGAGCTTGTAGAACCAACAAGTGGTAACACAGGTGTGGCTCTTGCTTTTGTTGCGGCTGCTCGTGGTTACAAACTAACGCTAACTATGCCTGAGTCAATGAGCCTAGAGCGTCGTAAGCTGCTTAAAGCACTAGGTGCTAACCTTGAGCTAACAGAAGCGGCTAAAGGTATGAAAGGCGCGATTGCTAAAGCAGAAGAAATTGTGGCAAGCGATCCAGAGAAATACCTACTTCTTCAACAATTCAACAACCCTGCGAACCCAGAAATCCACGAGAAAACGACTGGCCCTGAAATCTGGGAAGCAACAGATGGTGAGATCGATGTGTTTGTAGCAGGTGTAGGTACGGGTGGTACAATTACAGGTACAAGCCGTTACATTAAAGGTGAGAAAGGCAAAGCAATTACTTCTGTAGCGGTTGAGCCAGCAGAATCTCCAGTAATTGCACAAGCACTTGCGGGTGAAGAAATTCAACCAGCACCGCACAAAATCCAAGGTATCGGCGCAGGTTTCATCCCTGGTAACCTTGATTTAGAGCTTGTAGACCGTGTTGAATCTGTTACTTCAGAAGAAGCAATCGAAATGGCACAACGCCTAATGGCAGAAGAAGGCATCCTAGCGGGTATCTCTTCTGGTGCAGCAGTCGTTGCAGCAAACCGTCTAGCGGAACTGCCTGAATTTGCTGGGAAAACAATTGTTACAGTTTTACCAAGCTCAGGTGAACGATACCTCAGCACAGCCCTGTTTGCCGGCATTTTTACCGACAAAGAGAACCAACAGTAATATGTGGTCAAATCAATATTTGGTCTAAAAAAGCCCCTAATTGGGGCTTTTTTGTTGATCCCTGCCTCACCTTTGGTAATATCACCCCTGTTTTATTTTTCGCTTCAAAATAAAAGAAGCAATAAACCAGATTCTGAAGGTCGTGAGTTCTCGTCAAAAGAGCACCATGGCTGGATAAAATTTTAACCAAACTGTTCAAACACGAACATGGCGTACTACACTCTGGCGCATACGCGTTAAAGAAGTTAAGCTAAACTTGGTTATAAACTTTACAAATAATAAATTAATTGGGGTATATAAAATGTACGAGAAGCAAGTAGAAATCACAGCAGAAAACGGTCTTCACACTCGTCCAGCTGCACAGTTCGTTAAAGAAGCAAAATCTTTCGACGCAGACATCACTGTGACTTCTAACGGTAAAAGCGCAAGCGCTAAAAGCCTATTCAAACTACAAACTCTAGGCCTAGTTAAAGGTACTGTAGTTTCTATTTCTGCTGAAGGCCCACAAGCTCAGCAAGCTGTAGACCACCTAGTTGCTCTAATGGACCAACTACACTAATTCGGTCTTCTTCTTTCAAAGCCATTTTGCCCCGCAAAGTGGCTTTGTTCGAAATAGAACAGAATAAGCTCGGCCAAGTGCCCAGCGGTATAAGTCACACACTCTCCCGTTTACAGTTGACCAACTTAAGGTAAAGCTATGATTTCAGGTATCCTAGCATCTCCTGGTATTGCTATCGGTAAAGCACTACTACTTCAAGAAGATGAAATCGTTCTAAACACTAACACTATCACTGAAGACCAAGTTGAAGCAGAAGTTCAGCGTTTCTTTGACGCTCGTAACAAATCTTCAGCTCAACTAGAAATTGTTAAGCAAAAAGCGCTTGAGACTTTCGGTGAAGAAAAAGAAGCGATCTTTGAAGGTCACATCATGCTTCTTGAAGATGAAGAGCTAGAGGAAGAAATCCTAGCACTTATCAAGAACGACAAGATGCACGCAGATAACGCAATCCACACTGTTATCGAAGAGCAAGCATCTGCACTTGAGTCACTAGACGACGAATACCTAAAAGAACGTGCAACTGATATCCGTGATATCGGTACTCGTTTTGTTAAAAACGCTCTAGGCATCAACATCGTTTCTC
Source organism: Vibrio fortis (assembly GCF_024347475.1). Classification (NCBI taxonomy): domain Bacteria; kingdom Pseudomonadati; phylum Pseudomonadota; class Gammaproteobacteria; order Vibrionales; family Vibrionaceae; genus Vibrio; species Vibrio fortis. Next base: position 2,420,095 of record NZ_AP025487.1, read on the forward strand.
TAAGCGATATCGATGAAGAAGTTATCCTAGCAGCTTACGACCTAACGCCATCTGAAACTGCACAAATCAACCTAGATTACGTACTAGGCTTTGCTTGTGACATCGGCGGTCGTACATCTCACACATCTATCATGGCGCGTTCACTAGAGCTTCCTGCAATCGTTGGTACTAACGATATCACTAAGAAAGTGAAGAACGGCGACATGCTTATTCTTGATGCGATGAATAACAAGATTGTTATCAACCCATCAGAAGCTGAACTTGAAGAAGCGAAAGCAGTTAAAGCTGCATTCCTAGCTGAAAAAGAAGAGCTAGCAAAACTTAAAGATCTACACGCTGAGACTCTAGACGGCCATCGTGTAGAAGTTTGCGGTAACATCGGTACTGTAAAAGACTGTGACGGCATCATCCGTAACGGTGGTGAAGGCGTTGGTCTGTACCGTACTGAATTCCTATTTATGGACCGTGATGCACTTCCTACTGAAGAAGAGCAGTACCAAGCGTACAAAGAAGTTGCTGAAGCAATGAACGGCGAGTCAGTGATCATCCGTACTATGGATATCGGTGGCGATAAAGATCTACCATACATGGATCTTCCAGAAGAGATGAACCCGTTCCTAGGCTGGCGTGCAGTACGTATCAGCTTAGACCGTCGCGAAATCCTACGTGACCAACTACGCGGTATCCTTCGTGCGTCTGCACACGGTAAGCTTCGTATCATGTTCCCAATGATCATCTCAGTTGAAGAGATCCGTGAACTGAAGAAAGCTATCGAAGAATACAAAGCTGAGCTTCGCGCTGAAGGTCTAGCATTCGACGAAGAGATCGAAATCGGTGTAATGGTTGAAACACCAGCTGCGGCAGCTATCGCACACCACCTAGCGAAGGAAGTTGCTTTCTTCTCTATCGGTACAAACGACCTTACTCAGTACACACTTGCTGTAGACCGTGGTAACGAGATGATTTCTCACCTTTACAACCCACTGTCACCTGCTGTTCTTACAGTAATCAAGCAGGTTATCGATGCGTCTCACGCTGAAGGTAAATGGACAGGTATGTGTGGTGAGCTAGCAGGCGATGAGCGTGCAACTCTACTTCTACTAGGTATGGGTCTAGATGAGTTCTCTATGAGCGGTATCTCTATCCCTAAAGTTAAGAAAGTAATCCGTAACTCTAACTTCGCAGAAGTGAAAGCTATGGCTGAAGAAGCACTTTCTCTACCAACTGCTGCTGAAATCCAAGCTGTTGTAGACAAATTCATCGCTGAAAAATCTCAGTAATCATCTATGCTTAATCAAATTAGACGGCTAAAAATAGTCGTCTAATTTGCTAGATTGGTATAGTATATTCTACAGAATAAAACTAAACGTTAGGAGCATGACACAATGGGTCTGTTTGACAAACTTAAGAAGCTAGTATCTGATGACAGCGCTGACGCTGGTGCAATCGAAATCATCGCACCTCTTTCTGGTGAAATCGTAAATATCGAAGACGTGCCAGATGTTGTTTTCGCTGAGAAAATCGTTGGTGACGGCATCGCGATCAAACCAGCTGGCGACAAAATGGTAGCTCCAGTTAACGGTACTATCGGTAAAATCTTCGAAACTAACCACGCATTCTCTATCGAGTCTGACGACGGTGTTGAGCTATTTGTTCACTTCGGTATCGATACTGTTGAACTTAAAGGCGAAGGCTTCACTCGTGTAGCAGAAGAAGGCCAAACTGTTAAAGCTGGTGACACTATCATCACTTTCGACCTAGCGCTTCTAGAAGAAAAAGCAAAATCAACTCTTACTCCAGTTGTTATCTCTAACATGGATGAAATCAAAGAGCTGAACAAACTTGCTGGTTCTGTAACTGTAGGTGAAACTCCAGTTCTGAAAGTGACTAAGTAATCTCTACTTAGCATTTCAAAAGTTCAAAAAGCGCAGCCTCACGGCTGCGTTTTTTGTTGTCCTAAGAAAATTACCTTAACAAAGATAATGCAGTGCCAGTGTCTTGGTTTGCTTGTGCAAGCAGCGTTGATGTCGCGCGTTCAAGCATCTGAGATTTGGTTAACTCAGTAGTTAGCTTAGCGTAATCGGTATCTTTGATTTGCCCTTCTGAGTCTGCGATATGATGAAAAGTATTATTGAGACTATTCATTGTGCGGCTGACGCCATTTTGGAAACCACCGATTTCACTGCGATGCCCATCCACATAACCCAATGCAGCATCAATCACCGCAACCCCAAGCTGGGCACCACCAACCGTCGTCATATCCACGTCATCTAATGATATTGCCTGAGGTTCATCAAAATTAAAGATGTTCGCGGCACTACCTGTGACTTCGAAACCTTGAGGTGAATCGGCATGAGCTGAAAATAATTGCAGCTGATGTTCCTCGTTCACCGAAGCTCTAACCACATCCTGCTGGCCGTTAATATAGGTGGCTACCTGATAGATATCATCGCCCTCTTTGAGCTTAAAATCGAGCGCCTGCGACTCATCATTGCTATCTTGATAACTGATACTTAAGCCTTGATTATTAGCGTTAACACGCCAATTCTCATCCACATTGCTGCTTGCTTCAGTAAAATGTCCGCCCATTTGTGGGATATTGGTGTACATACTCTTTAGCGTCAGGGAAACTGCGTTCGAGTCGGGACTAAGGTTAAAGTTACGCTTACCAAAAGAGCCATTGAACAACTCATCCCCGGCAAAGGTCGTTGATGATGCAATACGATCGAGATCATCGATCAACGCCTCCGATTCAATCTGGATACTTTCGCGTTCATCTTGACTTAATGCACCATTGGACGCCTGTAATCCGAAATCACGGAGCTTTTGGAGCATGTTGGTACTTTCGTGCAACGCTCCTTCGGCAGTTTGTGCGATAGAATTCGCATTGGTCGCATTCGACAGTGCAGCATCAATGCCTCGAGTCTGAGCTTTAAGTCGATTGGCTATTTGAAGGCCTGCAGCGTCATCACTCCCCGTATTGATACGAGAACCTGACTGCAGCTTTGATTGAGCGTCAACAGCTTGGCCTTGTGCTTCACCAAGATGCCGCTGAGCGATTGAGGAAGATATATTTGTTTGTATCGATACCATTAAGTTGTATTCCGTTTAGTTAGGTTTACCCCAACTCACCGCTTGTGTTGTCCCTTCAACACAAATTGCATACACCTGAATGATACTGCCCACATCATTAATACAATTCATTATTCGGTAAATTCACTCAATAAAAAGAAAGCTAGGTGTTTGACCACCTAGCTTTCAATTTTAATTTTGCTTTCAATTAGCCAAGTAGGCTAAGTGCTGAGTTCGGTGCTTGCTTCGCTTGAGCAAGAATCGAGCTAGACGCTTGAGAAAGAATTTGCGACTTAGTCATTTGAGTCGTTTCTTTCGCGAAGTCTGTGTCTTTAATACGGCTCTTAGATGCATTCACGTTTTCGTTGATGTTATCTAAGTTGTTGATAGCGTGGTCGAAGCGGTTCTGGAATGCACCCAGCTCTGCACGGTGGCTATCTACGTACTTCAGTGCAGCATCGATGATAGCAACAGATTCTTGTGCGCCACCTACCGATGTTACGTCGATAGTATCAACCGTTACTTCTTTACCGCCTTGGATACCAAGTTCACCCGCTAGGCCACCAGAGAAGTCTACGTTGCCGTCTACTTTGTTGTTACCTGCGAACATTTGTAGCTTGCCATCTTCAGTTACAGACGCTTTTACAGAGTCTTGTTGACCATTGATGTAAGTCGCTAGCTCTTCGATGTCATCGCCAGCTTTAGCGTTGATGTCGATTTCTTGCGCTTGACCAAAGTTATCTGTGAACGTCATTTTCAGGTCGTTAGAGCCCGCTTGAACGTTCCAGTTCTTGTCTTTTGCACTCTCAGTTTGGTAGCTCTTACCACCCATTTGAGCATTGTCAGAACGCATGTCTTTCAGCTCAAGCATTACCGCTTCGCCGTTGTCCGCACCGATTTGGAAAGACTTAGTACCGTGTGTACCGTTCAGAAGCTTGTTACCACCAAAAGAGGTTGTTTCTGCGATACGGTTTAGTTCGTCGTTCAGTGCTGTTACTTCTTCTTGAATCGCGACACGCTCAGACTTAGAGTTTGAACCGTTTGCAGATTGTAGAGAAAGGTCACGCATACGTTGCAGGATGTTTGTTGTCTCGTTCATTGCACCTTCAGCTGTTTGTGCAATCGAGATACCGTCGTTCGCGTTACGTACTGCTACGTCTAGGCCGCGGCTTTGTACGTTCAAACGGTTAGAGATTTGTAGGCCCGCAGCGTCATCTTTTGCGCTGTTGATTTTAGAGCCTGAAGCTAGACGCTCCATAGAAGTCTGTTGAGCGCTGTTTGCGTTGTTTAGGTAACGTTGCGCAGTCATCGCTGAAACGTTGGTATTTACATTCACTGCCATGGTGATTTCTCCAATTGATTTTCCGGTGTTGCGGTTTCCGACGTCTCGGAAAACCAAGTAGTTCTCTCAAAGTTACTTTTAATAACGGCGCTAAATCTGAAACCTTTAGAGAAAAAATGAGAAAAATCAGAAATAAATTAAGTTGGGTGAAAAAACGTGACTAGAGGGGTAAATATAAGAAAAAAGAGGAAAAAAACACTAAAGTTGCTAGAAGTGCTGCCGAAAGGCGTGGCCATTTACCCCAGCAGAGTTAACGCCAAATTAGGCGCCTGTTTGGCTTGAGCTAGGATAGATGTACTTACCTGCTGCAAGATTTGTTGTTTGATCATCTGGGTAGTCTCTTTAGCATAGTCGGTATCTTTAATACGACTGTTCGAGGTTGCCAGATTCTCATGCACGTTTTGTAGATTATTGATGGCATGATCAAATCGGTTCTGCATCGCACCCAGCTCTGAGCGATGACTGTCTACGTACTTCATTGCAGTATCTAAGATTGAAACAGCACGCTGCGCACCACCCGTCGACGTTACATCGATATCATTGACCGATTCATAGCGTCCTGATGACATGGAGAGCTCATCTGCGAGACCACCTGAAAAGGCGATCGTTCCTGACGTTTGTTCACCAGCCATGTAGATCTGCAACTGCCCATCTTCATTAACGGATGCAGAAACTTGATCTGTTTGGCCGTTGATATAAGTCGCAAGCTGTTCAATATCATCGCCCGCTTTCGCGTTAATTGAGATGGATTGGGATTGACCAAAGCGATCGGTAAACGACATATTGAACGCAGTATTACCCGAGCTTACCGCCCAACTCTTATCAGCCATGCCATTGGCGACATAGCTAAAACCGCCCATATCAATGCCGTCTGTTCGCATGCTCTTTAAGCCGACTTGCACCGCTTCACCAGAACTACCACCAATTTGAAAAGCCGTATTACCAAAACTACCGTTCAGTAGTTTCTTACCACCGAACGAGGTGGTCTCGGCGATTCGATTTAACTCATCATTAAGAGCCGTGATCTCTTCCTGGATAGCGATTCGTTCGGACTTGCTGTTCGAGCCATTCGCTGACTGCAAAGAAAGATCACGCATGCGCTGCATTATATTGGTGGTCTCATTCATCGCACCTTCTGCGGTTTGCATTATCGAGATGCCGTCGTTAGCGTTTCTAACCGCAACATCAATACCGCTCATTTGCGCTTCAAGTCGATTGGAGATTTGTAGGCCGGCAGCATCATCCTTAGCACTATTAATACGGTTACCTGAAGCCAGTCGCTCCAAAGATTGATTCAGCATGTTGCTAGCGTTAGAGAGGTTTCTCTGTGCCACCAGCGCTGAAACATTGGTATTTACCGTAATAGCCATAGATGTTCGCTTATCCGTTGGGAGGTAATAAAGTCAATCGTTGCTTCTATATCGACCAACCTTGCTAACTCTTTAATCAAAAAAAGAGGCATAACGCCTCTTTTTGTTTTCAATGTGGTTGCCTCTAAGTGGCTATCGCTACTTAATCGATAACTCAGCCAACATTTGTTGTGATGGTGCAAAGTAGTAAGCGCCAGTCACTGCACGGGTAAAACGCAATAGTTGGTCTGTCTTGCCATCGGTCACGCCATACATGCTCTCAAGCATTGCATCGAAGTTATGGCGAACATTACAGTAAGCAATAAATAGCAAACCATGGTCACCCGTAGCGCTGCCATAAGGTAAGCTGTGACGAACAATCTTCAGACCTTTACCTTCTTCTTTGATGTCTACACGGCCAACATGAGAAGCTGCAGGAACGTCGTCTAGCTCGATAGAATCAGGCTTAGTACGACCCACTACTTTTTCTTGCGCTTTCACATTCAAGCGATTCCAAGCTGGTAAGTTATGGATAAAACGCTGAACCATAACGTAGCTACCGCCCGCAAATTCGCCTTCAGGAATCAACGCAACTTCAGCACGCTGTGCGTCTTTCGGGTTTTCAGTGCCATCGACGAAGTCTGTCATGTCACGAGAATCCAAATAGCGGTAGCCGTAAGTCTCATCCACTACTTCAACGTCTTCTGAAACCTGCTCCAATAATTTACGAATCACATAGAAATGCAAATCATGACGGTTTGAGTGGCAGTGAAGCAGAACATCTGAATCTGTACTTGGTGCAGTGACTTCACCTTCACCAAGTGCTGGGAAAGCGATCAAATCGGCCGGTGCGGCTTGTTCAAATTTGTCCCAGAATGTCTTCGAGAATGCTAGTGAAAGAGTCAAATTAGACTCAGGCTGTGTTTCATTCAATTCTGCAACCAAAGCAGGAAGCTGCTTCAATTGTTCTAATACTTGTGGTGCATTGTTTACGACTTTTAGCTGCACATACAGAGCGAAAGGCCCAGCTTCAGGTAAAATAGCACCTTGCGCTTGAGGCTGCTCATTTGAAGAGTTAAGCATAGTTCGATCCTTTCATTTTTAGCTTCTAGTATAAATATGATTGTATTAATTATTTTTGATTATTGTCAGTCTTCAGCTTCAACGGCGATAAAACAATCTCGGACAGTATTGCTCTTAATGAGATAGATTAAAAACCACAACAACAGCATCAGTGTGACGCCATGTAGCCAATGAAACACACCATGATCGAGATAGACAAGATAGACGGTATGGGCAAACTGACTTAATACTGCAAAAAAAGTAACCCATCGTCCCCATGAGACAATGGTATTGATATACGGTCGTTCTGGCGATCTCAGACCAAATAGCCACATCAATAGAACGCTCGGCACGCTCAGAGCAATCCCCACATAAAACATTTGATGATCGGGATAAACGATCTCTAGTATTTTAGCTCCAGACTCTCGACTGGCACCAGCCACGACAAATACGACTAGGGCTTTGGCTAAAAACAACCAACCAAGCCACAGCAAAATCGGTGCTTTGAGAAAGCCATGTTTATCATATTGTTCTAAAGAATACCGCACAGATCCCACTTCAGCTTATTAGAAAACAGACACTTTAACGCAAATCATTCATACTTAACTAGGTTTACGTTATCTTATCTACATATTGGTATTAACGATTATCTCAACATGAAAAAGAAGACCCAGACACCTTCGGTTGAATCTCAACAAGAAGCAATCAAAATCGCTAAGGCGACTCAAAAGCCCGGACAAACCAAAGAGCAAACCAAACTGATCGCTCAAGGGATTGAAAAAGGCATCGCACAATATAAGAAACAACAAAAAGAGCGTAACCGCCAGGCTGACAAAGCAAAGAAAAAGCAGCAAAAAGTCAAACAACAGACCGCTGAAATTGAAGTGCACGAACCTGTAGAGACAACTCAAACGCAAGACAATAAATCCAATATGCTGCCTTGGATGTTATTAGTCGTAAGCTGGATTGGATTCATTGCCTATATAACTCAAACGTGAGATCGCAATAATGAAACTTAGATGGTTAGGACTGCTGATTATGGGAATGCTTGTAGGGTGTACGACTCCGACCAAACTCCCTCACAAACAAGCAGACCAAGTTAAAATGGATTACCACGGCATACTTGATATCAGCCATTGCACATACAAAGGGGTGATCACAGGAAGTGAAGGCCATTGGTATAGCTATCTGTTTTTCCCCAACGATACGTTGGTTCAAGGCGCCATCAACGAACTCAAATCCAATGCCATAGCGATAGACGCCAATACTGTGTTGTTCACATTGCCTCAAGACTTCGTGACATCAGTGACGTTATTAGGTACTGGCTACGACTGCCCATAGCAACGCACCTTATTAGCAAAAAAGAAAAAGCCAGCTTTCGCTGGCTTATGCACTAAATCCAAGACTGGACGCTATATCACTTTTACGTTCCAGAACCCATTGACTATCGAATGGTCCCCAATCAGATAACTGATAGTAACCATCATTATGACGTCGCCCATCTTGAATAAACATGAGTTCGATACCGATCCCCGGTAACGCCTTGAGTACATCTTGAATAGTACGACGAGGCCAACCCGTTTTTTCGATGAGTTTAGGCACATTCGGCCTTTCAAGGCTTTCTACGAGTAACGCTAAATATAGCCGCCTTGCAAAAACAGGACTCAACTCCATTGACACCTCCTATATCTGTGCCAGTTAATTATTTCTTTTTTCTCATCCGACATGTTGAGGTTGATCAATAAGTCTCCATTCGTGACATTTTCTTACCGTTTTTTTTCGTTCTTTGAAATATTCCTCACTCTGTTTTGTCTGAATTCCGAGTTCCTGATAGGATTCCATTCATAACAATGAAAGAAGATCACCAAAAGGAAGAATAATGACTATCACAATGTTTGGTATCCCGAACTGCGACACAATTAAAAAAGCAAAGAAATGGCTACAAGCTGAAGAGATCGGCTTCGAATTTCACGATTACCGCAAACAAGGTGTAGATGAAGCGCTAGTACGCAGCTTCTGCGAAGAGCTAGGCTGGGAGCAAGTTCTTAACAAGCGTGGCACCACTTACCGTCAACTAACCCAAGAACAAAAAGACGGTCTAAATGAAGAAAATGCCATCGCTCTTTTGGTAGAACAGCCTGCAATGATCAAGCGACCAATCCTAAAAGTCGAAGATAAGCTGCATATTGGCTTCAAAGCTGATCAATATTCCGCTATTTTTGCTTAACCCCAATTGCACTAAGCACTATTTGCATCACGCAAGTATGAATTCAGAAACGTGGCGACTGAAATGCCACGTTTCTCAAAAAACAAACGATAAGTAGAACAAGGAATTCAAGGATGACAGACAGCCCAACTTTGGCTCTGGCAAAAGATCTCATTAGCCGACAATCAGTAACGCCGGAAGACGCTGGCTGCCAAGACGTAATGATAAACCGCCTCAAAGCACTTGGCTTTGAAATCGAGGTGATGGTTTTCGAAGACACCACCAACTTTTGGGCTCGCCGTGGCACAGAAGCACCACTGTTCGCATTCGCTGGCCATACAGATGTTGTACCTTCTGGCCCTGCGGAGCTTTGGGATACACCACCATTTGAGCCAACGATTATTGATGGTTACCTTCACGGTCGTGGCGCTGCAGACATGAAAGGTTCACTGGCTTCGATGATTGTTGCAGTTGAACAGTTCATCGCAGACAACCCAGATCACAAAGGTTCTATCGGCTTTTTGATCACCTCAGATGAAGAGGGACCGTTTATCAATGGTACTGTGCGCGTGGTCGAAACACTGATGGCTCGTGGCGAGAATATCGATATGTGTATCGTAGGTGAACCTTCAAGTACAGAGTTCGTCGGTGATGTTGTGAAGAATGGTCGCCGAGGCTCAATCACAGGCGATCTTACAGTAAAAGGGACACAAGGCCATGTTGCCTACCCACACCTAGCGAATAACCCTGTACACAGCTCTCTGCTTGCAATCCATGAGCTTGCGACAACGGAGTGGGACAAAGGTAATGATTACTTCCCGCCAACTAGCTTTCAAATTCCAAATGTGAGCGCAGGCACAGGTGCATCAAACGTTATTCCTGGTGAATTCAATGTTCAGTTTAACCTTCGCTTTAGTACTGAACTGAGCAACGATATCATCGTTGAGCGCATCACTAACACTCTAGACAAGTACGACTTTGAATACGACCTGAAGTGGACATTCAATGGCGACCCGTTCCTGACAGATACTGGTGCTCTTCTCGATGCCATCGTTGATGCCGTTGACCACGTAAACGATGTGAAACCGGCGCTATTAACCACGGGTGGTACATCTGACGGTCGCTTCATTGCACGCATGGGTGGACAGGTTGTGGAGCTGGGGCCAGTGAATGCAACAATTCATAAAGTGAACGAGTGTGTGAAAGTCACGGATCTAGAGAAGCTGACTGACATGTACCAACGTACACTGGTGAACCTACTAGCAAACTCATAGTCTTCAAAGACCGAAAAGACAGCGAAAAAGTTGGGCAATCTCATGACACCAAAAGAGTTAACCGGACAAGTAGAGTCTCATTTAACTGAGACATTAATTGGAAGTAAAACCTTTCTTGTACATCATGAGGTCGCCCAAGATCTTCACAACTTAATCGCCGCCGCCGAGCAAGCAGGTTACAAAATGGAGATCGCCAGTGGTTTTCGAAGCTATCAGCGTCAGTCGTTGATCTGGAATCGAAAATACGCGGGTGAAACCACCATTTTAGACAGTGATAGCCAACCATTAGACCCTACTCAGTTGACCGATACTGAGAAGCTGTGGGCGATTTTACGCTGGTCTGCCCTACCCGGTGCCAGTCGCCACCATTGGGGAACAGATTTTGATGTTTTCGCTCGCAACCATCTTCCTGCAGACACCCAGCTGCAATTAGAGCCTTGGGAGTATTTCGAGGGACATCAACATGCCTTCTATCAATGGCTCAAAGGTAACGCTGAGGAGTTTGGGTTCTTCTTCCCGTATAGCAAAGACCTAGGGGGCGTTGCTGTCGAGCCGTGGCATATTAGCCACAAGCGGACTGCAGAGCTTTGTCTATCACAGTTATCGCCGACTCTGCTTGGCAATCAACTCCAGTCTGAGCCAATATTAGGGTATGAGCTCGTTATGGAGCAACTTAATTCCATCTATGATCGTTTCATAACGAATATCGGTAACTAGGAGCTTCTATGCTTGAATGGCTAACCAATCCTTGGGTCATCATTTTCATCGTGGTCAGTGTTGTCGTCGGTAACATTGCGGCGCTCAAATACACGGCTAACATGAATGTCGGCAAGGCAGATAAACTGAAAAAAGAGAGTGTTCTCGATAAGCTCAATCGTTTAGACAAACTGAACCGCGAAAACCTCGATGACAAGTAACGGCAAGTGACAACGAGTTTTCCGAGCAATCACTACTTTAAATAACAGACACAAAAAAGAGGACTTAACGTCCTCTTTTTTAAACTCATTTTATTGAGACAGTAGCGTCTAAACGGTTACTTCTCTTGAGCTTCTTTGGTTTGGTCAGCCACATGCGCCAAGATAGGAACCATTGATTTCAATAGCTCTTCTTCTACAGGCTTACCCGAAGCGTCAGTCACGTTGATAGAGGTACGGTTACCCAAGTCACCAAATAGGAAGGTATATGTACCCGGGCTTAGGTCGATCGGCTTAAGACCAATCTCATCCCAGAATTCATCATCTGGAGAGGCGTATTTCGCTTTCACCGTACCTTGCGACTGGTTACGCTCCTCTAGCTCAAAGCCCATTTGAGGAAGAAGCTTAGGTAGACGCTGCCACAACACGTTGTAAGGTGTACGAGCGATGATAACAGGGAATCCACTGCGGTCTGAGCCCATTGAGATTGGGATCTTCTTAACCAGCTCTTGCGCTTTCAATGCCGCTTCAGCACGCAAGTTCTCGTCATACTTCGCCATGACCAAGTTGGTCATAAAGGCGTTATAACGCTCTTTGTTGGTCGCAGAAACAGGCTTCTCTTCAGAGCCTTCACGCCAATCAATCAAATTGATCTTAAAGCCGTGGCGATTGTTCGCTTCAAAGCGAGAGATTGTATACCGGCTACCGATCTCTACTTCTTCGTCTTCAGAAACCCAAGTCACCCAATCGGTCTCGATCTCTTTATCAGACTGCTCACGAACACCAATATTACGCTCTGTCAGCATATCAACCGCTGTTTGCCATACACGATCGGCTTCTTCAGCACGCAATAACCACAAGGTGACTTCGCCGTTCTGACGCTCTGCTCGCGCACCTGGAATAAGCTCCAACACCTGCTGTGGTGGACGAATATCAACGTCACGACCAGTACCACCAGCAAACTCCCCTTTAGGAATATCGTAGTTTGGGTAGAACTGAGGCGTTGCATCCTCTGGAAGCTGCCATTGAGTCAGCTCTGGGGTTTCTAAGTATTCGAAGTCATCTTTGGCTTGACGACGTTGAGTCGCGCTACCAGAGCATGCTGTAAGAACGAAAACAGCCAGTGAGCCGATCACTAGCTGGTGAGAATACTTCATTTATACTCCTAAATGCCGAAGACAAGCTCCGGCACTATTTCAAACATTTAGTAAATACACGCTTCTGTCATTGCTTGAGCAACGATAGGCTGAGCTGGCTCTGACAACTCTGTCAGTGGTAGTCGAAGACTGCCTTCAGCGATCAAGCCCATTTTATGAACCGCCCATTTTACTGGAATTGGATTAGATTCAATGAACAAATGTTTGTGAAGTGGCATTAAACGCTCGTTTATGATTTCTGCCTCTTCAAATTTGCCCTCTTTCGCTAGCTTAAACATGGTCGCCATGTCTGCTGCTGCAACGTTATTCGTTACTGAGATAACACCATCACCGCCACGTTTAACGAATTCGAGGCCAGTAAGGTCATCGCCACTTAGTAAGATAAAATCTTCGCCACAAAGTTCACGATGAATTGCAATTCTCTCTAGATCACCCGTCGCATCTTTAAGTGCAACGATATTTTCAATCTTTGAAAGACGAGCGACAGTTTCTGGCAACAGGTCAACGGCAGTACGGCCAGGTACGTTGTATAGAATTTGAGGAACGTCGCTCACTTCAGCAATCGCTTTATAGTGCTGGTACAAACCTTCTTGAGTTGGTTTGTTGTAGTAAGGTGTCACACTTAGACAACCCGCAATACCAGAGCCATTTAATAGACGGCTAAACAGTACCGACTCGTGTGTCGCATTCGCGCCAGTACCAGCAATCACAGGAATGCGGCCATCTGCAAACTCAACCATCTTAGTAACGACTTTGACATGCTCTTCAATAGTCAGTGTAGAAGATTCACCCGTAGTGCCAACGGCTACAAGACCATCACTACCTGCAGCAATGTGGTGCTCGACCAATTTTTTAAGGCTTTCGAAATCCACTTCACCGTCAGAATTGAATGGTGTAACCAGCGCAACGATACTTCCTGAAAACATGTCTATCTCCCTTAATTTGTTCTTTTTGCATGTTACTGTAAGCCGATTAATAAACACAAGCGATTAAAGTCGCTTAGCGGCCACAACTGGATGAAATATTGTCGTATGTTAGAGGTCACACGACTTATAAGCAGGTTCAATGCTAGAAATGATTTGCTCACACTCAATTTAACCGATTTAACACATAGCTTGTCAGCGCTCGGTTAGTGGTGAACGTTTGTCAATGCTTCCTGCTTATTGATTGTCCATTTAAGGCTAAATGGCTCATAAAAACACCCCGCCCTTCACTCGTTAATGTCTGTATCTGTGCTAACATGCTCTAATCAATGGAATATAAAGAGACGTGATTTTATGACTCAACATCTAGTAATCACTGCAGTGGGCACAGATCGCCCGGGTATCTGTAACCAAGTGGTTCAGTTAGTCACCCAATCAGGCTGTAATATTATTGACAGTCGCATTGCGATGTTTGGTGAAGAGTTCACTCTCATCATGCTGTTATCAGGCAAAGCCAACAATATTACTCGAGTGGAAACAACTTTACCCTTGCTTGGTCAGGAACATGACCTGATTACTATCATGAAGCGAACGTCTCCACATGACCATATTGAAAACTCCTATACCCTAGAAGTATTTATAGAGTCTGACGACAGGCTCGGGCTCACAGAAAAGTTCACTCAATTTTTTGCCGATCGTGAGATAGGTTTGGACTCGCTCAGCGCCCAGACTATCAATAAATCCAAGGTGCAGCTCGATAACGATCAGTTCCATATCTCCATTACCGCTTCTGTTCAATCAGAATGTAACCTGATGCAGCTACAAGAAGAATTTAACGCGCTGTGTCAGAGCCTATCAGTCCAAGGCTCGCTCAACTTTATCAAAAACAGTCTTTAAAAAGGAAATGTCATGAATACGCTGACAGCTGGCACTCCAGCACCTGCATTCTCTCTTCCGGATCAAGATGGCAACATCGTTTCTCTGGATGATTTCAAAGGCAAGAAAGTCCTTTTCTACTTCTACCCTAAAGCAATGACTCCAGGTTGTATTGTGCAAGCAGAAGGCCTGCGCGACATCAAAACGGAACTAGACGCACTCAACGTTGTAGTGCTTGGTGTCAGCATTGACCCAGTAAAACGCCTACCGAATTTCATTACTAAAAAATCACTGAACTTCTCTCTGCTTTCAGATGAAGACCACGCAGTTGCTGAACAGTTTGGTGTGTGGGGCGAGAAGAAGTTCATGGGTAAGGTTTACGATGGCCTACACCGCATCAGCTTTTTGATTGACGAAGAAGGTGTGATTGAACACGTATTTAATAAGTTCAAGACAAAAACACACCACGAAGTGGTTCTAGATTACTTTAATCAGCAAGACTAAGCGTTTTTCTGACTACCTAAAGTCGTATAAGCACAAAGGCCGAATATCGTAAATATTCGGCCTTTGTTTTTTACTGATTTATTCAGCTATTTCAGGATCATCATCAAGCGCATGGCTTGGTAGTGCATTCCATACTGCTTTCACGAGTGTCGCCAGTGGGATGGCAAAGAATACGCCCCAAAAACCCCAAAGCCCACCAAAGACTAACACAGCTACAATGATGGCCACAGGGTGCAGGTTGACCGCCTCAGAGAACAGTACCGGAACTAGCACGTTACCATCAAGGGCTTGGATAATACCGTAAGCCAATAGTAGCCAGTAGAATGGTGGCGCTAATCCCCATTGGAATAAGCCCACGATGGCAACAGGTACCGTCACAGCGGCTGCACCGATATATGGAATCAACACTGAGAAGCCGACAGCAACCGCAAGCAGTGCCGAGTATCGAAGATCGAGAATAGCAAACGTTACATAACTCACGCCGCCCACAATCAAGATCTCAAGCACTTTACCGCGAATATAGTTAGAGATCTGTTGGTTCATCTCGACCCATACTTTGGTTGCCAAACGGCGATTTTTTGGTAGTAACCCACTTGCCATTCGGATCATCTCTTCTTTATCTTTCAGTAAGAAGAAGATAAGTAGCGGCACTAAGATAAGGTACACCGCTAGCGTTGCAATGCTCACCAGTGATGCCAGAGAACCTTTAACCACACTTTCACCCATGCCCAACACCTTGTTTTTGGCATTCGACATCACCGATTCGACAATCTGTAGATTCGCTAACTCAGGGTAGCGCTCAGGAATGGTTGAGATGAAATTTTGCAACCCAATGTACATATTCGGGATATCATTGAGCAGGTTTCCGACTTGATTCCAGATAGTTGGCACCAAACCAAATAAAGCAATCAACATGACACTGAAAAACATCAAGATAACCAACATCACTGCTGGGGTTCTTGGAAGACCAAGTCGTTGGAGTTGAGTCACTGGCCATTCAAGAAGATAGGCAAGAACAATCGCTACCAGCAACGGCGCGATCAAATGACCGAAAAAATAGATGGTAATAAAACCAAATAAAATGATGGCCACCAAACTAACTGCATGTGGATCAGAAAAACGTCGTTTATACCAACGATTCATCATTTCAAGCATTTGATTGCAATTCCTTTTTTGTAACTTGGATTTGGTGATGACCAGAACAAGCTTCAACTTCAACAGTAAAGGCTTGCTTGGATAAAAAGCTTACAATATCGGTCATTGAGCTCTGATCAGCAATATAGATCAATAAGGACTGACCATTTTCTAACTTAACACTGTGACGCTTGGCTAATAATAACGCCATTGGGCAGCGCTCTTGGCGTAAATCTAGAATATTTGGTTTCATTATCTAGCTCGATGCTTATTATAAGGGTCGTATTGTAATCTGTTTTTGAAAACGTGCCATCTTTCATTCCCCAACCTTTAGTTTAACGCACGTACTTAAACAAAGGTGAGATCAGATAAAGAACCATTTCGTGTTGTCCTTGTCTTACTGTCAGAAGAAACGGAGTATTACTGACTAATATGTTTAAACGCGCTCGCTCAATAGCTTGCTTATGCATCGCTACAACACTCGGCACCCCATTAATGGCTCAAGCCAATAGCTTGGATCTGCCCGACATAGGAACGGCTGCCGGCGGCACCCTGACCATAGACCAAGAGTTGATCTATGGTGATGCCTACATGCGCATCATTCGTAGCAGTCAGCCTGTCGTTAATGACCCTGTACTCAATCAGTACATCGATAGCCTAGGTCACCGACTCGTCGCTAATGCAAACGACGTAAAAACGCCGTTTAACTTTTTCATGATTCGCGACAGAAACATCAACGCATTTGCCTTCTTTGGAGGCTATGTTGCTTTGCACTCGGGTTTATTCCTTCATGCTCAATCCGAAAGTGAACTGGCGTCGGTTCTTGCTCACGAGATCGCACACGTAACTCAACGTCACTTAGCTC
This sequence comes from Vibrio fortis, assembly GCF_024347475.1. Taxonomy (NCBI): domain Bacteria; kingdom Pseudomonadati; phylum Pseudomonadota; class Gammaproteobacteria; order Vibrionales; family Vibrionaceae; genus Vibrio; species Vibrio fortis. Next base: position 2,436,773 of record NZ_AP025487.1, read on the forward strand.
GTAGCATGGAAGACCAAGCTCGACGCTCTCCAGCCACGATTGCTGCGATTGCCGCATCGGTACTATTAGCTATCGCAGCTCCAGAAGCAGGTATCGCAGCTCTGACAGCAACAACAGCTGGAAACATGCAAAGCCAAATCAACTACACGCGTAGCAACGAAAAAGAAGCCGATCGTTTTGGCATCAACACGATGGCGAAAGCAGGCTTTGATGTGAATGCAATGCCGCGCTTCTTTGGCCGTCTTGCAGATGAATACCGTTATGCAAGCACACCACCACCAATGCTGCTGACTCACCCATTACCAGAAGATCGTATTACCGACTCTCGCGCACGAGCTCGTAGCTACCCACCACTCAAGCTCGCGCCATCGCTTGATTACCATTTAGCAAGAGCGCGTATTGTGGCACGTTACGCAGGTATTGATGGGGATGCTGCTTTAGACTGGTTCGAGCGTAAGATGAAGAAAGCGCCAGAGTCTTTGATACCGTCGTTAGAGTACGGACAAGCCTTGGTGTACTTAGACACGAAGAAGCTCGACAAAGCAGAACCGATTCTAAATAAGCTCATCACCAATGATCCGACTAACCTTTTCTATCTCGATGCGATCTCGGATCTGCACATCGAACAGAAAAAACCACAAAAAGCGATCAAAGAGCTGAAAGCGGCATTAGTGCGTCAACCAAATAACTCAGTGCTGACAATCAATTATGCTAATGCGCTACTTGAGAACCAAGAGCAACAGGAAGCGATCAGAGTGCTGCAACGCTACACTCACGACAACCCAAATGACACCAACGGTTGGCACCTATTGTCGAAAGCAAACATCGACCTTGGCAATAGTGATGAAGATCTAGCGGCGCGAGCGGAAATCTTGGCACTGCAAGCGAACTGGAATAAAGCCATTCAATACTACACTCAAGCCAGTCAAATCGCTGAGCTAGGAAGTCTAAAACAAGCTCGTTACGACGCACGTATTGACCAATTAATGATTCAACGTGAACGCTTCTTAGCACTACAATAGCGGTTGCTTAAAACAAGACTCAACCAGTGAGAGCGCGCTACTCTGCCGCTCTCACAAAATATAAATAAAACTATACCGAGGAAGAAACATGTCTGTCGTAATTTATCATAACCCTCGCTGCTCAAAGAGCCGCCAAACTCTCGCGATTCTTGAAGAGAATGGGGTTCAACCAGAAATCATTAAATACTTAGAGACACCGTTGTCTGTTGAGCAATTGAAGGTTCTATTTTCTCAACTGGGCTTTGAAACCGTTCGTGAAATGATGCGTACCAAAGAAGCCGACTACAAAGAAGCGAATCTAGGTGACAGCGCCGTAACCGACGAACAGCTGTTTGCGGCAATGGCGGATAATCCAAAGCTTTTCGAACGACCTGTTGTTGTGGCAAATAACCGTGCCAAGATTGGTCGTCCACCAGAGCAAGTACTAGAGATTCTATAAGGCTTTATGAGCGTTTCAATACTGGTCTTATATTACAGTCGCCACGGCAACACACTCGGATTGGCTCGACAAATCGCTCGTGGCATTGAGTCAATCTCCGGGTGTGAAGCCGTGCTCAGAACCGTGCAAGAGATCCATACCAATGACTCTAATCCGCGGGATTTCGATGATATGAGCGATCCTTGTGCTAGCCTTGAGGATTTAAAGAAGTGTGATGGCTTAGCTTTAGGTAGCCCCGTATGGTTTGGCAATATGGCTGGAGCAATGAAGCACTTCTGGGATAGCACGACCCCTTTGTGGGTTAATGGCGATCTCATCGATAAACCCGCTTGTGTCTTTACCTCTTCTTCCTCTTTGCATGGTGGTCAAGAAACCACTCTGCAAACCATGATGCTACCTCTGCTTCATCATGGCATGCTTGTTATGGGTATCCCCTACTCTGAACCGGCTCTGCATACCACTCAAACGGGCGGCACACCCTACGGAGCAAGCAGCACAGGTGAGCACAGCTCGTTAAGCAAAGAAGAAATTGAACTGGCACAAAATCTAGGAAAGCGCCTAGCACGCACTGCGATAAACCAGAAAGGAATATCTTGATTATGTATATGTCTGAGAAAGCGATGTCTCCCAAGACTAAGCTATTTCGTTACTTTGCTTTAGTGGGTAACTTATTGCTTTTAGGCTGGGTAGTAGCATGGCAGATGACCCTTTCACCACACCCTCATTTAGACAATGTAACGCTAGCGATTGTATGGGCGGTGCCACTGCTGTTGCCACTCCCGGGGATTATGGCGGCTAAGCCATACACTCATGCGTGGGCTAATTTTATTTTAATGCTCTACTTTCTACATGCATTAACGATTTTGTATGTCGATGGTGGGGAGCGCATGCTCGCTGCAGTTGAGCTTCTGCTGACGACCTTAGGTTTTGCTGGCAATATTCTGTTCGCCCGCTTCCGAGCAAGAGAACTCGGCATTAAGCTAAAACGTCTCTCTGAAATCGAAAAGAAAGAGAAAGCCAAGTTTGAACAGTAGTTGCTACGTTAACCAATGACATAGTTACTTAGATATTTAGTAACTCAAATCCTGAGATACTCACAAGTAGATAGCTCTATCGAAATTGGTTGCTCAATAGCTACAAAAAAGCCCTGCACACTCGCAGGGCTTTCTTCATTTTTAAACTCGATTATCGAATCCACTCATAAACCAAGCTTGGCTTAACCGGTTCCGGTGCACGAGTCATCTCAATAACTTGACTGCTCTCAGCTTCTTCCGTTACCTCTTGAGCGGCATCTGTTGTCGACTCTGTGGTTGGCGCTTTCACTTCGGCAGATAAGTTGCTTGGCGTCACCACTTGTGGAGCTCTCTCTGCTTCCGCTTGTGATTCAGCTTCACCGACAGATAGAGTGTTATCTTGCGCTTCAAATTCCGGCGTTTTTTCTGGCTCTAAGTAAGAAGCTTCAACCTTAGCGACTGAGCGTAGGCCTTCGACTTCTTTTTCAAACTCATCTTGAGTTGATAGCAGATGAATCCTGAATGTAACTTCATGATTCTGGATCTTAAGGATATCCAGGCTCGCTACTGAGTTTAGTGCTTTCAGTGCGTTCTCCAACTGGAAGAAGTCCTGTGCGTTATCCAAACTAATGAACTGCGCAAGAATAGACTCTGAAGACTCACTCGCGACCGTTACTGCGCTTTTCGCAGCATAGTAATTGCTGATTTCGTTCACTAACGACTGAGACGCAGATGCTCCGCTACCAGAGATAGAACCCGTAACCGGCGATTTTGGTGAACTCGTCAGTTGGTTAGGCTGCTGATCATATAGCGTCCAACGCAGGCCTGACGGTTGAGCGCGTACAACTAACACCGCATCTACAGGATAACGCTGACTCGCTTGGCTGATAGGTGCAACAAAACCGCCCCATAGATCAGACGTCGCAATACCTGTGATGTCATCAAAGTCTCCAACCGGCAGAGTAATTGGTAAGCCACGCATTTTCGCGTTTTGTTGAATACCCGTCGCTAATGCTGAATTCGAATGTTCCCAAACGATATTCTTGTCGTAGTTTTGTTCTTCAACCAACCACACCAACACGTTTGAGCGCGTGTCTGGCCAATATGGCAACTGTGCCTGAGTTAACAGGTTACGAATCTGAGCACCATTGAAGCGCATGCGTAGTGTCGTCTGCTCACTCGTCTCACCAAAACTCATTTGAGATAGGTATTGAGCGCTTTGACGCATCGCCTTTTGAACGGTCTCATTCGTGGCAACATCTGTCTGACCGGTCGCACGCACTAATACTTGCTGCATGCCTTCATTTCTTGCCGCTCTTTCAGGCTCTTTCTGTTCTGAGTTGATAGCCACTTCGGCACTAAAAATGTCCACCTGAGTCAATGCATAACTCGGCGCAGCCAGTAGTCCCATCAACAATGCTAAATAACGCATATCGATCCTAGTCTTAAAATCTTGTGCCCTGATGATAAGCAACTATGGGTAAGTGGGCAAGGAAGATGGTAGATACTGGGTTGAATAACCGAGATTTATTGGGGTGGTAGATAGCCACAAAGAAAAAATGACGACAACTTAGGTAATAACGCACATATTTTCAACAAATGAACGATTAATTTGACTCAACCTATATAGCAATCGATTGCTAGGTGATAAAATCCCGCGAATTTTATTTTTTACTTTACGATTAGCTCAAGGACCTATCATGAAAAATGCTTTGCAGGGTGCGCAAATGCTCTTTGTCGCCTTTGGTGCACTGGTATTAGTCCCACTACTTACTGGTTTAGATCCCAATGTTGCACTATTCGGTGCGGGTATTGGTACCCTTCTCTTCCAAGTTATTACTCGCCGTTCGGTTCCAATTTTCTTAGCCTCTTCTTTCGCGTTTATCGCACCGATCATGTTTGGCGTACAAACTTGGGGGATAGGTGCCACGATGGGCGGTCTAATGGCTGCGGGTGTGGTCTACGTTCTAATGGGTGGTCTCATTAAGGTACGTGGTGTTGGCTTTATCCATAAATTATTACCGCCGGTAGTGGTTGGCCCCGTAATCATGGTTATTGGTCTTGGTTTAGCGCCAGTGGCCGTTAACATGGCACTGGGTAAAACTGGAGACGGTGCAGTTCAGCTAGTAGATGCGGATGCAGCGCTTTGGATCTCCGCGATTTCGCTGATTGTTACTATCGTTATTAGCGTATTTGCGAAGGGCTTTATGAAACTGCTGCCAATCTTTGGTGGTATTGTAGCAGGCTACATCACGAGCTTAGTCTACGGCGCAGTTGACTTTACGCCTGTTGCTCAAGCCTCTTGGTTAGCTATGCCGAATTTTGTCACTCCAGAGTTCAACATCAATGCTATCTTCTTCATGGTCTTCGTTGCTATCGCTCCTGCGGTTGAACACGTTGGTGACATGCTGGCGATTTCGAACGTAACCGGTAAAGATTACCTTAAAAAGCCAGGCTTGCACCGCACCATCACAGGCGACGGCGTGGCAACGATTGCAGCGTCTATGCTGGGCGCGCCACCAAATACCACTTACAGTGAAGTAACGGGTGCGGTAATGCTGACGAAGGCATTCAATCCAGTCATCATGACTTGGGCGGCAGTAACCGCGATTGTACTTGCGTTAGTGGGTAAACTAGGCGCGTTACTGCAAACTATACCGGTTCCAGTAATGGGCGGTATCATGATTCTACTGTTTGGTTCTATTGCAACAGTTGGCCTAAATACACTGATCAAAAACCAAGTTGACCTGCACAAATCACGTAACCTTGTGATTGTGGGTGTGACACTGGTATTCGGTATTGGCGGTATGGCTTTTGGTATCGGCGACTTCAGCCTTCAGGGCGTGAGCTTGTGTGGTATCGTTGCTATTCTACTAAATCTAGTACTGCCAGAAGAGCTGGGTGAGAACCACTCTGTAGATACTGCGCAGATTAAGTAATCAAAAATCGAAAACAAAAAGGGAGCGTATCATCAGATACGCTCCCTTTTTAATCTATTGGCTTTTTCTATTGGTTATAGCGAACATCGCTACAACCAACTGAATTATTTAGTACCGAAGATCTTATCGCCAGCATCACCAAGACCAGGAACAATGTAGCCCTTGTCGTTTAGCTTCTCATCGATTGCCGCAGTGTAAAGCTCTACATCTGGGTGTGCTTTTTCAAGTGCCGCGATACCTTCTGGAGCAGCTACAAGAACAAGAATCTTAAAGTGTTTACAGCCTTTCTCTTTCATTAGGTCGATGGTTGCGATCATTGAACCACCCGTTGCTAGCATTGGGTCAACAACAAGCGCAATACGCTCATCGATGTTAGATGCTAGCTTGTTGAAGTATGGAACAGGCTCAAGTGTTTCTTCATCACGGTAGATACCTACCACACTGATACGTGCACTTGGGATATGCTCTAGTACACCATCCATCATGCCAAGACCAGCACGTAGGATTGGCACAACTGTTACCTTCTTACCTTTAATTTGGTCAACTTCTACTGGACCATTCCAGCCGTTGATCTCTACACGCTCAGTTTCGAAATCTGCTGTCGCTTCATATGTTAGAAGGCTACCCACCTCTGTTGCTAGTTCACGAAAACGCTTCGTGCTGATTTCGCCTTCACGCATCAGGCCAATCTTGTGCTTAACTAGCGGGTGTTTTACTTCAACAACTTTCATTTCCAACTCCGGCAATATTTAAATAAACCCACAGATTATACATCGTTTTTATCACATTTTCAGTATGTTTATTTGGCAAAAAATTTACGCAAACGTTTGCTCTTATTTGGCAAGCCCTGTTAGAATAGCGCCGTTTTCACATCCAACTTAAGACCGAGGACTATCCCGTGAGCGGTAATAATTCTTCTCTAAGCTACAAAGACGCTGGTGTAGATATCGATGCAGGTAACGCACTAGTAGATCGTATTAAAGGTGCAGTAAAACGCACTCGTCGCCCAGAAGTAATGGGTGGCATTGGTGGCTTTGGCGCCCTATGTGAACTACCAACTAAATACAAAGAGCCTGTACTGGTTTCAGGTACAGATGGTGTAGGTACTAAACTTCGCCTTGCTTTGGATATGAAAAAACACGACACCATAGGCATCGACCTTGTGGCAATGTGTGTGAACGACCTTATCGTTCAAGGTGCAGAACCTCTATTCTTCCTAGACTACTACGCAACAGGTAAGCTAGATGTTGATACAGCCGCTGACGTTGTTTCAGGCATCGCGGAAGGTTGTGTTCAATCTGGCTGTGCGCTTATCGGTGGTGAAACTGCTGAAATGCCAGGCATGTACGAAGGCGAAGATTACGACGTTGCTGGCTTCTGTGTGGGTGTTGTTGAAAAAGCAGACATCATCGATGGCACTAAAGTCGCGGCAGGTGATGCGCTTATCGCTGTAGGTTCAAGTGGCCCACACTCAAATGGCTACTCTTTGATTCGTAAAGTACTGGAAGTATCGGGTGCAGATAAGAAAGAAGAGCTAGAAGGTCGCACTATCGGTGAACACCTACTAGAACCAACTAAGATTTACATCAAATCAGCACTTAAGATGATTGCAGAGCACGACATCCATGCTATCTCGCACATCACTGGTGGTGGTTTCTGGGAAAACATCCCACGCGTACTTCCTGAAGGTACTAAAGCAGTTATCGACGGTAATAGCTGGGAATGGCCTGCTATCTTCAACTGGCTACAAGAGAAAGGCAACGTGGAAACATTTGAAATGTACCGCACTTTCAACTGTGGTGTTGGCCTAGTGGTTGCGCTTCCAAAAGAGCAAGCAGAAGCAGCGGTTGAGCTACTGAAAGCTGAAGGCGAAAACGCTTGGGTGATTGGTGAAATCGCGCAAGCAGCTGAAGGTGAAGAGCAAGTTGAAATCAACTAAGCTAAATTGCTGACTCGAACTATTAAGAATGGGGACTTTAGGTCCTCATTCTGCTATTTACGCCCCAGAAAACCTTAACATATGTAGGTAAATTGTTTATTTACTCTCACACACGCGTTTGATACCTCTATGAAAAATAATGCCCCTCAGAAAAACATTGTCGTTTTAATATCCGGAAGCGGAAGCAACCTCCAAGCGATCCTCGATGCTTGTCAGAACCAACACATTAATGCTTCTGTTAAGGCCGTGTTCTCAAATAAAGCGGAGGCATATGGCTTAGAGCGTGCACGTATCGCAGAGGTACCAGCACACTCTCTTGATCCAAAGTCATTCGAATCGAGAGAAAATTTTGACCGTGAACTCATGGAGCAGATTGACGCCTACCAACCAGACTTAATTGTTCTCGCTGGTTATATGCGTATTCTGAGTGCTGAATTTGTACGTCATTATTTGGGTAAAATGATCAACATTCACCCTTCACTTCTGCCGAAGTACCCTGGCCTACATACACACCAAAGAGCCATTGATGCCAAAGACAAAGAGCATGGAACCAGTGTCCACTTTGTGACTGAAGAGCTAGATGGTGGTCCAGTTATCTTGCAAGCTAAGGTACCTGTTTTTGCAGAAGATGATGCTGACGAGCTTGCAAGCCGAGTGTTAACGCAAGAACACCAAATTTATCCGTTGGTATGTCAATGGTTCTGTGACGATAGATTAGTGATGAAAGAGGGTCATGCAGAACTCGACGGAAATGTCCTTAGTAAGCATGGTTACGCGCAAGATTAATCGTTGTTTATAGAGACGAACACACCAAAGTTCGAATACTAAAAAGGCCGCATTGCGGCCTTTATTATTTTGAGCTTAGTGTAACGGTTACTCTAAAGGTTCCGTTGGTGCTTGGCTTGCCACCTTTTTCGGGGCGTAAGCCACATCAGCTAACGCTTGATGGTTAGACTCAATCAACTCACCGAAGTGGAACAGTGCAAACTCGCCAGGCTTCATACGTGCCCACTCTTCATTGTCTGTTAATGGTTGAGTAGCCACAACGCTCACCACATCATTCGGCGTGGTCTCTTCCTGAAAATTGATCTCTACATCTTCATCAATCAAACTCGCTTTACCAAACGGAGCGCGTCGCGTGATCCAGTAAAGATGGTTAGTGCAGTAAGTCATGACATACTCACCATCACTCAGCAGCATATTAAATACGCCCTTTTCACGCAGTTTATCGCAGCACTCTGCAACAAAGCGGAACATCCCCATCATATCTTGAGGAGGCTCAGGAAAACGATCTTCTAACTGCTTAAGCAGCCAACAAAACGACAGTTCACTGTCTGTCTGGCCTACCGGACGGAAACGACCACTTTCAAGGTCATCGTAGTCGGTTAACTGGCCATTATGAGCAAAGGTCCAGTACTTACCCCATAACTCTCGAGTAAAAGGGTGAGTATTCTCTAGGTTAACACCACCACGATTTGCTTGACGGATATGGCTCACTACGGCACAGCTCTTAATTGGATAGTTTTGAACCAATTCTGCAATCTTAGACTCACAGCTTGGATTCGGATCCTTAAAAGTACGAAAGCCTTTTCCTTCATAGAAGGTAATGCCCCAACCGTCTCGGTGTGGGCCAGTTTTACCGCCACGTTGCATTAAGCCAGTAAAACTAAAACAAATATCCGTTGGCACATTAGCGCTCATGCCGAGCAATTCACACATGGTTAAACCTACTCCCTCTTCAACCAAACATGGAGCTCAACTCAACGAGCTCCAATCTGTTATTACGTTTTATTCCATCTCTTTTTCAACAAGTTGAATGATGATGTGAATAATCTTGATATGGATTTCTTGAATACGATCTGCATAGCCGAAATGCGGAACACGGATTTCAATGTCCGCGCAGCCTGCCATTTTACCGCCGTCTTTACCTGTTAGGGCGATCGTCTTCATACCCTTGGCTTGAGCAGCTTCAATCGCCTTCAGGATGTTACCTGAGTTGCCAGACGTTGAAAGACCAAACAACACATCACCCTTACGGCCAACGGCTTCTACGTAACGAGAGAAAACAAAGTCATAACCAAAGTCGTTGCTCACACAAGAAAGGTGGCTTGGGTCAGAAATAGCGATACCAGCATAACCTGGGCGGTTTTCGCGGTAGCGACCAGTTAGCTCTTCAGCAAAGTGCATAGCGTCACAGTGTGAACCGCCATTACCACAAGACAGCACTTTACCCTCTTGTTTAAAAGAATCAGCAATCATCTTAGCTGCGGCTTCAATTTGCGCGATGTTGTGATCATCACTTAAAAACTTGTTCAGAACCTCAGCAGCTTCGTTTAATTCACTCTTGATTAGGTCTTGGTACATAAGGCTTATCTCTTATATGTTTTTGCGTCACTTAAGTACACGCGAAATGAGAATGGAGGTTGTTTCCCCCTTTTACTTGAGTTTACCCACAAACATTTAAGAGTGTCGACAGTTAAGCCAAAAGATTGCCACCTTTATTGTTGTTCTGGTTTCAATTCGCACATTTATTCACCACACACCTCTCACAATTAGAATTTTAACTCTACTTAGATCACTTTTTACTCAAATTAGAGTTTTACAAATATTTAATACTTTGTTTACACTTAACTGGTTAGACCTCTTACCTAAACCATAACAATAAGTGATCTCTGAAAAGGAAATCGATCATGAACATACTGCTCTCTCTACTGTGCATGACCATCGTATTAAGTGTCTGCCTGTACCATCGAGTCACCATCACTCGTGCACTCGTTGCATTAACTGCCACTATGTTTGCTCTAACCTTTGCCGCGGATGTTGGCATGACGGGTTGGCTGAGCTACCTACTTGCTGTCGCTATTTTTGCTGTCCCAGCAATCAGACAAACACTCATTAGCCAAAAAGCACTCACTGTCTTTAAAAAGGTGCTGCCAGCTATGTCTCAGACAGAAAAAGAGGCGTTGGAAGCAGGTACAGTTTGGTGGGAAGCAGAGCTGTTCAAAGGCAAGCCGGATTGGAAAAAGCTACAAAATATTGCAGACCCTAAACTGTCTGCTGAAGAGCAAGCCTTCCTAGACGGCCCAGTGAATACTGTGTGTGAGATGGTAAGTGATTACCAAGTCACCCATGAGCTTGCTGACTTGCCACCAGAAGTTTGGCAATACCTTAAAGATGAAAAATTCTTCGCGATGATCATCAAGAAGAAATACGGCGGTCTTGAATTCTCAGCTTATGCGCAATCACTGGTTCTACAAAAACTGACTGGTGTCTCCAGCGTTCTATCATCAACCGTAGGCGTACCTAACTCGTTAGGCCCAGGTGAACTGCTGCAACACTACGGCACTGAAGACCAAAAAAATCACTATTTACCTCGATTAGCGGAAGGCAAAGAGATTCCTTGTTTCGCTTTGACTAGCCCAGAAGCAGGTTCTGATGCCGGCTCTATTCCTGATTACGGCATCGTATGTAAAGGCGAATGGCAAGGTGAAGAAGTTCTAGGTATGCGCCTAACATGGAACAAGCGTTACATTACCCTAGCACCTGTAGCGACTGTTCTTGGCTTAGCATTCAAATTGCGCGACCCAGACGGCTTACTCGGTGACACACAAGATCTTGGTATTACTTGTGCGCTTATCCCAACAGATCTTACAGGCGTGGAGATTGGTAACCGTCACTTCCCATTGAACGTTCCATTCCAAAATGGTCCGACTCAAGCCCAAGACCTGTTCGTCCCTATGGATTTCATCATCGGCGGACAAAAAATGGCGGGCCAAGGTTGGCGTATGCTGGTTGAGTGTCTTTCGGTTGGACGTGGTATCACGCTGCCGTCAAACTCAACAGGCGGCCTAAAAACGGCAGCTCTAGCAACAGGTGCTTATGCACGTATCCGTCGCCAATTCAAACAACCTATCGGTCGTATGGAAGGTGTCGAAGAGCCGTTGGCACGCTTGGCGGGTAACGCCTACGTCATGGACGCGGCAAGTAACCTAACCGTTGCTGGTATCGATCTAGGTGAAAAGCCTTCGGTTATCTCAGCTATCGTTAAGTACCACTGTACTCATCGTGGCCAGCGCAGCATTATTGATGCGATGGACATTGTGGGTGGTAAAGGCATCTGCTTAGGTCCATCAAACTTCCTAGCACGTGGCTACCAAGGCTCTCCAATTGCGATTACCGTAGAGGGTGCCAACATCCTAACTCGTTCTATGATCATCTATGGTCAAGGTGCTATCCGTTGTCATCCTTACGTATTGGAAGAGATGAATGCCGCTTACTCTGAGAGCAGCGATGCGCTCGATAAGTTCGATAGCGCACTAGCAGGCCACGTTAGCTTCACGATGAGTAACTTAGTACGCAGCTTATGGTTTGGCTTAACTGATGGTCGTGGCTCAAGCACACCAGCAGCTAAAGAGACTAAGCGTTATTATCAACAACTGAATCGCTACAGTGCTAACTTAGCGCTACTGTCAGATATCTCGATGGCGGTACTTGGTGGATCCTTGAAGCGCAGAGAGCGCCTGTCTGCTCGCTTAGGCGATATTTTGAGCCAACTATATCTTGGTTCAGCGACTCTCAAACGCTTTGAAAGTGAAGGAAGCAATAAAGAAGATCTGGCTTTGGTTCACTGGGGTATGCAAGACAGTCTTCGTCAAACAGAAGTTGCTATTGATGAGTTCCTAGCAAACTTCCCTAACCCAGTTGTTGGTCGTCTACTGCGCGTTATCTTACTGCCATTTGGCCGTATTCGCCGTGCACCAAGCGACAAGCTAGATAGCCAAGTTGCGCAAATTATCCAGACCCCAAGTGCGACTCGTTCTCGCCTTGGTCGCGGACAATTCCTTGCACCAACTGAGCACAACGCTGTCGGTAAGATTGAGCGAGCACTAGAGGTTATTCTAGAAGCAGAGCCATTGTTTGATAAGGTTTGTAAAGAAACAAGCCAACGACGTCCATTCCTGCGCTTAGATTTGGTCGCTGAAATTGGTTTAGATAAAGGTATCTTGACCACCGAAGAGGCAGCACTACTGAAAAGTGCTGAAGAGCATCGTCTATACACCATCAATGTTGATGATTTCGCTCCTGAGGAACTGGCTGCAAAGCCACAATACCCAGAGACGTCGATTGATAATGTTGCATAGATAGAACTATCGAACTCAAACAGCAAAACGGGACTCATTGAGTCCCGTTTTTTCATACTTGATTCTAGCTAATTCATTAGGTTTGAAAAGGCTGGTTAATCAGTTCTAATCCGCCACCAGCCCAAATCACTGACTTGCCAGCAGCGAATACTTGCCATCAATACCTATCACATCAACCCCAATCTGCTTTAACGCCGCGATTGAATAAGCGCTCGATGGTATCTTTACTGCCACTATTCGACGTTGAGCTCGCGATTAATTATGACTTAGGCACAGACAGTTGCATCTCTGGCTGGGCTTGTTTCTTCGCTCGGATTTTACGAACAACAAACCAGATCAACAGGCCAAGTAGAATAGCGACGACATTACCCACGCCAATAATGATCATGCTGCGTTGTCTCTCTTCTTCACGCTGTTTCAACAACAGTTGCTCAGCGGCAATACGTTTCTGCTCAGCCAACGCTTCTTCTTGAAGACGACGAGATTCGGCTAAATCAATCTCTTCAACAACACTGTAGGTTTGTTGTTTAATCGGGAACATCAATGGGCGCTGGCTTGAAGCATCTGTCGCAAAGACTCGTCCAGACCAAGAATAGATTCCCAAATCTCCAACATAGGGAACTTCCATTGAAACTTTCATACCTTCAGCCGCAGCTTGTCCTTGCTGATAAGAGATATACTCATCAGGCGCAGTATGTTCTACATGAGTCGCCAACGAGCTTGGTGCAATCATGCCCTGCTCACCCGATACAATAATCGTATGAGGCGTTCCCTCTTTGCGAGACTGAATAAAAGTCGTCGAGATAGGTGATGGGTAGACAAGCACTTGCTGCTCTTGAGCACGAAGAAATACCCCGTTTCCAGAGGTGATTCTAGCTCGGTACTTTCCAGGCTCTATATCAATCGGTAACGCAACAGTGAACACACCATCGCCCGCCTTCTCATCAAGATCTTCACCGTTATCGGCAAATTCACCCATAATGACAGGCACCGGGCGAGCTTCACGAACCAAAGCATCTTCGTTTTCGATGTACTTGGTGAAAGTCACCTTGAGGTTGACCCTATCCAGAAAATCACGAAGTACTAAAGGCTTGCCGTCGGACGTCAGGCGAGCCGTGAACTTCAGCACTTCGCTTTGATAGAGTTTGTCTGGGAATTGCTTTGCATCAAGCACCAGATGAGAAAGTAACTTGATATTGTTCTTTGGAGAGACTTTGCCCACGGCTTGCCAAGGCCCCGGCATCGGGTGGTCTATGGAAACGATATCCATTGATGGCTCTTGGTACCAACGAACATTGTCTGCATTGCGCCATGAATAGTATTTTTTACCATCCGGGCGAACCAATACCACAGGTTGAGAATTGTCGGCTCGATAGATAACAAACGTAATCTGTTCGATACTTGGATCCACTCTAAAGCGATTATCCAAGAGTCGAATTGAGGACTCTGTTGCCGCCTGTACACTGATACTAAGAAGTAACAAGCAACTCCAAGCCAATGCCTTAAACATACTCTCTCCCTACTGACGCCAGAGGCAGCTTCCACTCTCCTCGACGAGATCTAAACGATTTTTATGCGCTTCTAATTCATCGGCCGTTGCACGCAAAACCTTTAGCGATTTTCGTCCACTTTCGACACGACGGATCCCTTCCGCGGTACCCTCTTGTTGTCCCGCATTGAATTGCAGCGAGGTTTGCCCACCTGTCATTAGTAGGTAAACGTCAGCTAGAATCTCCGCATCGAGCAAAGCGCCGTGGAGCGTTCGGTGCGAGTTATCAATGCCGTATCGCTCACAGAGAATATCGAGGTTGTTACGCTTGCCCGGGAAGATCTTCTTCGCCATCGCAAGGGTATCGGTCACCTTACAGTAGTCGTCGGTTTTACCGATACTTGGATCGAGCTTCTCAAACTCATAGTCCATAAAGCCCGTATCGAAGGGCGCGTTATGAGCGACCAGCTCAGCGTCTTTAATAAACTCAAGAAACTCTTTGTGAACATCCTGATACTCAGGCTTATCAACCAAGAACTCATCAGTAATACCGTGAACGCCAATCGCCTCTTCTTGAATAGCACGATCAGGTTTGATGTAGACGTGGAAGTGACGCCCAGTTAATTTACGGTTGACGATCTCTACCGCACCGATCTCAATAATACGATGCCCAAGATAATGTGGCCCGCCTTCGGTGTTCATACCTGTCGTTTCGGTATCGAGTACAACAATGCGCTTGTTTTCAGCGTTTGAGCGGTGTTCAGAATTGTTACTGGTATTCATAAGGATAACTGTGTCAGACTATGCCGATAATGTGCTTAAGGTAATAGTATCAAATCATGACGAAACAAGTTGAAATTTTCACTGATGGTTCGTGTCTCGGTAATCCAGGCCCTGGTGGCTATGGGATCGTACTCCGTTATAAGCAGACTGAAAAAACGCTCGCGAAAGGTTATTCACTCACCACCAATAACCGTATGGAGATGATGGCAGCCGTTGTCGCTCTGCAAACCTTGAAAGAGCCTTGTGCCGTGATTCTCACCACCGATAGCCAATACGTACGCCAAGGTATCACTCAGTGGATTCATAACTGGAAAAAACGTGGTTGGAAGACGGCCGACAAAAAACCCGTTAAAAACGCCGACCTGTGGCAATTGCTGGATAAAGAAACAGCACGTCACCAAGTAGATTGGCGCTGGGTTAAAGGCCATGCTGGGCATCGTGAGAATGAGATGTGTGATGAGCTGGCTCGCACAGCAGCAGAGAACCCGACCGAAGAAGATACAGGCTACCAAGCGAGTTAAGAATTCAACAATAAAGCCGCTATGGTAGAGACCAAATGAAGCCGACCCTCAGTCGGCTTTTTTGTTGCTATTAGACAGTGGAGATGGCTCAAGTGAAGCGCGGCGAACTCCGGCTCTAAAGCTAGCGCCAACTGGAGAAAAACGTCGCTTGAGATGCCAATGAGGTTTTATTGGCTTGATTGGGTAAGTGCGTTTACGCGCCACAATGAAGTACTGACTACCCGCGACTGAAGCACAGCTACCAAGGCTATTTTCAAGCCATGTCCAAAATGCACGATAACGACTCATTGGAAATAGCGCATAGGTATCGCAATGAATAACTTGATAATTGAGTACGCCTAGCCAGTCCTTAACTCGGTTTGGTGTGTACATTCTGCCACTCCAAGGTAGACTGTTCTTGCGCCAAGGTAATAAGCTTGCGAGCCCTGTGAAGCTGAATGGATTGAACCCTGTGATGATAATATAGCCATCATCCATCATCACTCTATCGACCTCACGCAACATCCGGTGGGGGTCATTGCTATAATCTAATTGATGACTGAGAACGACAACATCGAAACTCTTCTCTAAAAAGGGCAAATTATAGTCATCTGCAATCACATTGTGTAAAGGGTTCTGGATATCTAGATTTACTTGATGTTGAATGTTGCATGTGCAGCTGGATATCTCGCAACTGAGACCGCCGAGCTTAAGCATATGATAGCCAAACAGCTTAGGGCACCATTCATCCAAACGAGTTTGAATAGACTCGCGGAGCCATGGGCCATTGTGTAATTGTTCCCAAGTATAAGGGCGCTCAAATTTCTTACGGCTGCGTGCTGGCTTCATCAATAATCTGTCTCACTTATTCTGTCGCACTAAAAGTGACTGGAGAACCAATAATGTTACATATCAAAAGCATACCTGCATTCAATGACAATTACATCTGGCTGATTGAAAATAGCGATCGTCGTTGTGCTGTTGTCGATCCTGGTGATGCGGCTCCAGTCCTAGAATACTTAGAGCGCCATGAGCTAACTTTAGATGCAATCTTAATTACGCACCACCACAACGATCACATCGGTGGCGTTCCAGAGTTAGTTAGACAATTCCCAACCATTGATGTTGTCGGCCCTAAAAATGAACCAATCCCAACTCTAACGCACCCTGTCGACGATGGTGACCAACTAGAGCTATTCGATGAAGTGTTCTTAGTACTTGGCTTAAGCGGTCATACAGCAGGTCACATTGGCTACGTAGGCGACGGCAAACTATTCTGTGGTGATGTTCTGTTCTCTGCCGGTTGTGGCCGTATTATGGAAGGGACTCCACAACAGATGTTTGATGCCCTCAATAAGATTACAGCTCTACCTCAAGAAACTGAAGTCTACTGCGCTCATGAGTATACGGCAGCCAATATCGCATTTGCTCTTGCTGTTGAACCAGACAATATGCAACTTCAGCAGTACCGAGACGACGTGAACCGCTTACGAGCACAGAATAAGTCGACCATTCCGACAAATTTACGTTTAGAGAAGTGGATCAACCCATTTCTTCGCTACAGTGAACCAAGTGTAATTAAATCAGTATCTAACCGAACTGAGCAAACTGACGCTCTTTCAGTATTTACAGCGCTACGTGCGTGGAAGAACGAATTTTAACAATTAGAGACTTGTCACTCATAGGGGGTGACAAGTATTATCAGCAGCCGTTTAAAAAAAAGGCTGTAACATGCGAGTTAAGTACAGCTGGGCTTTGGTATTACTACTTTCTGGTTGCCAATTAACTCAGCCAGATAATCAAGACCAAGCTTCCGAGCAAACCAACACTCCCCCTGCTAAAGAGATTTCTCAATCGGAAGTTTCCGTATCAAAAGCAGAGCAAGAACAACCAAAAGTTGAAGCACCTGTCGTTACTCCACAAACACAACAAGATGTTTGGAAACGCATTGCGATGCAGCTTGAAATGGATATCCCCAATCACAAAAAAGTCGATTACTATCGTACTTGGTATCTGAAGCACCCCAACCATTTAAAGACAGTGTCTCAACGCGCGGAACCTTTCCTGTATTTGATCACCGAAAAGATCGAAGAGAAAGGCCTACCACTTGAGCTAGCACTACTGCCGGTCGTTGAAAGCTCATTTGATGCGTTTGCCTATTCTCATGGTAGCGCGGCAGGTCTGTGGCAGTTTATTCCGGGTACTGGAAAATACTATGGCCTAGAGCAGAACTTCTGGTACGACGGCCGTCGTGATGTTGCAGCATCAACTGATGCCGCCCTTGAGTACCTAGAATCACTGAACAAGCGCTTTGATGGTGATTGGAACCATGCTATTGCGGCTTATAACAGTGGTGGTGGCCGTGTAAACAGCGCGATCCGTAAGAACAAAAAGTTAGGTAAACCAATCGACTTCTTCTCTCTCGATCTACCGAAAGAGACCAGCGGCTATGTACCAAAACTTCTGGCTCTAGCGGATGTCATCGCCAACCAAGAAAAGTACGGCATTGACATTCCACCTATTGCCAACAAACCTGTTCTTAAACTGGTTAACCCTCAAGAACAGCTGGATCTAGCGATTGCGGCTAATTACGCGGGTATCCCAGTAAAAGAACTACAGAGCTATAACCCAGCTTACAACCAGTGGGCTACTGCACCAGAAAAACACCAGCAACTCCTGCTCCCAATCAATTCTGTTGATCAATTCAATAAAGAAGTGGCAGCGAATAAAGGGAAAGGCATGAAGCTGGTTCGCTATAAAGTGAAATCTGGCGATAGCATCAGTGTACTTGCACAACGCTACAACACCACCAGCAAGGTGATTCGTAGTGCAAATGGCATGACCAATAACAATATTCGCGTTGGTCAGCACCTGCTTATTCCATCATCAACCAAAGATGACAAAGTGTATGCCCTAAGTGCCTCTAACCGCTTAGCCAGCACGCAGTCAAAAAGTCGTGGCCAATACAAGCTAACTCACACAGTAAAAAGTGGTGATAGCCTATGGACGATTGCACGAGCCAATAAAGTCTCTCATCAATCTCTTGCTAAATGGAACGGCATGGGACCTCGAGATACACTACGCATTGGTCAAAACCTCGTCATCTGGAAGAACAGTTCTGATGGTGCGATCATTCGAACTGTCTACTACAGCGTAAAATCTGGCGACACAGTCAGCGGTATTGCATCAAAGTTCAAAGTAAAAACTTCGGATGTTGTAAAATGGAACACTTTGCAAAACAAGAAGTACTTACAGCCAGGTCAAAAGATCAAACTGTATGTTGATGTAACTAAGGTAAGTGTATGAACCCGTCAAGTAACCCACTCGTAATGCTGTTGGATATTTTCCGTTCTCCAACTGCGTGTTTCCTAGCGCTGTATCAGCGAGGAGCCTGGGGGTGGCAACCCTACGTTGTCTTAATGCTCAGCCCATTTCTATTTTGGGGTGCCTATTTTTCTAACGTAGATTTCACCTGGTTAAGTGCAGAGTTAACTCGCCAACTAGCACAAACCAACCCAGATCAATTAGAGTTACTTGATAGCAATACACTGCTTGCCAGTGAAATCATCAGCGATGTCTTTGGTCGTACGCTAACTATTGCAATGCTCGCTTTCTGGTTCAACCTAGCGACGAAACCAAGCCAGCATCAACATGGTTACTGGAAGTGGTTTGCCGCTGCCTCAGTCATAACTTTCCCTGCGGTTCTGGGTGATATTGCCAGCTACGCTAGTTTGCTACTGAAACATGGTCAGGTCATGAACTACGCCGCTGATCTGAACAGCATTAATGGCCTTATTAAGCTGCCACTAACTAATGATTGGTCACAGTTTGCTAGCTCATTCCCACTACTACTGCCTTGGTACATCGTGCTCGGTTACGCAGCAGTGCTTACTTGGACTGAATTTGAACGTGGTCAAGCCCTAGTAATCTCGGCGCTGCCTTGGGTTGGCTACTACCTAATTTGGGCACTGTACATTCTGGTGTCTTAATCCCGCTTAATTACTGAACATCAAACGTAACCTGCATAGGGTTATGATCTGAAGCGTCCGATTCGGGCGCTTTTGCTTTTCTAACGGTCAGGCCGCGATAGAAGATATGATCCAGAACTAACCCAGTCACAAACTGAGTGCGATGATCTGGCGAAAATGCCACTTCGGCTAAGCCCACTTCATTCAAGGCCTTCTGCAGTGCATCAAAGCGGGCTTCACTCCAACTATTAAAGTCTCCTGCAAAGATAATTGGACCACGATACTCTCTTAGTGTTGATGTCAATGCCGACAACTGTTGTACGTAGTCTTCTGTACCGAGAGTAAAGTTAACCGCGTGGATGTTCACAACAGCAAGCTGCTCACCATTACTTAGTTGATAACGCGACCACAACGCCGATTTCGGTAGCTGCAACCAGGGTTCTTCATGAGTGTAAGCACAAGCCTCAATAGGAAGATGAGATGCAAGGTTTAACACCCCTGCACTTTGATTGAACGCCTCAAAGGCATTGACGCGATTGCTTCCCCATAAGCCACTAGTGATCCAAGATTGCATCTCTTCACTCATACTTGCTTCTTGCAGCAGCACTAACTGACTCTCATTAGTCAATGCATTGAGGGCTGAGCGCCAATTATCTCGATTCTGTTTATAGATATTCCACACCGTCACATTCAAACCATTGGAAACATCGATCGCTTGCGGTAATGGGTTTTGATAACAACTGTAAACATCATTGCTAATCGTTGGAGAGTGAGTGACAAGGTTGGGCTGAGCGGGGATCTTGAAAATCAGTTTAAAGCTTGCGAACACCAGCGCAGAGCCAACAACGAAACCAAACAGTATTTTCTTCAACATAAACCGTGCCCTAGAAATGAAAAAGGAGCGATAATCGCTCCTTTTAGGGTAAATGTTTTTTTAAACGGCGTCTTCGTCTTCTTCGCCCGTGCGGATACGAACCACACGCTCAACGTCAGTAATGAATATCTTACCATCGCCGATCTTACCCGTTTGCGCTGTTTCAATGATGGTATCAACACATTGATCCGCCACTTCGTCAGTCACAACGATCTCTAGTTTTACTTTTGGAAGAAAATCAACCATGTACTCTGCACCACGGTAAAGTTCAGTGTGGCCTTTTTGACGTCCGAAGCCTTTCACTTCAGATACTGTCATGCCTGTAATACCCACTTCAGCCAGTGCTTCGCGTACATCATCAAGTTTGAATGGCTTGATAATGGCTTCAATTTTTTTCATGTTCATCCCTTAAACTCTACGAATAGCCCATTATCGAATAGCTATCATAAACATTCAATGAAAAAAGCCAGCGCTAACAAGCACTGGCTTAGAAATCACATTCACATGTAAAACTATTTTAGGCTTGCATAGTAAGCAGCAAGATTGGCAATGTCAGCATCACTTAACATTGACGCTTGAGCCTGCATCACAGCAGCAAGGCCGCCATTACGCTGTTTAGTTTTGTATGCGTTAATCGATGTTACGAGGTATTGCTCGTTTTGACCTTTTAGATTTGGGTAACCTGGGATCACGGCGATACCGTCAGCGCCATGACAAGCTGCGCACACTGCGGCTTTCGCTTGACCCGCTGCCACATCACCCGCTAGAGCATTGCCACTTAATAGTCCCAGTCCAAGGACAAATCCTACTGCTATCTTTTTCATTGCTTATTCCATTGATTATTATTGATATAAGTGCGTCCAAATTGTGCCACAAAGTTGTTTTACTTGCTCCAGACGGCTTCACAATCTTGGCCTTGATAACGCTTATCTACAAAAAGCCCCATCACTGCCACTACGTTCTCGCCATCCATGAGGATCGGAGTCCTACGACGCAACCAACTCGGTATCTTGTATTCTTGGAATAACTTTTTCATTTTCCGGCTATGCCCACGCCCCACAGGATGAGCGACTAGGCCTTCTGGGTTAAATATCACTTTTAATGGATTAGTAGTATTAGATAGAGATAGTTTTAGTGAGTCTTCACTACCTTTCGAGACCACACCACTACTAGCTCGCAGTGAGAGGAAACCTAGTTGGTCAGGCAATTCCAGAGACTGCCCCAATTGTATCTCAGCTTGCCAAGCTTCTAGTGATGGTTGGGATTCGACAATAAACAGTCTGTTATCAAAGCGACGCACTTCTGCATCACCCAGCACTAACACTGGGTTCGCATCTTGCTGCGCACAAGCCACTTCACTCCACAACAACGCCAACTGTTTCTGACTCGGCATAGTTAGGCCACTTTTCGACAACCACATTCTCAATAACCGTGCGCGCATTAAGCTCGAGCAATCCAATACGCTTTCAATCTTCAAGCTGTTATGCAAACCAAGGGCTTGATCTAATTTAGGGGCAATCAGCTCATCTAGCAGTAACTCTTGCTCAGCGCACAATTGAGCGCTGCGAGCCACTGATTCCGGGAAAGAAGGCCAGCGTTCCACCAGCTTAGGTGTGACTTCATGGCGAATAAAATTTCGGTCGAAGCGCTGGTCTTGATTACTTTCATCTTCAACCCATGTCAGTCCGTTGTGTTTGGCATACGCTTCAATCTCTTGTCGAGAAGAGCCAATTAAGGGACGTATCAACGTCGCCTCGCCAATAGACATAACTTTTGCCATGGATGACAAACCTTTCGGGCCACTGCCTCGTTTCAAGGCGAGAAGAAACGTCTCTAGTTGATCGTCCTGATGTTGACCTGTAAGTAATACATTACCTTTGTGTAGGTGTGTTTTCAGCGCTCCATAACGAGCATCTCGAGCTAGCTTTTCTAGACTTTCACTGCCAGAAGTATCTAAAGAAACTCGCTCGACATAGAGTGTTACACCTAACTCCAAACACCACTGATGGCATTGCTCAGCCCAATCATCGGCATTACTACTCAAGCCGTGATGAACATGGACAGCAATACAATCAACACCTTGCTCTCTACTATAACGAGCAGCCAATTCCAGTAACACACGTGAATCAACTCCACCACTGAATGCGATAACAATTCGGTTTATAGAAGATAAGTGAGACTCAAGAGCGGATGAGAACGCCTGATATAGATGGGACATTAGAATTTTGGCAGTTAAGAGTAATGTAACAATAATAAAAAAGGGTTGGCACTGAGTCCAACCCTTTCACTATCTCTTATCACGTCTAAATAAGTGTGATAACTAAACAGTCATCGCCTAATTAGCAGTAACCGTAGCTCATTAGACGCTGGTAACGACGCTCTAGTAGTGTGTCGTTGTCAAACTGCTCTAGCTCTTCTAGTTGTTTAACTAGCGTTGCTTTCATGTTCTCAGCCATTTGGATTGGATCACGGTGAGCACCACCTAGTGGCTCAGGGATGATCTCATCAATCAGCTCAAGCTCTTTTAGACGAGGTGCAATTAGGCCCATCGCTTCTGCAGCTTGTGGTGCTTTGTCTGAATCGCGCCATAGGATTGACGCACAGCCCTCTGGAGAGATAACTGAGTATGTTGAGTA
Organism: Vibrio fortis; assembly: GCF_024347475.1. NCBI lineage: Bacteria > Pseudomonadati > Pseudomonadota > Gammaproteobacteria > Vibrionales > Vibrionaceae > Vibrio > Vibrio fortis. The sequence goes on from NZ_AP025487.1 coordinate 2,459,516, forward strand.
TTGAAGCATGTTCACGTAGTCACCAACACCAATCGCGAGTGCACCACCAGAACCGCCTTCACCAACAACGTTACAGATAACAGGAACTGTTAGACCTGCCATTACTTTAAGGTTTTTCGCGATCGCTTCAGATTGACCACGCTCTTCTGCACCAACACCTGGGTATGCACCTGCAGTATCGATGAAAGTAATGATTGGCATGTTGAAACGCTCAGCCGTTTCCATTAGGCGAAGCGCCTTACGATAACCTTCTGGCTTTGGCATACCAAAGTTACGGATTACTTTCTCTTTAGTCTCACGACCTTTTTGGTGACCAATAACCATAACTGGACGACCATTTAGACGAGCCATACCACCAACGATCGCTTTGTCGTCAGCGTAAGCACGGTCACCCGCTAGCTCTTCAAATTCAGTGAACACGTTCTCTAGGTAGTCTAGCGTGTAAGGACGCTGTGGGTGACGAGCAAGTTGAGCCACTTGCCATGCACCTAAGTCACTAAAGATTTTCTGTTTAAGCTCTAAGCTTTTTTTCTCTAGTTGTTCAATTTCTTTGTCTAGATCTACCGCAGCATCACCACCGTGACGAGAAACGTCACGTAGCGCTTCAATTTTTGCTTCAAGTTCAGCGATAGGCTTTTCAAATTCTAGAAAGTTCAGGCTCATCTATGAATCCTTGTTGACTCAGCTCCCATTAGCAAGAGCTGAATTTTAGTTAAATTCGAGTTCTACTTGGCTATTTCCAAGTAGCTGTTTTAATTCATCTAGTAATGTATCACTTGGCGTCACGCGCCATTCTGTGCCCAATGTTAACCGCGCTCTAGCGTCGGCACGCTGGTAGTATACATTGACTGGGACCGTTCCGGCTCTATATGGTTCTAAGATTTGGCTAAAACGCTCAAAAAATTGACCATTAATTTGTGATTGATCGATAGAAATCGATAATCCACGAGCATATTTTTCTCGGGCGCTTCCTAAGTCCATGACCTCGCGCGCGGACATTTTAAGCCCACCATTGAAGTCATCAAAGCTGACCTGTCCAGAAACGACCACAATTTTGTCTTTTTCGAGCAATTCTGCGTAGCGTTCGAGCGCATCTGAGAACAACATCACTTCCATTCGACCCGAACGGTCATCAAGTGTCATCAAACCGATTCGCGTACCACGCTTCGTGGTCATCACTCGAGCTGCAATCACTAAGCCTGCAATCGTTAATGACTGATCACGACGCGTAGGTGTGGCATCTTTCAAACGACAGCTGGTGTATTTCGCGAGCTCTTTAATGTAGGCATTAACAGGGTGTCCTGTTAGATACAAACCTAAAGTTTCTCTTTCACCCTCTAGCCATACCTTCTCAGGCCACTTAGGCACCTGAGTATATTTCTGTTCAACCTCTTCCGGCGCATCGGTCAGCACACCAAACATATCCGATTGACCGAACGACTCTGCATGGTGGTGTTGGCTCGCCGCTTTCACCGCATCGTTAAGCGAGGCCATCATTGCCGCACGGTGTGGACCCAAGCGATCAAGTGCACCCGACATAATGAGCTTTTCAATAACACGCTTATTGACCTTCTTGAGGTCGATACGAGCACAGAAATCAAACAGGTCTTTAAAATACCCGCCCTTATTTCTGGCTTCGATGATCGCCTCAATCGGACCTTCACCGACCCCTTTAATGGCACCGATGCCATAAACGATAGCGCCATCTTCATCCACATTAAAGCGGTATAGACCTGAGTTGATGTCTGGTGGCAATAGCTTCAGCTTCATACGGAAACACTCATCCACAAGGCCGATGACCTTCTCAGTGTTATCCATATCCGCCGTCATTACCGCAGCCATAAATTCAGCAGGATAGTGCGTTTTCAGCCAAAGGGTTTGGTAAGAAACCAAAGCGTAGGCAGCAGAGTGAGATTTGTTAAAGCCGTAGCCTGCAAACTTCTCTACCAAGTCGAAGATTTTCATGGCCAATTCGCCATCAACCCCGTTGGCTTCAGCACCCTCTTTAAAGGTACCACGCTGCTTCGCCATCTCTTCTGGCTTTTTCTTACCCATCGCACGACGCAACATATCCGCGCCACCTAGAGTATAACCAGCTAGGATTTGGGCAATCTGCATTACCTGCTCTTGATACAAGATAATGCCATAGGTTGGCTCAAGCGTTTCTTTTAACGATTCATGTTGCCATGTTTCATCTGGGTATGAGATGGCTTCTCGGCCGTGTTTACGGTCGATAAAGTTATCTACCATGCCCGATTGCAGTGGGCCCGGACGGAACAGGGCTACCAATGCGATAATATCTTCAAAACAGTCAGGTTGGAGACGTTTGATCAGATCTTTCATACCACGCGATTCCAGCTGGAATACCGCGGTGGTTTCTGAATTTTGCAATAAATTGAACGACGCTTGGTCATCTAACGGAATCGATTCGATACGAACGGGATCTTTGCCTTCACGCTCTAATCTTGGGTTCACTAGCCCTAGTGCCCAGTCGATAATAGTCAGCGTACGCAGACCTAAGAAGTCAAACTTAACTAGACCAGCGGTTTCTACGTCGTTCTTATCAAACTGAGTTACTGGGAAGTTACCCTCGGCATCTGCATAGATCGGTGCAAAATCAGTAATCGTCGTTGGAGAGATTACAACACCACCCGCGTGTTTACCGGCATTACGAGTACAGCCTTCGAGGATACGACACTTATCAATCAGCTCACGAACTTCCTCATCCCCATCATACAACTCTGGCAATGCGGGTTCTGCTTTAAAGGCTTTCTCTAGGGTCATACCTGGGTCAGGCGGAACTAACTTAGAGATACGGTCAACGAAGCCAAACGGGTGACCTAGTACACGCCCTACGTCTCGAATTACCGCTTTCGCCGCCATTGTACCAAAGGTGATGATCTGAGATACCGCATCACGGCCATACATTTCCGCAACGTGATCAATAACTTGGTCACGTTTATCCATACAGAAATCGATATCGAAATCGGGCATGGAGACACGCTCTGGATTCAAGAAACGTTCGAAAAGTAGATCGTATTCGAGTGGATCAAGGTCAGTGATATCCAGTGCGTACGCCACCAATGAACCCGCACCCGAACCACGCCCAGGACCTACCGGAACATCATTATCTTTAGACCACTGGATGAACTCCATTACGATCAAGAAGTAACCTGGGAACCCCATGTTATTGATTACTTCAAGTTCGATTTTTAAACGGTCGTCATACTCAGGTCTGCGCTCAGCACGTACCTGTTCATCAGGGAAAAGGAATGCAAGACGACGCTCAAGACCCTCTTCAGACTTTTTGATCAGGAAGTCTTCAATCGCCAGACCTTCAGTTGGGAAGTTTGGCAGGAAATATTCCCCTAAACGAACCGTTACATTACAACGTTTAGCGATTTCCACACTATTTTCCAGCGCTTCTGGAATGTCTGAGAACAACTCACACATCTCTTCTTCACTACGAAGGTACTGCTGCTCGCTGTAGTTCTTTGGACGTCGCGGATCTTCTAGTGTGTAGCCATCGTGAATCGCAACTCGAATCTCATGCGCTTCAAAGAGGTCTTCTGAGATAAAGACCACTTCGTTAGTCGCCACAACTGGAAGTTCTGCACGCTCGGCTAACTCCAAAGCAAAGTGCAAGTAAGACTCTTCATCAGGGCGACCAGTACGAACCAGTTCAAGATAGAAACGATCGGCAAAGTGTTCTTTGTAGAAAGCAACACTGCTATCAACAAGAGCTTGATTGCCCTTTAGTAGTGCTTTACCAATCTCGCCATCTTTCGCACCGGATAAAATGATCAAGCCTTCCGCATTCTCAATCAGCCACTCTTTATCAATCACTGGGTGGTGTTGAACGTGACCACGTAGGTAGGCTTTCGATATCAACAGAGTGAGATTGTTGTAACCCTTGTTATCGGTTGCGAGCACAGTCAAACGAGTGAGTTCTTCGCCAAACTCGGGAGATTGCATCAGGAAGTCTGCACCAATAATAGGCTTTACACCACAGCCATGGGCCGTGCCATAAAACTTCACCAGACCACACAGGTTGGTAAAGTCGGTAAGCGCCATCGCAGGCATGCCCATCTCAGCGACTTTTTTCACCAACGGCGGTACTTTGGAGAGTCCATCGACCATGGAAAAGTCACTATGAACACGAAGGTGGACGAATTTAGGATCTGACATTCTTCTTCCTGATATCTAGGCTAGGCCTAGGGGTAACAACTTTTTTAATTCTATGAGTTTCTGCTAGCTAACGCGACTATTAATCAAGCCCTAAAATGCGTTTAACAGGTTTGAAACTCTTACGGTAGTGCTCAGTAACACCATGTTTTTCAATGGCTTCAAAGTGCGCTTTGGTTGGGTAACCTTTGTGTTTGGCGAATCCAAATTCAGGATGCAGCTTATCGAGCTCTTCCATCTCTTGATCTCTCACCACCTTAGCAATGATCGAAGCTGCACTGATTTCGGCAACGCGCAAATCACCTTTCACAACAGCTTGGCCAGCCATTGGTAAATCAGGTACTCGATTTCCATCTATCAGCGCCATATCAGGTTGTACGCTTAAGCCAGCAATAGCACGCTGCATAGCAACCATCGTCGCTTGAAGAATATTTAACTCATCAATTTCCTGAGGGGAGCAACGTCCTACCGACCAAGCCAGTGCTTTTTCTTTAATCTCTGGCAGCAAAGCAAGGCGTTTCTTTTCTGATAGCTTCTTGGAATCATTGAGCCCTTCAATGGGATTATTAGGGTCGAGAATCACCGCAGCTGTTACTACATCACCAACCAAAGGTCCGCGCCCCACCTCATCAACCCCAGCAAATAATTGGTAGCCTGCTGGATACTCAAAAGGAGGAAGTTCTTTTTTATCTTTTACAGCCATAGTGTTCTCTTGGGCATTTAATATTGGTTATTGTTCTTGCGTTGGCCAGCCAATCAGCTTCAATACTTGGTGTGCGGCTTGTTTATCTGCATCTTTGCGGATCCAATGGTGCATCTCGGTAAAGCGCTCGATTAAAACAGAATTGTCACGAGAGAGCATGGCATCGACCGACGGGAACAGAAAATCAGGGTCACACTCTTCCAAAATGTGCTCTTTAACGATCTCCTCGCCAGCAAGAATGTTAGGCAACGACACAAACTCGGTAATCGCTAGCTTTTTAACAATGTAACCCGTGAGTTTATTAACTTTATAGCCGACGACCATAGGACGTTTTAGAAGCATACATTCCAGTGCAACCGTACCTGAAGCGAGCAACACAGAGTCAGCGGCAGTTATCACATTACGCGCAGTATCTTGCACAATCACAAAATCCAGCTCTGGTGCTGTCGCTTTCCAGATCTCGGTAAATTGTTGTTTGCGAGTCTCATTAACCGCTGCGACAACAAAGCCGATATCTGGGTACTTCTTATGGATGCGCTGGCAAGTCTCAATAAATGGTTGAGCAATCAACTTCATTTCACCGCCACGGCTACCAGGAAGCACCGCTAACCATTGTTTGTCTTGCTCTAAACCGAGAAGTTCACGCGCCTCTGCCTGATTGGGCTCTAGTGGAATCGCATCAGCTAACGTGTGTCCAACAAACTCACATGCGACGTTATATTTATCATAAAACGCTTTTTCAAATGGAAGAAAAGCCAGTACTAGATCTGTCGCTTTATCTATCTTGAAGATACGTTTCGGGCGCCAAGCCCACACTGAAGGACTGACATAGTGAACCGTTTTGATGCCGGCATTCTTCAGGTCGAGCTCTAGACGTAAGTTGAAATCGGGGGCGTCAATGCCAATAAATACGTCAGGTGGATTGTTTGTGAAGTACTTTACTAACTCTGCTTTAACCTTCAGCAATCGAGGTAGTCTTCCAAGAACTTCCACCAACCCCATAACCGCAAGCTCTTCCATTTCAAACAGAGATTCGCAGCCCAGAGCCTTCATTTTTGGACCGCCAATACCAACGAACTCCGCATTAGGATATTGAGCTTGAATCGCTTTAATGAAGCCCTCACCAAGCGTATCACCAGAGAGTTCCCCAACGACAATACCAACGCGTAGCGGTCTTTCTGAAGGTGTTTGGGTATGGTTTGATTGCATCGTTTCTACTGACATAAACCTTTCCTGATTCCTTACGGCTTAAAACAAAAAAGATCGCTAATTTGAGAGCGATCTTTTTGTTAATGGGTTAATGAAACTATGAATAAACACATCAGCAACATTCACCCTGTCATTTTACTATCGGATAATTCCACGCTCAGAGCTTTCAAGCATCTCAAGCATTGGGTTAATCGATGGGAATTCAGTCGCCATCTCTACCAATGTTTCTTTTGCTTCGTCTAGCGTTTTACCTGAACGGTAGATTTCTTTGTACGCTTTTTGTAGTGCACGAATCTCAGACTTCTCGAAACCATTGCGCTTCAGGCCAACAAGGTTCAAACCAAACGGTGCAGCATGGTTGCCTTGTGCAAGAACATATGGAAGCACATCTTGTACTACCGCTGAACAACCACCAATGTATGCGTAAGCGCCAATTGAACAGAATGGGTGAATCGCAGATAGCGCCATAACACCAGCGTAGTCACCAACAGTAACATGGCCACCTAGAATGGCGTTGTTACCGATGTGAGTGTGATTTCCAACAATGACGTCGTGCGCTACGTGAGCGTTTACACACAGTAGATTGTCATCACCAATCACGGTCGTTGCTTTATCTTGAACCGTACCACGGTGGATTTGAACCGCTTCACGAATAACGTTGCGATCACCAATAACTACAGTCGTGTCTTCACCACCGTACTTCTTATCTTGATTCTCTTCACCAATCACAGCATGCGGGAAGATTCGGTTATCTTTACCGATTGTCGTGTGACCTTTGATCACAACGTGCGACATAACTTCAGTGCCTTCACCAATCGTTACGTTGCCAGAAATGTAAGTGAATGGGCCCACAGATACATTTGCACCAATGGTCACCTCACCTTCTATTACCGCTGCTGGGTGAATGTTTGCTGTTTCATGGATCATATTAAAACTCTCTACGAGCACATTTTAGTTCAGCTGAACATACTACTTCACCGTCCACTTTTGCTACACCATTGAATGATGCGATGCCACGGCGCTCTTTAAGGAATTCCACTTCAATAACAAGCTGATCACCAGGTACTACTGGCTTGCGGAACTTCGCTTTATCAACACTTGCAAAGTAGTACAGCTCATTCTCTGATGGCGCACCAAACGATTTAAATGCAAGCAGACCTGTTGCTTGAGCCATTGCTTCAAGAATCAACACACCTGGGAATACCGGAAGTTGTGGAAAGTGGCCAGTAAACTGAGGCTCGTTCACAGAGACATTCTTAATCGCTGTCAGTGTTTTCTCTTCTTCAAAGTGAGTCACACGGTCGATCATTAGGAATGGGTAGCGATGAGGTAGTAGTTCCTGAATTTCAGTAATGTTCATCGTTTTCTGTTCAGTAGTCAAAGTCGTATTCCTATTTGTATTCTTTAGTCAATTAAAGGGATTATAAACGAAAAAGACCCGCATGACGCGAGCCTTTTAATTAGAAATGCTGGAATTATGATTCCGAGCCCTTCTCGATAAGTTTTTCAACAGTTTTCAGACGCTTGTTCATCTCATCAATGCGATGTACGCGCGTTGCCGTTTTACGCCACTCTTTATTTGGCTGTAAAGGAATACCTGAAGAGTACATACCTTTCTCAGTGATGCTACGCATAACCATACCCATTCCGGTAATCGTTACACCATCTGCGATCTCAATATGGCCATTGATCACGCTACCACCACCAATAATACAGTATTTACCTATCGTTGTGCTGCCAGCAATGATAGTACCACCCGCTAGAGCTGAACCATATCCGATGTGAACGTTATGAGCGATTTGCATCTGGTTATCAAGGATGACGTTATCTTCAATAACAGTGTCATCAAGAGCTCCGCGGTCAATCGTCGTACACGCGCCGATTTCAACACGGTTACCAATTCGAACCGTACCGACTTGAGGAATCTTGATCCATTCACCTCTTTCATTCGCGTAACCAAAGCCGTCAGAGCCAATCACAGTGCTTGATTGAACCAAACACGCTTCGCCTAGTACAACTTCATGATAAATACTTACATTCGCCCACAGTTTAGTGCCTAAGCCAATCTTCGCATTTTTACCAATGAAACAACCCGCGCCAATTACCACGTTATCGCCTAGCTCAACGCCAGATTCAATCACAGCATTCGCGCCAATCGATACGTTCTTACCTAAGACAGCGGACTCAGCAATCACTGCAGAATCTGCGATAGCCGAAGCCGGTTCAGGAGTAGTATCAAGAGCTTGTGCCACCTTAGCAAACGCAACGTAAGGGTCATCGACTACGATAACGTGAGTCGTACACAGCTCGCGTTCACTCTCTTTTACCATCACAGCAGACGCTTTACATTCAGCTAAGTGCTTGCTGTATTTTGCATTTGAAAGGAAGGTTACATCCCCTTCTTGTGCCTTATCCATTGGAGCCACGGCAGAGACAACAATATTGCCTTCACCATGTAACTCACCCCCGGTAATTTCTGCCAATTCGGCTAAAGTCAGATTCTTCATAGAGCTTATTTCAGTGATTTGATTACTTTCTCAGAGATATTGTATTCAGGTTTTGCGTATTGAAGCGTAGAGATGTCTACGATCATGTCGTAGCCTTCTTTCTCAGCTACTTTTTCTACCGCTTCTTGAATCACTTTGAATAGCTTCTGTTTCTCTTGAGCTTCACGACGCTGGCTCGCTTTCTCAAGAGCTTGTGCTTTGATCTTGTACTTGCTGTCTAGTTGACCAACTTCAATACGTAGTTTTTCAACTTCTTCTGGACCAAGAAGCTCGCCATCACGCTTTAGCTTTTCAATCTTAGTTTGAGCTTCCGCTTGAATGCTTTGCAGTTCAGCCGCCTTGTCTTTGAACTCTTCCTGCATTTTTTGAAGAACAACTTCACGCTGAGGTAGAGCCTGGAATACTTGTGCAGTGTTCACGTAGCCAATTTTCTGTGCCGCTTCTGCCGCCGTTGCAAAGAAAGAAGAGCTAAGAACGATAAGGCCTAGACCTGCTGCTTTCATCATTTTTTTCAAAATATTGTCCTTTAAGTATTAGAAAGTTCTACCAATGGTGAATGTGAAGAACTCTTCATCATCACCTTCGTAAATTTTAATTGGTTTCGCTAGAGAGAAAACCAGTGGTCCCATTGGCGACATCCACTGTAGGGCTGCACCGTATGAAGAACGATAGTTCGTTGGATCTGAGTAATCATAATAGTATTTAGAGCCACTATCAGGAGCTCCCCTATCGACAAACTCGGTATCCCATACACTTGCCATATCAAAGAACACACTGGTTCGGATCTGACTGCGTGCTTCGTCTGAAGCAAATGGTGTAGGTACGATCAACTCCAAACTCGCTAATGCTACAGCATTACCACCAACCGAATCATCGGTTGCACTAGTATATTTAGGATTATTAAATGGGCTCTCGGAGTAAACAGCTTTAGGACCTGCTGAGTTAGACCCAAAGCCACGTAGTGTGGTGAAACCACCTGCATAATAGTTCTCGTAGAATGGGAACAAGTTATCATTACCATCCGTCTGACCATAACCATTACCATAGCCTAAACGGCCACGCATCAATAGCGTAAACTCATGCTTTTTGGTCAGTGGGATGTAATGTTTTACATCATACTGCGCTTTGAAATACTTAACATCTGAACCTGGTACCGTCATTTTGTAGAAAGCACGTTGGTGGTTACCCGCCGTCGGGAAAAAACCACGGTTCAAGTTATTACGCGTCCACGAGATATTAATGTCGAAGTCATCCGTTAGGATGTTTTCGTCACCATACTGATTGATACTTTTGGCAAATTGCTCGACTTGAACATAACCAGGAACGTTACCAATCTTGTTGTGAGTATAGCCGACACCAAACTCGATACGATTCAACTCATCCACAGGAAAACCCCATGTCAGACTGGTTCCATAGCTTTCATTAGTATAGTCAACAATACCTGCTTCCGATGCTTCGAACTCGTTGTAGAAGATCTTGCCACCTAAACTCACACCATCTAGATTCCAGTATGGGTCACGATAGTCCAAGCTCACATTCTTTTGATAGTCGTTCATCATAGCGCTTACGCCAACACGATTACCAGAACCTGCAAAGTTATCTTGCTGAAGGCCAACTTGGAAACTTACACCCGACTCAGTACCGTAGCCGACACCAAAGTTGATGCTGCCCGAGTTCGCTTCTTTCACGTTGTAAACCAAATCTACTTGGTCTTCCGTGCCTGGTACACGTACCGTCTGAACATCAACCGTTTCGAAGAAGCCCAAACGATTCAAGCGACTCTTACCCGTGTCGATGGACTTAGAGTTGAGCCAGCTGCCTTCCATTTGACGCATTTCACGGCGTAGTACTTCGTCTTTGGTTGAGTTGTTACCCGTAAAACGGATATCGCGTACGTAGATTCGACTCCCCGCTTCAACGTTAATCACCAAAGAAACTTCTTGAGTCTCATCGTCGAATTCAGGAATCGTGCGTACTTGTGGGTAGGCATAGCCAGATTCACCCAAGATACGCTTAACGTTCTCTTCTAGAGAGGTAACCGCAGAACCGTTATAAGTATCGCCCTCTTCAAACGGCACTAACGCTTCAAAGTCAGCCTCACGACCAATAAGCTCACCACGGAACTTAACGTCTTTCACCTTATAAGGCAGGCCCTCATCAAGGCCAAGCGTGATGTACACACCTTTCTTATCTGGTGAGATAGATACTTGAGTAGAATCAACTTGGAACTTTAAGTAACCACGGTCAAGGTAATATGATTTCAGAGCTTCAATATCACCCGCAAGCACTTGCTTCTGATACTTTTCGTCTGCTAAGAAGTTCCACCATGCAACATCAACATTTAGATTAAAGCGACTCAGTAACTCTTCATCACTGTAGACTTCATTACCGATAAAGTTGATCTGCTGAATCTTCGCTGACACACCTTCAGTAAAGACAAACTTAAGGTCTGAACGGTTACGAGGAAGTGGAGTAACGACAGCTTTTACTGTTGCGTTGTATTTACCCACGCTGTAGTAAAAGTCTTCTAAGCCTTTTTCAATGTTGCTTAGCGTCGTGCGGTCAAGAGCTTCACCTTCACGCACACCAGATGCATCTAGGTTCTGTTGAAGCTGCTCTTCTTTAATCGCTTTGTTGCCAGAAAAAGAGATACTAGCGATTGTTGGACGCTCTTTCACTTGAACAATCAATACACCTTCATCACGTAATACTTTTACGTTCTCAAAGTTGCCTGATGCGTAAAGCGCACGAATGATCTCAGATACATCGCTTTCATCTACTTGGTCGCCAATACGTACTGGCATTTTCAAGAGAGCAGCACCTAATGCTACGCGCTGTAAACCTTCAATCTTAATATCTTGAACTACGAAGTTTTCTGCTCCATTCGCAGCCACGCTTGTGGCCAATAGACTTGCGAACAGAATTTGCTTAATCGCCATACTTATTCTAATTATTCCTTGCTACTACCAAAGCCTGTGACGAACCATTCACAGACGAGTAAAGTCGTTAAATATTGCTAGAGCCATCAGTGAGAAGATAATCGCACTGCCCACTCGGTAACCCATTTCTTGTACCTTTTCGGGTACAGGTTTACGAGTAATGGCCTCAATAGCGAAAAAGAGCAAATGACCACCATCTAACATAGGCAGTGGTACTAAATTTATAATGCCTAAGTTCACACTAATAAGAGCTAAGAAACCTAAAAAGTAAACCAAGCCATAATCTGCTGTGGTGCCGGCACCTTTAGCAATCGAGATTGGGCCACTTAGATTGTTCAACCCTACATCACCCACGATAAGCTTCTTAAGCATCGTCAGTGTGAGGTCAATGATCTGACCTGTTTTATCAATCGCCTTTCCTACAGCTTCAAATACACCAAATTGAAGTTCAAAGCGATAGTCTTCCGGCCATTCTGCGACTTCTGGAGCAATACCAGCATAACCAATTGAACTACCGTCCGATAGCTCACGAGATTTTGGTGTTAATGTCAGCTCAGTTTGGTAACCATTGCGGTCAACAGCAACACTCAATGCTTGATCCGGGTTTGAGCGAATAGCTTCAACCACCATCGGCCAATCACGAATCTCTACACCATCAATACTGACAATGTGATCACCGACTTCAAAGCCTGCTGAATAAGCAGCGCCGTCTTCCATAACCTGAGCAAGCGTTGTTGAGATCTCAGGAGAAAATGGCTTGAAACCTAAAGTCGACATGGCCGATTCGGTTTCAGGGTCAAAAGACCATTGAGTCAGATCGAGAGTCAACTTCTGTTCTAGACCAATGTTGTCTTGAGAAGTTACAGTCACCGTCATGCTGTCATCACCAATATGTGAGATCAGACCGATGTTCACAGATTCCCAATCAGCGGTTTTGATTCCTGAAATAGATTTAAGTTCCATTCCAGATTCAATTCCTGCTTGAGCAGCAATAGATTGCGGAGCAACCTCACCAATTACAGGCTTTACGGCAGGCACACCAATCAAAAAGACTAACCAATACGCAAAGATGGCGAACAAGAAGTTAAACGCTGGACCAGCACCCACAATCGCCGTTCGCTTCCACAAAGGTTTCTTATCAAAAGCATATTGTTGCTGCTCTTCGGTGACGTCATCGACTCGACCGTCAAGCATTTTAACGTAGCCACCAAGAGGGATTATCGACAAACTATACTCAGTACCGTCTTTGCCGACTTTGCTCCAGATTGATTTACCAAAACCAATCGAAAACTTTTCAACTTTTACGCCGCAACGACGAGCGACCCAAAAGTGGCCAAACTCATGAACTGCGACCAGTATCCCTAACGCAACGATGAAGGATACGAAGTTCCATAAAATTCCACTCATAACAACTGCTCTTCAATAAACTGAACGGCAAGGTTTCGTGACATAGTATCTAGCTCTAACAAGCTTTCCAAGCTATCTAGACTTTCAGACGTATGTTGTTCACAGACTTTGTTCATAACGTGTTCGTTAATTAAGGCAATGTCTGTGAATTTCACTTTTTCATTTAAGAATGCGTCTACTGCGACTTCGTTGGCTGCATTAATCGCCGTTGTCGCATGTTGTCCAAGGTAACAAGCTTCGATAGCCAGTTTTAAACATGGATAGCGTGCATAATCGGGTTCTAGGAAAGTCAGTTCACCCACTTTGGTGAAATCAAGGGGCTTAACACCCGCCTCGATACGTTCAGGGTAAGACATCGTCAATGCAATAGGTGTTGCCATATCAGGCTCGCCCATTTGCGCCAACACAGAACCGTCTTTGTATTGAACCATAGAGTGAATCACAGACTGCGGATGAATGATCACCTTAAGTTGATCTTGAGATGCATTGAACAGCCATTTAGCTTCAATATATTCAAGACCTTTATTCATCATGGTCGCAGAATCGACAGAGATCTTAGGCCCCATAGACCAGTTAGGGTGTGCAATCGCTTTTTGTGGGGTAACCGACGCCAGTTCAGCCACATCTGTGTAACGGAATGGGCCGCCTGAGCCAGTTAAAAGGATATGGTTAATGCCATTCGCTTCTAAATCACAGCGACCCAAATTAGTTTGTACGTTTTGAGGCAAACATTGGAAGATAGCGTTATGTTCACTATCGACAGGGAGCAACTCAGCACCATATTTCTCAACGGCATCGATAAACAACTGACCTGACATCACCAAGGCTTCTTTGTTAGCAAGTAAAATACGCTTACCCGCCTTCACTGCAGACATAGTCGGTAACAAGCCTGCAGCACCTACGATAGCGGCCATCACTGTATCAACACTGTCTAAAGCCGCAACCTGGCACAAACCATCATTACCACTTAAAACCACCGTCGAGACAGAGTCATTTTGAAGCTGACGCTCTAGCTCTGCAGCGGCTTGAGAACACGCCATAGCAACATACTCTGGCTGCCATTTGTTCACTAGTGCCCGCATTTTTTCTACATTAGAACCCGCCGCTAGTGCCACAATATTGTATTGAGTAGGGTTCTGTTCAACGACTCTTAAGGTGCTTGCACCGATTGAGCCTGTTGCGCCAAGGATAGTTAGATTTCGCATCTCATTTAGACCGTAGGAATAAAACAAAGGGCAGATAGCTCTGCCCTTATAATTTAGAATGCTAAGTAAAGCAGAGCAAAGACAGGGAAGGCAGCGGTTAAACTGTCAATTCGGTCCAGTATTCCACCATGACCCGGAATTAGGTTACTGCTGTCTTTAATACCAGAAACTCGCTTGAACATACTTTCAACGAGGTCACCCAGGACAGAGATCACCACAGTGATTAAGGTGATCGCTATCATTTGGATCGGGCTAGTAAATTGAATATCAAATAGCCCCGCAAAAATCCAAGCGACAATCAGCGCTGTGATGATACCGCCAATCAAACCTTCAATGGTTTTGTTTGGACTAACCGCAGGTGCCATTTTACGTTTACCAAAACTCTTTCCAGCAAAGTAAGCACCGCTATCCGCCGCCCATACAAGTAAGCAGACAAACATAACCAGCTTAGCTCCATGGTACGGGTCTTGATCGATACCATTAGCTCTCAGAATCACTACACTCCAAAAAAACGGGAGTAGTGTTAAAATACCGAAACAATGTCTCAGTAGAGTAGAACCTTGCCATGCTGAGGTCGATTTAGGATAGGTCACCGCTAAACCACTCGCGATAACCCACCATAGAGAGCCAATCGCTAACACTGCAAAGTGCGCGCTTGATAGGTGGTTTAAGCTAAACGCATCAAATGGGATTAACGCCAAGCTTGCGACACTAATGGCCACAGTTGGTACAAGAGCCAAGTAACGTGACTTGCTCTCTACAAACTGAGTCCACTCCCAGTAACCTAAAAGGGTAATCACAAACAGTGATAAAATGAAGGTTGCTAGTGATAACTCGAAAATGCCAAGAATAACCAGAGGAGCCAAGATCAGCGCAGTTATAATTCGTTGTTTCAAACTAAAAAATCCTTATTAGCTGTCCATCATTGCTTTGATTTGCTCACCAGTACAGCCAAATCGACGCTCTCGATTGACAAACCATGTTACCGCTTCAACCAAGCTATCTTCGTTAAAGTCAGGCCAGTACTGTTCTGTGAAATACATTTCTGCATAGGCAAGCTGCCATAGCATAAAGTTACTAATACGGCACTCACCACTGGTGCGAATAAGCAGATCCACTTCTGGAATATCAGACATAGTGAGGTGTGAAGTAATCAACGGCTCATCGATATCATCAATGCTAAGATCGCCCTCTTTCACTTGGGTTGCAATCGACTTAACCGCTTGTTGAATATCCCATTTACCGCCGTAGTTAGCCGCAATGTTAACAACCATGCCTGTGTTGTTACTGGTTAAAGCTTCCGCTTCTGCAATTTTCTTTTGTAGTCGCTCGTTGAAACGACTTTTGTCACCAATAACACGCAACTGTAGATTATTCTTATGCAGCTTTTTAACCTCGCTAGCGAGTACAGTAATAAAAAGCTCCATAAGGACACCCACTTCTTCCTCTGGTCGACGCCAGTTTTCACTACTGAAAGCAAACAACGTCACGGCTTTAATACCGAGTCTTGCAGAAGATGAGATGGTTTTACGAACCGCCTGAACGCCATTTTTATGGCCAAATACGCGAGGTTTACCCTGAGCCTTAGCCCAGCGGCCATTACCATCCATGATGATAGCAATGTGCTTTGGGAGAGAGTCTGTGAACGCTTGAGAATTATGCATAAAAGAGTGAATCAAATTCTAATAGTCGGATAGAGTAGCATAAAAAAACGCTGAACGGTGAGAACAGCGTTTTTCCAACAGAGAAGAATATGGAAAATTAAACTTCCATCAACTCTTTTTCTTTAGTTGCTAGAACTTCGTCTACGTTCTTAACCGCAGCGTCAGTTAGCTTTTGAATTTCGTCTTGTGCTTTGCGATCTTCGTCTTCAGAGATTTCTTTATCTTTAAGAAGTGCTTTTAGGTCGCTGTTTGCGTCACGACGGATGTTACGGATAGCAACACGGCCACCTTCAGCTTCGCCACGAACGATTTTAACTAGGTCTTTACGACGCTCTTCCGTTAGCGGTGGAAGTGGAACACGGATAACCGTACCCGCAGACATAGGGTTTAGGCCTAGGTCAGAAGTCATGATCGCTTTTTCAACTAGCGGCGTTAGTGTTTTATCAAACACTGTGATTGCTAGAGTACGCGCGTCTTCAGCAATAACGTTAGCAACTTGAGTTAGAGGCGTTGGTGCACCGTAGTACTCTACAGAGATGCCAGATAGTAGGCTTGGGTGCGCACGACCTGTACGGATTTTTTGCAGGCTATTTCTTAGTGCTTCAACACTTTTTTCCATGCGCTCTTGAGCGTCTTTTTTGATTTCGTTAATCACAATTTCACCTTGATTATGTTCTTTCTTCAAGAAAGCTTTTAGGAGTGATGAAAATAAACTCGCCAAGGCAATACCTTGGCGAGAGGGTCATTATTCAGTTTCGCTGATTAATGTACCTTCAGTCTCACCCATAACCACGCGACGTAGTGCGCCTGGCTTGTTCATGTTAAATACGCGGATTGGCATTTTGTGATCACGTGCTAGCGTAAATGCAGCCAAGTCCATTACTTTTAGCTCTTTCTCAAGAACTGTGTTGTAAGACAAAGTATCATACAGCTCTGCGTCTGGGTTGGCTACTGGGTCAGCCGTAAATACACCATCTACTTTTGTTGCTTTTAGAACAACGTCAGCTTCAATCTCGATACCGCGTAGACATGCAGCAGAATCTGTAGTGAAGAACGGGTTACCTGTACCAGCAGAGAAGATAACAACACGACCTTGACGAAGTTGAGAAATCGCATCAGCCCAGTTGTAGTCGTCACACACGCCCTTCAGAGGGATAGCAGACATTACACGTGCATTAACGTAAGCGCGGTGCAGAGCATCACGCATAGCTAGGCCGTTCATTACTGTTGCTAGCATACCCATGTGGTCGCCTACAACGCGGTTCATGCCTGCTTCAGCAAGACCTGCACCGCGGAAAAGGTTACCACCACCGATTACAACACCTACTTGAACACCTAGTTCAACCAATTCTTTTACTTCTTGAGCCATACGATCAAGGATCGTTGGGTCAATACCAAAACCTTCTTCGCCTTGTAGCGCTTCACCGCTAAGTTTTAACAGAATACGTTGATACGCTGGTTTAGGGTTCGTAGTCATGGAGTTTACCTTCCAAAGAGTTGATGATTAACAGTCATGAATAGACAAAAAGTCTCACGACATGTGTCGAGATTCTTATCCATTCATCACGGCTAATTTTCCATGCGCTATTCATAAAAAGACCGTAGCATGGGCCACGGTCTTTTTTCGAACAATACGCTAAGGATTAACCTTTTTGTACCGCTGCAACTTCTTCAGCGAAGCTCATTTCAGCAGCTTTCTCGATACCTTCACCAACTTCTAGACGTACGAAGTTAGATACTGCAGCGCCTTTTTCTTTAAGGATTTCGCCAACAGTTTTCTTAGGTTCCATGATGAAAGCTTGACCTGTTAGAGAGATTTCGCCCGTGAATTTCTTCATACGGCCGATAACCATTTTCTCAGCGATCTCTTGAGGCTTGCCTTCGTTCATAGCGATTTCAACTTGAACAGCTTTCTCTTTAGCTACTACGTCTGCAGGTACGTCTTCTGGGTTAACGAACTCAGGACGAGATGCAGCAACGTGCATTGCAACGTGCTTAAGAGTTTCAGCTTCGCCTTCACCAGCAACAACAACACCGATTTTCTCACCGTGACGGTAAGAAGCTAGTGCAGCACCTTCAACGTAAGATACGCGACGGATGTTGATGTTTTCGCCGATTTTTGCAACTAGAGCAACGCGAGTTTCTTCGAACTGTGCTTGTAGCTCTTCAACAGAAGCTTTAGAAGCTACTGCTGCAGCTGCAACTTCTTCTGCAAACGCAGTGAAGCTAGCATCTTTTGCTACGAAGTCAGTTTGACAGTTAACTTCAAGAAGAGCAGCTACGCCGTTCTCTTCTTTGATGATGATTGCGCCTTCAGCAGCAACGTTACCAGCTTTCTTAGCTGCTTTCGCTGCGCCAGATTTACGCATGTTTTCAATTGCTAGTTCGATGTCAGCGTTTGCTTCTACAAGCGCTTTCTTACATTCCATCATGCCAGCGCCAGTGCGCTCGCGAAGTTCTTTAACTAGAGCAGCAGTTACAGTTGCCATTCTCTATTCCTCGGTTGATTCGAAAATAAGGTAAAAATCAGGGGCCAAAATGAGGCCCCCGATCTAACTATAACTTAGCTTACATTTAATATAGATTTCAAAATCTAGATTAGATAAGCCAAGCGTGATTCAGAGCCGCTATTATTCAGCTTCTACAAAACCATCTTTTTCAGCAGCTACAGCAGCAACGTCTTTGTTACGACCTTCTTTAACCGCGTCTGCAGCAGCGTTTAGGTAAAGCTGTACTGCACGGATTGCATCGTCGTTACCTGGGATAACGAAGTCAACGCCGTCTGGGTTAGAGTTAGTATCAACTACAGCGTAAACTGGGATACCTAGGTTGTTTGCTTCTTTAACTGCGATGTGTTCGTGATCAGCATCGATTACGAATAGAGCGTCTGGTAGGCCGCCCATGTTCTTGATACCACCAAGAGACTTCTCTAGCTTCTCCATTTCACGAGTGCGCATTAGAGCTTCTTTCTTAGTTAGCTTGTCGAAAGTACCGTCTTGAGCTTGAGCTTCTAGGTCTTTTAGACGCTTGATAGACTGACGAACAGTTTTGTAGTTCGTTAGCATACCGCCTAACCAGCGGTTGTTAACGTAGAACTGGTTGCTGTTTACAGCAGCTTCTTTAACAGCTTCAGATGCAGCGCGCTTAGTACCAACAAAAAGAACTTTACCTTTCTTCTCGCCAACTTTAGCTAGTTCAGCTAGAGCGTCGTTGAACATTGGTACAGTTTTTTCTAGGTTGATGATATGAACCTTGTTACGAGCACCAAAGATGAATGGCTTCATTTTTGGGTTCCAGTAACGAGTTTGGTGACCGAAGTGAACACCAGCTTTTAGCATATCGCGCATTGATACAGTTGCCATTTTAAAATCCTCTATGGGGTTAGGCCTCCACATCCCCCATGAATCCGACCCCTAACAACTAACGGCTTAAAGCAGCGGTTATTTATGTTGTTGAAGCACCCCGGAACATGTGTCGGAATGTGTGTGATTTAAAGATATAGTAAGTGAACATAAAGGCTGTTTCGCCAAGAGGGAGAAAACAGTCCTGATGTCCGGCGCGCTTTATACCATATTTTGTCTATCTTTGGCTAGAAAAAATTCCATTTCACAGCTTGATAATGGCTACTGATAAAGTCCATTTTAGCTACCAAAGCATGGCGTCATTTATCTTCATTCCACCAGCCAATAAGAGTAACCTTCCCTTTCGTATGGGTATGGCAGTGTTGCGCTAAACTGCTGCACTGCTAGAATAGCCCCATACGCACACTTAGGTGCGACCTAATTAAGAGATATGCAATGGCTGTAAAAATTAAAACTGCTGAAGAAATCGAAAAAATGCGCGTCGCCGGTAAACTGGCTGCTGAAATTCTAGAGATGATCGAACCTCACATTCAAGTAGGTACGACGACAGAAGAACTAAACCAAA
The DNA here is from genome assembly GCF_024347475.1 of Vibrio fortis. Taxonomy (NCBI): domain Bacteria; kingdom Pseudomonadati; phylum Pseudomonadota; class Gammaproteobacteria; order Vibrionales; family Vibrionaceae; genus Vibrio; species Vibrio fortis. Next base: position 2,479,262 of record NZ_AP025487.1, read on the forward strand.
TCTGTCATGACTACGCTCTAGAAAGAGGCGCATACTCAGCACCACTTGATTACCACGGTTTCCCTAAGTCTATCTGTACTTCAATCAACCACATTGTGTGCCACGGTATTCCAGCATCACAAGACGAAACGGGTAGCACAGGTCAATTTAAGCCTGCTGTACTTAAAGACGGTGACATCCTTAACGTAGACATCACAGTGATTATCCCTGATGACAAAGATGCAGACTTAAGTGTACGCCCTCAAGGTTACCACGGTGACACCTCGAAGATGTTCCTAGTTGGTGATGTTTCGCCAGCAAACAAACGTCTATGTATGGTTGCACAAGAAGCGCTATACGAAGGTATGCGCCAAGTTAAGCCTGGTGTTCAATTGGGTCAAATCGGTACTGCGATTGAGAAATACATCAAGACCAACAACAAGAACAACCCACGCGCTAAATTCTCTATCGTGAAGGATTACTGTGGCCACGGCATCGGTTCTGAATTCCATGAAGATCCACAAGTCGTGCACTACAAAAACAATGACCGCACTGTACTGAAAGCGGGCATGTGTTTCACGATTGAACCAATGATCAATGCAGGTAAATTTGGCTGTCGCCTTGATGACGAAGATAGCTGGACGGTGTACACCGCAGACAGCAAAAACTCTGCACAGTGGGAACACACGCTTGTTGTAACAGACACTGGCTGTGAAGTGCTGACTCTGCGTAGCGACGATACTATTCCTCGTATCATGAAAAACGCTTAATCGCCTGAGCCAAAAAATCAGCACTCAAGAATCTATCCCCGCTTAGTCGGGGATATTTTTTATCCGCCAACCTTCCCGACTCTCTTTACAAACACGCTTTCACAACCATTTCGATTTCCGCGCAACCTCTGGTAAATTGTCTGTAATCCTATTTTTGCTTGCACGGATAGCAAACTATGCCATACCAATGTCCTCTTACGTTCAAAGAAGAACAAATAGAAATCAGTGAACTTAAACAAAAACTCGAACTGTTCACCGAATACCAGAAAAACGAGTTTCTCAATCACCACCCCGTCACCGACCTCGTACTCTCACGCTCTGAATATATGGATCGTGTTTTGAGTCGCTTGTGGCAGCATTTTGGTTTTAGCGAATTACCCCACATAAGTCTTGTTGCCGTTGGCGGTTACGGACGCGGTGAACTTCATCCCCTTTCCGACATCGATATTCTTGTCGTTTCTCAAAAAACGCTGCCCAAAGCTTTGGGCGATAAGGTCAGTGAATTCATCACCCTGCTTTGGGATCTGAGGTTAGAAGTCGGGCATGCGGTGAGAACCGTCTCGGAGTGTTTAGACATCGGTAGTGCAGACCTAACGGTGGCAACCAACCTACAAGAGTCTCGTTTATTGTGTGGCAGTGAAGATACCTTCCAGCAGCTCAAGATGAAGATCCATTCTGACTCATTTTGGCCTAGCGAAACCTTCTACAAAGCCAAGATTCAAGAACAGAAAGAGCGTCATGCGCGCTATCACGACACAACTTACAACTTAGAGCCGGATATCAAATCTACGCCAGGTGGTCTGCGCGATATCCACACTCTCAGCTGGGTTGCACGTCGTCACTTTGGCGCAACGTCTCTGCTTGAGATGAGCAAGTACGGCTTCCTAACTGATGCCGAGTATCGCGAACTGGTTGAGTGTCAGGATTTCCTATGGCGCGTGCGTTTTGCGCTGCACATTGAATTAAGACGCTATGACAACCGACTTACCTTTGCCCACCAAGCTCAGGTTGCTGAGCACTTGGGTTATTCTGGTGAAGGTAACCGTGGCGTAGAGATGATGATGAAGGAGTTCTATCGAACTTTGCGTCGTGTCGCTGAGCTCAACAAGATGCTGCTCAAGCTATTTGATCAAGCGATCATTAATGGCGGTGAAACTCAAGACGCTCAAATTCTCAATGAAGACTTCCAAAGACGCGGCTCTTTGATTGAAGCTCGTAAACCTGCGTTATTCCAAGCGCGCCCAGAAACCATTCTCGATATGTTTATCCATATCGCTAATGACTCCTCTATTGAAGGCGTAAGCCCTCCAACATTAAGACAACTGCGTACGGCACGTCGCAGACTTAACCGCTTCCTACATACCATCCCTGAAGCGCGTGAAAAGTTCATGGCCTTGGTGCGTCACCCTAACGCACTGCATAAAGCCTTTAGTCTGATGCACAAACTTGGGGTACTTTCTGCGTATCTTCCACAGTGGAGTCAGATTGTCGGTCAGATGCAGTTTGACCTTTTCCATGTTTACACCGTGGATGAGCACAGTATTCGATTACTGAAACACATCAACCGTTTCAGTTATGCAGCAAACCATGACAAACATCCTATCTGCTGTGAGGTTTACCCTCGCATACAGAAAAAAGAGCTGTTAATTCTCGCCGCTATTTTCCATGACATCGGTAAGGGGCGTGGTGGTGATCACTCTGAAATTGGCGCAGTGGAAGCTTACTCTTTCTGTATCGAGCACGGCTTGTCTAAACCTGAAGCCAAACTCGTCTCTTGGTTAGTTCAAAACCACCTACTAATGTCAGTAACGGCTCAGCGTCGTGACATTTACGACCCAGACGTGATTACCGAGTTCGCCAAAAAAGTCCGTGATGAAGAATCACTGGAGTACTTGGTCTGTCTGACTGTCGCCGATATCTGTGCAACCAACCCAGAGCTTTGGAACAGTTGGAAGCGAACCTTATTAGCCGAGCTCTTTCACTCTACTCAACGAGCATTGCGCCGTGGCTTAGAAAACCCTGTCGATGTGCGCGACCGAATTCGTCACAACCAACAGATGGCATCTGCCCTACTGCGTAAAGAAGGCTTTACTGCACGCGAGATAGAGGTGTTATGGCAACGCTTTAAAGCCGATTACTTCCTTCGTCATAGCCACAAGCAGATCGCTTGGCACTGTGAGAACCTATTGCGCCTTGAAGACTCTAGCCAACCTCTTGTGCTGATAAGTAAAAAGCCAACGCGTGGCGGTACAGAAGTGTTCGTCTACTCTAAAGACCAACCAGCACTATTTGCTACTGTGGTTGCAGAGTTGGATAGACGTAACTTCAACGTCCATGACGCCCAAGTGATGGTAAGTAAAGATGGTCACGTCCTCGATACCTTTATGGTGCTCGATCAGCATGGCGAAGCCATCGACGAGGCTAGACACAAAGCGGTCATCAAGCACCTCACCCATGTATTGGAGGACGGTCGACCAACCAAAATCCGTACTCGTCGCACGCCGCGTAATTTACAGCACTTTAAGGTGAAGACATCCGTAGAATTTTTACCAACTAAGAGTAAGAAGCGAACCTTGATGGAGCTTAGAGCGCTCGACACACCAGGGCTGTTGGCGCAAGTTGGTGCAACCTTTGCTGAGCTCAACATCAACCTACATGCTGCAAAAATCACCACTATAGGTGAGCGTGCCGAAGACTTGTTTATCTTGACCAGCGATATTGGAGGTCGTTTAACTGAAGAGCAACAACAAGCCCTGCGTGAACGCCTCACCGAACACGTATCGGAGCTTGCTCCATAATCAAAGCGCATCAAGCAGGTAGTTGAATATTCTGCTTTTAGTGTGGGCAAGGTCGAGAGAGCGATCTTGCCCACAACTTAGTATCAATTCATTCACCAGCGCTATCTAGCTCGTGATTAGGCTGCTACATTAACCTATGTAACCCGTCTTCTCATTCAGATACTAGAGGTCGCTTATGTATCCAAACCTCACTGGCTTAGGCATCCATGAACCTAAACAGATTGAACGTTACTCACTTCGTCAAGAAGCTCACAAAGACATCCTAAAGATCTACTTCCGCAAGCAAAAAGGCGAACTGTTCGCTAAAAGCGTCAAATTCAAATATCCACGCCAAGTAAAAAGTGTGCTGGTCAGCGGCGGTAACAGCCAATATAAAGAAGTTACTGAAATCAATCGCAACCTAACACTGGTGATTGATGAGCTGAATAAGATCACCAAGCCATCACCAAGCAGTGACGTCGATGTGAAACAGAAGATACTGACCGATTTACGTCATTTAGAGAAAGTGGTTTCTAGCAAGATCGCAGAGATCGAAGCGGATCTTGAAAAACTAAAGTGATCCCTCTCTTAGACTCATAAAAAAGGGCTGATAGTGATTAACTATCAGCCCTTTACTCTATTTATCGACCACTGTTACTTCTTGCTTATCAGCTTGATATCCCACTCAAACTGCGCAAACAGGTTCAGCCAAGTTTCATCTAAGCTAGCTGTCATGACGACCTCTTGCTGAGTAAATGGGTGAATAAAACGCAGCTCTGAAGCGTGCAACAGCAAGCGGTGTGAATCCAAGTTTTCACGGAACAGTCGGTTATGCTTACCGTCACCATGGGAAGTATCACCAACAATAGGATGCCTTAGGTGCGCCATATGGCGACGTAGTTGATGCTTTCGACCTGTCTTTGGCAGCATTTCAACTAAGCAGTAGCGGCTGGTTGGAAAACGCCCTGTCGAATATGGCACTTCAACTTTAGCGAGAGGTTCGTAGACAGTAACCGCCTCTTGTGCCTCTTTGTCTTCTTTTGCGAACCTGTCAGCAATCTTATCCAGTTCAACCTTGAGCGCGTAGTCTAGGGTATCCCCCTCTTCTATCCATCCGCGTACAATCGCATGATAGGTTTTCTGCATCTCATGGTTCGCAAACATCGGCATCACTTCAGAGGCGACTTCACTCGATAGCGCAAAAACCAGCACGCCCGATGTTGGTCTATCTAAACGGTGCAATGGAAAAACGTGTTGACCGATTTGATCACGCAGAGTTTGCATCACAAATTGTGTTTCGTGTTTATCAAGCCATGAACGATGTACCAACATGCCCGCAGGCTTATTCACCGCGACAAAATACTCGTCTTGGTAGATGATCTCTAACATTAGGCACATACCTCATCAATCTGCTTGATCGTCTCTAACAGCTCACTCTTAGCCGCATCATTTTTCCATACTTCGCTGAAGTAAGGGGCAATTGAAAACCCTTTTGGTAATGCAGCACCAGATGCGATCATCGCCTGGATTCGAGCAATGAAGATCCACTGAAGCCACTGCTCAGGCTCAAGCGTATCAATAGCAAAAGGCTGCGTGCTCGCCAGAGCTTCTTCAGTAGGAGGCACCTCACTCCATAGCTGTGCGTGTTGTAATTGCAGCTCCAACTGCTGAAGCAAAGAGAATAACTGTGTGGTTGCCGTCATTTTTCACCAAGTAATTTATCGCATGACCTTGAAATTGGGCCATAGAGTACCATCTATTGGGGAAAGAAAGTTAGGAGCTTATTACTGATGGAAACAATTCACACGCTCACCCAGCTGTTGAAAAATAGCGGCTGCCAATATGAAATCTACGATCTTGGCCGTCGAATTCAAAAAGTCGACAACGATCTCTTTGCCGATGTTGAACAAGGCATGCAGCCCTACCCGTTCCCATTACAAAAGCAGGCACACCTAGCAATAAGCTACTGGAACGAACAGAAGCAACCGTGGATCTGGTTTCTGAAGTTTAAGCTCGATGAGCGCGGCCTATTAAGCCAAGCTGATATCGGTAACTTTTTAAAATTCGTACTGGAAGCGATGGGCACCCGCCTAAGTGGTGATATGAGTGAAGAGCAGCAGCAGAAGCTCTCGAACAACCCATACACCTTTAAACCATCAGAAGATAAAATGGCGGTATTCCATAGCCAAGTTCGCGCAGAGCTATCACTACCAACGAGTCAGTATTATGAGCACGCACAGCACTACTTTACTGGCGATCTTGGCTGGGAGAACTGGCAAACCGTCGGCCTGCAAGGCATTACTGACATGTGCGCTCGCTTGGGTGATAAGCAAAACGGCGTCGCCATTCGTAAAGCCCTTCGCAAACTGCCCTCTGAGCCACTTTATGCGACACTTGGGGCACTGGAACACGCAACTCTTAGCGATAAGCTTGCAGAACGCATTCAAGAGATGGCTCAAGACCAAATAAACAGCCAAGATCCAGACCTGTTCTTACTGTCCGCGTTAGTACGTGCGCTATCGGGTGCTGAATCTTCAATCACGAAACAAGTTGTCAATAGCGTACTGGCTAGCCCTAGGTTAAGCCACCAAGAAGTATTGATTGGCCTTGCAGGAAGAGGCTGGCACACGCTTCAAGATGCCACAATCGCAGAGCAGTTCTTACTTCGCCTTGCACAAACAGGCAACCAAAACCTATTCAACCAGCTGTTTGCAGACCTTGTGATGATTCCGAGCTTACGAATGGTATTCTTACCACTGCTCAACTCAAACCCGTCACCAGAGCTGGCGGACGCTTTAATTAAGCTGCAACAAGCCGCCAAAGCTTAGTAACCATTAACACTACAACGCTAGAGTTTTAGAGTTAAATTCGGATTGATACAAAAGGACGTGTCGAAGAATGATAGATAATTTATTGTGGATTCTGTTTCTTTGTTTCTTTTGCTTTCTGTTTTGGCAGCAGCGCCGACAATCGGAACTCGCCAAAGCTGCTATTGCGAGAAAATGCAAAGAACTCGATCTGCAGTTGTTAAGCGTGGCATTCAGCGGCCATAAGTTGAAAATGCGTCATGAGTTAACAACGATTTGGCGCTGGCACACCGTATATCAGTTCGAATTCTCTGCGCTTGGTGACGACTGTTATAAAGGCAGCCTTACCATGATTGGCTTTCGCGCGATGCGCTTTGAGCTACAGCCTCATAGAATGTAATTTTCTTTTCGTTGAGCTCTGAGTATCGATACTCGTGGAATGGACCAAATTCATCTTGTTTGGTCCCACAAAATTCGAAACCCAACTTATCTAGTAATTTAATTGAGGGGTTGTGGGTAACATTCACCGTTGCCACAACCTCACTAAGATCCGCTTCAAACCTCGCCATATTGAAAAACGGTTTCACCACTTCACTGGCAATACCCTGATTCCAAAAACGTTTATCTAAAATAAACCCTAGCTCATAACGACCTTCGCTATGAGAGATAAAGATATGGCCCATATATTCACGAGTTTGGTTGTGAAGAATGGCACGATCAAAGCCCTCTTGATCAGATAAAATATGCTGAAATAGGCGCTTTGCTGATGAGATGGTATGAGGTCCATTCATTTCTGCTCGATTTACCGGACAACAATTGAGCTTGATAAAATCAAGTTCTAACTGCTCGGTATACGGCACGATTAAAGTTCTTGCAGTCGCAATCGTCATATCACACTCCTTGTGTGGACAATATTGAATTTGAATAGATAAAGAAAAGCCCCGACACCGAAGTGTCAGGGCTAGGGTCTTACTCGCAGCAGTCCGGCTACTAATTAATGCTCCATGCATCATCCATAATAGTGGCTGTAATCCTTCAGCTCTTTCCTTTACTTCGCCGTCCTAGCGGTGTCCTATCATCCTTAAAGCTAACAATCCTCGTTAGCGCACATCACTTGTTCCGTGAGCGGTGTCCTTTACATCATCCTGATGTTGTTCCTAACCTTTATCCTAAAGGTGTCCATTGCCAATCCGTTGCAGCTAATATCCTATCAGCTGTCGTATCCCTGCAATGTCCTTACGCTCCATGCTTGATCACTCATCCTAAGTAACCAAATCTTCATCCTGAAGATAACCAAATCTTCATCCTGAAGATAACCAAATCCTTGGTGCTTTCCTGTTCCGTGTCAGACTCCTTCCGACAAGGTTTAATTTACGCGATTTAGGATTTCGGACAATAGATTTGCATCACATTTTAAACTCAACCAAGTTGTTAATTATATAAAACATTTAAAATTCAACACCTTAAAAATATGCATATCAATTTCTCCAACGAAGTATTCGCGTTATCTCACAACCTTTGTAAGAGATCTCTCACAAGCAAATGGCGCTTTTAGGATTCGCTATCTAATGCCTGAGCGAGTAACATACAAAGTAATGCAGTTATGGAGGTTAATATGCTGACGAAAGATGTTTCAGACGAGCTAAAAAGCGTTCTCGAAGGACTAAAAGCTCAAGGAAAAGAACCGACCGTTGCACTGGTTAAAGCGCGCATGAGTACTCCTGTTCCAATGCCCGCATTGATAACCACGATTAAAAGCTGGAAGAACGCAAACCGTGTTCCTAAAGTTGAAGTCGCAGCACCACAAGAAAATACAACCGACAAGCTTGCACAACTCGAGCAACAGATTGCCGCTCTTACCGCGCGCGTAACCCAGCTTGAAGCAAAACTAGCAGAGAAAGAATAGATGATGAAAATTTGGGTTGATGCCGATGCCTGCCCCAAGGTGATTAGAGAAACCATCGTGCGTGCTGCAGAGCGCACAGGCGTTGAATGCACATTTATTGCAAACCACTTAGTGCCTGTTCCTAAACGCAACAATATTCACTCTATCCAAGTCCCAAGTGGCTTTGATATTGCTGACAACGAGATCGTTAAGCGTACTGAAGCGGGCGACTTAGTCATTACATCAGATATTCCACTTGCCGATGAAGTCATTACTAAAGGTGCATTAGCATTAAGCTCTCGCGGCGAGCTCTACACCAAAGAAACGATCAAGGCGCGTCTCAATATCCGAGATTTTATGGAAACCATGCGTTCAAGTGGCGTACAAACAGGTGGCCCAGCATCATTGTCACAGACTGATCGCCGTGAATTTGCCAACCATCTAGACCGCATTCTCGCTAAGCGCTAATACCGGCAAGAATCACTTCTGAAATAAAATTCGTACTACTCCGTTCTTATCTATTACGACAATAACGGAGTATTGCTTATGATGTCTCGCATCGCCCTTCCACTTACCCTGATTATGACTGCCAGCTACCCCACTTTTGCTAGTGAAGAGTACGGTATTGTCGGTGGTAGTCTTACCGTAGGTGAAAGCGTCTTTTCAACCAAGGACTCAACCCAGGTTGGTGCTACACCCAACCTTTTTTACTCAGGCCCTATCGGATTTGTTGATGGCAGCTTAGCCAGTTGGCAAGCCTTACCCTACGTTGGCCTTTCTGGTCACTGGCGATTCGCTGAGGTATCTGACACTTTTACCGACTTACCCAATGGTATAGAGGACAGAGATGGAAGTGGCGAACTCGGTATCACACTTGGCACTGTTGGCGCACGCGTAACCTTTCTTCACGATGTAACCTCAGAACACGAAGGCTATGAGATTCAACTGCACTTAGGGCGCACGTTTGATACGTGGAACCCTGCCTTTACCCTCACTCCCTATTTTGAAGTCGATTATCGCGATGAAAAACTCTCTAATCATCTCTACGGAGTAAGTGCCGCGGAATCGATCGCATCAGGCCTAGCTGCTTTTGATGCTGATGGCACTTTTGTTTACGAGACGGGGTTAATCGGGCTGTACGAATTTAGCCCTCACTGGATTGGTGTCAGTAAAGCAGAATTTATTCATCATGATACCAATAGCCCGCTTATTCAAAGAGATGTGGGTTGGTCGTTGGAGGTTGGTTTAACCTATCGTTTCGCAGGCCTATAACTGCATGAAACATGCTTTATCTCCCCATACCCTACAGATATATAAACAAAAAAGCCTGCACAGTGTGCAGGCTTTTAAATACATCATGAATTCACGATTCAGTACTAAGGCGTGTAGTAAGTTGCCGCACCAGGGCCTACAGGTAGACCGAATACGAATACCCACACGTAGAACATTAAGCTCCAGCCAACGATGAATACGATTGAGTATGGAAGCATAGTTGCAATCAGAGTACCAATACCTAGGTTCTTCATGTAACGCGTTGCTACAGCAAGGATAAGACCGAAGTAGCTCATCATTGGAGTAATGATGTTCGTTGTTGAATCACCGATACGGTAAGCCGCTTGAATCGTTTCTGGTGCGTAACCAACAAGCATTAACATTGGAACGAAGATAGGTGCTGTTACTGCCCACTGAGCAGACGCTGAACCGATCATCAGGTTAATGAAGCCACACATTAGGATGAATGCGAAGAACAGCATTGGACCTGTTAGGCCGATGTCTTGCAGGAAGCTTGCACCCGCTACTGCGAATACTTGACCGAAGTTAGTCCACTTGAAGAAAGCAACAAACTGAGCAGCGAAGAATACAAGTACGATGTACATGCCCATAGAAGACATAGACTTAGACATTGCATCGATAACGTCGCGGTCAGTTTTCATTGTGCCAGTAACTTTACCGTAAACAAAACCAGGAACTGCGAAGAATACGAAGATGAACGCTACGATACTCTTAAGGAACGGAGAACCTGCTACCGTGCCCGCTGCAGAACGTAGAACACCGTCTTCAGGAACAATCGTCCAAGCAAGAAGAGCTGAAACGGCTAATACTGCGATACCTGCTAGCTTAAGACCTTTCTTTTCAACGTCTGTTAGCTTGCCCATTGAATCATTAGATAGGTCTTCAGACGCTTCTTCATCATTGTATTTGCCAAGCTTAGGCTCAACGATTTTCTCAGTTACAAATGCACCGGTAATCGCAATGAAGAAAGTAGAAACAAACATGAAGTACCAGTTTGATTCAGGACCAACGGTGTAAGTCGGGTCGATCATTTGTGCTGCTGTTTCTGTAATACCAGAAAGCAGTGGATCAACCGTACCAATTAGAAGGTTTGCAGAGTAACCACCAGATACACCAGCGAATGCTGCCGCTAGACCAGCAAGAGGGTGACGACCCAAAGAGTGGAATAGCATTGCTGCGAGTGGGATAAGTACCACGTAACCAAGCTCTGAAGCCGTGTTAGAAATGATACCGGCGAATACTACAGTTACAGTAACCATGCGCTTAGATGCGCCCATTACCATGCCACGCATCGCTGCAGATAGTAGACCTGAGTGCTCAGCAATTGCTACACCTAGCATTGCAACAAGCACAGTACCTAATGGCGCAAAGCCAACAAAGTTTTTAACGAGATTCGTTACGATAAGTTGTAAGCCTTCAGCATTAAGTAAGCTTACAACGTGGATCATGCCGTCAGCAGCACGACCAGGAGCACCTTCTGGACGAGGGTCCATAACAGACACTTCAAAGTACCCTGCGATACCAGAAGTAACTAAGATTGCGACACAGAAGATTGCGAAAAGAGTGATCGGGTGGGGTAATAGATTCCCCAAATACTCAACACCATCGAGAAAACGGGTAAAAATAGGTTTCTTTGGCGAGTTGTTTTTTATTGAAGCTGATGAACTCATCAGTTCCCTCCTTGTAGTGATTCCTATGCAAATGTGACAAAAATGTTCAAATTGCAGGCGCAGAGTACTCGACAAAACAGTCAATTAGAAATGCAAAATGTTACAAATTGTGTAACAAATCATATAAATTAACGCCATTCGAACAAAAAATTAGCAAATAACACCAAATTAAATACAAATAACAGATTTATAATTCATATAAATACATTCATTCTGTTTATACGTTGTACCCTAACTACTTGATTCAACTGTGACTAAAATTACCTCGTACGATAAAAATCAGCCCAAAGCGGCTAAAATGCTCACTAGAAAAAGAGATCACCGCCCAGTAATGAAAAGTGTGACCTCATTTCCGATTTTTACATGCCTTTCACATGCCATTGACGCTTACTTTTGCACCGCTTTAAATCTTGGGTTGCTTTTGCAGATCACATAAAGACGCCCTCTTCGCTTCACGATTTGGCAATCTGGGTGGCGACTCTTAGCACTTTTTAGGGATTTAACGACCTTCATTTACTTCTCTCCTTTGCTGAATTGACCAAATCGACGTGTAAAGTTCGCCACGCGACCTTCTTTATGAATCACGCGCTGCTTACCTGTGTAGAACGGGTGCGATTTCGATGACACTTCAATCGTGAAATACGGGTAGGTGTTACCATCTTCCCACTCGATTGTGCGGTCAGTTTGCAGGGTCGAACCAATTAGAAAATACTCATCAACACTCGTATCGTGAAAAACAACTGTACGGTAGTCTGGGTGAATATTCGGTTTCATCTCTTTACTCCATCATTTAATTGTTATGATATAACATTGCAAATGATAATTATTATCAAAAGAAACACAAGCGGTTTTATGATATTTTTGCGGCAAAGAGTAAGTTGAGACGCCTAAACCATGTACACAATTGAGCCAATTGGTTTCATCGAGTCGCCATATAAAGAGAAATTTGCTGTACCTAGACAGCCAAGATTAGTACCTTCCGCTCGCGCAAGAGTCAGATTATCAGGCGCGGCCAATTGCTTAGAGTCGGTACGAGAAATCGAACAATTCAGTCATGTGTGGTTGCTATTTCTATTCGACCAAAATTTACAAGCTGGTTGGAAACCGACAGTTCGTCCACCACGTTTGGGCGGCAACGATAGAATTGGTGTATTTGCGTCTAGAGCTACTTTTAGGCCAAACGGTATTGGAATGTCAGCCATTGAATTAAAAGGTGTCACGCAAGACAAAGGTCAAACCTACTTAGAGTTAGGCAGCGTTGATCTCGTCGATGGCACACCGATTATCGATATCAAACCTTATATCCCCTACTCAGATTCAATTCCTAACGCCGCCGGAGGATTTGCTGCAGAAGAGCCGGCGACATTAGAAGTTAATTTCTCACAACAAGCGCAGCAAAAGCTCAATCAACATCCAAATGGCCGCCATATGATCGCCGTGATCAAAGAGGTACTTGCCCAAGATCCTCGCCCTGCTTATAAGAAAGGTAAGCCAGATCCCAAAGAATATGCGGTAAATTTGTTCGATCTGAACGTGAAATTCACAGTTGAAGCACTTTTCATCAATGTTACTGACATTGAACGCTTTTGAGATCCCAAATAGGCTGATATTATATGCGGCTAAATCGGATTTATTGTGGCAACAGCTACAGTGAATTTTCTTTAATTTATGATGAAACGGATACCATAGAATGCGTACCAGTAACTATCTTCTTTCTACTCTGAAAGAGACTCCAAACGACGCAGAAGTTATCAGCCACCAGCTGATGCTACGTGCAGGTATGATCCGTAAGCTAGCTTCAGGTTTATACACTTGGCTACCTACCGGTCTGCGTGTACTGCGTAAAGTCGAAAACATCGTTCGCCAAGAGATCGATAATGCAGGTGCAGTTGAGACTTTAATGCCCGTAGTGCAGCCGTTTGAACTATGGGAAGAGACTGGTCGTAGCGAAAAAATGGGCCCAGAGCTTCTTCGCTTTACTGATCGTCATTCACGTCCGTTTGTTCTTAGCCCAACAGCTGAAGAAGTGGTAACTAGCCTAGTTCGTAACGAAGTAAACTCTTATAAACAGCTGCCACTGAACCTGTACCAAATTCAAACTAAGTTCCGTGATGAGCGCCGCCCACGTTTCGGCGTAATGCGTTCACGTGAATTCTTAATGATGGATGCATACAGCTTCGATATCGACAAAGAAGGCCTAGAAAAGTCTTACCAAGCAATGCACGATGCTTACTGTAAAGCGTTCGACCGCATGGGTCTTGAGTACCGTCCAGTACTTGCTGACTCTGGCGCTATCGGTGGTAGTGGTTCTCAAGAGTTCCACGTACTAGCAGAAAGTGGGGAAGACCTAATCGCATTCTCTACAGAATCTGATTACGCGGCAAACATCGAAAAAGCAGAAGCACTTGCTCCTACTGAAGAAGCGGCTGCACCAACTCAAGAGATGGAACTGGTTGATACGCCAAACGCGAAAACTATCGCAGAGTTGGTAGAGCAACACGGCCTAGCGATTGAGAAAACCGTTAAGACTCTATTTGTTAAAGCTTCTGATGAAGTAGATGCAGACATCATTGCTCTTATCATCCGTGGTGACCACGAGCTAAACGAAGTGAAAGCAGAAAACCTTCCACAAGTTGCTTCTCCACTAGAGATGGCATCTGAAGAAGAGATTCGCGCACTAGTTGGCGCTGGCCCAGGTTCACTTGGTCCTGTAGGCCTAGAGCTACCATTCATCGTTGACCGCTCTGTTGCTGTAATGAGTGACTTTGGCGCTGGTGCAAACATCGACGGCAAACACTACTTCGGTATTAACTGGGGTCGTGACGTTGAGCTTGCTCAAGTAGAAGATCTACGTAACGTTATCGAAGGTGACCTAAGCCCATGTGGTAAAGGTACTCTGCAACTTAAACGTGGTATCGAAGTGGGTCACATCTTCCAACTTGGTAATGTGTATTCAGAAGCAATGAATGCTGCTGTTCTTGGTCCAGACGGTAAAAACACTATCCTAGAGATGGGTTGTTACGGTATCGGTGTTTCTCGTGTAGTTGCTTCTGCAATTGAACAGAACCACGACAAATACGGCATCATCTGGCCAGACGCACTAGCGCCTTTCCAAGTAGCTATCGTACCAATGAACATGCACAAGTCTGAAGAAGTGAAAGCGGCGGCTGAGAAGCTATACGCTGAACTGACAGCTATGGGTATCGAAGTACTGTTCGATGACCGTAAAGAGCGTCCAGGGGTAATGTTCTCTGACATCGAGCTGATCGGTATCCCTCACACTATCGTGATCGGCGATCGCTCAATGAAAGAAGGCAACTTCGAATACAAGAACCGTCGCGAAGGCACTAAAGAAGCTGTCGCAATGGATTCAATTGTTGAGCACGTAACGGCTCAGTTTGCTAAATAAGCAGATCGTCATCAATTGAATTCCTATTCAATTGAATTCCTATTCAATTGAATTCCTATTCAATTGAAATCGTGTTCGATTAAAACCCCAAAAGGCTGCCACATGGCGGCCTTTTTTATCCCTCCTGCTTTTGCCTCTCTTCCCCAAACTGAATGTAAATCGTTGTAAGTTAATCCTCGGTTCATCTTCGAGGACGTATAGTGAATCTCAAGACAATTCCAACGTGTTTATTTCTGGAGGTTCCATGGATATCAAAAGTTTACTTAACCAAGCACTGCAGTCGGATCTGGTAAAACAAGGCAGCCAGAAACTCTCTCAAGGCTCCTCTAGCTTAAGCGGACTGACCCAAGACAAAGGTAAACTTGGGGCTCTCGGTGCTGGCGCCATTGGCGGTGGGCTGTTAGGCGCATTGATGGGGTCAAAGAAAACCAAGAAAATCGGTAAAAAGGCCGTTGGTATTGGCGGCGCGGCCGCACTCGGCGCTTTAGCTTACAAGGTGTATAACGACTACCAAGCTAAACAGGGCACACCGGACTCTTCACCTCAAGCGACATTCAATGAGCAGGACTCTAATCATAACCTGCTGATTCTACGATCAATGATCGCCGCTTCCAAAGCAGATGGACATGTCGACGAGGAAGAGATGACAAAGATAGAGCAAGCTGTCGAGAACATGGGCGCGGACTATCAACTGACCAAGCTAGTTTCAGAAGAGCTGCATAAGCCGCTTGATCCTAGCGACATTGCGCAGCTCGCCACCAGCCCGCAACAAGCAAGCGAAATCTACCTCGCTTCGTTGATCGTGGTTGATGAGCAAAACTTTATGGAAAAAGCGTATTTGAAAGAGCTCGCACGCCAGTTAAACCTAGCCGATGAAGTGAAACTGCAGCTAGAACAACAGGTCACAATTTAACCTCGCAAAATGAGAGCTTGAGCAAGAACAAACTAAACCGAGTTTTCGTTGAATGCGCTTTGTTTTTGCTTTTCTCTGTGTGTATATTGAGAGAAGTTATCATTTAGTTAGGTATAGAAATGAAAGTATACGATTGTTGTGATTTAGTGCGTGAGCTTTATTCTCAAATCGGTAGTGGCGATCAGGGTTACATCCCTCAAGCGATTACATGTGCAGTGAAAACACTCAATGACTTGGCAGCCGATGAGTCTCTTCCACACGAAGCGCGTGAACGCGCCGCCTTTGCTGCAGCGAATTTACTGATCTCTGATTTCGAGGACTAATATGAATTTAGCGAATTTTGAAACCATGGATCCAGTGATGCTGATGAGCATTGTTAACATGAAGCTACGTGACGACTTCTCTGGCGACCTCGATAAACTCGCTAACTTCTTCGATATTGATAAAGCTGCACTCGAAGCAAAACTTGCAACCGCGGGCTTTGAATTCCTACCAGAAGCGAAACAATTTCGATAAATCTTAGTTCAGACTGATAAAGGCCAACCTCGTGTTGGTCTTTTTTGTTGGCGCCAGTTAAAAGCAAAAAACTTATATAAATTATAAATTTGCGCCTATACTTTTATATCTTTATGTCTACTCACGCTCCTTGAGTCGAAGCCTGTCGTTGTAAAAGCTACCCGAAGCAGGAAGCAAGAATCATCGCTAAAAAGAATAAAGGTGAAGGATCAATAATGAAAAAACTCGGACTTTTAACAGTGTTTACTGCAACACTCATCACTGCAGGTTGCGCTTCCAACAGTCAGCAAGACAATTTCCGCGAAGCCTCTTTTGAACTGTGTAATACAGAAGTCGAACTCTATTCAGTAAGTCATGACGAAAGAGTCCGCATCGTCTGCTCTGACGGCTCCAAGTTCGCTTTAAGCAGTGAAGATACACTGGAAGTCATGCGCGATATCAACATCGACTACTGTGATGGCGAAGGCTTAGGCAAGTTCAGTGAAAGCCGCCATTACTACTCATTCAAGTGTAAATCAGGCACCCTACTCAGCATCAAAAAGTAGAACCGACACAAACAAATACAAAGGGTTAACGTAAATATATTAACCCTTTTTAATACCTGCCTGTTTTTTCCGTTAGCTCATAGTTCACCAGATACAAAAAAGGCCCCAAAAAGGACCTTTAAAACTCTTTTTCAAAGTAGATAAGCGAAGTTCAAGGAGCTCACACGGAATTTGCGCTAGCAAATGAGTATGTGCGACACAGAAATTCGCTCATGCTCTAAGCATTTCTATACCAATAAAAAAGGGACTCAATGAGCCCCTTTAAAAGTGTTTTTCAAAGTAGTTGTTTGAAATTCTAGGAGAGCACGCGGAGCTTACGAATGTAAGTGAGCATGGTCGACAACGAAGTTCAAATTACTACGCAGAAAAAATTAAGCGTAAACTGGTAGACGCTTACAGATCTCTAGCACTTTTGCTTTAGTCGCTTCGATAACAGACTCATCACCCATGTTATCTAGGATGTCACAGATCCAACCTGCTAGCTCTTTCGCGTCTGCTTCTGTGAAACCGCGACGAGTAATAGAAGGAGAACCGATACGGATACCTGACGTTACAAACGGGCTGCGTGGGTCGTTTGGAACTGAGTTCTTGTTTACTGTGATGTTTGCCGCACCTAGTGCTGCGTCTGCTTCTTTACCTGTGATGTCTTTGTCGATTAGGTCAACTAGGAACAGGTGGTTCTCTGTAGAACCTGAAACGATGTTGTAACCACGAGCGATGAACTCAGCAACCATTGCTTTTGCGTTAGCAACTACGCGAGCTTGGTACTCTTTGAACTCTGGCTCTAGCGCTTCTTTGAACGCTACTGCTTTACCTGCGATAACGTGCATTAGAGGGCCACCTTGGCCACCTGGGAATACTGCTGAGTTTAGCTTCTTGTAAAGATCTTCGCCTTCGTTAGAAAGGATTAGACCACCACGAGGACCCGCTAGCGTTTTGTGCGTTGTTGTTGTTACAACGTGTGCGTGTGGTACTGGGTTCGGGTAAACGCCTGCTGCGATTAGACCCGCTACGTGCGCCATATCAACGAATAGGTAAGCACCTACTTTGTCTGCGATTTCACGCATGCGTTTCCAGTCACAGATTTGAGAGTAAGCAGAGAAACCACCGATGATCATCTTAGGCTTGTTCTCGATAGCCAGCTTTTCCATCTCTTCGTAATCGATTTGACCTGCTTCGTCGATACCGTAAGGGATGATGTTGTAAAGCTTACCAGAGAAGTTAACTGGAGAGCCGTGAGTTAGGTGACCACCGTGCGCTAGGCTCATACCTAGAACTGTGTCGCCTGCATTCAGTAGCGCCATGTATACAGCGTTGTTCGCTTGAGAACCTGAGTGAGGTTGTACGTTCGCGTATTCAGCGCCGAATAGCTCACATGCACGCTCGATTGCTAGAGTTTCAACTTTGTCTACGTACTCACAACCACCGTAGTAACGCTTGCCTGGGTAGCCTTCAGCGTATTTGTTTGTTAGCTGAGAACCTTGAGCTTCCATTACACGTGGGCTTGTGTAGTTTTCTGAAGCGATTAGTTCGATGTGTTCTTCCTGGCGAAGAGTTTCTTCTTGGATAGCTGCGAATAGATCCGCATCGTAATCAGCGATGTTCATGTCACGCTTAAGCATCTGTATCTCCTGACTCAGATTGTACTGAAAGTTTCAAAAAAACCACACAACGACCGAAAGCAAACGTTTTCGTCACCGTTTTGATGGGACGCATCATACATAATTTGATCTAGGTCATAAAGAGCTAATTGCAATTTTATCATGCAGTTTTTTCATAATGACATATAAGCTTCATCATACTTATGCGACACATCGCATCAGCACGCGACTTACTGTCAAGTTTTCGCTTTACACCCTGTAAAACGAATATTACATAGGTTTACCTTAATTTTGTGTCTCAAGCTACCGAAAATGCATGTTTTTCTCTACTATGCACGCCTTTATTGGCTAGGTAATTATTAAAACGATGGAAAAACACACACGTAAAGAAGATTGGGTTGCCATTCTTACAGGCACTTTCTTAGTCGCACAAGGCGTCTTCTTTTTACAGTCAGCTCAACTCCTTACTGGCGGCACGACAGGCTTAGCTCTGCTATTAAGTCAATTTCTACCTGTCACCTTCGGTGTGCTTTACTTTATCGCGAACTGCCCATTCTATGTATTAGCTTGGAAACGTTTTGGACGTCATTTTGCCATAAGTAGTGCTTTTTCCGGTGCCTTAGTGTCTGTTTTTGCGGATCATCTATATTTAGTCATCTCTCTTGATGCCCATAATGAAATTTACTGCGCCATTGCCGGCGGGCTACTGATGGGGCTTGGTATGCTCATTCTATTCCGTCACCGCTCTAGCTTAGGTGGATTCAATGTACTGTGCCTTTACATTCAAGACCGTTATGGCATTTCAGTGGGCAAAAGTCAGATGGCCATTGATGCGTGCATTCTATTTGCATCGTTCTTCTTTGTATCACCATGGATCATCGCCGTTTCAGTGCTTGGTACCGCTGTATTAAATGTTGTACTCGCAATGAACCACAAGCCGACAAGATATTCGGTGAGTTACAGTTCGTAGTGTTACCCATTCGCACTCACTTTCTCGCTTTTGAGCCAAGGTAAAGTTAGTGTCTTAATCTGAGATCCTTAGCTGCTTTTTATAAATAAAGCAGCTAGAATCGTCTGTTTTTATGAAACACGGTTTCCTATGCAAGACTTCCTCGCTGCTGCTCAGGCAAACAAGACCTCTATCGTCATTGCCGATGATCTGGTGTACAACCCAAGTACCCGAGAGTTAAGTGCGCCTCAAGAAGTCATCAACCTAGAGCCACGCTCAGTTGAGCTACTGGAACTCCTGTTACGTCATGTTGGAGAGCCCCTTTCTGCTGAACTGATCATCCAAGAGATTTGGCAAAGCAGCTTTATTTCCAAGAATGTCCTAACTAATCGAATCAGCACGCTGCGTTCGATACTGCAAAAACACCTCCCAGACAGCGATGCCACCAAGATATTAGTGACCTACCCGCGAAAGGGCTACTTTCTCAGCCCAAGCTCTGTACGTTTAGATACCGCTGACGCTGAAATTGATGTTAAGCCCGAGGCAGAACACAGTAAAACCAATTCAAAGTCACCTTGGTTATGGCTCGTCACACTTGCCCTACTTGCAAGCACAATCACACTGAGTTATTTGTTGTGGCAATCACCGAGCCAAAGCTCTGAGATCAGCCAACAGCAGCGTTTGATTCCTAAAGTCGAGTTATTACTAAGCCGTATTGACGCCGTCGGAGATAACGCTAGGCAGTATCGAGCTGCGATTAAAGCGCTACTGTTACAACAACAGATCCAGTACACCTACACTGATATCGCGAATCAAGATGCGCCGAGCTACTTTGTCGATCCCATAGATAACTCCCCTTTCTTTCCTGGTGCAAAGAACATGCGCACCAGCGATTATCTGCTGAACATCCAGCTGAAAGATCAAGAGGTCGACTCTCGCCTTAGCGCTCAAGTGAGCCTCATCTATCCAAACTCTGGGAAACTGGCTTTTCGCGGAACTTACACCATTGAAATAGACAGTCTCAGTGGCAGTCTTATGGAAATAAATCGAGACCTCGCCGACTACTTTGCGTTGCCAAAACCTGAGATGCCTAACTGGTCTATCGACAATAACCAGCTCAACGCACTTATTTCGAATCAGTTTATTGATATCGAGTCGATGCAACTTAACTGTATGAACTCCACCCTGTTGGCTCGTCACTTGGCTCTGTTCGAAACGGACCAGCAACGTTTGGTTCTTTTTACCAATAGAGTACAAACACACTTTAAGTTACTGCCTGATGAGCTCAAGCTTTGGCTCGGTGTCATCCATTTTAAGCTGCGCGATCTACCCACAGCTAAAGAGTTGCTCACCACACCATCGGGACACTCGAGCATTGAGAACGCTCTCATCTATATGATGATCTCACACATCAGCTTTCAGCAGGGAAACCTCGATAACTTTCGTTTGAACTACATGGAGTCTTTGGTTGCGCTGCTAAGAGTTATCCCTTCCGAAGAACTATTTTCTAGACTCTCTCAGCCTGAGTCCAAAGAGACCTGTCTGCAACCTTGGAGCAGCTTAAAATTAAGTATCAAGGAGCCTCTGATCATTAAACAGTGGGAGAACCTAATGATTAACTACTGTACCTCTGTGGGCGAAGAATTTGCTAATTAGAAAAATATAAAAACTTTAAAATCAAAAACCTAAATGTAAATTAAGATCTCATGTGACTTCGTTTTTTGCCCTTTAAGCCATCTAAAAACTAGTATTCCGAGCAATTTCGGCACGCTTTGCCCGCTCACTTTAGGAATACGTAACATGAATAAAACTCTTACCTTACTTACCGCTTCTCTGGTTGCTCTATATGGCTGTGGTGGTGGCTCTTCGTCAGGTTCAACCAACAATCAAAAAGGTCCAAACAACCAAACCGACTTCCCAATCAAAAATGCGCAGTTTTCCCCAAAGCCAACTACAACCTTGAACTACGCATTTGAAATTGACGGACAGCCAGAAGGCAATATGTCGATGTTGTATCAACCATTGACTGCTGCCCAAGTCATTGCAGGTTTACAAAATACGCCAGACAGCGACGCTCTACTTCAAGTGGTTAATGATCTTATCAACTATGGCGTCAGTCAGTTCTACATGTCTGAAGAAGTAATCAATGAAGACCAACAGCAAACGGAGCATACCTTTTACTTCGCGGGTAGCGACAGTGCCCTTCATGAAATTACGGATACCTATTTCATCGATAGTCAGTTCATCACCACGATAATGAGTAGCAGCCCACTTTTCCGATTGAGTGGTGCGGAGGTAGCAGAGAGTGATCCTATTATTGATATCAGTAAAGAGACGGTTTCTATTCAAGCAAGGCTCGATGGTGAGGCGGTAGCAAACATGCTGACTGATTTTGACGATCACCAGTGGGTAAAGGACCTTAATGCTGATGATTCTTGCCGCGTGGTTTGGCAACAGCGCATCAATGAAACAGGCGTTCGAAAAACCTTCACTATTTCTGGGAAATCCATTGAAGCAGCCAACATGACTGAGAAAAATGAGTACTACTTGAATTGCGATAGAATGGACGACTCGATGCAATTTTCTAGCTCGTCTGAACGCTGGTTTAACCCAAGCATTGGCTTGCTTACACAAGTGGAATTGCTAAATGCAGAAAATACGGTGATTGCTGAAGAAAAAGCGACCCTAACAGAAATAAACAAAGCGTCTTAAGAACGCCCAAAAATACAAAAAAGAAAGGCTTTGAGGAGCACCGCAAAGCCTTTCTTGGACATCGAGCCCTCACCCTATCTAGGTGGGGGCCTATTTAGGGCAAGCCTTTGGCTCAATATTACATTTCATTCTCTATCAACAGAATGCGCGTCTCATAAGGACGCAGCACTTGATGATTCGATGCTGCTAAGTTTTGAGCGTCTGGATAGTTAGACAATAATGTCTTAGCGCGACTCATAGCAAAGCGTTCAGGAAGTACACATTCGGCTTCGTCAGCGTAGTAGTTATTGATACACAAAAGCGTTTGTGACTCACTCTTACGCGCATAAGCAAAAATGCTAGCGTGCTCCGGTAGCAAGTCTTGGTAATCGCCATCGGTGATCACTGGCACTTCTTTACGTAACTCGATCAATTTTTTGTAGAAATAGAAAACCGATTCAGTATCTTCAACCGCCTGCTTAGCATTGACCTCACGGTAGTTACCTGCGACTTCAAGCCAAGGCTGCGCCATAGAGAAACCTGCATAATCAGAATCATCCCACTGCATTGGTGTACGAGAGTTGTCACGAGACTTTTGCGCTAAAATGGCCATCATATCTTGATGGTCAACACCTTGTTCATTCACCATCAATTGATAAATGTTGGTACTTTCCACATCTCGGTACTGCGCAATATCCTGATATCCTGGATTCGTCATACCAATCTCTTCACCTTGGTAGATGTACGGCGTGCCTTGCATCATGTGTACTGACGCGGCTAACATCTTCGCAGACTCAACGCGGTAGTTTTGATCGTCACCTAAGCGGCTCACCACTCTCGGTTGGTCGTGGTTACACCAGAAAAGTGCACCCCACCCTTTACCGTTGAGCCCACTCTGCCAATGGTTAAAGATCGACTTCAGCTGCAAGAAATCAAACGGCGCTTTGGTCCATTTGTCACCATTTGGGTAATCGACTTTCAAGTGGTGAAAATTGAACACCATTGATAGCTCTTTGTTATCCAGACTTGAGTATTGCTGACAGTGCTCAAGCGTTGTCGATGACATCTCACCCACGGTGACACTGCCGTATTTTTGGAAAACCGCTTCGCTGATCTCTTGCAGGTATTCATGGACTCGTGGGCCGTCAGTATAGAAACGGCGGCCATCACCAATTTCGTCATTAGGGAAGTCTTGCTGCTTCGAAATCAGGTTGATTACATCTAAACGGAAGCCATCTACGCCTTTCTCTGCCCAGTAGCTGATGATCTCTTTAACTTCACCGCGAACCTTAGGATTCTCCCAGTTAAGGTCGGCTTGCTCTTTCGCAAAGAGGTGCAAATAGTACTGGCCGGTCGCTTCATCAAGCTCCCAAGCATTGCCGCCAAATTTCGATTGCCAGTTAGTGGGTACCTGGCCATCTACTGGGTCTTTCCAAATATAGTAATCACGATATGGGCTTTGTTTATCGCCCAAAGCAGACTGGAACCAAGCATGATGAGTGGATGTATGGTTGACCACAATATCCATGATGATGCGAATACCACGTTGGTGAGCCTCTGCCAACAATTGGTCAAAGTCCGCCATAGTGCCGAACTCAGGGTTGATCGCATAGTAATCAGAAATATCGTAACCGTTATCCACCATCGGTGATTGGTACACAGGCGTTAGCCAAATAGCATCCACACCCAGCGTTTTTAGGTAATCTAGCTTGGAGATAACCCCTTGAATATCACCAGTTCCTTTAGCGCCACTGTCACAAAAACTCTTCGGATAAATTTGATAGATGGTTGCGGTCTTCCACCACATCGCATCGCTATTCTGATTGGTCATCTCTACTCACTTACAAAAATAAAAAGTGGAGCAACAGTGACTCAAACAACTGTTGCCCCTAATAAAATTAAGCACTTACCGCCGTTAACTCACCCTTAGCCTGTGCTCGCTTGTAGAAAAACAGCGTCAGGATGATTGGAACGACAATCGCAACCGCTAATGCCAACAGATAAATCGTCCAGTATTGAGGTTGAATCGATAGGATGCCTGGTAAGCCGCCTACACCGATGCCATTCGCCATCACGCCAGCGCCACCACAAATTGCCGCTGCCGCAGCACTGCCTAGCATTGCGCTTAACATTGGGAATTTGTATTTCAAGTTGATGCCGTACATCGCAGGCTCTGTTACACCTAAGTACGCTGAGATTGCTGCAGGAACTGAAATGTCACGTTCGCCTTCGCGCTTGCTCAAAATAATGATGCCGACAACCGCAGATGCTTGAGCCACATTTGAAAGGGCAATCAATGGCCAGATAGGTGTACCACCAAGCTCTTGCATCAATTGTAGGTCAACCGCATTGGTTGTGTGGTGAATACCAGTAATAACCAGTGGTGCATACAAGAAGCCAAAGATCACTGAGCCTAGAATCGCGAAGTCACCCGTCATCGCAGCTTTCGCTGCAAAAGCAACACCATCACCTAAAACACGACCGAATGGACCAATGAAAGCGTGAGCCAGAATCACAGACAGAATGATAGATACAAACGGAACAACCACTAGATATAGGTAAGCTGGAACAATGCGTTTGAGGTTGGTTTCAATGAAGGCCAATGTAACACCCGCTAACATGGCAGGAATCACTTGCGCTTGATAACCGACTTTTTCAATGACAAACAAGCCGAAGTCCCACACCTCTGGCACAGCTTTACCTATCATGTAGGCGTTCATTAGCTGCGGAGAAACCAAAGTGACGCCGAGCGTGATACCTAAAATCGGTGTACCGCCCAGTTTCTTCACTGTAGACCAACATACGCCAACAGGTAGGAAGAAGAAGATCGCTTCACCAATCAACCATAGGAACGAGTGAACCGTAGCCCAAAACTGGCTAAGCTCAACCAAAGTCTTACCATCGAACATGCGAATGTCGCCGATGACATTACGGAAGCCAAGGATAAGACCACCAGTGATAATGGCAGGTAGCAGCGGTACAAAGATTTCGGCAAGGTGTGAAATACCGCGCTCTAGCACATTCATGTTTTGACGAGCTGCCAACTTCGCCTCATCTTTCGACGATTCTTGCTTACCAGTCTGTGCAATCAGTAACTTGTAAACCTCATCAACTTCGGTACCAACCACGACTTGAAATTGACCCGCGTTAGTAAAACACCCTTTCACTAGGCTCAGTTTTTCTAACTCAACTTTGTTTGCTTTGTCAGTGTCGTTCAATACAAAACGCAAGCGCGTTAAACAGTGACTAACGCTTGCGATATTGTCGCTTCCACCCACTAACTCGATAAGACGCGTGATGTCTTGCTTCGCTATCTTACTCATACTACCCCACCCTGGTTCTCTTCGTTCTACACTCAAATTCAGATGAATTTGTTATTAATGGGAACATTCCCATAAGTTGGTAAGTATAATGCCTGCATGATTATAAAATTAAAATGGGAACAGTCCCATTAATTGAATAAGATCACACTCTTTAGTGTAGTAAATAGACTAAGTTCACCCTAAAAATTAGGCGTTAAACAATGGGTTTCTGAGTATGATGAGAGATAGATGCCTGACCAAGCAATTGAGATATCAATAGTTTAGCTGCTAAGGTACCAGCAGATTGATACCCAGGATCAATACTAAATACTCGTGGGAACAAAAATGAAAGGAGATCATTGCCACCAACTCCTGTCACGACTACATCTTCGCGTTGTAACTCTTGCAAACGCTTAATTACACCCAGCGCTAATGTGTCACTGGCACAGGCTATCGCTTGAGTCGTCGATGTAAGCACTTGATCAACCAATTGGTAAGCACTTTCATGATGCAGGGCACCGGTTTGGTAATTTGGCTCAATGTTGTTATCACGACACCAATTGAGGTAAGCATTTAGACGCAATTCACCCGTTGATTTATCGCTAGGATCAACACCTATAAAGCCAATGTCTGATAAACCTTGCTCTTTCAAATGCGCCAATGCACTGCCAATAACCTGTTGATTGTCATAATTGATAGAGGTGACGTTTTCCGTATCTAGGGCAATTACCACCGCGCGATGTTCCCAAGACTCAATCGCCGCAATATCACAATCGGTAAAACCAAACACAATAATGCCATCGACATTGCGCTGTTTGAGAACTTGAAGGTGCTCATTGGCTTTTGCTCTGTCGAACAAACTCTCCATAATCACAACATCATAGCCAGCACGATACAACTCTTCGAGCATGGTACTCACGGCTTTGTTCTCGGAAGGCGAATCGAGACGAGAGATGATCACGCCAACCACTTTTTGGCTGCCGCCACGCATTGATTGCGCTGATTTAGAAGGGGTATATCCTGACTCCTGAATCACTCTCTCTACTCTTTCACGTGTCTCAGGTTTCACTTTGGGATCATTAGTGAGTACACGAGAGACTGTTGATTTACCAACACCTGAAAGCTTTGCGATATCGAGTATAGTGAGTTTTTTTTGCATGGAGTCTTATAACGTTGTTTAGAGAAAAAACGACAAGTGACTGCTTTTAAAGTCGCTTGTCGTTATCGAGTGATTAATTATTGGATACGGCAGTTACGGTAGATAACTCGTCCCAGCTCAAGTCTGGCGTGTTCGCCTTTGGTAAACAGAGTAATGCCATTTATCAACTCTGCTGTGCCGTCATCAAGAATGTACTTAGTACCAGAAGCCGCAACCACTTGTTTAAGTCGATACTGATTATCAGGAAGGCGCAGTAACGCTTTCTGATCACCATAAGCAATATCAAAAGTCCGCTCAGATTCACATTGATAAGTGATGTATTCAGCATTGGCGAGCTCCTGCTCAACCACCGCTGACTGAGAACACCCCACGAGTGCGGCTAATACCATAGCACCGACTGTAAATTGTCTCTTCATAAACACCCCTTTCGATTACAACAACTCAACTGTTGTTGAATTAACGCTTCAAGTAAGCTGGCACGTCTGCAATGCTATCAAGGACCACGCTTGCTAAGGCTTCACCCTTTTCGGTCACTGGTTTACCGGTTCTCACGAGCACTTTTGTGCCAACACCCGCAGCTTCTGCTGCCATCATATCTTCTGCTTTATCGCCGATCATTACTGAATTAACCATATCGATTTTCAAGAAATCGCGCGCAGAGATAAACATCCCTGGCTTAGGCTTACGACAATCGCAATCTTGCTTGTATTCGCCAATACCGTGCTCTGCATGATGTGGGCAGTAGTAAATGCCATCAAGCTCTACGCCATTATCTACAAAGTTCCAGTCCATCCACTGAGTTAATGATAGGAAACGATCTTCGCTGAACATACCGCGAGCGATACCTGATTGGTTAGTCACTAGTACTAAAAGGTATCCCATGTCCTTGAAGGCTTTTGCCGCTTCAAAGACGCCGTCGATATACTCGAAATCATGCTCATCATGCACGTAACCGTGGTCCACGTTAATCACGCCATCACGATCTAAAAATACAGCCGGTTTTGACAAAATTTGGTTCTCAATCAACTCTCTATTAATCACTAATTATTGCACGCTTTAGTAGCTTCATCACCTGCTAATTGTAACGCTCGATATAGATATTTTTACGTTTAGACGTCTAGACGTAAAAATATCTATTGACTTAGATCACGGAACGCCATAGCATCGTCTGTAAATCGAGCGAACTATCAACATATTATTCTGTTCACCGTTACAGGTTTATTTATGATTAAAGTGAATCAAGTCAACAAGGTTTTCTATCAAGGCACTAAAGAAATCAATGCCTTAATAGACATTAACCTTCACATCCCTCAAGGTCAGATCTTTGGCGTTATCGGCTCATCAGGTGCAGGTAAAAGTACACTGATCCGCTGCGTAAACATGCTAGAAGCGCCAACCTCAGGTGAAGTGATTGTTGATGGCGTAGACCTCACGAAGCTAAGCAAATCAGAGCTGAGTGAAGCGCGACGCAACATTGGTATGATTTTCCAACACTTTAATCTGCTTTCTTCTCGTACCGTGTTCAATAATGTCGCATTGCCGCTAGAGCTTGCTGGCACAGACAAGGCCATCATCGAAGAGAAAGTGAGCCAACTGCTTGAACTTGTTGGTCTTGCAGATAAGCGCGACAGCTACCCGTCAAACCTAAGTGGTGGTCAAAAGCAGCGTGTTGCTATTGCTCGCGCACTGGCTTCTGACCCTAAAGTTCTGCTTTGTGACGAAGCGACCAGCGCACTTGATCCAGCAACCACTCAATCCATCCTTGAGCTGCTAAAAGAGATCAACCGCAAACTGAACATCACAATGCTGCTGATTACTCACGAGATGGATGTAGTTAAAAGCATTTGTCATGAAGTGGCGATTATCGGTGGTGGCGAACTCGTAGAGAAAGGCACCGTTGGCGATATCTTTGCGCACCCTAAAACAGAGCTTGCGCATCAATTTATCCGCTCAACACTCGACCTTTCGATTCCAGAAGATTACGAAGCGCGACTGCAAACCACGCGTGTTGAAGGTAGCTACCCTCTGGTACGTCTTGAATTTACGGGTGCAACGGTTGATGCTCCGCTGATGACGCAAATCGCACGCAAATTCAATATCGACGTTAGTATCTTGAGCTCCGACCTTGATTACGCCGGTGGCGTTAAATTCGGCATGATGGTTGCCGAGCTGTTTGGTAACGAAGCTGACGACAACGCAGCAATCGAATTCCTACGTGAACACAATGTAAAAGTAGAGGTACTTGGCTATGTCCTTTAATGAGATCGCAGATTGGTTAAGCCTTAACGGAAACCTACTACTTGGCGCGACATGGGAAACACTATACATGGTAGCAGTGGCGGGTATTGTCGGTTTTGCTGTCGGTATTCCACTGGGCGTTATCTTGCATACCACTAAGAAAGGTGGCCTGCTGGAGAACACCAAGCTCAACAAAATTCTTGGTGCGATAGTGAACGTGGGCCGTTCGGTTCCTTTCCTAGTACTTATGGTTGCTATCATCCCATTAACTAAGCTACTGATCGGTACCTTTATCGGTACCACAGCGGCGATTGTTCCTCTAACGATTGGGGCAATCCCATTCGTAGCTCGCCTTATTGAAGGTGCACTCTTAGAAGTTCCAACTGGGCTTGTCGAGGCAGCACAATCAATGGGCGCAACGCCAACGCAGATCATTACAAAAGTTCTGCTACCAGAAGCGTTACCCACTATTATCAATTCAGTAACCATCACACTAGTAACACTAGTAAGCTACTCTGCAATGGCAGGTACCGTGGGCGGTGGTGGTCTAGGTGACGTAGCGATTCGCTATGGTTTCCACCGCTATGACGTAACGATTATGGCTGTCACGGTTGTGATGCTGATTGTCCTAGTTCAAATCATTCAATCCATTGGTGACTCGATTGTTCGCCGTGTTGATCACAGATAAAAAGATGTATTAAAAGGAGATTATTATGAAATTCAGCTTAAAAGGTTTACTTGCTATCGCAGCAGCGGCATCAGCGCTTGTGCTATCTGGTTGTGGCGAAAAAGAGATCGACACATCAAAAGTTAAAGTCGGCGTTATGGCAGGTGCGGAAGCTCAAGTAGCAGAAGTCGCGGCTAAAGTTGCAAAAGAGAAGTTCGGTCTAGACGTTGAGCTAGTGACTTTCACAGACTACGTGACACCAAACGCAGCACTGGATGATGGCTCAATCGATATCAACGCATTCCAGCACAAACCATACCTAGATCAGCAAGTTGCTGACCGTGGTTATAAACTAACTATCGCGGGCAACACGTTTGTTTACCCGATTGCTGGTTACTCTAAGCAAGTAACTTCTGTTGATGAAATTCAAGACGGTGCACGCATCGCAGTACCAAACGACCCAACGAACCTAGGCCGTTCTCTACTGCTTCTTGAACAACAAGGTCTACTAGAACTTCGTGATGGTGTTGGCCTTCTTGCTACCGTTCGTGACATCGTAGGTAACCCAAAGAACCTAACTATCGTTGAGCTAGACGCAGCACAACTTCCACGTTCACTGGACGACGTAGCGCTATCTATCATCAACACAACTTACGCAAGCTCTATCAACCTAACTCCACAAAAAGATGGCGTTTTCGTTGAAGATAAAGAGTCTCCATACGTAAACCTAATCGTTTCACGTGAAGAGAACCTAAACGCAGAAAACGTACAAAACTTCGTGAAAGCTTACCAAACTGAAGAAGTGTACAACGCGGCATCTGACATCTTCCAAGGTGGCGTAGTAAAAGGTTGGTAATCCACTCCTTTCGCTAACCCAATAATGAAGGGCTGACATCATGTCAGCCCTTTTTGATATTCGTTATATTGTTAAAAGCTATACCGCGCGGTTTACCACCAAGCTTCCACCTGCATACCTAGGCTCACTTCGCTGTTCTCACCTGTACCGAATGCATCGTCATTCTCTGCATCATGGATGTAAGTCGCAAAGATTCGGAATTCAGGACGCGCCCAGAAGCCAGTTTTAGGCACCCAAGCTTGTGCCACAGTAAACTTACCACCAGCACCATCTTGGTTATCAATCTTCTCAACAAAGGCACCAAGCTCTAGCACGGTACGCATTTTCTCATCCCACTTGTAGAGTGGTCTAATAACGGCGCTAAATGACTCATCCGTAGTGTTATTCGCACCTACATCGGTAGCATACGCATAACGAACTGTATGACCAAATTCGATGTCTTCACCAATGGAAACGACACCCCAGTTGATCAGGCGGAAGCCTTCAGCATTGTTATTATTCTTATCACGCTTCAAGTCACTACCCGTACCAAAAGTCGCCATCTGTTGCGCATAACCTGAGTTCGCGACTTGTAAAATGGTTTTGTTGAAGCCCGTTGGTAAGTTTTGGTTTAGGCTTGCCGTTAGCATCACGCTATCATCAGCATCAAGAGATTGGTCTTTCTTTTCTTTGCCAAAGTTGAAGTCAGCACCAAGCTCTAAGTCTGCATTTTTCCAAAGAGGAATACCCGCATAACGCACATCGGCAATCATGGCTGTTGTCTCTTTGCCATCATCAACATCACCGGTCACAGTGTCTTGAATCAGAGCCAGCGAGAGCTTGCCAGGACCAAGGTTAATGTGCTCAACACCGCCACCAATACCACTCACATCCCAGTAGTAATTATCGATGATGTGCACATCGTGACGTTGGTAGTAACGCTCACCTGCCCACATGGTAATGTCCTTATCGTCGAACAGACCTGTTGCTTGGATGTTCAGTTGAACGACTTCCACATTTCGATCTTTCGCGTTCTCATCTTGGCCTTCCCAGTAAGCCAACATCGAATCAATCAAGAAAGTCGACTCTTCATCGTTGAACAGCTCTTTCTTAAAACCAAACTCGCCGTACAGGTCGTTTTCGTTACCTAATCGACCTACTTTATTCACTTCCCATTTGCTATTTGAGCCGCCGTTGTCGCTCATTCCGACACCGCCACGCATGTAGCCATTAAATTCCAATGGTGCCGTCTCCGCCAGTAAAGTGGGCGTAACTAAAACAGAAGTAAGGGCAGCGGCAATTGGTAACAGTTTCATAATCCATTCCTTTTGTATCAATGATTAAATCTATCATTTTATAAATGGGAACATTCCCATGGGATCGATCCCATTTATATTGGGAAGATTATAAAAAGGAAGTTAATAGATAGATTATTGTGATCCAGATAACTATTGGTGACAGCTAAAGTTGATGCAGATTGGATTATTGAAATGAATACTTCAGCGCGATCTAAGAAAGGTTGGGTGAAAAAATACTGAGCCACATATGCAACTAAGACATCAACATAAAAAGAGTAAATCAGACAAAGAAAAAGCCCTTACACCTAAGCATAAGGGCTTTAAAAATAACGCTATCATTGATAGTGATTACTTACATACACATCAAGTTAAAACGCTACTTGATATGATCCCATGACATATTGGAAACGATACGGCAGTCATCACATTTGAAATGGAAAATATCGTGGATCGGTTCGTCAAGCAGCCACTCACCACCACATTTCGGGCACTTTCTAGCTTGCTCATCGGCAAGGCTCTTGCCGCCAACTCGATACTGATAATAGTAAGTCGGCACTTTTGATAAGTACTCTAAACGACCTCGTAGATCCCAACCCCGCTTGAATAGCACGCTGTCAGCATCACAAATTTCATGCAGCGCGGCATGCTCAGCACGACATCCACCCGCCATCTGAATTTCATCGCACGCTTGCCACTCGGTTTGCCATTTCACCACCGCTTTATGGTCACCATTTGAGGTTGGCGGGTTACGGTAAAGTGGAATTGGCAGCAAGGTTTCACCGCTACGAAGTGGCGAGCAAGTATGAACATAAGTGGTGTAAAGCACCTGCCAACTTGGCTTTTCATCTTCTGCCGCTTCTTCAGAGTTCAGATCGCGGCCAAGCATGCGCATTTTTGGCGCTAATAGACTCGCTTCAGACAAGCGGTTAAAGCAAACTTTGACGAAATCTGAATGGTTTCTTGGGTGTAAGCTATCTTGCTCTGGACAAACAACACGAACAAAGAATTCGCCCTCTCCCATTACAACTGGGAACTCACGACCCAATACTTGCCCGTTATAGCGTAGCGCATCCATCAGACCATTGATTGCTTTGTCGACTGCGCTAATGGTGGTGTTATCAAAACACTCGAATTGAAGTTCTACAACGTACATCTTAAACAGCCGGTTCCAGTTTCTCTAAAAACTCAGCCAGCGTCGCTGCAAGTACATCACGATTGCTGGTGCCAAGGCGCTCAAGAATGACATTACCTGTCAGGTTACAGATAGAGATCACGTCCATCTCAGCGTCTGTTGCAGCAATAAATACCGTTGGCTTAAGCTTTAGGCGGCGCTGAGTCACTAAATGCCCCAGGATGTTCTCTTGAAGGCGTACAAAGTCTTCATCGCTCCAAACTTGTAGCAATGTCAGCGGATTACCATCAAAAGTCGCATCCATATCAGCACTGTATTGCACGCCGTAGAATGTCTTAATATCTTCGTGCAGTGATAACTCAATACCATTTTCAACATTGGTAAAGTCTGCATGTTGCTCACGTGGATAATTTTTCCATAACACAGCACCCGACAACTTTTCTTCAACGCACGGAGAAACGAGGTCTGCTAGCTCTTCACTACGAGGTAAAGATTGATGTTGCTGCTGCCAAGCATCGACATACTGCTGACTGAATGAAAGTAGTGCGTCTTGGGCACGTTGAGTCATGAAAATCTCCTAAAGCGAAAATAATAAATAGAATCGGGCACCTTTCCTCGTCGATTAAGCGATGACCTAATGACACAGTAATGGGGATTCAGTAAAATCGCCCCCATTCTAATCGAATTTGAAACGAAAGTATGAGCAAATATTCTGACGCTAAAGAGCTAGCGGGTTTAACCCTAGGTCAAAAAACTGAGTACGCTAACCAATATGATGCCAGCCTACTACAGCCTGTTCCTCGTAGCTTGAATCGTGATGACCTCGCTTTAGGCGACGAACTGCCATTCATTGGCCACGATATCTGGACCATGTATGAGCTGTCATGGCTGAATGACAAAGGTTTGCCTCAGGTGGCAGTGGGTGAAGTTTTCATCCCGGCGACAAGTCCGAATTTAATTGAATCAAAATCTTTCAAGCTGTACCTAAACAGCTACAACCAAACTCGCTTCTCTGATTGGGAGTCCGTCACCGAGCGCCTTACTCAAGATTTGTCTGCATGTGCAGGTGAAACCGTGCTGGTCAACGTAAACAAAGTGACTGATTACACCAATCAACCGATTGTTACTATGCAAGGTGAATGCATTGATGATCAGGATATTGAGATCACCAGCTACGATTTTGAAGCGTCAATCCTAGAAGGTGCAGCTGAGCAAGAGCATGTTGAAGAGACTTTGCACAGCCATTTGCTAAAGTCTAACTGCCTGATCACCAACCAACCAGACTGGGGCAGCGTTGAAATTGCCTACACAGGTTCGAAAATCAATCGCGAGGCGCTGCTGCGCTATCTTGTCTCTTTCCGTGAGCATAACGAGTTTCACGAACAATGTGTTGAGCGCATCTTCACTGACATCATGAAATACTGCGCACCAACAAAGCTGACTGTTTTCGCACGTTACACGCGTCGCGGTGGGCTAGACATCAACCCATACCGCTCGACAGAACAGGATAAGCCTGCTCATAACATGCGTATGGCTCGTCAGTAAATCATTGGAAGATTTCGACTCTATTTCTATGTTTCGCCTCAGAATCCATAGTTCGACTTAAAGGAAAATAAAATGCGTTGGTTAACTTTTATTGGCCTGCTCCTTGTTAGCTTAAGTGCTTCAGTTAGCGCCTCGGTATACTCATCGGCTCTGCTTAATGAAGCCAATAACTTGGTTGAGATAGAACCAAGCCGAGCCAAACAGATGGCCAATAGTTACCTAACGCTTCGTGTCCTGTCGGATCAAAGCGAGAAAAGCCCTTCAGCTATTTCTCGCGAAGAGACGGACTCTTCCATTCGTACACCAAATAGCAGTATTGATGCCTACAAGATCCTCGCTAAAGCAGAGTTCAACTTGGGGCATACACGCACCGCCATTCAGCATATCGAAACCGCAAGTGAACTGGCGAAGACTTATAAGCTCCAATACCTAGAGCTTGATCTTAAGATCTTAAAAACTCGCTTATTGTGGCTCAACAATCGCAAGTCAGCAGAAGCGAAACAGACACTGGCTTCCATCGAGGGAAGCTTACAGTCAATCAGCCAAACCTTGCGTTTAACCGAAGGCATTACCTATCGATTGATCATGCTTAAGGCGGAAATCGCTTCATACGAGAATCAGATCGACGAAGCTGAAAGTCTCTACCAACGAGCGAAGCAATTCCTCGACCAACGCTACTCAGAAAAAGTGACCATCGACTACCACATTGCAGTGGGTGAGTTTTATCTAACACACAAAGAGTACAACCACGCCCTATCTGAGCTACTTTACGGCTATTGGAAATCGGTAGAAGGCAACCTCAGTGCTCGTTTAGCTAAAGTAAACCGCTTATTGGCGCAGCTCTTTTTTGAACGACAAGTGTTAGACAAAGCGGTTGAGCATCTTTCTCAGGCTGCCGACTTTTATGACAACTTTGAAAACTCACCAATTCTGGCTCAAGTGTTGAAAAAGATGGGCGATGTGTACTACTTCCAAGGTAAGTACAACTTAGCTTTAGTCCACTTCTTTAATGTATTGGATCATGAGAGTACCGACCGCGACATTAATCAGGTGATTGATATTCGCCTTAGCCTGTCTGCGACTTACTTACGCCTGTACAACTACCCACTGGCAGAACAATACCTGTCGCGAGCGCTGGAGCTGCTTGAGTACACAGACAACCTCAAGCTTGAAGGTCGTGCTGCTCTCCTATCGGCAGGGCTTGCTTACCACCTTCAAGACAGCGAGCAAGTGATCAAACATGCTCAACGTGCGTTGGATATCTCTCGCCAGGTCGAGAATATGCGTTTGTCGCAGCGTTCGTACCACTTACTCTCTCTCGGTTATGAGCAGGCACAACAGCCACAAAAAGCACTCGAGAACCTTAAGCAATACACTTCGCTGATTTCACTTGAGCAGCAGAACCTCAACCGAATCAGTGAAGATGCGTTCCGCCAGCAAAAAGAGTTTGCTGAACGTACCTTGCACTACGCAGGACAAGCAGAGGAGCTAGAACTGTACAAAGAAGAACACCGCAAATTCCAGAAGATCTCTTTTGCGCTGTTCCTATTCAGTATCATCTTGTTCTTCTTTGTATTACGCCGTGGCTACATCATTCAAAGCCAAGCAAGAGAGAATGATCGCCTAAGTACCGACCTCTTTACTCACTCTCGCTCTAAGCTACCAAACCTAAGAATGCTTAATGCCAAGCTGTCTAACTCGCTTGAGCAAACTAGTCAGACTTTCGAACAGTGGCAGCTCGGTGAACTTATTCATGAGCCGTTGAACGACCGCCTGCGTTTTGTGATGATTGACCTGCCATTCCTACGTAACATGTATACGCAGAATGGTTATAAAGCGGGTCTTGAGCTAGAAGATGCGTTTGGGGAGTACCTAAAAACCAAGCTTGATGGGCCATCACGTATCTATCACTTCTCCGATGCAAACCTACTCTACATCGAGCCAAATTCAGACCGCGATGCTTCTCCAGAAGCGATGTTCCGTAAAATACAATCCTGGATCTCGGATTTCGAGCCTGAACGTAACATCAATCGCACGATTCGCGTTGGTATCGCCGATTATCCATTCTTGCCACGCGCTTATACCGCGATTAACGACCAAGAGCTGCTCGATGTGCTGCTGATGTCGACCAATATCGCACGTGAAGTGAGTCTCAAAGAGCGCAGCAGTCAGTGGGTATATTTGAAGGCCATCGACAACGCTCCAGCGGCTAGCCTTGCAACTGGTAACATAAGAGAAGCGTGTAAAGTCGCTATTAATCAAGGGTTAATAAAAATACAATCCTCTTATCAGAATGAGGACAATATCAAAAAAATGCTAAAAGATGAGTAATTTGCGAGCGGTTAATCGCTTGAAACAGTGACCTTATTTTTAGTTTTGTTATTATCGATAGATTGGCATTTCATCAAAGCGATCGTCATCGATCTATGTGGCACTAATTTATCGACCTATGGGCATTCTCGAACAAGACATACAGGCTCAGCTGCATCAACTGAAAACACAGTTAGATCAGGCGCGTCTGAATCAGAGAGACACCTCGTTCAAGTTCATACGTGAACAAAAGGTCCTTAAGCGTATTGTCACATCTTTAAGCGATGCTTGTGTCGGCACCAACGACCATCTTGATGAAAACTTGATTGCCCTTAGGGAAGCGCTGCAACAACAGAAAGACGTCAGCTCAATGATTCCAAAGTTGGCTGTTTTGGAGCGCATGCTAAAACAAAAAACGGTGGCTATGGAAAAACAGAACGGATATCTAGACGAAAGCATCAAGCACAGTGGTGAAACACTGCAGCGCGTGACGGGGCTACCGGCTCAGATTAAACGTGACCTGCGCAATCTACTGAGCTTTTCTGAAGGCAATGGCAGTCAGAAAATCGACCATGCAATGAAGCTGCTCAGCATCTATGAGCGTGCCGTGAAAATCATGGCAACCAATTCCCGTTCTCATTTTTCCGACGCCGATTGCTCCCCAGAGCAGACTGTACTCTCTGACCTTTCAACTGAATTACAACACCTAATCACTGAACTCGATTTCGAGGGTGAATCTGGTGACTTGTTAATTGATATCCGCGCAAAACTGCTTCTCGGTGTGACAACGGAAAACCTGTTTGAACTGACACTACAAGTGTTAAAACTGGTGATTGAAGGAACGAACCTAGAACGCAAGAAGTCAGAACAGTTTATTGAACAGCTCAACGCCTCACTTTCTGCCAGCATCAAAACCGCTGACCAAAACAGTGACCAGAGCCAAACCTACTTCGAACACCGTCAGAGCCTCAACAACGAGCTGGGCAACTTAGTAGGTAAAAGCCAGAAATCGGTAGAGCAAGC
The DNA here is from genome assembly GCF_024347475.1 of Vibrio fortis. NCBI lineage: Bacteria > Pseudomonadati > Pseudomonadota > Gammaproteobacteria > Vibrionales > Vibrionaceae > Vibrio > Vibrio fortis. The sequence continues at coordinate 2,516,576 of NZ_AP025487.1, forward strand.
CACCGATATTCATGTACTGAAACAGTCAATCACTCCACTGCTTAACGAAATCGCCTCGCTCTCTGAAAGGCTTAGTCACGCTGAACAAAAAGAGCAGGCGCTTATCGATCGCATGAGCTATGGTAAAACTCAGCTTGATTCGCTGTATGAAGTGACGCAAGACTACCGCAGACGCCTCGAAGATCAGGCTCAGCGTATGTTGCTCGACCCACTGACTAAGGTCTACAACCGCACTGCATTTACCGATCGCCTAGAGTTAGAGTACCGCCGTTGGATTCGAGCTCAGCACTCATTACGTGTTGTACTTCTCGATATCGATAACTTCAAAGCGATTAACGATAGCTTCGGTTACACCGCCGGTGATAAAGCGCTTAAGATCATTGCTCGTACCATGACCAAAGAGCTGTCTAAGACTGACACCGTGGCGCGTTTTTCTGGTGAAGAGTTTGTTTTGCTACTGCCAGAACAGAACGATGAGTACTGCCATCAAGTGATTCAGAGTATTCAGACACAAGTAAGCCGATTGCCGTTTAAGTTCCGCGATCAACAGATCACTATTACTCTATGTGCAGCGAGTACTCAATTCAGCGAATCCGATACGCCTGAAGAAGTGCTTGAGCGTCTAAATCGCATCCTAAATAAAGCAAAACAGCGCGGCACCAACCAACTCATTTGGCAATAATCGAACTCCCCCGAGAAATTATTTCTCTTTTTCAAATACTTATCACATACCAATTAGGAAAATATTTGCTAAGCTAATGGTTAACATTTGCTTAACAAGCCTTTCTGGCGATCAAGCCTGTGCCAAGAACATTTAGCAAGGCATAGAATAATCCGATTATCACTAACGCCCTCTGGCGTTGCATGCCTTGCTTCACTACTCCCGAGTTTGAGGGTGACGTCGCATCTTGTCTCCCCAACTCTTATTCAACAAGGAGGCACTATGATCACTCATATCAGTCCTGCCGGTAGCATGGATTTACTCTCTCAACTCGAAGTTGAGCGCCTTAAGAAAACCGCATCCAGTGATCTTTACCAACTGTATCGTAACTGTACCCTCGCGGTACTCAACTCTGGCAGCCACACCGACAACTCAAAAGAGCTGCTGGATAAATACCTCTCTTTTGATGTCGAGGTGGTAAGGCGTGAGCGTGGTATTAAGCTCGAACTCCACAACCCGCCTGAGCATGCCTTTGTCGATGGTGAAATCATCAAGGGTATTCAAGAACATCTGTTCTCGGTATTGCGTGACATTGTTTACGTCAACATGCACCTTGCCGACAACCAAAGACTCAACCTCACTAACGCGACTCACATTACTAATTTGGTGTTTGGTATCTTGCGAAATGCTGGAGCCTTAACGCCGGGCATCGAGCCGAACCTGATTGTCTGTTGGGGTGGTCACTCGATTAATGCCAATGAGTACCAATACACCCGTGAGGTAGGTAATGAATTAGGCCTACGTGAACTCAATATCTGTACTGGTTGTGGCCCAGGCGCGATGGAGGGGCCAATGAAAGGTGCTGCCATCGGTCATGCGAAGCAGCGCTACACAGAACACCGCTACCTTGGTCTCACTGAGCCTTCAATTATCGCCGCTGAGCCACCAAACCCAATCGTAAATGAGTTGGTGATCATGCCTGATATCGAAAAGCGTCTTGAAGCGTTTGTTCGTATGGCACATGGCATCATTATCTTCCCGGGCGGTCCAGGCACCGCAGAAGAGCTGCTCTACATTCTCGGTATCATGATGCATCCTAACAATGCTGACCAACCAATGCCGATTGTTCTAACTGGCTCAAAAGAGAGTGAAGAGTACTTCCGCTCAATTGATAAGTTCATTGGTGAAACATTAGGGCCTGATGCACAAAAACACTATGAAATCGTGATTGATGACCCTGCACGCGCGGCAAAAATTATGAAGCAGGCGATGCCAGATGTGCGTTCTCACCGTAAAGAGACCGGTGACGCATACAGCTACAACTGGTCACTACACATTGAGCCTGAGTTCCAACTGCCGTTCGACCCAACCCATGAATCAATGGCAGCACTCGATCTCCATATGGACCAAAAAACAGAGAGCCTTGCGGCGAACTTACGTAAAGCCTTCTCAGGTATTGTCGCTGGTAATGTTAAAGCAGAAGGTATCTTGGAGATTGAAAAGCACGGCCCATTCATCATTGATGGTGACAAAGATCTGATGGCCAAAATGGACAGACTGCTCAACGACTTCGTCCACCAGCACCGTATGAAGCTACCAGGCGGTACCGATTACGTTCCGTGTTATAAAATTGCGCAAAACAACGACTGAGCATCCCGCTGAGAGCATTTCAACTGCGTAAGCGATACGTTACTATAAGGGGCGAATGATACCGCCCCTTTATTTATTGCTTAGTTATTGGAAACTTATGTCTATCCATCTTGTTATTATCGATGCCCTCAACCTCATCCGCCGCGTTCACTCTGCTCAGCCGGATCCAAACGATATTGCAAGAACCATCACCACAACTACGCGAACTCTGAATAAGATCATTAAAGAGGCGCAGCCAAGCCATATCATTGCGGTCTTTGATCACCACCTACAAGATCGTGGCTGGCGTGCTGACATTCTACCGACCTACAAAGAGAACCGTAAACCGATGCCTGAGCCGTTAATGGCTGGATTAGATGCTATTCAACAAGCATGGTGGGATCTCGGAATTGACTCTCTACTTTCGGATGGCGATGAAGCGGATGATTTGGTAGCAACACTTGCCAAAAAAGTCGCGGACCACGGGCAGAAGGTCACCATTATCTCAACCGATAAAGGCTACTGTCAGCTGCTCTCTCCTACTCTACAAATCCGTGACTATTTCCAGCATCGTTGGTTAGACACGCCATTTATTGAGGCCGAATTTGGGGTTAAGCCGAGCCAACTGGCGGATTATTGGGGACTCACCGGAGTGAGCTCTAGCCAAGTGCCAGGGATTCCTGGAGTAGGCCCTAAGGCAGCCAAGGAGATCTTAACCACCTACCCAGATATCGAAACAGCATACCAAGCCGAGGATCTGCCGAAAAAGTATCGCAAGAAATTCGATGAGCACATTGAGTCAGCACGTGTATGTAAACAGGTTTCCGCACTAAAAACCGATATTGAACTGGGCTTTAACCTTCAAGATCTTCGCTTCAACAACAGCTCTGATTAACCTCATTAGATGTTAATCAAACCTGTTGTGTTCTCCTTTACATTCACAGGATTTTAATAAAGTTAATCAATACCTTACCAAGTATTGATTAACTTTTAATCGCCGTCACAGTCTTGTTGATATAAATATTTATTTTCATTGCTCCAATAAGGAGAAACACAATGAAAAAAATATTACTACTTTCACTCACCACCCTCTTGCTGCATGTCGCCCCTTTTAGTTCCGCATCGGAAACATGTGGAGAACACCTTGTAAAAGGCATGCCTTCTAACAACAGCGATCAGGTGCTGTGCCGTACAGGGTATGCGGTCGGCTACAATTATCAAACTAAGAATGCGGATTGGGTGGCGTATCATGTCACGAAAGAAAGCGTTAATGCGCAATTCAAGCGCAGCAATAACTTCAAGGTTGATGCTGAGCTACCTGAGTATGCGCAATCCACATTAAGTGACTACTCCAAATCAGGATACGATCGCGGCCATCTTGCACCATCCGCAGCGATGGATTTCAGTCAAGAATCGATGCAAGAGAGTTTCTTGTTAAGCAACATGTCTCCGCAGCTCCCAGGCTTTAACCGTGTCGGGTGGCGATTGTTAGAGGAGCACGTAAGAGACCTCGCTAACGAGTATCACGAGTTATATGTGGTGACGGGTCCTATTTATGAGGGTAACGAAGCGTCTATTGGAGATGGCGTTGTCATTCCTAGTGCGTTTTACAAAGTTGTTTTGGACCCATATTACAACGATGCCATCGCGTTTATCGTACCTCACCGAGACGTATCAGGCAGTGAACTTGTCGACTTTGTCACTACCATTGATGACGTAGAAGAACGCACCAACTTAGACTTCTTCTCTAATACCAATGATGACATTGAAAACTCAATGGAAGCGATGCTATGGGAAATGTGGCCAACACCAGAGTAGGCACAAATTATGGTCATCAGTAGTTAAACCGATGGTCGATAAATAAAAAATGCTCCTACTTAGGAGCATTTTTTTCAACATAGCTATCGAATTCGATTAGTGCGGAGAGATATTTGAAAGTGACTGAATATGTACCGTGATCTCTTCGCGATCGTGGTACAAGTGCTTCGCCTGCATCTTGAACTTCACTTTATTCTCGATTAGGAACTGCTTCAGGTTCTCAATATCTTGTAGAACCTCGTCGTAGCGACCTTTCATTGGCAGCTTCAGGTTGAACAGTGCTTCTTTCGCCCAACCTTTAATGATCCACTCACCCATCAGGTGAGCAACGCGCGCTGGCTTTTCAACCATGTCACAGATGATCCAAGTAACGTTCTTACGGTCTGGTTCAAATTTAAAGCCATCCACCATGTGGTGCTTGATTTGTCCCGTTTCCATTAGGCTATCCGCCATCATGCCATTATCAACACAGTGAACGAACATCGAACGCTTCACCAATTGGTAAGTCCAACCGCCAGGACATGCTCCCAAATCTACGCCCCACATACCCGGAGCAAGACGCTCATCCCACTCTTCACGTGGAATGAATACATGGAACGCTTCCTCAAGCTTTAGCGTCGAACGGCTTGGCGCATCGGCTGGGAACTTAAGGCGTGGAATACCCATGAAGAACTGGGAATTGTTGTTCGGGTACGAGTAACCCACAAAGCAGTGACCCGGTGCGATGAAGCACAGATGAAGTACTGGTTTCTTCGGGTTGTCTTTTGCCGTCATCAGGCCTTTACCACGCATCGCTTGACGCATCGGCACGGTAAACTTACGACAGAACTTCAGTAGCTCTTTCGCTTCATTGGTGTCTGGCGTTTCTATACGAATGTCGCCGCAACGTGGGAAACCGTCTTTGTCTGCCAGCTCATCAAGGATTGGAGAGATGCGATCATCTTTTGGCAGATCTTTAATTTCTGCTGCAACCGCGATCATTTGACGAGCAAAGATCAGCGATTGGAAATCAATTTCTTTGATCAAACGATCCGCTTCGCCATCTTGATAACACTCAAACAATACAAAGCCAGTATTGTTTTTTAAGCGAGGAAAACCAAACACTTCCAGTTGTGTTGCTTTGTCTTGAATTTCGCCAGCACATTCTTTTTCAAAACCAGAGCGACAATAAAGTAGTACGTGTTTCACTGAGTTACCTCTTTTATATTCAAAGCAGCGAAGGAGAAGACTCCCCAACCAATGATAAATAGTAGTCCACCTAACGGTGTTATTGGACCAAACCATTTAATTCCTGTCAGTGCCAGCGCATAGAGGCTGCCACTAAAACAAAGGATGCCGATGATAAAGCAAATTGCCGCAATGAAAAAATATTTTTGTGATTTAGCACCAAGTTTCAGCTGCAGCATGATGGCACATGCCACGATCGCAAAGGTATGGATGAACTGATACAAGACACCGGTTTCGAACACCCCCAATAGATAAGGTGCTAGTTGAGCCTTAAGTCCGTGCGCTGCAAATGCCCCAAGCATCACCGCGATGGCACCAGATGCGCCCGCAAAGGTAAGCAATCCCTTACTTCTCATCGATAGCTCCTTTAATGAACTTAGCCAGTTTCTCGACCGCTAGTGCAATGTTCTGCTGCTCGGTGTGTCCTGAGCTCTTACGCGGCTTAAAGCTGTGGTCACCATCCGGGATAAACTCGACAGAGACCGAATCGGAGAGATCAAACGCAGGGAACTCTTCCCACTTGCCAAAAGTATCACGCTCTCCCTGTAGAATAAGACAAGGCTTGCTAAGCTCGGCTAAGTGCTCACCTTTATACTTGTCGGGTTTACCCGGTGGGTGGAAAGGAAAGCCTAAACAAGCCACACCGACAACTTTCTCATGTTCGGATAGGTGACTCGCCATGCGTCCGCCCATTGATTTACCGCCGATGACCAATCTTTGGGCATCAACCTGTTCAATTACCTCTTGGTAGGCTTCTAATAACTTAGGCGCACGATCCGGCGGTCGACGCTTACCATCTTCAGCGCGTTTGATCATATATGGGAAGTTAAATCGAATCACTCGAATGCCCTTAAACGCAAGTCCCTTGGCAACTGACTGCATGAACTCATGGTCCATACCTGCACCCGCACCGTGAGCAAACACAAAGTTGTACTGGCTATGCTCTTCACCATCAATAAGCCAATTATTCATCGAGCAATTCCTCTTGCTCACTCTGCGCTTTAGCAAGCATCCAATCACGGAAAGTGGCAATACGCCCCATATCCGCTTGTTTGTCATGACACACTACATAGAAGGCATTTTTGCTGATTAGGACCTCATCAAACGGTGCAATCAGACGCCCAGCTTCAATTTCAGGCTGCGCTAATACGTTGTTACCTAAAGCAATGCCTTGGCCGTGAGCCGCCGCTTGCAGCACCATGGTCGAGTGACTGAAGATAGGACCATGGTTGACGTTAACACCATCGATACCATTCTGTTTTGCGAACTGTTTCCAGTCTTTACGAGAGGTATCATGTAATAGCGTATGGCATGCTAAATCTTTTAGAGATTCTAATGGCTTTGTCCCCAGTAACACTGAAGGTGAACACAGTGGAATCAAATATTCTTGATACAGCTTGTCTGCTCTCAGCCCTGGCCAATTGCCTCGCCCATAATAAATCGCGACATCCACATCATCAGTCAGTGAGCCCTCATCCATATCGACGGCTTTGATTCGAACATCAATATCAGGCTCTTGTTGATTAAAGTCAGCTAAGCGAGGCACCAGCCACTGAATGGCGAAGCTTGGCGGCAGGCTGATCGTTAATGCCCCCTTCTCACTGCGCTCTAGCACCTTGTCGGTCGCCTCAGCAAGCGATGTAAAGATATCCTTAATGTCTAAGAAATAGCTCTGCCCCTCTTCGGTAAGCAGCAAAGAGCGATTCCTGCGGCGAAAGAGTTTCAGGGATAGGAACTCTTCCAACGATTTTATTTGGTGACTCACCGCAGCTTGAGTAACGAACAACTCTTCTGCAGCGCGCGTAAAACTCAAGTGTCTAGCCGCAGCTTCAAACACTCGTAAGGAGTTTAGTGGGGGTAATCGACGAGACATAGTTACTCTCTAAAATGACATTAGTTTTTTTTATCTGAAACATTATAATTTGTCCATTGCTTAGCGGCTAGAGAAATTCTATATTTCGTTCCGCAGTCACTAGCCTGAACGGCTTGATTCTCTCTGAATCAATTGGCTTAGTCACTGCGATGTTGTGTTTGCAAACTCGTACTTTTCGAGTTGGGTAGAGTTCTACCAAATGTTTTGTTTTAGTTATCCCCTAAAACGAGGCATCTACTTCCTGTATTTATTTTGACCTGTCTGTCAAATTTCTTTACACCGCCTTTATGGCGGTGTTTTTTTATCTGCCCCCAAATAACAACAAGTTTATCAATAGCTCACCTTATTCAAAGTCTTGGAATCAACCTCACTTAACTAGAATTTTACAAATTTAATTTGAACGACCGTTCAGGTTGAATTATAGTCAATGCACAAGCACGGATGTGCCGACCATAAATAATGAACTAGGAGTTCACTGATGATTAAGTTCTACTTCCACCGCACCCCAAACCCAATGAAAGTTGCGCTCTATCTTGCAGAAACAGGTCTAGCCTACGAATTGGTTCCTGTTGATACGCTTAAAGGTGAACAGCACACTCCGGAGTTTCGTCTAGTCAATCCCAATGGCAAGACGCCAGCGATTGAGGATGACGGCACCCGTATTTTTGACTCCAATGCGATCCTCCTTTATCTGTCAGAAAAGACAGGGCTGTTTGCTGGCCAACCACAAACCCGTGGAGAGCTACTCTCTTGGTTGATGTTTATCGCCTCTGGATTGGGACCTTTCTCTGGTCAATCGGTTCATTTCAATAAAGCAGCACCTGAAGATCTGCCTTATGCCAAAAACCGTTACCGTCGTGAAGCACAGCGACACTATGAGGTGCTCGACAACCATCTTGCCGACAAAACTTACATGGTGGGTGAAGAGTACACTATCGTCGATATGGCGGCGTGGGGCTGGATAGACAAAGCGCCATTCGTGCTGGGTGAAGATGCACTTAATGACTATCCAAACCTAAAGCGCTGGTTTGAACTGGTCAATGCTCGCCCAGCCGTAGCAAAAGCACGTGAGATCGAGAGTGGTATCGATTTTAAAGCGACGATTGATGAAGAGGCAGCGAGAGCACTATTCCCGCAGAACTACCCTAAGGCTTAATACTCAGAACTTAGAGGCAGAGCTTTCTCAAGCCAATAAAAAAGCCGCTGTATAAAGCGGCTTTTAAGGCATGCGTAGTTAGTGACCTATGGGCGGTACACTTTTACGTTAGCGAAACCCTGCTCTTGCAAGTAAAGTGCTTGCAGACGGCTCATCACGCCACGATCACAGTACAGTAGGTACTCTTTGCTCTGGTCAAGATCACCAAACTGCGTTGCTAGCTTGTAGAAAGGCAGATGCTTAACGTCAACGCCATCGATCTCTAGTGGGTTTTCGTCTTCCTCATCTGGGCTACGAATATCCAGCACGATTGCGTGTTCAGCAACAGCTTGAACCTGTTCAACTTCTGGTGCTTGCTCTTGGCTCTCTTTCTCGATGTCACGAATGTCCATCACGCGAGCGTTCTCGATCACTTGCTCCAGAACGTCAAAGTTAAACTTCGCTTCTTCCGCTTCTAGTTTACCCTTCTTCGCTTTCACTGTTGGCTTTTTAGAGATAACACCACAGTATTCAGGCATTACTTTCGCGAAGTCTTCAGTACCGATGTTACGCGCTAGGTCGATGATGTCTTCTTTATCCCAGTTGATCAGTGGGCGAAGGATCAGCGTATCCGTAACGTTATCGATATGACGCAGGTTAGTCAGCGTTTGGCTTGAAACCTGACCTAGTGCTTCACCAGTAACCAGTGCTTCGATCTTGAACTTCTCTGCCACCATGCCACCAGCACGCATGAACATACGCTTAAGAACAACGCCCATTTGGCCGTCTTCAACGTTTTCAAGGATCTCAGCAACCACTGGTTCGAAGTCGATAGAGATGAATTTCACTTTTGCTGAAGAACCAAACTTGTTCCACAGGTAGTGAGCCACTTGCTTAACACCAATTTCGTGCGCAGGACCACCTAGGTTAAAGAAACAGTAATGTACTTTAGAGCCACGCTTGATGTGTAGGTAACTTGAAACACCTGAGTCAAAGCCACCAGAAATTAGGCTTAATACGTCTTCTTGCGTACCTAGAGGGAAACCGCCTAGGCCCTTATGACGAGCGATAATCTGGTTAAGCTTATCGTTAGCAATTTCAACTTTTACCGTTACTTCTGGATCTTTCAGCTTAACGCGCGCTGATTCCACCGCTTGGTTAAGACCGCCACCAACGTAACGCTCTAGCTCAATAGAAGTAAACTCGTGCTTACCACGACGCTTTGCGCGAACAGAGAAGCTCTTACCTTCAATGTCGCCACGGCTACGCTCTAACACTTGCTCGAAGATGTCGTGCAGGTCTTTGAATTCAGACTGTTGAACTTCAAGAGAGTGATGAATACCTGGTGTTTGTGTCAGGATCTCAAGTACTTCTGGGTAGTACTTATCACTTTCAGAGGTTACTTCGATATGGTCACGACGGTTGAATACCGCAACGCTTTCACAGCGACGCTGGATTACGTTACGAATGTTGCACTCTAGAATCCTTGTGAAGCGCTTACGCACCGATTCACTTTTTACAAAAATTTCCGGATGGGGCTTAACAATAAATTTCATAGTACTTTCACAACATTAAACAAGTTTAAGGGGCTCGGCGCTAAGTAAAAACAGAGATTTCACCGAGCACTTGAAGCAAGAATAGATCATATCTAAATCTAAGGGCGCGAATTATACATGAGAAAGTCATACAAGGAAAAGAATGCTTGCCCTAACCCTATCATCGACAGGGAATAAGCACTCCACCCGTAGAGTCTGTACTGCCAAACGCAGCAAAAGGTTTAGTTTTTCCCACAAAAAAGCCCGAGTCGCGATAACTCGGGCTTTAGGTTTGGGCTTTAATATTGAAGTGTACCTATTCTGTCACGACCGGAACTTCATCACTGTAGAGAGGTTCACCCTGCATGATGCTGATCTCAACACGGCGGTTGAGGCTTCTTTGCCAATCGGTATCATTCGGCTCTAGAGGCTCAGTATCTGCCATTCCTCGTACCCGTAGCCTTTGATGAGAGAAACCTCTTACCTTCTCCATCTCTTGAGCAACCGACACCGCACGCTGAGAAGAGAGATCCCAATTTGAACGGTAAAGCTCAGAATCAAGGCGTTGGTTATCAGTATGTCCCGAGATACGAACAATACCCGGTACATCTTTCACCAACTCAGCTACCTGTCTGACCAATGGACGGAATTTAGGCTGTAAGAACGCTGACCCTTCTGGGAACGCACCTTTCTCACGAATTCGAATCACGATCTGCTGACCCAAGTTCTCGACCTCAATCGCTCCTTGGTCAATTTCACGCTCCAAGGCTTTCTTGATGCTCTCCATCAAGGTTTCCATCTCTTGAGACTGCGCTTCAGCTTGCTGCTGTTGCTTATCTGACTCAGAGTTCTGGTTGTTGTGGGTCGAAGTCTCTGGTGATTGACCACCAGTGAGTTTACCTTGATCGCGCTTAGTACCGCCCGCTCTGTCAGACTCACCCTCGTGAAACTCTAGCGTTTGCTGAGTAATATCGATGGTTTGCTGCATGATCACATCAATCGGTGTCGGCTCTGGGCGTCCAGGACGAAACTCTTGAGCAATAATACTGGTACCTTTTGGAATATCTTTTACTTCTAATCGGTTTTGTACACCAAAGGCGAACTTCATCGAGCCTGCGATCTGCTTAAACTTCAGTACGTCCATCTCAGAGAAAGAGAGCAGCAGTACGAAGAAACACATCAATAGCGACATCAAGTCAGCAAAGGTACCCATCCATAAAGGTAAGCCGGGGGGCGGACATTTACAGGGAGTTTCTTCTTCCATTACCGAGCTCCTTAATCAGCTTCGCCATCTAGAAGACGTTTACCCTCATTGAGGTAGTTCTTCAGGTAGCCATCGATAACACGTGGGTTCTGACCATCTTGAATCGCCAATACACCATCCATGACTAGACGGCGGTTTAACGTTTCTTGTTCGCGGCGCAGTGCCAGTTTGTCAGCAATTGGGAAGAACACCATGTTAGAAAGAATCGCACCGTATAGTGTGGTTAAGAGTGCTACCGCCATCGCAGGACCGATCGCTTTTGGATCATCCATGTTCGAAAGCATCGCAACCAGACCAACCAGCGTACCAATCATACCCATCGCCGGGGCAACATCACCAAAGGCGCTGAACACCTTACCGCCCTGCTCATGACGCTCATCGGTCAAAGCAATATCTTTTTGCAGTGCCGCTCTTACTACGTCGGCATCGTGGCCATCAACCAGTAAGTCGATGCCTTTCTGCATAAAGCTGTTATTAATTTCCATCTCTTCCAGTGCAAGAAAACCACCTTTACGTGCCGCATCTGCCATCTCAACCACTTTCGCGATCAGATCTTCTGGTTCATCGGCTTTAAACATAAAGGCTTTGCCTGCAATCTTTGCAGCACCAAAGAACTGGCCCATTGTGAACTTCATCAAGACCACAAAGGTTGAACCACCAACCACGATCAAGATCGAAGTCGTGTCATAGAACATCCCAAGGCTTCCGCCCAAGATCATCGCCATGATCACGAAGGCAAATCCACCAATTAAACCTATTAGGGTTGCTAAATCCACTGAGCACTCCTCATGCTTTTTCTTGTTCTACCTCGAGAATAATCTTCTTATCGGCAAGACTATAAGATCTTTTAGAAAATTCTTGGCCTAAGTATCACACTTTTGAGTCGTAATGACATTAAGACTTATGAATAACTGCGCACGGCAAGTAAGCCCATCGTAAATAGGTCTTCTCCAACTCGACACTTATTGAGTCATACAGATATGGCTGCCAAGCGCCCGATAAAACAAACTTTCTAGCAAATTTTATTGGTTACATTTGACCATCTCTACGCCCTAGGGTAACGTTCGTTCATCTTTCCAAACGCAGAACTATTATGGCTACTAAGAAACCGGAAAATATGAGCTTTGAAGCAGCAATTGAAGAGCTTGATGGCTTGGTTGATCAACTTGAAAATGGTGATCTAGCTTTAGATGATGCGCTGAAGAAATTCGAGCGTGGAATTGCACTAGCTCGTGCAGGTCAAAGCAAACTTAACGACGCAGAACAGCGCGTGAGTATTCTTCTTCAAAACGACGAAGATGCAGAGCTAAGTGACTTCAACCCACAACCAGAATAAATAATAGTATGAGATCCCCTATGATTGAGACTTTAACGTCTTATCAAGCACGTAATAACGAGCAGTTAAACCAATGGCTTGACCGCCTTCCACATCAAAACCAAAACCTCATCAAGGCTATGCGTTATGGCTTACTGCTAGGTGGAAAACGCGCACGTCCATTTCTTGTCTACATCACAGGGGAAATGCTTGGCTGTAGCGCTGAAGAGCTCGACACGCCAGCTTCAGCGATTGAATGTATCCACGCTTACTCACTCATTCATGATGATCTTCCTGCCATGGACGATGATGAACTGCGTCGTGGTCATCAGACATGCCACATCAAATACGATGAAGCTACAGCAATTTTAACCGGCGACGCTCTACAAACGCTGGCCTTTACTATACTTGCGGAAGGCACATTAAGTGCTGCCGGAGAGAGTAACCGCGTACGTATGATTCAACGCCTAGCTGAAGCCTCTGGTGCTCAAGGTATGTGTATCGGTCAAGCGCTTGATATCGAAGCGGAAAATCGAGCAGTAACGCTTGAAGAACTGGAAGAGATTCACCGTAACAAAACAGGCGCTCTTATGAAGAGTGCAATCCGTTTGGGCGCATTGGCAGCGGGTGAGAAAGCCTTCGAGGTTCTGCCGCAACTTGATAAATTTGCCGATGCGATTGGATTAGCGTTTCAGGTTCAAGACGACATTCTAGATATCATTAGTGATACAGAGACGCTTGGTAAACCACAAGGTTCTGATGAAGAACTGAACAAAAGCACCTACCCTTCTTTGTTAGGATTGGACGGCGCTCAAGAAAAAGCTCAAACTCTATTGAACGAAGCGCTTCAAGCTTTAGACGCAATCCCATACAATACCCAGTTACTCGAAGAGTTCGCCCGATATGTCATCGAGCGCAAGAACTAAGACTATAAGCGCGCATTACCTATGACTCTTGATATTTCAAAGTACCCAACTCTTGCTTTGGCTGACAAGCCAGAGGATTTGCGTCTTTTACCGAAAGAGACGCTTCCACAGCTCTGTGACGAGCTACGTACCTACCTCTTGAACTCAGTGAGCCAGTCAAGCGGACACTTGGCTTCAGGCCTAGGTACGGTGGAACTAACGGTTGCTTTACACTATGTATACAACACACCTTTCGATCAGTTAGTTTGGGATGTGGGCCATCAGGCTTACCCACATAAGATTCTAACTGGCCGACGTGATCGCCTATCAACTATCCGCCAGAAAGACGGCTTACACCCTTTCCCATGGCGTGAAGAGAGCGAATACGACACGCTTTCAGTCGGTCACTCATCGACATCTATCAGTGCCGCACTTGGTATGGCAATCAGTGCTAAAAAAGAAGGCAAAGATCGTAAAGTCGTTAGCGTGATTGGTGATGGTGCGATTACCGCAGGTATGGCATTTGAAGCGATGAACCACGCAGGTGACGTACACAACGATATGCTGGTTATCCTTAACGATAACGAAATGTCGATCTCTGAAAACGTGGGCGCATTGAACAACCACTTAGCTCAGGTTCTTTCTGGCAATCTTTACACGTCAATTCGTGAAGGTGGCAAGAAAGTGCTATCTGGCGTTCCGCCGATTAAAGAGCTGGTGCGTCGTACTGAAGAACATCTCAAGGGCATGGTTATTCCAGGTACCATGTTTGAAGAGCTTGGCTTTAACTATATTGGTCCAATTGATGGCCATGATGTCAACGAGCTGATTAAAACGCTTAAGAACATGAGAGACCTAAAAGGCCCTCAGTTCTTGCACATCATGACCAAGAAAGGCAAAGGTTACGAACCAGCAGAGAAAGATCCAATCGGCTACCACGGCGTACCTAAATTTGATCCTGCGCACTCTAGCCTACCAAAGAGCACCAGTGCTAAGCCGACCTTCTCTAAGATCTTCGGTGACTTCCTGTGTGATATGGCCGCGCAAGATCCTAAGCTGATGGCGATTACACCTGCGATGCGTGAAGGCTCTGGTATGGTTCGTTTCTCGAAAGAGTACCCAGAACAGTACTTCGATGTAGCTATCGCTGAACAGCACGCTGTGACGCTAGCAACAGGTATGGCGATTGCGGGTAACAACCCGATTGTAGCGATTTACTCAACCTTCCTGCAGCGTGGCTACGACCAACTGATCCACGATGTCGCTATCATGGATTTGCCGGTCATGTTTGCCATTGACCGTGCAGGTCTTGTTGGTGCCGATGGTCAGACACACCAAGGTGCGTTCGACTTAAGCTTTATGCGTTGTATTCCAAACATGGTGATCATGGCACCAAGCGATGAGAACGAATGTCGCCAAATGCTTTACACCGGCCACAAACATAATGGTCCAAGTGCCGTTCGCTACCCACGTGGTAATGGTATGGGCACAGAAATCCAAAATGAATTCACTGCACTTGAGATTGGTAAAGGCCGCATCATTCGCGAAAGCTCAAAAGCAAAAGATGGCGCTAAGGTTGCTATCCTAAGCTTTGGTACTTTCCTAGAAAATGCGCTTCAAGCTGCTGACGGTATCGATGCAACCGTTGCTGACATGCGCTTTGTGAAGCCGCTTGATGAGACGCTAATCAAGCAACTGGCTGCTGACCACGACGTCCTGGTGACCATTGAAGAGAATGCGATTGCAGGCGGTGCTGGTGCAGGTGTAGTTGAATTCTTGATGCAAGAGAAACTGCCAATGCCAGTATTGAACCTTGGCTTACCAGACAAGTTCATTGCTCAAGGTACACAAGGTGAACTGCATGAAGAGCTTGGCCTAGATGCGAAAGGCATCGAAAAAGCAATCAACGACTACCTTGCTAAATAAGAAAGCATTGCTCTAGATACTAAAAAGGTTGACCGTATGGTCAACCTTTTTTATTACCAGTAATCTACAGCCAACGATAAGCTTACTTAAGCACTGGCGCGTCGTAGTTCTCTGGTTCATCGGTGTAGATGCACACATTAAACTTTTCAACTAAGCCTGTCTCTTCTACACACTGCTCTTGGAAGAACGCTTGGATCTCACGGCGTTGGCAGTGCGCTTCAAACGCTTCATTGTCCGCCCAGATCTCATTAAATGCGATTGGGTAACTCTCACCTTCAGCGAATGGGCTTGGTAAGTGACGAGTCACTGTGTATTGAATGCAACCATCTTCACGCATTGTGTTTGGCTCAAGCGCTTTTAATACTTCAAATAGCTCGTTCAGTTTGCCCTCTTTTGGCTGAAACTGAGCAATACAATAAACCTTCTTAGACATTGTTATTCCTTGTTTTCTATTGTGTTACTAACCAACTAAGACGCTCCAACCCAATACAAGCATGTTAGAGCACTATGAACTGTTTATGCTAGCCAACCCGCGAAGTGGCCCACAGCGTAAAGCGCAATACCAGCCATTACGCCCGCGACGATATCATCAATCATGATGCCTAAGCCGCCATGAATGCGTTTGTCTAGCCAACCGATCGGCCACGGCTTCACCATGTCAAAAAAGCGAAACAGCACAAAGCCTGTCAGTAGCCACTTCCATTCATCGGTTGGGATCTGTAATAAAGGCACTAGGCCCATGGTGATCCAAAAGCCTGCAAACTCATCCCAGACAATTGAGCCATGATCGTGCACGCCCATATCGTCAGACGTCACCTGACAGATTTTCACACCGATGATACAGCTAAGGATCACCGCAACTACATACATTGGAAACGGCAATTGAACCAACAACAGGTAGAGTGGAATCGAGGCTAATGTGCCCATGGTGCCCGGCACGACGGGTGAGAGTCCGCTACCAAATCCAGTAGCGAGTAAATGCCAAGGGTTCTTTAGCGAAATGAGAGAAAGAGGGTTTGTCATCCGTTTACCTTAAAGTGATCGTATCCACTTAAGTCCCAACTTAGTGGTTGACCGTTGTTATGTAATTCGAAGAATTCTACAGGTCTTATCTGACCAATGCAGGTGACTTTTGTTCCAGTGTGTGACAAAGCACTTTCTAGTGAGCCTTTATTTTCTTCTGGTACAGTAAAGCACAGCTCATACTCTTCACCACTCGTCAGTGCATAGTGTTGTGCAGCCGCAATATCAGGCGTGAACTGACGTAACTCTTGAGAGATAGGCAATGCACTCACATCAATGCTTGCGCCAACTTCAGAACGCTTAAGGATATGTTTAAGGTCAGCAATGACACCATCTGAGATATCAATGGCGGATGAAGCAAGGTTCACGAGTGCCTGACCAGCTAGTACGCGAGGAGCGCTGATGTAGTGTCTTTCTTCAAGTTCCTTAGCATAAGGTTTCGCTTGATTCTCTTCTGGGTTTAACAACACCTCTAGGCCAGCCTTGCTATCGCCTAGATTACCGGTCACGTAAATCCAATCCCCGACTTTCGCACCGTCTCTGCGTAGCGCTTTA
Source organism: Vibrio fortis (assembly GCF_024347475.1). Classification (NCBI taxonomy): domain Bacteria; kingdom Pseudomonadati; phylum Pseudomonadota; class Gammaproteobacteria; order Vibrionales; family Vibrionaceae; genus Vibrio; species Vibrio fortis. The sequence continues at coordinate 2,533,442 of NZ_AP025487.1, forward strand.
CCTTCCGGCACAAAGCCTTGTACCGTCAGTGTCAGGCTCAGTGGCCCCTTCGTCGTATCACCACCGATGAGTTGGATACCAAAGTAATCTGCAAGTTTGAAAAAAGAGTCACAGAATGGCGCTAGCCACGCTTCATCGACCTCTGGCATGGTCAACGCAAAAGAGACCCACGCCGGTGTTGCCCCCATAGCAGCAAGGTCACTGATGTTTGATGCTAGTGCCTTATGCGCCACCCAAGCTGGATTAGCTTCAGCTAGAAAATGAGTACCTGCGACTAGGGTGTCGGTGCTAATAGCGATCTCTACATTGCTTGGTGGCTTGACTAGAGCACAGTCATCACCGGCAGCGAGGTGTACATCCTTACGCTGAGGTTGTCGGTTTACGAAGTATTTATCAATCAGGTTGAACTCACCAGACATGTGATTACCTTTCTTTTACCGTCATCAGTTACAAAAAAGGCCAGCATATTTGCTGACCTTTCGATTCTATGTCGAACGTATTACTTCTTACGTACGTGCGGTGCTGCTTTATCAAGTACACCGTTAACAAACTTGTGGCTGTCTTCTGCTGCAAATACTTTTGCAAGTTCGATAGCTTCGTTGATAACCACTTTGTATGGTACATCTTCGCGACGAGTCATCTCGTACATAGCTAAACGTAGAAGAGCAAGCTCCATTAAGTCCAGATCTTGCATAGGGCGAGATACGAATGGACGAAGTTTGCTGTCTAGTTCCATGTGGCTTAGAGCAACACCAGTTAGCAGGTCGCGGAAGTATGCAACGTCTGTCTCTGGCATAGCAAGCGCAGGCTCAGCTGCGTGATGCTCTTCTTCATCATACTTACCACCAGATAAGAACTGTTCTTCAACTGTGGCAATATTTTCTTTAGTAATTTGCCAAGAATAAATTGCTTGTAGAGCAAATTGACGTGCATTACGACGTGCGGCTGGTTTCACACTGGCCCCCATTAGGAATCGATTTCAGAAAGAACGTTGATCATCTCAAGTGCGCTTAGTGCAGCTTCTGCACCTTTATTACCAGCCTTGGTTCCTGCGCGTTCAATAGCTTGATCGATCGTATCAACAGTTAGCACACCGAATGCTACTGGAAGAGAGTATTCCAGAGACACTTGCGCCAAACCTTTATTACATTCACTACAAACATAGTCAAAATGAGGCGTACCGCCACGAATTACTGTACCTAGAGATACAATTGCATCGAACTTACCTGTTTTAGCAACGCGTTGCGCTACAAGTGGAAGTTCAACTGCACCTGGACAACGAACAACAGTGATGTTGTCTTCGCTAACTTGTCCGTGACGTTTTAAAGTATCGATTGCACCAGAAAGTAAACTTTCGTTAATAAAACTGTTGAAACGAGCAATAACGATAGCAATTTTTGCATTTGGCGCTGGGAAGCCACCCTCGATCACTTTCATAAGCCTTCCTTTAACTATTTTCATCAAGTGAGAATCGCCGGATTCTAGCACAAAACTGTGAGCAATATCTAATGCTAATTTTATTGAACCAGTACCGGAGAAACAAAGTGGTAACGACAGGACGATTCCTTTGCCAATAAGGCTCAAAACGCAGAGAGCATATTATGCAATCTTGTGCTCTCTGCTTAAGCCTTATCACGCAATCTAGGCTGTATTACCTTTAAAAATTTGCTGATTATTGTGCTTAAAATCAGCTTTATTCACACACGTACTCAACAACGTTCAAACCAAAACCGCCCAATGCGTGGTAGCGCTTTGAACTTGAAGAGAGTAGACGCATGTCTTGAACACCTAAATCTTGCAGAATCTGAGAACCGACACCCACACGGCGAGACGTTCCTTGCTTCTTAGCCATCTTAGGTTGTTCATTCTTATCTTGCGCTTCAAAAGTCTTCACTTTATGAATCAGAGAGTCAGACGACTCTTCATTCCCAAGAATCACCAGAACGCCGCCTTCATCGCCGATGCGCTTCATCGCTTTATCTAGCGACCAGCTACGTTCTGTACCGCGGTCTGAGTGCAGCAAATCTGTAAACGTATCATGCAGGTGAACACGAACCAGCGGTGCTTCGCCCGTAATATCACCTTTTTGCATCGCGTAGTGGATTTGGTTATCAATCGTGTCACGGTAAGTCACAAGCTCAAAGTCGCCGAACTCAGTCGGTAGGTGACACTGCGCAACACGCTCAATCGTGGTTTCTGTGTTGTTGCGGTATTCGATAAGGTCAGCAATTGTGCCTAGCTTGATGTCATGCTTTTCAGCAAACACTTCAAGGTCTGGGCGACGAGCCATGGTGCCGTCGTCATTTAGAATCTCAACGATAACCGATGCAGGCTCACAACCCGCTAGGCGTGCTAAATCACAACCCGCTTCAGTGTGACCAGCACGAGTTAGAACACCGCCTTCTTGTGCTGTTAGCGGGAAGATGTGACCAGGTTGAACTAGGTCAGCGGCTTTTGCATCTTTCGCTACGGCAGCTTGCACTGTTACAGCACGATCTGATGCTGAAATACCGGTCGTTACGCCTTCTGCAGCTTCAATAGAAACAGTGAAGTTTGTGGTGTATTGCGCGTTGTTGTCTTGAACCATTGGCGCGAGGCCTAAACGGCTCGAGCGCTCTTTTGTTAGCGTCAGACAGATCAAACCACGACCAAACATCGCCATAAAGTTGATCGCTTCTGGCGTCACATGCTCTGCCGCCATGATCAGATCACCTTCGTTCTCGCGATCTTCATCGTCCATCAGGATAACCATCTTTCCTAGGCGAATGTCTTCAATAATTTCTTGAGGAGTACTAATTGGCATTATTTTATATCCTTTGAAATGGTTCTGCTTCCAAGAACCGACACTGTTTAAACCTGATTGGCATTGCTTAGCTTTAGAGCCCTTCACTTTGACGAACAAAGAGTGGTGAGTTAAGCAAAACCGTTTTGTTGTAAGAATTCCATTGTCAGACGAGACTCTGGCTTAGACTCTTCTTGTTGACCTTGCAGCAGTCGCTCCATATAACGAGCCAAAACGTCTACTTCGAGGTTTACCTTACGACCGACATTGAACTGGTCAATCGTGGTCTCTGAAGAGGTGTGAGGAACGATGGTCAGCTTGAATGCATTCTTACGTAAATCGTTCACAGTAAGGCTGATACCATCGACAGTGATCGAGCCTTTTTGAGCAACATACTTTGAGATTTCAGCCGGCATTTCTACCCAGAACTCGATCGCACGACCCACTTGGTTGCGCTCAACAATCTCGCCCACGCCATCAACGTGACCAGACACAATGTGTCCTCCAAAACGAGTGGTCGGTAGCATTGCTTTCTCAAGGTTCACTTTATCGCCAGCTTGGTAATCGATAAAGCCTGTCTTTTTCAGAGTTTCCAGCGATAAATCAGCGCTATAACTGTTGTCATCAAACTCCACAACAGTCAAACACACACCGTTGGTGGCAATGCTGTCGCCAAGTTGAACATCAGACATATCTAGCTTACCGACATTCACGGTTACCGTAATATCTTCACCGCGTGGTGTGATAGCACTTAGGGTGCCTACGGCTTCTACAATTCCTGTAAACATTTTAAAACTCTTGTTCTTTCTGCTTTTACATCAAGCAAGTTAAATTACTATAGATATAACAATCGCGGATTAGGATTTCCATACTGGTTGAGCGACAATGCGAATGTCTGGCCCCACCATACGTACATCTTTGATCGACAAATCGATCACATCATCCATTGAGCTCAGTCCCAAAGCACCCATTAAACCGCGGCCATCGCTGCCCATGAGTTTAGGTGCTAAGTATAAAATTAGCTCGTCAACCAGTTGGTTCTCAATAAAGCTCTTCGCCAATGTTGCCCCCGCCTCAACCCAAATATGGTCGATGTGATGGCTGGGAAGATCTTGAATCAGCTGTTTAATATCAAGCTGCCCTGCACGATCAAGAGCAACCAAAATATCAGCTTCAGACTCAGCCACACGCAACACTGGAGCCTCAGATTGATACAGCTTGAGGTCTTGGTTAACGCCTTGAAGCAGTTGAGCTTGTCGATCGAGAATCACGCGCGCAGGTTGGCGCAGTGAAGATTGAGGATAAAGAGCTTGAACCGCTTGTGGAAGCTCATCCCAACGCACGTTAAGTGAAGCGTTATCCTCAATTACAGTTTGACTGGTCGATAATACCGCGCCAGCTTTGGCACGATAGTGCTGCACATCACGACGCGCACAAGGTGACGTAATCCATTGACTTTGACCATTACTCAAAGCCGTTTGACCATCTAAGCTTGCCGCCATCTTCAATTGAACAAACGGCAACCCTGTTTGCATGCGTTTGATAAAGGCAGGGTTTAACGCTAATGCATCTTGCTCTAGCAGCCCAACTTGCACTTCAATACCGGCATCGCGCAGCATTTTGATACCACGACCCGCGACTTTAGGATTTGGGTCTTCCATGGCACAAATCACTTTTGCCACTTGAGCTTTGATTAACCCTTCAGCACATGGCGGCGTGCGACCGTAGTGAGAACACGGCTCTAGCGTGACATAAGCCGTCGCGCCTTTGGCTTTGTCGCCAGCCATTCTCATTGCATGAACCTCTGCGTGGGCTTCACCCGCTTTAGCATGGAAGCCTTCACCAACAATGTTGTCACCATGCGCAATTACACAGCCCACATTTGGGTTTGGTGCAGTGGTATAGATGCCGCGCTTAGCCAACTGCATAGCACGCGACATCATTTGAAAATCTAATGGAGAAAATTTTGACATGAGTTGAAGTTAGTCCTCTAGCTTGGCAATCTCTTCGCCAAACTCTCGGATGTCTTCAAAGCTGCGATAAACAGAGGCAAAACGAATGTAAGCCACCTTATCGAGCTCTTTGAGTTGGTCCATCACAAGGTTACCAATCATTTCGGTTGGCACTTCACGCTCACCAGTTGCTCGCAATTGAGACTTAATGGTGCTGATCGCAAGTTCAATAGCATCAGCACTCACTGGGCGTTTCTCTAATGCACGCTGCACCCCACCGACCATTTTGTCTTCGTTAAAGGGTTCACGGTTGCCATTCGACTTAATCACTTTTGGCATAACAAGCTCAGCCGATTCGAATGTCGTAAAACGCTCACTACATGCCAGGCATTGACGGCGACGACGAACCTGATGCCCGTCTGCGACTAGCCTTGAGTCGATTACTTTAGTGTCGTTCTCTGAACAAAAAGGACAATGCATATCACCTCCAAATAATTGATTGTCAGTGTAACGGAATTGCCAAACGTAGGGAAAGAAAAAGGGCCAATTAAGGCCCTTTTATGTGGTTATTCGTTGATTATTACTAACCAATCGTCACATTCATCCTAGCTACGAACTAGGTAGTTGGCTTTACCCACCCACTTGTAGCTAGTGAGCTCTTCTAGCCCCATAGGGCCACGAGCATGGAGCTTCTGTGTTGATACCGCAACTTCTGCGCCCAGACCAAACTGTGCGCCATCAGTAAAGCGAGTTGATGCGTTCACATAAACCGCCGCAGAACCTACCGAGTTAATAAAGCGCTCAGAGCTCTCTAGGCTGTTGGTCATGATCGCATCCGAATGGCTCGCATTGTGCACGCGCATGTGATCAATGGCCTGAGCAACATCCGCAACCACCTTTACACCTAAGGTGTAGCTTAGCCACTCAGTATCGAAATCATCTTCACCCGCATCACGCACGTCAGCGAAATCAGCAAGAAGTGCTTTAGCACTGGCATCAGCCACTAGCGTTACTTTACCCGCTAGACGAGTTTTGAGCTTGCCTAGGAACTCCTCAGCTACCGCTTCATGAACAAGCAAAGTATCTAATGAGTTACACGCAGATGGGCGCTGAACCTTCGAGTTTTCAACCACATTCACTGACTTTTCTAGGTCAGCAGATTCATCAACGAAGATATGGCTAATGCCGAAGCCACCGATGATTACTGGAATAGTACTGTTCTCTTTACACATCTTGTGTAGGCCAGCACCACCGCGTGGGATAATCATATCAACGTACTCATCAAGCTTAAGCAGCTGAGAAACAAGCTCACGGTCTAGCTTCTCAATGTACTGTACCGATGCCGCTGGTAGCTCTGCTTTCTCTAACGCAGACTGGATCACTTTAACCAGTTCCATGTTCGAGAAAAACGTCTCTTTACCGCCACGTAGAATGCTTGCATTACCCGTTTTCAAACACAGCGCTGCGATATCAATGGTCACGTTTGGACGCGCTTCATAGATAACACCTACAACGCCAAGTGGGACGCGACGACGAGAAAGCGACATACCATTTTCTAGTACTTTGCTGTCAATCTCACTGCCCACAGGGTCATTTAGGCTGATAACGTTGCGTACATCGTTAGCAATGCCCGTTAGACGCTCTTCGTTAAGAAGTAGGCGGTCAAGCAGCGCTTCTGTTAAACCAGCTTCGCGACCCAGTTCGATATCTTTTGCGTTCGCCTCAAGAATGGTCGCGGCGTTTGCTTCTAGTTCATCCGCAATAATCGATAACGCTTTGTTCTTCTGCGCTGTTGAAGCAGTCGCTAGGTGAAAGGCAGCCTCTTTTGCTGCGATACCCATGTTAGTTAAATCCACGTTTAACTCTCCCTTAATTCTGTCTGTCTATGTGAAATTCTGGGTACGCTATTTATTGAAATAGCCACCTTCTATCGGCAGCTATTCATCGGTATCTCATTTTCTGAGCAAGCGTACTAAGTTTAGCTCGTCTGTTACTCTTGGATCACAACCATGTCATCACGGTGAATAACCTCTGAGCCGTAGTCATAACCCAGAATTTCTCCAATATCTTTACTGTGTTTGCCCGCAATCTTCGCCAAGTCTTGACTTGAGTAGCTTGCGATACCACGCGCAACCACTTTACCTTTGTTATCTGTTACTTGAGTGACTTCGCCACGGGAAAACTCTCCGCGAACTTGAATCACGCCTTTAGCCAGCAAACTGCTGCCCTTGGTATTTACAGCATTGACTGCACCGTCATCGACTACGATGTCACCCGCCGATGCAGGACCAGCCAGAATCCAACGCTTGCGGTTTTCAAGCGCCTCTTCTAGCGGTAAGAAACGCGTGCCTTGTGGTTCTGCACTCAATGAGTCGAATACCACATTTTCTGCGCTGCCTGCTGCGATGATCACTTCAATACCTGCACGACGCGCAATATCTGCAGCTTGCAGTTTAGTCGCCATGCCACCTGTTCCTAGCGTAGTGCCACTGCCACCAGCAATCTTACGTAAGGTATCATCGATGGTCTTAACCTCTTTGATCAACTCAGCATTTGGGTCTTTGCGAGGATCAGCGGTAAATAGACCTTTTTGGTCAGTGAGAAGAAGAAGCTTATCCGCACCACACAAAATACCGACTAAAGCAGACAAGTTGTCGTTGTCACCAACCTTAATCTCGTTGGTCGCTACCGCATCATTCTCATTAACGATTGGAATAATGTCGTTCTCTACCAATGCATTGATTGTGTCACGTGCATTTAGGAAGCGTTCACGATCATCTAGGTCAGCGCGCGTTAACAGCATTTGGCCAATTTTGATGCCATAGATAGCGAACAAAGACTCCCAAACTTGAATCAACTGGCTCTGTCCTACTGCAGCAAGCAGCTGTTTGCTCGCCATTGAGTTGGGCAGTGCGGGGTAACCAAGGTGCTCACGTCCAGCCGCGATCGCGCCAGACGAAACCATAACCACAGAGTGGCCTTGCTTTTTAAGTTCTGCACACTGACGCACAAGCTCTACCATGTGAGCTCGGTCTAACGCTAATGTGCCACCAGTTAAGACACTGGTACCCAGTTTTACAACGACAGTTTTACGCTGTGTTGCTGTCCCGCTTTGATGATTAGTTGTCATGAAGTCTTTATATGAATAAAACAAATAAGAGGTGATGTTTTAACAATCAAAACGGGAATTCACAAGTAGAAAAGGTGCGAAATCGCACCTTTTTACCTTATAGAGAGGAGTAACCTTTAAAATTAGACAAATTCGACAGAAGCTGCGTCTAACTCAACCTCCAGTTCAAACTTTGTTTTCAGCTCGTCAGATAGCTTTTGATGAAACGCTTCTTGAGTACGAGTGACCTCAGAAACGGCTTTCTTAGGGAGTTCCAGCTCTTCCCATTCGCCTTCAACGTTATATTTACCAATGTTGTATTTCGCGATAAAGCCTTGTTCAGATTTTGCCAATTCTAGCCACCACCCCCAGAACTCGCGTTCTTCTGGTGACTTCTTATCGTTCACGCATACCGAAAGGCAATCGAAGATATAATGGCCGTCTTCAGATTGTGGCTCTCTCAAATATGGACCAATGGCCTTTAAAACATTTAGCAAACGATAATGAGTTGGTTGTTGTGTCACTTCTGACATATTGAATCTCCATTTTCAATGTTAAGAATGACGCTACTCAGACTGTAATACGTAGAAAACACGCAAATAGATTTTATAAATTTTCTCTGAGTATCAGGTACTTAATCTGTACACTTTTCATGCTTAACTAATTTAGGAGAAATGTCATCTAAATAATTCATCCTCAAGCCATTTTATCGCCAATTCGAGGGATTGCTCATAACCTTGTGTAATTGATTTGGACTTAATTTTCTTCGCCTTACCGTAATCACTGTAAATAGCAACCAGTTGATTATCAGATGGTGGGGAAACGGGATCGCCATCGAGCGCTAATGCCAAGATAGGCACACGCGTTTTACTATTTGCCAATAATCCCTGAACTTTCAGTGACCAAGCCATTAGTTGCCCCGATAAGCTATTGATATCAACCGCACCTTTACCCAAGCGAGAAGCCAGCACATCGAGATGCATCTTCGGCATCTGTTTCAGTTTATCCGCATGCACAAAAATATCGTGAATCGGTGCGCCAAGTGCCACACAAGCTTTGATCTTCTGCTGCTCTAAGAACGACAATCGAACCATGGCATTACCGCCGAAGCGGAAACCAAAAAGACCGACCTTATAATGGTCAACCCATGGAATATTAGGCAGTTCATTCAATACCGCTTGGTGCAGACATGAAGAGTCTTCCGTTAACGGCCAATGAGAGCTGTGACCAATTGACGGCATATCAACGGTAAGCATCGCAATGTTTTTCGGTGCAAGATAGTCACGGAACAGACGCCACATGTCAGTTTGCAAGCTATCTAGCCCGGCACTGACAATCACCACAGGCTGTGGCTTGTCGGTTTTAGAGAGGTGTAAATGCGCTTTGATCTTACGGTTCTGGTATGGAACTTCGATCTGCTTTACCACCAGCTTAGTGTGTTTGATCGCTTCCGCATACGCGGTATTCGCCAACACCTGAGCTTGAGTCGCCAGGTTGTCATTTTTCAAATGAGGGTAACCGGCAATACTGAAACAAAGTGACGCGGAAAACAGTTCCTCTGCCACCTCTTCACCACTTTTATCATTAGCGCGATTTTGGTGCTGCATACCGAGCTTGGTCCACTCATAGGCCCAGTTACCACTGCGGTACCCCATCACGGTATCCAACCAATCGTCTGTCGTACGAGAATGGGTCGATGATGCAATGCGCGATAACACTGCTTCTTGCTCTATCGGGTTTACCCCTTGCCAAACCCACTGCATGCGGCGCAGATTTCGGTACCACGCGCTGTCTTGCTGCTCATGTTTCTGTTCAAGAAGCTCAACAGAACTCGGCATATATTGCGTCAGCATGGAGGTCTCTTTCGCTTGCTTATGTTTAACGAATAGAGTTTCAGATAGGTTTTTACTGGTTTCTTCAGATAACGACATGGGGGATTCTCAGTCGAGGATAATGACTGTAATGATATAAAAAAAAATGACCCTATAAAGGGTCATTTCTCAAAAAACACAGATAATGCTTATTTTGACTTACGATTTACTGGCTCAATGTAACCTAGGCTTAGGTCCCACGGCTGTTCAATCCAAGTGTCTTGTGCAATATCAACGATGTAATCGTCTAGTAGTGCAGCACCTGAAGGCTTCGCACATACCGCGATAAGTTTCGCTTTAGGGTACATTTCACGCAGTTTACGTGCAGTGTCACCGCTGTCTACTAGGTCTTCAACGATTAGGAAACCTTCACCGTCACCCTCTGGCGCTTTAACGACAGTCATATCACGTTGGTGATCGTGGTCGTAGCTAGAAATACAAATTGTATCAACGTAGCGAATACCTAGCTCACGAGCCAAGATTGCGCCTGGTACTAAACCACCGCGACTTACTGCCCAGATACCCTTCCACTGTTCTGCTGGCATTTGCTTAGCAGCCAGTTCACGGCAGTAAGATTGCATGTTGTCCCATGTGATGATGAATTTGTTACTCATAGTAATTAAACCTAATAAATTGTCATGTTGTTAGAGGCCATATCCACATAGCCTCTGCAAGCGATTAAGCAAAGATGAACTTAAGGATAAAGATCGCAGACATTACCCAAACAGCAATAGAAACGTCGCGACCTTTGCCACTTAGCAGCTTAATTGCAGCGTAAGCGATGAAACCTAGAGAGATACCCTCTGCAATAGAGTACGTCAACGGCATAAGCAGACATGTTACCACGACTGGCGCTGCTTCTGTAAGATCACGCCAATCAATGCCAACCAAACCAGACATCATCAGAATTGCTACATAGAATAGCGCGCCCGACGTTGCGTAAGCTGGAATCATGCCCGCTAGAGGCGAGAAGAATAGAGCGAGAAGGAAAAGTACGCCCACGACAACAGCCGTTAGACCAGTACGACCACCTTCAGCAACACCAGAAACACTCTCTACGTAAGAAGTCGTGTTTGATGTACCTAGAAGCGCACCAATAGATGTTGCGGTTGAGTCAGCAAGCAGTGCTTTGTTCAAGCGAGGTAGTTTGCCATCTTCTTTAATTAGGTTTGCTTTTGTTGCAACGCCAACCAGCGTACCTGCAGTGTCGAATAGGTCAACGAATAGGAAAGCAAAAACAACAGAGATCATGCCGATTTCAAATACAGCAGAGAAATCAAGTTGCATGAAAGTTGGAGCTAGACTTGGTGGCGCAGAAACAATACCACCGTACTGCACATCACCAATCACAATCGCAATCGCTGTGATTGCAAGAATCGCAATCATTACCGCACCTTTCACACCACGGTGAACCAGTGCAACCGTCAGGAAGAAACCAAGTGCGCCTAGGATAGGACCAATCGCCGTCACGTCACCGAGTGATACTTTCGTTGCTGGGTTAGCAACAACGATACCTGCGTTGCTTAGAGCGATGAATGCAAGGAAAAGACCGATACCTGCAGAGATACCCACACGTAGAGACATTGGAATCGAGTTAATGATCCATTCACGAACTTTGAAAATGCTCAAGAAAATGAAGATAACGCCCGACACAAATACCGCAGCCAAAGCCACTTGCCACGTATAGCCCATGCCCATTACAACAGCGTAAGTAAAGAACGCGTTCAGACCCATGCCTGGTGCTTGAGCGATTGGGTAGTTAGCCACAAAGCCCATAATGAAACAGCCAATAGCCGCAGCTAGACAGGTTGCTACAAATACAGCGCCGTGATCCATACCTGCGTCAGCTAAGATCATTGGGTTTACAAAAATGATGTAAGCCATGGTAAGGAAGGTCGTTAGACCGGCGATGATTTCAGTGCGCACATTTGTGCCGTTTTCACTGAGTTTGAATAGCTTTTCGAACATTATCGAATCCTATAAGGGTAAAAAGTAAACGGTTGCGTAATCGATTGGCTCAGGATTATAAAGTCATCAAATAACAAATTCCAGATAGAATTAAGACTCTAACCAATATTTATAGAGGGAATGTATGAAACAGGGCGATTAAAGCGGTCAAAAACAAAATGATAAACAATTGAAAAACAAACACTTAAGATCATCTATAAAATGAAAAACAACTGATGTTTTTTTCTACCACCTAGAAAATTCATCGAGATGAGAAGGCAAAGACCGTACGATAAAAGTCATTAAAGCGCCTCTCTTTTCAACAGATCTGGTAATAAGGGAAATTCTGATCGGTTGTGGTGCAAAATTTAACCAGAAGAGTTTGCTCGAGAAAAGCGATGGGACAAACAACAGGCAAAAAAAACGCCACTCAAATTTGAGTGGCGGTAGAATCAGTCAACCAAGAGGGTTGTAAAGAAATTCCAATATATAGGGGTGAACAAACTGTTCAAGTCACACGCTCGGGTTACTTGTAACCAAAGCTAGTTGGGTATGCAAAGTTGCTAGTGTAAACAGAGCTGTTAAGCCAGAACGTTGCAGATGGTAAACCTTTCATAACTATCACCTTAAATAAATCAATTAAAAACAATTTTGATTTCTCGGTTCCTTGGAGGCGATAAACGGACTCATCCTTTGAGCATTTACTCTTCGTCTCAGAAGTTGGTTATTAATATACCCCAAAGAAAAAAGATTACAAGTATTTTTTGCATTAGCTCACACTTTTCGCAAAAAAAGACCAAATAACAAACTTAAATTGTAATTAAATTACAAAACAGACCAATAAAAACGTTTGCACGACAAATTAGTAAGCAACTGAGCTCTTATTTTTGATCAGGGTGACAAATCTATTTTCAAACTTTGCAACAATTGCCCTCGACTACCGCTACTCGTTGCCCCACTCAAATGGTATGCTGTCGGCATCAAAACAGACCCATATTTCTAGATAATTGTCCTTTTTACAAAGCTACTTTTACCTAAAGATATGGTTATTAAATCAAAAAGGAGTCATCCGTGTCTGAATTCCATTCTGAGATCAGTAAATTATCCCCTACTCCACTTTGGCAGTTTTTCGATAAGATTTGCTCAATCCCACACCCATCAAAGCACGAAGAAGAGTTAGCTCAATACATTATTGCTTGGGCAACAGAGCAAGGCCTAGATGTACGTCGTGATCCAACAGGTAACGTATTCATCAAAAAGCCAGCAACACCGGGTATGGAAAACAAAAAAGGTGTGGTACTGCAAGCTCACATCGATATGGTTCCACAAAAGAATGAAGATACGGTTCACGACTTCACTAAAGACCCAATCCAACCGTACATCGACGGTGAGTGGGTTACTGCAAAAGGCACTACGCTTGGCGCAGACAACGGCATGGGCATGGCATCTTGCCTAGCGGTTCTAGCATCAAATGAAATTAAGCACGGCCCTATCGAAGTGCTACTTACTGTAGACGAAGAAGCCGGCATGACGGGTGCGTTTGGTCTTGAAGCGGGTTGGTTAGAGGGTGACATCCTTCTTAACACCGATTCAGAGCAAGAAGGCGAAGTTTACATGGGTTGTGCTGGCGGTATCGACGGTGCAATGACATTTGACGTTGCTCGTAACGCTATCCCAGAAGGTTTCGTAACTCGTAAGCTAACGCTTAAAGGCCTAAAAGGCGGTCACTCAGGTTGTGACATTCACACCGGTCGTGCAAACGCAAACAAACTGCTTGCGCGCTTCCTAGCGGGTCACGCGAAAGAGCTAGACCTACGTATCGTTGAATTCAAAGGCGGTAGCCTACGCAACGCGATTCCTCGTGAAGGTTTCGTAACGCTTGCTGTTCCAGCAGAAAACCAAGAGAAACTGGCTTCGCTATATAACTACTACACTGAGCTTCTTTCAACTGAGCTAGGTAAAGTAGAAGACAGCATTGTTACTTTCAACGAAGAAGCTTCTGTTGAAATGGGCGCTCTTGCAGCAGCAGACCAAGCTCGCTTCATCGCAGCACTTAACGCAGCGCCAAACGGCGTGATCCGTATGAGTGACGAAATTGAAGGCGTAGTTGAAACGTCGCTGAACGTTGGCGTTATCACAACGGAAGAGAACTCAATCACTGTGCTTTGCCTGATCCGTTCTCTTATCGATTCTGGCCGTAGCCAAGTTGAAAGCATGCTTCACTCAGTAGCAGAACTTGCTGGCGCGAGCATTGAATTCTCTGGCGCTTACCCAGGTTGGAAGCCAGATGCAGATTCTGAAATCATGCACATCTTCCGTGATATGTACGAAGGTATCTACGGTCACAAACCAAACATCATGGTTATCCATGCTGGCCTTGAATGTGGTCTATTCAAAGAACCTTACCCGAACATGGACATGGTTTCTTTCGGCCCAACAATCAAATTCCCGCACTCTCCAGATGAGAAAGTGAAGATTGATACCGTTGAGCTATTCTGGAACCAAATGGTTGCACTGCTTGAAGCAATCCCAGAAAAAGCTTAATTCGCGTTTTTCGTAGAAATAAAAACAGGTACTCATTGAGTACCTGTTTTTTTAGATAACGATATTTCGATAAGGATCGTTAAGCACGCTCTGCTGCGTAAGCCGCTAGCTCATCGATTGATGTTTGAGCCACAATCTCACCATCAATAGAGTAAGTCACGATTTCGCCTTCACGTACACCAATCAAAGTCGCTTTGTCACCATTTTGGTATGTGATGCTCATTTGAATCGTGTTTTCATCCAACTGCATCATTTCACCACGTTCAATCACACGGTTTTGAGTCAGAGGTGCAATTGGCGCTTCAGTTAGAGATTTATCGAGCTGATGGTTGATGTCGATGTAAGTATCAGTTTTGCTGTCGAAGATATGCGGTGTACCAGTAATCGGGTTTTTGCCCGTCCAGAACTCAAGCGAGTTAAAGACCAAGTAGTCAGCAGCAACAGTTAAACCGTATACAGGTGCCAGCAGCATGTTAAGTCCACCACGCGCATAACGGTTATCTACAGCTTTAAGGTTAAACTGCATTAGGTAACCCGTAACCGCATTGCTGCCTACACAGCCAGAAAGAGCGACCGATGCCACTGCTAATGCTACGATCTTTGTGATTGTTTTCTTCATAACGATCTCAGTTGATTAATTTACTCACCAAAAAAAGGCGCTGGATAGTACCAATCCCAACTCTTAGAAATATCAGCGTAAAATCAACAAATTGTCAGGATTAATACAGCAAACGAGCGCATTGATTAACTTTGAATCAACGTCGATTCCAATCACAAAGCCCACCAATTAAAAATTTTTATCGTCACCGTAAAGTGATTGATTCGTACTAAAAATCAACGATTGATACATTCCGATTTAACCCATTATCTATTCGTTGAGAACCCTAAATGGCAAGACTAAAACCTAATCAACCATTCGAACTTCTTGGTCAATCTGTACAACCAGGCCACAGAATGGAGATTGAGCTTCAAGCGGCTCAGCTGTATACCCACTCACCGCTATCGATCCCTATTGAGGTGATTCATGGTCGTCAGGCAGGACCAACGTTGATGGTAAACGCAGCGATTCATGGTGACGAACTCAATGGCGTAGAGATTGCACGTCAACTGACGAATGCTATCGAACCGAAAAAGCTAAAAGGTACCTTGATTGTTGTACCTATAGTTAACGTGTTTGGCTTTATTCATAAATCACGCTACCTTCCTGATCGCCGCGACCTAAACCGCTGCTTCCCAGGGAGTGAGAAAGGCTCACTGACATCGCGTATCGCACACACTTTCTTTGAGAATATTGCGACGCGTTGTGATTACATCTTGGATTTGCATACAGGTGCTATTCACCGCACTAACCTGCCTCAGATTCGCGCGAACTTGTCGAACCCTGAGACATTAAGAATTGCTAACGCATTCGCAACCCCAGTGATCATCGACTCGCCACTGCGTGACGGCTCACTGCGCAGCGAAGCAGAAAAACTGGGAATTCCAGTACTCACGTACGAAGGAGGGGAAGCGCTACGCTTTGACCACCTTGCAATTCGTGCTGGTTACTTGGGCGTTCACCAAGTAATGAAAGCGATTGGTATGCTAAGACCAAACCGTAAGAAGCTACCAGAGCCTGTGATCAGTCGCTCCACCAGCTGGATCCGTGCAGAATCTGACGGCATCTTACGTAACATGGTAAGACTGGGCGAAAAGGTTGAAGCCGGACAAACTCTTGCGTACGTCAGTTCACCACTGGGTAATCAAGAGAGCCAAATCATCACTAAGAAAGGCGGTATTGTGATTGGTCAGCAAACGCTGCCATTGGTTAATGAAGGTGACGCCGTATTCCACATTGCTTACTTTAATCAAGATGATGAAGATGTAGAACAGTCAGTAGAAAACTACATTGAAGAAGTCGCGGAAGAAGATTGGTTGACGACGCTGAATAACTGATCGCTCACCGAGCGATAAACCAAACTCCACAAAAAAGGCCCCAGTCGCTTAATACGATTGAGGCCTTTTCTTTACCAGGCGAGTAAACTCAACCTCGTAGAATCTGAATCTTATTCAGCGTCAAGCTCAGCTGCTGCTGCGCGAGCTTTTGCACGTGCTTCACGCGCTTGCTCTGCTTTTAGCTCTTTAGCATGACGAAGTTCATCACGCTCTTTACGCTGCTCTGCTTTACGCTCGTTACGCTCAGCTTGGTTAGCAACGAAAGACGCTAGCTCTTTCTCTGCCCACTCTTGTGCTTGAGCTTCAGTTTCAAAACCCGTTTCACGCTTAGAAACGCGAGTTGAGCGAGATGTTACTTGACGAGTAATCTCTGCACACCAGCCATTGCGTTTTTCAGAAAGGCGGATATCAAATTTTTTGGTCTTAGACATGTTCTGTATTTCCTAAGGGAGATCATTAAGGGATCGGTCAACTTTGATAACTCCATCTATGTGAGCATCTTTTAACACCATCCCTTGGTAAGCGCGGTATTAGAGCACAAATCAGTAAACATTGCTGCAAATATTTGCAGCGGATCACACTCCAATCGAGCAAATCGTTTGCGACTCAATGTTCTCGATTTCATTCATCCTTGTTTACCCTTCGTTTAACAGACAACAAAGCGTTAATGATGAAATGAACTATGCTCAAACTTAGGCAAGTGAACCCATTAATCGACCAGATTGCCCATCAACGTTCAATGCCTTAACTACTCCGCCCATAATTAAAATAGCTAAGGAGTCGCTATGGATAGCTTCATTAAAAATCTACCAAAAGTTGAGCTACACCTACATATAGAGGGCACGCTAGAGCCAGAGCTGATGTTTGAGTTAGCAAAAAGAAACAACATCGACATCCCTTTCGATACCCCAGAGCAAGTGCGCCAAGCGTATCAGTTTCATAATCTACAATCGTTTCTCGACATCTATTACCAAGGTGCCAATGTTCTTATTCATGAACAGGATTTCTATGACCTAACTTGGGCTTATTTACTCAAGTGCCAACAAGACAATGTGATTCATACCGAGATCTTTTTTGACCCACAAACACACACAGAGCGAGGGATTGAGTTTGAAACAGTCATCACAGGTATCACTCGTGCTCTCAAACAAGCCGATCAAGAACTCGGGATAAGTAGCCAAGTAATCATGTGTTTCTTACGCCACCTTGATGAAGAGAGCGCCTTTGAAACACTCAATCGCGCCCTCCCCTACAAAGAACACATAATTGGCGTCGGACTCGACTCTTCCGAACTGGGTCACCCACCTGAAAAATTTCAACGCGTGTTTCAAGAAGCTCTTAACCACGGCTTTCTAAGTGTGGCTCATGCTGGTGAAGAAGGGCCTGCTCAGAATATTCGAGGCGCGATAGAAGTATTAGGTGTCACCCGAATAGATCATGGCGTGCGCTGCAGTGAAGACCCAGAACTCGTGTCAGAGCTTGCCGCTCGTCGCATGCCGTTAACGGTTTGTCCGCTGTCGAACACCAAGCTCAAAGTCTTTGAAACCATGCAACAACACAACATCATCGAATTGCTGAGAAAAGGACTGTGCGTGACCATAAATTCGGATGACCCCGCCTATTTTGGTGGCTATATGAATGATAACTTCTTAGCCGTTGCACATGCTCATGATGTCACAGAACAAGAGATCGCACAGTTGAGTATCAACGCCATTGAAGCAAGTTTCATCTCCCCTCACGCCAAGGAAGATATGATCACCCAAGTTCGACACTATCTTGCTAATCATTAAACTCGGATAACAGGGGTAAACGAAAAAAGGAAGCGCGCGGCTTCCTTTTTCAATCTTTAGATACTGATAACGAATGCTTTAACCTGGGTGGCCATCGACTCTCGGCGTCAATAGCATCATACCGAACTTAAGTACGTACATACCGAATGCCAATACCCACAACCCAGCGCTAATGTTAATGATAGGCATCATATAAGCTGGGAAGAAACTGACTCCGACGCTTCGCAGTATTGCCGCTAGGATTAACGCAGCAAATGCTAACGCCATATTCGGACCTTTATAGATAGCACGCCCTGTGTGACCCATAGTAACACGAGCAATCATCGCCAAGATCAAACCACTTAGGCCGCCAATCGCAAACAGGTGGATCATGTTGTGTCCGGCAAAAGGGCTGTCCAGCAAGCCACGTAGTAACAAACTCAATGGAATACACAAATATGCGGCATGCAGTGACCAGACCAACGGCTCAGATAATGTCGCCCAAGGCTTCCAACGTATCACACGCACCAATTGCACAAGACCAGCAAACAACATCAAAGGCTTACCCACTTCAACAAAGGTCAATGGGAAGAAGCTTAAAACAAACAATCCAACTAACGGCAGGTTTGCCAACCACTCTAGCCATAGCAAAGGCTGTGGCTTATCAAAATTAAAACGACGTGCAGTGAAGAATGGAATCACTCTTCCCCCCATCACCGACAACAATAAGGTGAACCACCACAACATCGCATGCCAAACCGCTGAAGAAGGAAATGGAGGCATACCTTTAATGGTTGCGTAGCTAGCAAAGTTAGCGACGATCGCCAGAATAAACAGCGGAACGAAGAATAGATTTTTCCATCCTTTTGCATGCACAACTCGAAAACCGATCTCGTAAGCTGCAAACGCCAAAAACAGTGCTTCAATCGATGAGATTAACCACAACGGTGCCGGTGTCCAAAACAGAATCCGAGGCGCGAGCCATAAACCAACCAAAGCAGCGAGACGATAATGCTTAGTACCATTGACGCCCGTCCACGTCTGCACAGCGGTTAAAACAAACCCCACGACAATCGCCATCGAAAAACCAAATAACATTTCATGGACGTGCCACCATAAGGCAGGGACTTGCAAAGCCTCTGGCTGGCCGTTTTGGAACATGTATACCCAAAGAACAATCGCGAGTACCGCATAGATGCTACCGAGGAAGAAGAAGGGTCTAAAGCCCAGGCGTAAATAAGCGGGAATCGCATCCTCGACACTTTTGTCTGTGATATTTAACAAAGTCGCTCCTAGATTAATAAGCGTGTCGCCTAAGCGAATTCAAACAGGCTTGGCGATAGTTTCACATATAACTAGGTTAATGCATGAAACATTCCAACATTATAAACCGCTGTATTTATTGCTTTTAACCCAAATACCCAAGTAATTTAGAGTCATTTTAACACAGCAGTATGAGTCAATTAGACTTACAGGTGTCTTAAAGTTATATGCTGACTTTTATTGGTATCCCTCATATAGTAGGAGAGGCTTTCAACAATAAACAGACAAGGATGGCGATGTATATTTTTGGCTACGGCAGTTTAATTAACTCTTCTTCACGACAACTTACCGGACAGACTGGCAAGGCAATCCCTGCAATCGTTGATGGCTTAGTCAGACATTGGAGTAAAATCGACGACAGCTATGTGCTCTCTCCTTTGATCGTGAATCAAGGGCAGGGACAAGTAAATGGTGTATTACTTGAAGTCGATGAAGTGGCACTCGTTGAGTTTGACCGTCGTGAGCGCGGCTATCACCGCATTGAATTAAACCCTGATCAGATCGAAGCACATCAAGGCTTTGATCCTTCACAAACGATCTGGGTTTACATTAAAGATGAGATTGAAGCACCCTGCAACAATAGTCCGATCGTTCAAACGTATGTCGACACGGTCATCGCAGGCTGTTTGGAGATATCCGAGAGTTTTGCTTCTCACTTTGTCCAGCACACACAAGGTTGGCAACATCCTATGGTTAATGATCGCCACCAGCCTAAATATGGCAACCTCGCGGGTGTATCTGAGCACCACCACAGCATCATTGATGACCTACTTCTAGTGGTGCGCAGCTCATAAATATCTAAACGATGCGAACTCCTGCTGGCATCATACGCTCTGGTGTCAGCAGGACACTTTCAGACTCATCATCCGTTTCAGCACACAGCAGCATGCATTCCGATGTATGACCACGCATCTTGGCCTTTGCCAGGTTACACAGCACCACCACTTGCTTACCCATCAACTCTTCTTCTGTGTAGTAAGGCACTAAGCTCGTGACTGTCTGTAGGGTTTTCTCACCGACATCGATCTGAACAATGTAGAGTTTGTCTGCATTTTCATGACGAGCAACCTCAATGATCTTACCCACACGCATCTCTAACTTAGCAAAATCACCGTACGCAATCGTATCCATATCTACTCCCTTATTATTGATTAAATTAACTTTTACTTAATTTTAGTAAAGTGTAAACATTTACACTAGCACTAAAGCTAATAATTACAAGCGGTAAAGATCTCAATATTGGAAGTAAAAGATAAGTTTGATTGCCATAGTATCAGTGACGGTGTTAAATAGGAGCGGTACTGAGTAGAGGTAAAAAATGGCAACAATAAAAGATGTGGCAAAGGAAGCCGGTGTATCTGTCGCAACGGTATCCCGTGTAATTAACAAGTCCCCTAAGGCAAGCGCAAGCTCAATTGAGTCTGTCACGCAAGCCATGAAAAAGCTGGGCTACCGCCCTAACGCCAATGCTCGTGCATTAGTCAGTCAAAGTACCAATACCGTGGGTGTTTTGGTTGGTGATATCTCAGACCCTTTCTTCGGGACACTGGTTAAATCGGTCGATAATGTGGCGCGTGAAAACGGCAAACATATTCTCGTCGGTAATGGCTCGCACGACCGTGAAGAAGAGAAGCAAGCTATAGAGCTCTTAATCAACAACCGCTGCGAGTCTTTAGTGATTCACTCTAAAGGCCTTACCGATGAAGAACTCATCGCGTATGCAAAAGAAGTAAAAGGCTTGGTGGTCATTAATCGTTACATCGAAGAGATTGGTGAGCGCTGTATCTTCCTCGATAACCAAAAAGGCGCTTACCTAGCGACCGAATATCTAATCCGTCATGGTCACCGCAATATCGCCTGCATCGCTTCGTCAATCAACATTGAAGATGCCGACGAACGTGTTCAAGGCTACCGAGCAGCACTGCGTGATTACGACATCGAGCTGCCAGATAGCTATATCGAAAGCTCACAACCGAGCAGTGAAGGTGGCGAATACGCCATGACTAACTTGCTTACCAAATCGCTACCCATTACAGGTATAGTCGCTTATAACGACTACATGGCCGCCGGTGCCCTATCCGTGTTAGACGAAAATGGCATTCAAGCACCCGATCAAATGTCGATTGTCGGCTTTGATGACGGCTTGATCGCTCGCTATGTCTCACCAAAGCTGACCACCATTCGTTATCCAATTCAGATCATGGCAGAGAAGGCGACACGTCTTGCACTACAACTTGCCAAACAGGAAGTTACCAGCTCAGAAACAATGAGATTCTCTCCGACTCTGGTTCGCCGAAATTCTGTATCAAAAGTCAGCTAGAATCTCTGCTAGCTACTGATAAGAACAGCTGCGTTACTTAAAACACTCTATCCACAGCACTCTGCCAATAGACAAAAAAAAAGCCCTAGCGAAAAACGTTCGCTAGGGCTTTGTTACCATACTCTCACTAATGTATTTTAGTCATTCCCTCGTCAGTAATCTCCCCATAACGAGGTTCACCACACCCTTTGAGCTGAGTGGCTCAGTCTGAACAATCCCCCGAAAATTCAAACTGATAGCAAGTTTGGTAGCGATACTCTTGTTCAGGTCTAAGAATACAGCTCTCTTGCTTCCACTCTGGATGGTTTGGCGAGTCTGGTAAAAACTGAGTTTCCAACGCGACACCTGCGTAATCTTGATAGCTTGTACCGGAACGATTTGGCGTTCCTGCCAACCAGTTCCCAGTATAAAGCTGCATCGCAGGCTTGGTCGTAAACACTTTTAAAGTGACAAGTGCGTCAGGCGAAGTCACCGTCGCGGCACATTTACCCGCTCGACACTCTTCCGCTAACAGAAATGAATGGTCATAACCTTTGGCATTTTTCTGCTGCTCATCGCCCATCAAACGCTCTGAGATCATCGTAGGCCGATTGAAATCAAAGCTGGTCGATTTCACCGATTTAAGCCCACTCAACGGAATGCCCGATTTATCAGTCGGTAAATACTGAGACGCATTAATGCTGACGATATGCGACAAGCAATCTTGCTCTAACTCTGCTCCCAGCAAGTTGAAGTAGGCATGGTTGGTTAGGTTAACCACGGTCTCTTTATCGGTTGTGGCAAAGTAGTCGATGGATACTCGGTTATCTTCTGTCAGTTGATAACGCACCGATACCTTAAGGGTACCCGGGAATCCTTGGTCACCATCTTGAGAAGTTAATTCATAAGTCACCGAGCTTTCGGTTTGCTCTTGAGTAGTCCAACGGCGCTTATCAAAACCGTTAGGACCACCATGCAGAGTGTTCCCTGCCTGATTGACATCGACCTTATGGTTAACACCATCAATCTTGAAACGCCCCTTTGCAATGCGATTAGCGTAGCGGCCGACTGTGGTTCCCATATAACTGGCTTGCTTATTGAAGTTTTCCATTGAGTTTACGCCCAATAGCACTTCTCTCTTATTCCCTTTTACTGGCAGGATACAGCTCAACCATGTCGCGCCAATATCCATCAGTGTCACTTCCATGCCTTGTTGGTTGGTTAATGTCACCAACTGAGCAGATTGCCCATCATAGGCTGCCGTTTGAGTCATTGACTGATGCAAACTTTGCGCTTGTGTCATCCTATATTCCTTCCTAGTGCCAGCAAAAAGCCTCTACAAAAGTGCAAAGGCTTTACTATTTGGCCTACCATGATCTTTTTACTTCAGCAGACCTATAATCAAAGGGTTAGATTACTTCAACTATGCCCGCTCCGTCTTTCGCTTGGCACACATAAATGGATTCTTTTAGACCTGTAGCTGCTTGATATTTCTGCTCTACCGTCGCTTTGATTTCGTCAACCAGTGTTGGTGGCACTATGGCTACAATACAGCCACCAAAGCCGCCGCCCGTCATACGCACGCCACCTTCATCGCCAATCACCTCTTTAACCATTTCAACCAACACGTCGATCTCATTAACGGTGATTTCAAAATCATCACGCATTGAAGCATGGGATTCCGCCATCAGTTCGCCCATGCGTTTCATGTCATGATTACGCAATGCAACGGCCGCTTCCTCTGTGCGATCGTTCTCAGTAATCACGTGACGAGCACGCTTAGCCACCATCTCATCCAGCTCATCCACTTTTGCATTGAACTGCTCAATCGTGACATCACGAAGTGCAGGCACACCAAAGATGCGTGCAGCTTCTTCACACTGCTCACGACGAGTGTTGTATTCACTGTCGACCAAGCCACGTTTCTTGTTAGAGTTGATGATCACCACTGCCATATCTTCTGGCATTGAAACGGGTGTCGTTTCTAGACTACGGCAGTCCAAAAGCATTGCGTGATTGGCTTGGCCTTCCGCAGAAATCATTTGATCCATGATGCCGCAGTTACAGCCAACAAATTCGTTTTCAGCTTGTTGACCGTTTAGTGCGATTTCAGCTTGGCTGATCTCCAAGTTGTAAAGCACCTTGAAGGTTTGACCAATCACCACCTCTAAAGCTGCTGAAGAACTTAATCCCGCACCTTGAGGCACATTACCGGTTACCGAAATATCGGCACCATTGAACTCATAGCCACGCGCTTTCAGACACTTCACCACACCACGAATGTAGTTCGCCCACATTTTGTCTTGTTGAAAGGTGATCTCTTGGGTTAAGTCGAACTCATCCACTGCATCACCATAGTCAACCGATACCACTCGCACGATGTTGTCTTCACGTTTCGCTGCCGCCACCACTGTTTGGTAGTTAATGGCACACGGTAGGACAAAACCATCATTGTAATCGGTGTGTTCACCTATCAGGTTTACACGGCCTGGCGCTTGGATGATATGAGTCGGAGCGTAATTGAGTACCGCATTGAAAGACGCTTTTGCATTTTGGATTAGATCAGACATAAGGAGACTCTCTGGTTAAACTTTTATTCAATTGATTGTGGCCCCTTATCGGCACCACTTTAATTCTGTTCGATTCCCTATCACGTTCATCTCTCCCGGCTGGGAATGACAACATCAGCTTCTTAGCTTTTAGACTCCTAGAAACTTCACGTCTTAGGCGTCTCATCTGTCGTCATTCCAGAACCGAGGGACGAGGTATCAGGAATCTCGCTTGTTACGCACGAAGCAGGGTATTACTGCTCTTTGTAATGCACGTCACTCAAGTCACGTAGACGCTGTGCCGCTTGCTCTGCCGTGAGGTCGCGTTGCGATTCTGCTAGCATTTCGTAGCCCACCATGAACTTGCGCACCGATGCGCTACGCAGTAGTGGTGGGTAGAACAGCGCATGCAGTTGCCAATGGTCGATGTCAGTACCCTCTTCGAAGAATGGCGCATAGTGCCAGCCCATTGAATATGGGAATGAACATTGGAACAGGTTGTCGTAGCGACTTGTTAGTTTCTTAATCGCAACCGCCAAATCATCACGTTGCTCGTCGGTCAGTTCACTCATACGACGGATGTGTGTTTTTGGTAGCAACATGGTTTCGAACGGCCAAGCGGCCCAGTAAGGCACAACGGCAATCCAGTGCTCGGTTTCAACTACCGTGCGTGAGCCGTCTTTCATTTCTGCTTCTACGTAATCCACCAACAGGTTTGAACCTTGTTGTTCAAAGTACTCTTTTAGCAGTTTTTCTTTACGTTCAATCTCGTTTGGCAGAAAGCTGTTCGCCCAGATTTGGCCATGTGGGTGAGGCTGAGAACACCCCATGGTCTCACCTTTATTCTCAAACGCTTGAACCCAAACGTATTCCTGACCAAGCTCTTCAATCTGCTCATTCCAGGTATCAATCACACCACGGATCTTATTGACCGGTAGCTCTGGCAATGTTTTGCTGTGATCAGGCGAGAAACAGATCACGCGGCTCAACCCGCGAACACCTTGAGTCTTAAATAGAGGGTTTTCAGACTCTGGAGCATCAGGTGAATCAGGCATCAACGCCGCGAAATCATTACTAAAAACATAAGTCCCGTCGTAGTCTGGGTTTTCATCTCCAGAGATGCGCGTATTGGTTGGACACAAGAAACACTCTTTGTCGTACGCTGGTAGTTGCTCGGTTGATGGCTTCTCATCTTGACCACTCCAAGGGCGCTTCGCTCGGTGTGGTGATACTAAAATCCACTGACCCGTTAGTGGGTTATAACGACGGTGCGGGTGGTCTACTGGGTTAAATTCAACTTTTGACATACTTACATTGCTCTTAATTTTTTGTGTCTTGGTCAATGAACCAAGATGAATAATTCTGCTTTGGGGAGATTCCCTATCACGCTCGTCCCTCGCTGTAGGGAATGACGTGTGATCTCGTTGTACTATTTGTGCAAAGGCAACTGCTTCATGCCTTGTGCTCATCCGTCATTCCAGAATCGAGGCTCGAGATATCTGGAATCTCTCTTTTCTCACGAACCTAAAATATTCTTAGTAGCCATTTGGATTATTCGACTGCCAATTCCAAGTATCCGCCGTCATTTCATCAACGCTGCGTGTCGCCTTCCAACCTAAGTCTCGCTCTGCTTTTTCAGTACTTGCCCAGCACTCGGCAATATCACCTGGGCGGCGTGGACAAATCTCATACGGGACGGGCTTACCCGATGCCTTAGCAAAGGCTTCAACCATCTCTAGAACACTTGAACCTTTGCCTGTACCTAGGTTGTAGACATGCAGGCCTGCTTTCTCGCCGACCGCTTTTAATGCCGCGACATGACCATCAGCTAAATCCATTACATGGATGTAATCACGAACGCCAGTACCATCAGGAGTTGGGTAATCGTTACCAAATACAGCTAACTTCTCACGGCGACCGACGGCAACTTGCGCGATGAATGGCATCAAGTTGTTAGGAATACCTTGCGGATCTTCCCCCATGGTGCCTGATGGATGTGCACCAACTGGGTTGAAGTAACGAAGCAGAGTGATGCTCCAATCGTTTTCTGCGTTAAACAGGTCGCTTAAACACTCTTCAACCATGTACTTGCTGCGACCATAAGGGTTCGTGGTTGCGCCTGTCGGCGAATCTTCAGTAATTGGCACAACCTCAGGATCACCATAAACCGTCGCTGAAGAGCTAAACACAATGCTTTTAACACCCGCTTTTTTCATACAGCGAGCCAGTACCAAAGAGCCGTTCACATTGTTGTCGTAGTATTCCAAAGGTTTCGCGACCGATTCACCCACCGCTTTTAAACCAGCAAAATGAATCACTGCTTGAATGTTGTTTTCTGCAAATACGCTATCAAGGAAAGATTCGTCGCGAATGTCGCCAAGGTAAAAGGTTGGGCGCTGACCAGTGAGTGCTTCGATTCTCTCAAGCACCAATTCTTTGCTGTTACACAAGTTATCAACGATGATCGGCTCCATACCAGCCTGCATCATTTGAATGCAAGTATGACTTCCGATATACCCCATGCCGCCTGTAACCAGTACTTTCACAATCAACCTCTCTCTTAGTCTTGATGACACTCGTGGGAAATATCTCAACCCAATAGCGCCGCGTTAATTAAATACTAGCAGCCAATTTGGAACTAATTCTGTGATCAAAACCACGAAGTGTAAACGTTTACACAAAGTTTCACAGATAACTCATGACGCAGATGGTTGGTACAATCAATGTGTAGCAAGCTAATTCATTGAATTTAAATAAGATAATTATGAATAGTGAAATTTGCGATATGCACTAAGAGTTCTGAAGTTATTTTACTAAAAGTTAATGCAATGACTTCCAGTTTCATTACAATAGACTTTGCAGAATTAGAGAGGTGCACTGGTTTTTTAGCTCATACATGTTTGGAGCAACCCAGTGTTCCAAAAACAGGAAGTGAGTATGGCAACGTTAAAAGATATCGCAACCGAAGCAAATGTATCATTGGCGACGGTTTCAAGGGTTCTTAATGAAGACCCAACATTGAGTGTTAAGGAAGAAACCAAAAGGCGTATCTTTGAAATTGCTGAAAAGCTGGAGTACAAAACCAGCAGCTCACGTAAAACGGTGAGCAGTAAAAAACAGGCTCATCACTTTCTTGCTCTCTACAATTACAAGCAAGAAGCCGAAGTGAACGACCCGTACTACCTATCTATTCGCCATGGTATTGAAACCCAGTGCGAGAAAATGGACATAGAGCTAACCAACTGTTATGAAAGTAAAATACAGTCAAACTCTAGTGCCATTACCGGTATTCTTCTGGTAGGTAGAATGTCGCCAGAAATCATCGAGCAAGCAAAAAAGCTCACTGATAACATCTGTTACGTGGACTTCACTGATCATTCAGAGCCATACGACTCCGTTGATATCGACCTAGCTCGAATCAGTAAAGAGATCACAAACTTCTTCATTAACCAGGGCTACGATCGCATCGGTTTTATTGGTGGCCAAGATGATGTGAATACCCCAGATATTCGTGAAGTCGCTTTTGCAGAATACGGCATTCTTAAGAACGTAGTGAGTGAACAGGATATCTATCGTGGAGACTTCTCAAGCTTATCAGGCTATAAGTTAGCGAAGCAGATGCTAGAAAGCGGCGATTATCCGAAAGCGATGTTTATTGCTTCAGATTCCATCGCAATTGGCGTATTACGTGCTATTCATGAGCAGGGATTGAACATTCCAGAAGACATCGCTCTAATCAGTGTAAATGATATCCCTACGGCTAAGTTTACCTTCCCATCTTTATCAACGGTTCGCATTCACTCTGAACTGATGGGAATTCAAGGTGTTAACCTGCTCATAGAGAAAGCTCGTGACGGGCGTACAATCCCATTACGCGTCTATGTACCAAGCAAGTTAAAACTCAGAGACACTACAAAATAATCATTAATTTCATATAGATAGTTAAAGCCACCTCCATATTGAGGTGGTTTTTTTGTATCAAGAGTTCTCCCTCAATCCCCTCATTTGAACACCCACTGTTTCACCACATAACATTCTTTTAAGTCGATCACACAGCACCGTAAAAAGCCCTATAAAAATGTGATGCAGTTAAAGTAAAACGTTTTCACCATTTTCATTTAGTAAAACTTTTACTAATAATTGCCTCAGTCCAAAAAATACTCGTATTCACTACGACCCAATTACGCATAAGAACGTCGGCTAGCATTCAAATAGGCCGAGAGAGAGGCAACGTGAACAACTGGGAAAACTTCCTGAACTTACATGAGAACCGTATGGCACCGCGTGCTTACTTCTTCTCATACGCATCAGAAAAAACCGCTAAAACATTTCAACGTGAACTAAGCAGCCACTTCCAGCTATTAAGTGGCCAATGGAATTTCAGCTACTTCACTAACCCGCTCTTGGTTCCTGAAGAGTTTTACTCTCAAGAGATGAGCGATTGGGGCCATATTACGGTACCAAACATGTGGCAAATGGAAGGCCACGGCGATCTTCAATACACAGATGAAGGTTTCCCATTCCCGATTGATGTACCTTTCGTACCGTCAGACAACCCTACTGGCGCATACCAACGCTCTTTCTTCCTTGGCGAAAGCTGGGATGAGAAACAGACCATCATCAAGTTTGATGGCGTAGAGACCTACTTTGAAGTTTACGTAAACGGTGACTATGTTGGTTTCAGCAAGGGCAGTCGACTCACCGCTGAATTCGATATCTCTAACCACGTTAAGGCGGGTAACAACCTACTTTCTATTCGCGTGATGCAGTGGGCCGACTCTACCTACATTGAAGACCAAGACATGTGGTGGACAGGCGGTATCTTCCGTGATGTTTACCTTGTTGGTAAAGAGCAACTTCATGTTCAAGACCTAACGGTTCGCACGGACTTTGATGATGCTTACCAAAGCGCTACACTTTCATGCAAGGTTGCTCTTGAAAACCTTGCAGCAGCAACCAACGCAACTCTTGAATACGCATTGCTTGATGGCAGCCAAGTTATCTCACAAGGCTCAGTAGATAACTTAACTGTAGACGGCAGTGCAGATACTCAATTCTCTATCGATGTGGTGAACCCAGTTCAATGGAACGCTGAAAATCCATACCTTTACCAACTGTTGCTAACCCTCAAAGACGCTGACGGCAAAGTGCTAGAAGTGATTCCACAACGCGTTGGTTTCCGTGACATCAAAGTTCGCGATGGTCTGTTCTACATCAACAACAAATACGTAATGTTGCACGGTGTAAACCGTCATGACAACGACCACCTAAAAGGTCGCGCAGTTGGCATGGATCGCGTAGAGAAAGACTTGGTGTTGATGAAGCAACACAACATCAACTCAGTGCGTACCGCGCACTATCCGAACGACCCACGCTTCTACGAACTATGTGACATCTACGGCCTATTCGTGATGGGTGAAACCGACGTTGAAACACACGGCTTTGCTAACGTTGGCGACCTAAGCCGTATTACCAACGATCCAGCATGGGAAGCAGTGTTTGTTGAGCGTATTGAACGCCACATTCACGCTCAGAAGAACCACCCTTCTATCATCATGTGGTCGCTAGGTAATGAATCTGGCTACGGTTGTAACATCCGCTCTATGTACGCTGCAGCGAAAGCGATTGATGACACACGTTTAGTTCACTATGAAGAAGACCGTGATGCTGAAGTGGTCGACATCATTTCTACCATGTACTCACGTGCTCAATTGATGAATGCCTTCGGCGAATTCCCACACGAAAAGCCACGCATTATCTGTGAATACGCACACGCTATGGGTAACGGTCCAGGTGGCTTAACCGAATACCAAAACGTGTTCTACAAGCACGATGCAATTCAAGGTCACTACGTTTGGGAATGGTGTGACCACGGTATTCTAGCGCGTGATGAAGCGGGTACCGAGTTCTACAAGTACGGCGGTGACTACGGTGATTACCCGAACAACTACAACTTCTGCATGGACGGTTTGATCTACCCAGACCAAACACCAGGCCCAGGCTTAAAAGAGTACAAGCAGGTTATCGCACCCGTGAAGATCCGTGACTTCAATGCTGAAGACGGCACATTCACCGTTGATAACAAGTTATGGTTCTCAAACATTGATGACTACACAATCACTGCAGAGATTCGCGCAGAAGGCGAAACCATTGCAGTACAACACATCAAGGTTGAAGGACTCTCTGAAAACTCTAGCCGTGAACTGACACTTAACTTGCCACAACTTGATGAGCGCGAAGTGTTTGTGAACTTTACTGTGCGCAAAGATTCTCGCACGCCTTACAGCGAAGCGAACCACGATATCGCGGTATACCAATTCCAAATGAAAGAGAATACGGCGCAGCTAGAAGCATTCACCAACAACAATGCAACGACACTGAATGTAGAAGAGTCTCGTCTTGCTTACCTAATCAAAGGCCATAACTTTGCCCTGAGCTTCTCGAAAGTGAACGGCAAGCTAACGTCATGGTTGGTCAATGGCGAAGAGATGATTAAGTCAGAACCGCGAATCAACTTCTTCAAGCCAATGATCGATAACCATAAGCAAGAGCACGATGGTTACTGGGAGCCTGCCCACCTACAGATTATGCAGGAGCACTTCCGCACGCTGAACGTTGAACAGGTAAATGGCAAGGTAGAGATCACCACCACCAGCATCATTGCTCCACCAGTATTCGATTTCGGTATGCGTTGTGAATACCGCTACCAAGTTAATGCTGAAGGCCAATTGAACGTAGAGCTAAGCGGCGAGCGATACGGTGAGTACCCTCATGTGATTCCAGTAATTGGTTTCGATATGGGCATCAATGGTGACTTCGACCAAGTTCAATACTACGGCCGAGGCCCAGAAGAGAACTACCAAGACAGCAAGCAAGCCAACATGATTGATGTTTACCAATCAACCGTTGCAGACATGTTCGAGAACTACCCGTTCCCACAAAACAACGGCAACCGCCAACATGTTCGTTGGGCTGCACTTTCAAGCCGTGCGGGTAATGGTATTGCAGTAAAACCACAGCAAGAGATCAACTTCAGCGCATGGTTCTACACCAATCAAAACCTGCACCAAGCACAACACACCATTGAGCTAGAGAAAAGCGGTTACATCACGTTGAACCTAGATCACCAAGTGATGGGCTTGGGCTCTAACTCTTGGGGCAGCGAAGTACTCGACTCTTACCGCGTGTACATGGACGAGTTCCGTTACGGCTTAACTCTGATTCCATTCCAAGCAGGCGATTGCGACGCGCAGCACCTAATCAATCACAACTTTGGCGATGAGTTTTTTACGGCGAATGCACCAAAAACTCAACCACAACAGAACGAGGCATAAGCGATGATCGTTTTAGAGAACTTAGAACAATTTAAAGTCGTCTACCGCGATGGTCGTAAATGGCAACGCTGCGTAGAAGCGATTGAAAATATCGGCAACATCAAAGATGGCGTGATGTATTCAATTGGTGACTCACTGGCTTACATGATTGAAGACGGCGTGGCTCGCAACACAGAAAACTTCACCGGTCATCGTCGCTACTTCGATGTCCACTACTACCTAGAAGGCCGAGAAACAGTTGAGTTCGCAGCGAAATCCGATCTAGAGCAGATCCAAGCTTACAGCGATGAGACCGACCGTGAACACCTAATGGGTAACGGCGAAACGCGTGTGTTATCTGAAGGGCAAGTGGCAATCTTTGATAACAACCAAGCTTACCGTTTCCATGGTGATAACCGAGTTCGCAAAGTGGTGTTGAAAGTGACGATTGAAGACGGTTACTTCCTCAATAAATAAGCAATAACCCTATCTATTCACAAAGTGAGCCTTGCCGTTCAAGGCTCACTGAATAATTAACCCTCTAAGTCGCCAAAAAAGACTTAGAACATAACTACTATAATTACGTGATTCCCGGAGGACACTACTATGTCTGAATCTGTACGCGGAAAGTTAGGCAAATTTGCCCTACTCTCCATGACATTTGCAGCGGTATTTAACGTTCGCAACATCGTAAACAACAACATCGAATTGGGATTAAGTTCTGCCCCTATCTTTTTGCTTGCGACCCTTATCTACTTCATTCCATTCGTGTTCATCATTGCTGAATTTGTTTCAGCGAATAAGAACTCAGAATCGGGCATGTACGACTGGCTGAAAAAGCCACTTGGAACGAAAGCGGCTTACCTAGGCTCATTCCTATACTGGTTCGTTAACCTGTTCTGGTTTGTATCTCTGCTACCAAACGTGATTGCTTACGCGTCTTACGCGATGCTAGGTTACGAATACGCCTTCTCTCCGCTAGTCACTTCAGTGATCTCGATTGTTCTGTTTGCTGCAGCGACACACATCTCGACTAAAGGTGCGAGCTGGCTAGGTAAAATCTCTGAAATCGTGGCTTACGGTGTATTCGCACTGTTCGGAATCTACGTGATCGGTGCTCTAATGGCGCTAGGTGGTGACCACGTACCAGCTGAACCAATCACGCTTCAAGCTATGTCTCCAACCATTAACTGGGCGACGCTAGGCATCATGTGTTGGATCTTCCAAGCAGCAGGTGGCGCTGAAACAGCGGCGGCTTACCTAAACGATGTGAAAGGTGGACATAAGTCTTTCATTAAAGTAATCATCGGTGCAGGTATTGCTATCGGTTCAATGTACGCAATTGGCTCACTGCTAGTAAACGTGTTCGTTGCTCGTGAAGACCTAACGTATGCAGGCGGCATGGTTGAAATCTTCACTGGTATGGCTCAGTTCTTCAATATCTCTGAATCTCTAGTTGGTCGCTTTGTTGGTATCGTTCTGTTCGTCGCGATGTTTGGTTCAATGATGATGTGGACAGCAGCACCAGTAAAAATCCACTTCTCTGAGATTCCTAAAGGTGTTTACGGTGAGAAAACAACAGAGCTAAACGAACATGGTGTTCCAGTTCGTGCAGCATGGTGGCAGTTTGCGTTCGTGTTCGTAATGCTTGTGGTTAACGGCTTCGGCTCTGAATCCGTACAAGACATGATGAACACGGCCATCAACCTAACAGCCGGTACCGCAATGCTACCGCCGATCTTCATCATGGTGGCTTACTTTGTGTTCCGTTTGAAGCACGACGATACACCACGTGATTTCCGTATGGGTACTCGTACTCAAGGTATGGCTGTGGTTTCAGTGTTGATTACTATCTTCGTTGTGAGCATGACAGCGTCAGCCTTCCCAACCGGTGTTGACCTCGTTCAAGCCTTCTTCATCAACGTATTTATGACAGCGGTATTCTCTGGCATTGCATGGTGGTGGATCTCTCGCTTTGAAAAGAAGCAAGCAGGCAAAGAAGCAAAGCTAGAAACAGCTAAGCAGTCGTAATCACCACAAAACACACCAGTTTATAAAAAGCGCCGTCATGGCGCTTTTTTTCATTTAAATCAGATAATTAAACACAGAACCCAAGAATAAAAACGCCATTCCGTCAAGTATCTACCTCTCATAAACAGCCACAAAAACCACAAGTAAAACATTAACTAAATATATTTACCTTGGCTCACATATTTGACTAAATTCAGTTAACTTATTGGCGTCTAAACTTTAATCTTCTTGTTGAAGAGATGACCGTTTCCACACAACAAAAAACGACACAAAGCCCTACAAGCCTTTAATAGTGTCAAGTGTGAAATACCCTTCTCTTCTATCTTCTTCTTTGTTAACAACCGTGTTCACTAAGTAATAAATTTACTTAAATTAACGCAACCACATCGAAGACCGATCGTAAAAATAACAACAATAGTCGCTCTCCCCTCACTTAAGAAAGGGAGTTAGCAAACCAACACAATAATAAAAACACGGTCTAGGTTTTCCTCCCTAGAACCAAGTACTAACGATCATCAACGTGATTCACCGGAGAACATCATGTCCGATAATAAACGCAGTACGATAGGCAAGTTTGCCCTACTGTCTATGACCTTCGCGGCGGTATATAGCTTCAATAACATCATTAATAACAACATCGAAATTGGCCTCTCTTCGGCTCCGATGTTCTTTTTAGCAACCATCTTTTATTTCGTTCCTTTCTGTTTGATCGTCGCCGAGTTCGTATCCCTGAATAAAGATTCAGAAGCAGGTGTTTACTCTTGGGTTAAAAGCTCTCTAGGCGGTCGCTGGGCGTTTATTTCGGCTTACACTTACTGGTTTGTTAACCTATTCTTCTTTACGTCTCTGCTGCCTAGAATCATCGCCTACGCGTCTTACGCGTTCCTAGGTTTCGAGTACATATTCACGCCAATGACCACCGCGATATTGAGCACCATTTTGTTTGCGGTCGCGACGCACATCTCTAACAACGGTGCGAAACTACTAGGCCCAATAACATCATTAACTTCATCACTGATGCTGCTGTTGACCATGTCTTACATTTTGCTGTCAGGCGGTGCGTTAATCGGCGGTATCGAACCAGCTGACCCAATCACCATTGAAGCCATGACACCAAGCTTCAACTGGGCATTCCTAGGCGTCATCACTTGGATCTTCATGGCCGCTGGCGGCGCCGAATCAGTCGCAGTTTACGTAAACGACATCAAGGGTGGTCACAAGTCTTTCGTTAAAGTAATCATCATTGCGGGTATCTTTATTGGTGCGCTGTACTCAGTCGGCTCTATCCTAGCTAACGTATTCGTATCTCGTGAAGAGCTTAAGTTCACTGGTGGTTCAGTACAGGTCTTTGAAGGCTTAGCACTCTACTTCGGCTTACCTGAAATTCTTATGAATCGCTTTGTGGGCATCGTTTCTTTCACTGCAATGTTGGGCTCTCTACTGATGTGGACAGCAACACCGGTTAAGATTTTCTTCTCTGAGATTCCTAAAGGTATCTTTGGTGAGAAGACAGTTGCTCTCAACAAACAAGGCGTACCAGAGCGTGCTGCTTGGGTTCAGTTCTTCATCGTGATTCCGTTGATGTTCATCCCAACGTTGGCATCAGACACAGTACAAGACCTAATGAGCACCATCATCAACATGACAGCCGCCGCTTCTATGCTACCGCCACTGTTCATCATGATCGCGTACCTACACCTACGCCTGAAACTCGATCACCTACCACGTGATTTCCGCATGGGTTCTCGCCCTGTTGGTATCGCTGCGGTGTCGATTCTTATCAGTATCTTTACTGTAGGTTTCTTCGCGTCTACCTTCCCAACCGGTGCCGATATCATGACCATCATCTTCTACAACGTTGGCGGTATCGTGATTTTCTTAGGCTACGCATGGTGGAAATA
Source organism: Vibrio fortis (assembly GCF_024347475.1). Taxonomy (NCBI): domain Bacteria; kingdom Pseudomonadati; phylum Pseudomonadota; class Gammaproteobacteria; order Vibrionales; family Vibrionaceae; genus Vibrio; species Vibrio fortis. Next base: position 2,568,767 of record NZ_AP025487.1, read on the forward strand.
CGGTCAATACGAAAAAAGCTTGTCTGTTGAAGAGAAAAAGCTTGAAGCAAGACCTGAACCTGCCAATGCATAAATCCTGCATATCTGGATAACAGATAGTCAATAAAACTTAGGTTTTTCACCAAAGACACCCACTGACTCATGGGTGTCTTTTTGTTTTTTCTATTTTATTTCTCACTTTGCCATTCATTTAATGAATGTTAACCACCACAAAAATCTAGTGACAAATTCAACTAAAACGCAAAATAAAACAACGGTAAATATTTTACTAAAATAGATCACACTTTTGGGTTAATCGTATTTTAAACAACACATTTATCAGTAATATCAGTCGGGAGAACGCAAGTAACCTGACCACTACGCCTTGAGAGCACCCCATATTAGAAGTCAGAACTGCTTACGACTCTTCATTTACTAACCCGACACAGAAGTGAACAAAATGAAAAGTAGTTTTACTAAAACCACTCTTATTACAAGTTGTATCCTTGCTGCTTTAACGGCGAATGCCCACGCTGACGAAACCGCTGCTAACCACAGCGACACTCAGCCTCCTAAAACAGAAACTGAAACTCTATTTAACTTTTATGGTGAGCTTGGCCTTGGTGGTCATGTAGCGCTGGAAGGTGATGACAAGGGCCGCTACGCAGACGGCACATACATTGAAGCTGGTTTAGCTATCGAGCATGGCAACTGGTTTGGTCTTGCTTACATGGAAGGCTGGACGGTGCAAGCCGATGACGAAGGCAATGCATGGGCAACGGGTCATGGTTGGGGCGGCTTCGAAGGTGGTTTTAACCGCTTCTACGCTGGTTACCGAACCGATGCAAAAACAGAATTTATTGTTGGTCGTATGGACTCATCTCTGGATGACGTTCAATGGTGGGGTGACCCAACGGTAGAGTACGGCTACGCGATCTCAAACACTCGTGACGTGCACGTTGGTGTGAAGATGCAAAACCTAGAAGGCAAGCTGCGCTACAGCGTTTCCTTCGCTCCAGAGTCTGACTTCTCTGAAGACGATGCGCTCATCCATTTTGGTAAATACGACAACTTCGCAGACCAATGGAAAGACAAAAACGCCATGATCAATGGTTATGTCCAGTACGATTTGGCGGACGGTTTTACCCTCATGGGTGGTGGTGAAGTTCGTAATAACGACGGTGGTGAACTTCTGCTATTAGGTGCCCAGTACAAGAACTTTGCAACGCGTATTTGGCACGACACAGACAAAGGCAACCAAGAATCTTTCGGTAGCGAGTCTGGCATTCAAACCAGTGCTTGGTACGAAGCAGCGCAAGGCGTCTACCTATCTGCCGCTTACAACTACGCCAACTTTGATGGAGACAACGGCGAAAAAGAGATCACGTCATACATCAACGCGGGTGTTTGGTACGAATACGGAAACGGTGCATTTGCGACCGCTTTCGATAGCCGCTTTGGCGTAGGCAGCGACACTGAGATCGGTGACGCACAAGTGTTCGCAATGCAATACTTCTACTGGTAACAACAGGAACTCACTATGAAACTGAACAAATCATTCGCAGCTATCGCTATTGGCGCAGCACTTGTTGTTACTGGTTGCGCGTCAAATACTGGCTCTGAAGAGCTTCAAGCAAACCAATTTAAAAACGTTATCGACCGCACTGGTTCACCAGAATACATGCGTGACTACGACTTCGATGACCATCAACGCTTCAACCCATTCTTTGACTTAGGCGCATGGCACGGCCACTTGCTACCAGACACGGCTGAAGGCATGGGTGGCTTCCCAGGAACTGCTCTGCTTACTGAAGAGTACATCAACTTCATGGCTGATAACTTTGACCGCCTAAGCGTGTACAAAGATGGCAAAAAAGTCGAATTCACCATGGAGGCTTATAGCCTGCCGGGCGCATTGATTCAGACGCTAAAATCTGACGATGTGACGGTTGAAATGACAATGCGTTTCGCTTCTAACCGCACTTCTCTGCTGGAAACTAAAATCACCACTGACTCGCCAGTCGAGTTAGTGTGGGACGGTGAACTGCTTGAAAAAACACACGCGAAAGAAGGCGTAGCACAAACCGATAAAACCATTGCCGAGACTTACCCTGACTACAATCGTCAGATCGTTGCAACCGACGATGGCCTAAAGGTCACTTTCGGTAAAGTGCGTTCAACATGGGATCTACTGACTTCAGGCGAATCTGAGTACCAAGTTCATAAGTCGATTCCAACCCAAACCAAGGTCGATGGCCTAGCATTTACTTCAACGGCAAGCATTGAAGAATCAACCACTATCTACACCACATACTCGCACGTGTTAACTGCAGAAGAAGCGAAAGCGGAACAGCCTGAGATCAAAAAGATCATGGCAAACCCTACCGACTTCTTAGCTGCATCTGAAGCGCGTTGGGAAGGTTACCTAGAGATGGGCCTGACCAACCCGAATGCGACGCCAGAGCAAGAGCGTGTTGCAGTAAAAGCGATGGAAACCCTAAATGGTAACTGGCGTGGCGCAGCCGGTGCGATGGAGTTTGACTCTGTGACACCATCGGTAACCGCGCGCTGGTTCTCAGGCAACCAAACATGGCCGTGGGATACATGGAAACAAGCTTACGCAATGGCGCACTTCAACCCAGACGTAGCGAAAGACAACATCCGCGCAATGTTTGCCTACCAAATTCAAGCTGACGACCCTGTTCGCCCTTGGGATGAAGGTTACGTGCCAGATCTATTGGCTTACAACCTAAGCCCTGAGCGTGGCGGTGACGGTGGTAACTGGAATGAACGTAACACTAAGCCAAGCCTAGCAGCATGGGCGGTAATGGAAGTTTACAAGACCACCAGCGACGAAGCTTGGTTAGAAGAGATGTATCCAAAACTAGTGGCATACCACGATTGGTGGCTACGTAACCGCGATAACAACGGCAATGGCGTTCCTGAGTACGGCGCAGCGCGTGATAAAGCACACAACACCCCTGAAGGCGAAATGTACTTCACTGTGGTTCGTGGTGACAAACACGAAACCGTTATCGGCCAAGCAACACTGGATAAGGTGGTTGCAGAAGGCAACTATGACTACATCGAAAGCCCAGCTCAAACCGCGGCGTCTTGGGAGTCAGGTCGTGACGATGCGGCAGCCTTTGGTTTCATCGATAAAGACCAGCTAGACGCATACGTGGCCAGCGGCGGTAAACGCAGTGATTGGGATGTTGAATTCGCCCAAAACCGCGCGGAAGACGGCACCTTGTTAGGCTACTCACTGCTACAAGAATCCGTTGACCAAGCAAGCTACATGTACAGCGATAACAAGTACCTAGCGGAAATGGCTGACATTCTGGGCAAAGAAGCGGAAGCGAAAGAGTTCCGTGAAAAGGCTGAGCACCTATCGAACTACATCAACACCTGTATGTTCGATGAAGGCACCAACTTCTACTACGACATTCGTATTGAAGATAAACCTTTAGCTAATGGCTGTGCGGGTAAACCGATTGTAGAACGTGGCAAAGGCCCTGAAGGTTGGTCGCCACTGTTCAATGGCGCAGCAACCCAAGCACACGCAGACGCGGTGGTCTCTGTGATGAAAGATACCTCAGAGTTCAACACTTACGTACCACTTGGCACGGCTGCGCTATCTAGCCCAGCATTTGGCCCAGATATTTACTGGCGTGGACGCGTGTGGGTAGATCAGTTCTACTTCGGTCTGAAAGGTATGGACAGCTACGGCTACCGTGATGATGCAATTGAAATGGCAGGCGCCTTCTTCGACCACGCTGATGGCTTGGTACAAGACGGCCCTATCCGTGAGAACTACAACCCATTAAACGGTGAGCAGCAAGGTGCGCCAAACTTCTCTTGGAGTGCGGCTCACTTGTACATGCTTTACAACGATTTCTTTACGGACGAAAAGTAAACCAAAATCGATACCTGTCTCCTGGAACGCAATGAAAAGATAACCTCATAAATTTCAGGCTTTGGCACTCAGTTTTCTGCTGAGTGCCTTTTTTCTATTTAAGACAACACCTGTGAATGAAGGAGCTATCAGAGTATTTGGCCTACCATGATCCTTTTACTTTCCTAGCAAGCTATCAGCACTTTAGGTACACAGAAATCGAACCTGATAACGATAATGTTCTTGCGTCAACTTGAACTCATCATGGACACTCGGCGTCCATGAATCATCACCACCCACTCCCATATGAAAGCCATCCACATAAACAAATAACTGATCTTGTTCGATGAGGTCACAGGTATGCTTCGCTTTCTGTAACTGCTGTTGCCCAAAGCGACTGACTGAGAACTGGAAATCGCCTTGCAATGCAAATCCACCGATAACGGCTTCACGCACATCACAACGCAATCCACTATCCGACGGAAAGATGTAAGGGGTGTGCATCTGCTCAACACTTTGCTGATAGCGACCAATATGAGCCGAGCTTTTTCTGTCTGGGTAGTTTTCATGCGGACCACAACCAAACCAAGCGACACTATTCGGCGTCTCTTTTAGCGAGAAGGTTAAACCAACACGTGGCAGCGATGGTAAACCTTTAGCGGCCTGAACGTGCACATCAACAATCACTTCGCCATCAGAATAGAATTGATACTGCCAAGTCGACAACAGACGAACCTGTCCATCGACAAGATGCGCGATTTTCGACGTAACCAAGGCTTTGTTTTGATTCGTGAAGTATGAGAAATCAATGCACTCTGGCGTCAGAGAATCAAGCCCCGCCGCCTGCCATCGAGCTATCCAAGAGTTGGGGTCAACGCGATTAGCTTCGCTGACACCTATATCGTTATCCAATGGCGCTCGATAGAAGTGATCGCGAATACCACAGGCAAGTTGCTCAACGCCCTCTTTCAACCAACTTTCTACCGTACCCGTTAGACGGTCAAACTCAACACGATACTGGGTACCGACAATTGCAAGCCGCTCATCGCTCTCGACAATCAGCGGTGGATGTTCTGAAGCATTAGCATCTAACACCAATTGCGACAATGCAGGTAGAGAGAGTTGTTCAGTAGCGGTAACGTGTCCTTTACTTGCCCATTTGGTGTCTTGGCTTAATCTGACTTCCAAATTGAGGTGGTTAAGTGCGTTCGCTTTTTGAGGAAGTACAGTGCCATCTAGCTCTATTTGTAGAGTCGAGTCTGGCTCTAACAATAACTCAATACTGCCTTGGCTCTGTACCTCACCGTCTTGAGTAATGTTCCAATTTAAGATTTCATTTTGACTGGCATGGAATAGATGTTCACTGCACACCTCAATCACTAAAGGAGACGCAGAAACTAGCGTAAACTGATAAAACTGCTGCGCTTTTTTCACTTCATGTAGAGTGGGATGAATCGTTCGATCAGGAAAAACCAGACCATTGATACAGAATTGACGGTCATTGATATCATCACCAAAGTCACCTCCGTACCCCCAATAAGACTGACCATTTTTATCCTGCTTGGTGATCCCCTGATCAACCCAATCCCAAATAAAGCCACCTTGTAGCCTTGGATTATCTCTAAAGGCTTGCCAGTATTTGTCGAAGCTGCCCAAGCTATTGCCCATTGCATGTGCGTATTCACACAAAATCAAAGGACGCTGTTCATTGGGCAGTGCTATCGCTTTTCGAATTCCTACACGCGGTGTTACCTCTGGTTGATGAGCGACAACAGGTAAATCCCAATCCACCCTGGCATACATCGGACAGAGAATATCGGTGGCGGCGGTATCCGCACCTCCCCCTTCATATTGAACGGGACGAGTTGGGTCTGTTAGCTTCACCCATTGGTACATCGCGTGATGATTGCGCCCAATCCCCGATTCATTCCCCAATGACCAAACAATAATGCTAGGGTGGTTTTTATCGCGCTCGACCAAGCGAGTAATGCGTCGCATATAGGCGTTAAGCCAAGAGGCATCGTCTGATAAACGGCACATAGGTACTTGCCCATGTGTTTCTATATTCGCTTCATCAACCAAATACAGCCCGTATTCATCACACAGTTCATACCAAAGTGGATGGTTAGGATAATGAGCCGTTCGCACAGCATTGAAGTTGTTCTGCTTGATGAGTTTGATGTCTTGAATCATCCCCTCACGAGTCATGGTATGACCAAGTTCAGGATGATGTTCATGTCGATTAACCCCGCGAATCAACAAAGGCTTCCCATTAACCTTAAGCAATCCATCGGTGATCTCAACACTACGAAAACCCACATCGTATGCCTCACAGTCAAGTAACTCGCCCTGTTCATTCTCCAACGAGATAACACAACGATAGAGATATGGAGACTCGGCGCTCCATTTATGTGGGTCGATGATTAAATTTTGGCTATGAGCCAGCTCCTGCCAAGGGCCTTTTTCATCCACATATCTTTGACCAAAATCGACAATATCAGGTTCAATCACTGGCTGACCTTGCGCGTCATGCAGCGTCACTTTTATCTGATGAGCACCGCTACTCCCGTCAGCTTGTTTTGATATTTTGACATCCACATTAAGCTGCGCATTACGATAAGAACCATCTAATTGGGTTTCAATTTTGACATCTTCGATTGCTGTCTTTGGCTTGGTTAGCAAGGTGACATCGCGGAATATGCCGCTCAACCACCACATATCTTGATCTTCGAGGTACGAGCCGTCTGACCAACGCAACACCATCACCGCTAGCGAGTTATCACCCGTTTTGACAAACGCCGATAAATCAAACTCGGCAGGCAAGCGGCTATCCTGTGAGTAACCCACCCACTTACCGTTACACCACAAATGAAAAGCTGAGTTGACGCCATCAAATACAATTCGGTGGGTGTTTGTCAGTTCTTGATCTGTACATTGAAAGGATGTTCTATACAGTCCAGTCGGATTATCGCTAGGTACAAATGGAGGCTTATCTGCAAACGGGTACTTCACGTTAGTGTAAATGGGCTTATCAAATCCCTGCATCTGCCAATTGCTCGGCACCTCAATTTGACACCACATTTCATCATCAAAATGCTCTCCAATCATGGCTTCACTAACCAACTCTGGCGCATCAAATAGCTGAAATTTCCACACGCCATTTAAAGATGTGGTATTCGATGCGGTTCGCGTTAGTGCGCCCTCTTTTGAGGTGTACGCCCTCAAAGGTGCATGTGCTTCGAGGACGTTGTGGTGAGTGATGTGTTGATTTTCCCACTCACGAGCTGAGAGGATTTGAGAGAAGCTTCTCATTAACTGTTCCTTGCGATATACCGTTCAGAGTGAAGAAAGCCGCAGCGACAATCGCTACGGCTTGGGCTTAATTACTTAAAGGCGCGTTTGCTGACCTTATCCAGTTTCTTCAAGATCTTATCAATACGCTCAGGGTGAACCATAAACTCTTGGAAGCCTTTCATCCCCTCTTTAGCCATCGCAGGGTTGGTATCTCGGTCGTAGAACTGTGCTGTACCATCGCTCGCCGCCAACATAGCAACACCTTTGTCTAGGAACGGATCTGACTTGGCTTTCGCTTTGTTATTCGTTGGGATTTGCAACAGCATCTCATTGATAAGCTGCTGGTTTTCAGCACGAGCAACAAACTCTAAGAATTTACGAGCATCAGCCTTGTTTTTGGCTTTCGATGGAATATGTAATGTATCCATTGGCGCATCTTCGGCCATTGGCACGCTTGGGTCGATAACTGGAAATTGGAAGAAGTCCATTTTGCCATCGAGCTCTGCTGGGAAGTTTGGCGTAATGAAGTTACCCATTAAGTACATCGCTGCCTTACCGTTGTATAGGAAAGGTTGCGCTTCTTGCCAAGAGTAAGATGCGTGGTTATCTAAGAAGTAACCTGGTTCAACCAATTCAGCCCAGTTGGCGAACGTTTTCTTCACTCGCTCATCGCTGTAAGGCACTTTTCCATCCATCAATTGGATATGGAAATCCAAGCCATTGGTACGCATGTTGATGTAATCAAACCAACCAGCTGCCGTCCAAAGATACTTAGTCCCTATGGTAAATGGCGTCACGCCGTTTTCTTTTAGCGTTGCTGACGCCGACTTTAGCTCTTCCCACGTTTTTGGCTCAGCAATACCATACTGCTCAAAGATGTCTTTTCGGTAGTAGATACCCCATTGATAATACGTGTAAGGCACACCATATTGCTTACCCTGTACCGTCATCGCAGGCGCAGCGGCTGCGAAGTCTTGTTTCATGTTGTTGTCAGCCCAAATATCGCTGACATCTTCAAACAAGCCACGATCAACGAACGCCTTCATACGGTTACCAGCATACCAAAACACTACATCCGGCGGTGACGTCACCAACCAGTTACGAATCGTGGTTTTATATGACTCATGGTCGTACAGGTTGTACTTAACCGTGATATCAGGGTTCTCTTTTTCAAAGCGACTGATGATCTCACTCCAAGCCTCTTTTGGTGCAGGGTCTGAGGCGTCTGAGTTGATGACCAAGGTTCCTGCGAACGCTGTAGTCGAGACGGAGGCAGCAAGCACTGCAGTTGCAGCGATATGTTTCACGTATTTCATATGTAGGTCCTTGTTATAGAGCGGGGCTCACTAAGTCCAATTTTTATTATTGTGCCGGGTAAAGTTATTCGTACTTTGGTTATTTCTGGTTTAGTTACTCTCTGTGCATTCATTAAAGTGGATTGTTTAAACAGGGCTCCTAGCTTGAGGCGCCCTGATTCAATATTTAGCCTTTGGTCGCTCCCAACGTCAGGCCGGCGATAAAGTGTTTCTGCATGGTAAAGAACAGGACAACTGGAGGAATTGCAGCAACCACCGCACCAGCTGACATAAACTGCCACGACGCCAACCACTGGCCTTGCAATGAGCTCAAACCCGCCGTTACTGGGCGCACTTCATCACTTTGAACGAGAACCAAAGCCCAGAAGAAGTCATTCCAAATAAAGGTAAACACCAATACCGCGAGTGCAGCTAATGCTGGGCGCACGAGTGGCAAAACCACATGCCAAAATATTCTCCATTCGCTGACCCCTTCTACGCGCGCGGCTTCGATCAAAGCATCGGGGATACCAACGATAAAGTTACGCATGAACAGGGTGCAAAAGCCGGCTTGAAACGCGATATGGAAGAAGATCAAAGCCCAATGCGTGTCGTACAAGCCAAGATTAATCGTTAGGTCGCGTACTGGGATCATCAGGATTTGGAAGGGCACAAAGTTACCCGCAATAAACATCGCGAATATCCAAAGATTGGCTTTGAAGTTGTATTTAGCTAATGCATAGCCCGCCAATGTCGAGAGCGCCACCGCTCCTGCCACTGCTGGTAAGGTTATGATTAAGCTATTAATTAAATACTGACCCATCGATGTTGACGTGAACACCTGAGTGTAGTTTTCGATGAACTGAATCTCACTCGGCCAGCCCCAGTAGTTACCTTTGTTGATATCTTCCATCGAGCGAATCGAGGTCATCATCACCGCAATGAGTGGGAGCAGCCACATCACAATAGAGATAGGCAACGCCACTCGATAACTGATATTGGTAAAGCGTCCTGCTTTTTGAATCGGTTGTGGATACATTATTTTTCACTCCTCAACATACGCCACAAGAAGTAAGCGATATAGATATCCATGATTAGGAATAGGACAACGGAAACCGCAGCGCCATAGCCCATTCGATAGTTAAAGATAGACTCTTCATACATTTGATACGCCAATACCGTAGAGCTTCCCCAAGGGCCACCAGCCGTCATGGTGGCAACCAAATCGAATGAACGCAGGGCACCTATCACGGTGACTACCACGGCGATAAAGGTCGCAGGTCGTAATTGAGGCAGCACCACATACCACAGCATGCGCCACTTCTTCGCGCCATCTAACCTCGCCGCTTCTAACTGTTCAGGGTCTAAGTTGTTCAACCCTGTTAGGTACAAAATCATGCAGTAAGAGATTTGTGGCCACAGGCCTGCCACGATGATCCCGTAGGTGACGTAGTCTTCATTGGCGAGAATCGAAATAGGATCAAAACCCAACGAGCCCAGTACAATGTTGAACAGACCAAAAGATGGGTCATAAAACCAAGCAAACACTAAGCCCACCACCACTTGAGAGATAACAAATGGGAAGAAGAACAGTGACTTGACGACACGAATGCCTTTCACTTGTTGGTTGAGAAAGAGTGCAATAGCCAGACCACAAGGTGGCGCAAGCATAAAGAAGATCAACCAGAGAAAGTTATTCGTCAGTGAGGTGTAAAATGCATCTGAGTCAAAAAGCTCGCGGTAGTTTTCTAGTCCCACCCACTCTTTCTCTCCAAGTCCATCCCACTCAAAAAAGCTCAACCAGATACTGTCCACAATCGGAAAGATCACGTAGAGCGAGAAGATGGCAATTGCCGGTGTTAAAAACAGCCACGGCGACAGCTTAGAGCTGATGCGCCTTTTCTTTCTGGCTGATGGGATGCGATTTTCTGGGTATATCGTTTTCACAGATTGCACCATTTTCCCAAATTCCTTGTCTTCATAGCTTTGTTTACAATTCCATTTGTTTCAAAGTTAATCGGCGAAACATCATCAAATTGCTAAGCTTTAATCGTAACCATGCTCAAATATTAATCTCAGCAATCATATTGTGTATCGTTATGTTTAAATTGTGTAAACGATTCCACAAAAAACGGAATAGTTTGTAAAATTTGTATGAGCCGGATCAATAAATCGTGCGAGGCACCTAACAAATTTCTGATGAATGCGTATGTTTTAAAGGCAAAGTGATGTAGTCCAACAAGGCAAGGAGATAGCATGGCTGATATCAGCTTAAAAAAGGTCATTAAGCGTTATGGTGATGTACAGACCATCCATGGTGTTGATTTAGAGATAACCAACGGCGAGTTCGTTGTTTTTGTTGGTCCGTCAGGTTGTGGTAAATCTACGCTCCTTCGCTTAGTTGCAGGCCTAGAGGAAATTACCGAAGGCGAGATCCATATTGGTGATGACCTCGTTAATGATGTTGACCCTGCAGAGCGTGGGGTAGCGATGGTGTTTCAATCCTATGCTCTCTATCCTCATATGACCGTCGAAGAGAACATGGGCTTTGGCCTGAAAATGAATGGCGTCGCTAAAGAGACCATTGAAAAGCAGGTCACCAGCGCAGCCAAAACCTTACAATTAGAACACTTGCTGAAACGTAAACCGAAGGAGCTGTCTGGTGGTCAACGTCAAAGGGTTGCCATTGGACGTGCAATCGTACGTAACCCAAAAGTGTTCCTATTTGATGAGCCTCTCTCTAACCTAGATGCAGAACTTCGCGTCGATATGCGCTTACAAATCGCAAAATTACACCAAGATCTGCAAAACACCATGATTTACGTAACTCACGATCAGGTCGAAGCGATGACGCTTGCCGATAAAATCGTGGTTCTTAGAGACGGTAGAGTAGAACAAGTTGGCTCACCACTAGAGCTTTACCATAATCCACAAAATGAGTTTGTCGCTGGCTTTATTGGCTCACCTAAGATGAACTTTTTACCTTGTGTCGTAGGCTCTTGTTCAGAGACCCATGCTCAGCTCACGATTAATGGTAATAGCCAAATTACTATTCCACTCCCAGACAAAAAACTAGCCGAAGGACAACAGCTGACCCTCGGCATTAGACCAGAACACCTAGAAATTGATGGCGGTTCTGACATCACCATTGAGTTTCAAAGTGAAGTGGTTGAGCGTCTTGGCAATAGTACCTATATGTTCGGCCAATCTTGCGGTATAGACGGCTTTAAGGTTCACTTACCTGGTGATCAAGAAGTCTCTCGTTATCAATCTATCGAGCTAAGCTTCTCTGCGAAAGACTGTCATCTATTCGATGCCCAAGGTCAACGAATCGAATAACTATGCTGTTTATACAAAGCCAGTTTTAAGCACTGGCTTTGTTGCTCTTCCTTTCTGTTTGTACCCCTTTCATTTTCTTTACCTCTTACCTACCTTTTAGCCACGTTTGAAGGGAAAACGTTACCAAACCAACCTCTTTTTTCGGCTAAAAACCGTCTATTATTGACCTTATATGTAATCCGGACATTATTTTGATAGTCGTTTTTTGTTAATAAGCACTACACTAAAGCCTCACCCTTCCTTTTTTTGAGAAAACCTAAATGCCTAATGCTGATTCCAACCTAAACAAACGCATGGGAATCGTTGCGCTCACTTGGCCAATATTCATTGAAGTCCTATTAAGAACCGCGCTCAACACCAGTGACGTGTTCATGTTATCGGGATACTCAGACAAAGCCGTATCAGCAGTTGGTGTTATCTCGCAGATCTCATTTTTTCTGATCATTGTCTCGACGATGGTAAGCAGTGGCACCGGTATCTTAATTGCACAATACAACGGCGCTTCACGTGATCAAGAGAGTGCGCATGTCGGTGTGGCTAGCATCATCCTCGCCATCATTACCGGTATTTTGCTGAGTATTCTCGCGGTACTGGGTGCTGAATATTTCATACCGCTCTACCAGCTCGAACCACAAGTCGAGCAGTACGCTCAAGAGTATCTATTCATCAGTGGTGCACTGACTTTTAACGTCACCATTGGCGTAGTATTGACGACCATTCTTCGCAGCCACGGCTACTCAAAGTCTCCAATGGTCATCAATATGATCGCGGGTGTTATCAACGTTGTAGGTAACTACTGCGCGCTATACCAGCCCTTTGGATTACCTGTTTACGGTGTTCAAGGTGTCGCGGTTGCTACTGTCTTTAGCCAAGTGATCGGTATGTTTATTTTGATTGGAGTCGTCAAAAGCAAAGGGATCAACCTTCCGATTAAGCAATTCAAGACTATTCCTAAATCAATTTACCAAAAGATCATCAAGATTGGCTCCATGAATGCCGGAGAAGTGCTCTCCTATAACATGGCTCAGATCAGCATTACCTTCTTTGTTGTTCAGATGGGCACCTCTTCACTCGCAGCCTTTACCTACGCGCAGAATATCGCTCGTCTCTCTTTTGCGTTTGCGTTAGCCATTGGTCAAGGCAGCCAGATCCAAACGGGATACTACATCGGCAAAGGTTGGATCGATGAGATTACCTCACGCGTGCAACGTTACTTTGTTGTAGGCTTTATCGCATCAACCGTTATCACCTGTTTGATATATCTATTCCGCTTCGAGATCCTAGATGTTTTCACCCAAGACCCAGAGATCATCGCTCTTACCGCCGCTCTTATTGCAGGCTCAATACTGCTTGAAGCGGGACGAGTGTTTAATCTGATCTTTATCTCGTGTCTAAAAGCCGCTGGTGACATTCAGTTCCCGGTGAAAATGGGAATATTGAGCATGTGGGGCATTGGGGTTGCCATGAGCTATTTGCTTGGCGTGCACTGTGGCTATGGCGTATTTGGCGCGTGGATGGCCATTGCAATGGATGAATGGTTCCGAGGCATCATTATGGCTCATCGTTGGCGAGCTAAGAAATGGACCAAGTACTCCTTCTAGACAGCATTCAAAGCAAAAGAAAAAGCGCTAGGGGGAGCTAGCGCTTTAAACCAACTAATTCCATTTAGTTAGGGAGAGTTTTTAACCATGTAAAACTCAATCCATAGCTAGAGTCGCTGAACATACACACGATCATCCGTTGTTGTACTGAATTAAGTCTCAAATTAAGTATAGCCACAATTTGAACATGGTGATGACAAATTCTTTGTTTTTAAGATTTATTCGCCCATCTACACAAAACCCCAAAAACTACGCTAGCATTTTAGTAGATGCTACCTTCCTCTAATCAAATTCTGACTTCTTTTAACAGCTGTTTACTGTAGGTGTTTATGGATCAATTATCTCCACTCAGTACAAAGCGTTCTAATCTCGTTCTTTCATTGAAGAATGAGTTCAATCGAAATAAATTGATCATTTACTTTGTTGTAATAACGACCCTACCTGTTTTTCTGGTTGACTCATCAACTTACGGTACATTGCGATATGACATCTATAACTATTTAGATATTCTTTCTGTTGTTTGCTATGTGAGCTTCATGGCTTGGGCGACGTATTACTACATTTACCTACTCATTAATAAAGAAAAGAGGCCATTAAAGCGTTTCTTAAAGAAAATGAAGACGCTATTTCTACCAATCTCAAAGCCTGTCTTCTTCGCCATCATGATATTTACCCTGAACATCTCATTTTCCAGCTACACATTTATAAAATCAATCATACCTGAGGTCATGCCTTACTACTTAGACTTGGAGTTCTACCACATCGATAAATGGTTGCATTTTGGCTACTCTCCATGGGAAATCACACACTACTTTTTCTCCTCTTCATACGCCACATTGTTTATAAACACTCTATATAATGCTTGGTTTTTTCTGATGTGGGGGATGATTCTGTATTTCATTCTTTACAGGAAAAATGATCACCTCAGAAACCGATTTTTTATCACCTTTATGAGCTCTTGGACTTTGCTCGGTAACATCATGGCTATCGTATTGTCATCGGCAGGTCCTGCATTCATGCATTACTTCGAAGGCGTAACTCTCTATTCCGACCTTATTGCGCTACTAAAACAGCAAAGCACATATTTGGTCTCTTTAGAGTTACCTCCTGTGTGGGCTCTAGGCACTCAAGAGATGTTATTAGAAAAATACATCAATTCGGAAAACGGGATAGGGATTGGGATATCAGCGATGCCAAGTATGCATGTCACAATTGCAGTTCTCATGGCTCTGTGTGGATATGAACTAAATAAAAAGCTCGGTTACGCACTCTGGATGTATGCGTTTTTTATTCAAGTTGGGTCCGTACACCTTGCTTGGCACTATGCAATCGATGGGTACATCGGTGCTATATGTGTCATTATTCTATGGTACTTCGTCGATTGGCTCCTTAAGAGGATAGCTCCCCAACCTACGACTTCCTAGCCATTCGAATGACGGTCTCACTTACAAGATCGCGAATGAATTTGTTTTTATTATCTTGCGACAAACCTTTCCGATACATCAGCTGTATATCAAAATCAGGAACTTCAATCGGTGGTGGAACTGCTTTTATTGAGCTATTTGGACTTTGTTGTGTTGCGACTAATCTAGGAACGATACAAATCAGTTTTCGACCTTGAATTAGATTCTTAACGGTTAAGAAGTTACTTGAAACAATGGAAACCCTGCGTTGCAAACCGTGCTCTTCCAGTTTTTTATCGACTCCGGTGCTCATAGCGCCATTCGGTGAAACTAATGCGTGCTCAACCGAAGTAAACTCTAGCAGTGACATAGAGTCTGAAAACTGGCACACCTTACTATCATACAAACACACATGCTGCTCAGTATAAAGCAACTGAGTATTGTACCTTTTAACTACGTCACCAAAGCTACCAATAACAACATCGAGCTTTTCACTCTCATAAACTTGTTGGTAATTAGCACGATTAACATTAAACAAAGCAACTTTGGATTGAGGTGCCAATCTTTTAATTGTGTCAAACAGTGACGGGCCAAACATTTGTTCTGCATAGTCTGTTAAACCGATCTTCCAAACACCATCATACGTTTCCGGATTGAACGGCTTGGCTCGCAAAATATCCGTCTGAATCTGAGCAAGTAATAAATCGACGGAATGGGATAGCTCTATTGCTCTTTCTGTTGGCTCCATTCGACTCCCCACACGTTCAAACAGTGGATCATCGAACAGCTTTCTTAGTCTCTGTAAACTATGGCTCATCGCCGATTGACTCACAAAACAACGCTCAGCCGCCTTGCTGACACTGTTAGTTTTATACAATGCTTGTAGAGCAATCAATAAGTTAAGATCAATGCCTTTCCAATTAAAGTTTGCCACTTACCCGTCCAATATCATTAATAGAGACAATTAAAACAATTAATTTGAATCATAGTACTGTTCCCCCTAAATTACTCGTAATTCTTTAAATGGGTATGATCATGTTTGCAATTTTTAAGACCTTTTTTTGGCTAGGTTGGATCAGTTTTGGTGGTCCAGCGGCTCACATCGGTTATTTCAGAAACACGTTTGTCGAAAAAATGAAGTGGCTAACTGACGAGGAATACGGTCAGATTGTGGCACTAAGTCAGTTCTTACCGGGCCCCGGTTCAAGCCAAGTCGGCTTCGCTGTCGGTTACAAAAAAGGAGGGTTGACTGGCGCTATTGCAGCTTTTGTTGGCTTCACAACTCCGTCAGTGATCTTGATGCTAATACTAGCCGTTGCAAGTTCTCAATTACTTGAAAACTCTCTCTTCAACTCAATCATCCATGGACTTAAGCTGCTTGCCGTCGTGGTCGTCGCCGATGCAACTTATGGAATGTACAAAAACTTCTGCAAATCAGCCATCGCAACGTCGCTATGCGTTATGACTGCCGTTGTGTTACTGCTATTCCCTGGTATCTGGCCACAAATCTTCGTGCTTATTGTTGCTGCACTGATTGGCAGTCAATATCTGTCTTCACAACCGCAACCTTCGATGACCAGTAGCGAAAAGATTTCATTTGCACCACTAGCTCTCTTTGTCGCTCTGCTTTTTGGCCTGCCTTTGCTGGCAAGCTACTCAAAGGGTATCGAAGTATTCGGATTGTTCTACCAAGCAGGTAGCTTGGTGTTTGGTGGTGGGCACGTGGTTCTACCATTGCTCCAAAATGGTATTGGTGATCAGTTGTCCCAAGACGCTTTTTTAACGGGTTACGCAGCAGCTCAAGCCGTTCCGGGACCTATGTTTACCCTTGCCACCTATTTAGGTTACGTGCTTATGCCGGCATCGCCAGTGTTAGGCGCTCTGATTGCAACTATAGCCGTTTTCCTACCGGGCTTTTTATTGCTGTTAGGTGTCCTAAAAAATTGGCAAGCAATAGCGAGCAAACCACTGGTGTCTGGTGCGTTAACAGGCGTCAATGCAGCGGTTGTTGGTCTGCTACTCGCGGCTTTGTATCAACCTATCTTCACCAGTGCCGTGAACAATGGGCTAGACTTCGCGCTAATCGTGGTTGGTGTTTGGTTGCTTAAATCAATCAAGCTTCCAATCGTTGGCTTAGTCGGTGTGTTTATTACTGCGGGTGCAGTTATGAATTGGCTGTAAACTGATTCCTAAAATGAAGCCGAAGCGAAAACTCGTTCGCTTCGGCAATAAATAAACACTGTTGTGATAAAGGTATAGCAGTGTCTCTATTTTTTAATTCATCTCTCGAACTTGCGAGATTGCTGTCTCCAAGTTTTTATTGGCTAACTCATAATATGAAGCTTTCTTATCAATCGCTTGCTGCAGGTAAGGAATGGCTTCTTCTGGCTTGCCTTGAAGAATCAAGAAGTAACCAACATTGTTCAGAGCCTCTGGCGCATCCATATGACGCATAAAGGTGTTAACTGATTTCTGCACTTCGCCTTTTGCAAGATAAATCAAGGCAAGGTTATTCTGCGCTTTCTCATTGTTTGGTTCGAGGTTCAACGCGTTATTCGTCAATCGCAACGCTTCATCATATTCACCATCCATGTAGTGAGAATAACCCATGTTGATTAGCCCTTTGACAGAGCGCGGAGAGATGGTCAGCACCTTACCAAATAGAATCTGTGCCACATCATGATCACCGGCAACATCTCGTAATACTCCAACTCCCATATAGGCTAATAACGGGGACTGATCGTCCACTTTAAAGGCTTGAGCCTGACTCTTGGTTAGTGAATGATTATTAGAGATACTTTGACCACTGCTCAATCGCACTTGGTCTGAGTTAATGGCTTTATAGAAGTAACTTAAACCTTCTTCCAGTCGATTCTGTTTAGTGTATAAACTCCCAAGCTGTTCAAGTGCTCCCGTATGCGCTGGGTCAACATTCAAAACAGCAAGGTAAGATTTTTCAGCCAAAGGGTAATTCGCTCTAGACTGGTGGATACGGCCAATTGTGAACAACGTTCTATCATGAAACTCTTTCTCAGGATAAGAGAGGGAACGAATGTATTCATACAAGGCAAGATCGACATTGTTCTCACGCAGAGCCTTGTCTCCTCGGACAATGGCCTCTTTCTCGTTCAAAGGAGGCGCATCATTGCTCAATGTATCAATCGGTTTGCCCGCGTAAAGTTCAGAATTAAAGTCGTTGCCCGTTTCATCAGATGACGCACATCCAATAAGAAAAAGAGGTAACATGAATAATATAATTCTATTTATGGTTCTCATAATTCAGCTCCTGGAGATGTCAAGGCATCCATTACGATCATCATCCCTGGCCCTAGCGCAACGATAAAAAAGCATGGCCAGATAAATAACAACATTGGGAACAGCATTTTGGTTGGAATCTTAGCTGCGATCTCTTCTGCTGCCTGTTGACGCTTATCCCTGAAGTCAGCAGTATAGTCTCTTAAGGTTTGTGCAAGGCTCCCACCCATCTTTGAAGCATGAGACAGCATAGAAACCAATCCTTCTAACTCAACAAGCCCTGTACGTTCAATAAGTTGACTCAAAGCATCCGGCATTGGTACACCTGCTTGAATCTTGGCAAACACCGTATCCAACTCATCAGCGAGTTCAGGTTGAGAGACATACAGTTCTGTTGCAACCCGCCCTAATGCCGCATTAAAACCAAGGCCGGATTCAGTACACACCACCAGCAAATCCAAAGCGTCAGGTACACCATTTCGGATTTTGCGTTGGCGCTCTTTCTGTAATTTATTGAGGATGAAGTTTGGTGTAAACATCCCCAAGAAAATACAAGTCAAGGTTAAGAAGTTGTTATAACTACCGCCAAGCGAAGTGAAGTACACCATGAATGCACACAACAGACCGACTAGAGTGGACAGCAACTTCAGCGAATAAAAAACAGATAATGCGCTCTTGTTGTGATAACCGGCATGCATCAGTTTTTCAGAGTACGTCTCATTATCGCGCTTATTACCCTTACCAATAAAAGGACTTAATGATTCGAGTGTATTGGTAAAGTCGTAACTTTTTCTTTGGGTCGAATTTCCACCGTGACCCGATATTTTTTTCAGGCGCTTATCTAACGGTGAGCTAGCACCAACCACCAAAAAGCCCACAGTTAGAGTCAACAAAACAGTGGTCAACAAAATCATCGCATAAATCACAAACTGCGAACTAAACCCGAAGTTTTCGATAGCTTGCATCCAAGCACTTAAATTGAATAACTCCATAATTTATATCTCTACATTAATTATTTTCTTGATCCATAAAGCACCAATGGCCAACAAAACAATACCTACACTCACCATAGTGATACCACGAGGGTCGCTGTACAAAGGTTCTACATAATCTGGATTAAATAACTTAAGACCAAAAAACAACGCAAACGGGGAGAGCGTTAATATCCATGCAGATAAGCGGCTTTCCGCAGAAAGTGTCTTGATCTTTCGTTCTAATTTGAAACGAGCTCTTAATACTTCTGATACTTTTTGAAGGTTTTCCGACAAGTTACCGCCGGTCTCTTTTTGCAGCATAACCGCACTGGAAAACGCCAACATTGACACGGTAGGCACGCGCTCTGCCATCTGTAAGATCGCCAGACGCAAGTCATAGCCATAATTCAGCAAGTTGTAAGTGTTCTTGAATTCGGTACCAATTGGGTCTGGCAGTTCTTCACCTACCTCATTGAATGATTGAACCAACGGTTGACCAGCTTGCAGCGCTCGACGAATGATATCTAGGGCTTCGGGGAGCTGTTGTTCAAAAAGCGCCAGGCGGTAAGTAACCCGGTTTTGAACATACAGATAAGCAATAACCCAAGAGAAGAAAAAGACAGCCACGCAAATAAACCATTCCTGATTAAAAAGCAGAGCCAGCAAAGTTAGCGAAAGACCAGCTAGAAAAGTAGTAAATAGAAAACGCGTGAGAGCCATCTTGATCCCAGCCAGTTCAAGCATTCGCTTCAAATCTGCAAACACTGTGATAGATACTAACTTTCGGTCTAATGGTGACAGCTCTTTACGGTAGTGCTCTTTCAGTAAAGAAAGACTCTCTTCATCGATATTTCGCTGCGTCTCTTTCAGTCGACGAGACAGCTCCCTATGTTTAGCTTTTTTCCCCGCAGCTGGCAGCAGCAAGGCTTGCGAGATAAAGAGAACAGCAACGAACAACAGCATGAGTGAAACAGTAACATTATCCATACTCCCTCCTACTCTTGGTTCTCAGAGAAAATATCAAAAGGAACATCTAACCCACGCTTAACTAATTGGTCATGAGTCTGAGGGACGATACCTGTTGCGGTATAAAAGCCTTGAATATTCCCTTCTGCGTCGACACCTTTTCGTTGAAAACGGAAGATCTCTGACATAGTGATCATCTCCCCTTCCATACCATTGATTTCTTGTATGCTGACCATGCGACGCTTACCGTCTTCTTGACGTTCCATTTGGACAACCAAATGTATTGCCGATGCAATCTGAGCACGAAGGTTTTTGGTTGAGATATTCCAGCCAGCCATAGAGAACATGTTTTCTACTCGGCTCAACGCATCACGAGGGGTGTTGGCGTGAATCGTAGCTAAAGAGCCATCGTGACCAGTATTCATTGCAGCGAGCATATCGACGGCTTCGCTCCCCCTTACCTCCCCAACCACAATTCGGTCAGGACGCATACGTAAGGTGTTTTTCACCAATTCACGTTGGCTAATTTCACCTTTGCCTTCGAGGTTAGCAGGACGAGTCTCTAAACGAATCACATGAGGCTGTTGTAATTGAAGCTCCGCGGAATCCTCAATGGTGATGATTCGCTGATCCCTTGGAATAAAGCCTGAAAAAATATTGAGCGTGGTAGTTTTTCCTGAGCCAGTACCACCAGAGATAAGAATATTGAGCTCACCTTTTACCGCAGCCTCTACAAACTTAGCCATTCCTGGAGATATAGAACCGTAACTCAACATGTTGTCCATGGTCAGGCGGTCAACAGCAAAGCGTCGGATTGAGACAGAAGGCCCGTCTAATGCAAGGGGGGGAATAATGGCGTTAACACGAGAGCCATCGACAAGTCTCGCATCTACCATAGGCGATGCTTCATCGATGCGTCGACCGACTTGGCTAACAATTCTATCGATGATGTTTCTTAAGTGGCGGTCATCAAGAAAGGTATAAGGTGTTTTCTCAAGTTTACCTCGACGCTCTACATAAACACTCTTAGGGCCATTCACCAAGATATCAGATACTGTGGTATCCGCTAATAAAGGCTCTAGCGGACCTAGCCCAAAAACCTCGTCTTCAATCTGTTTAATAACACGCTTTCGTCCCTCAGCACTTAACGCTTGGCTTGAGTCATTCGCCATTAGCTGAACGATAGCTTCATGGAGATCTACTTTGGCTCTGTCAGTCTCTAAGCTTGAGAGTAAGCCTAAATCCAATGTCTCTAATAGCTGCTTATGGAAATAGTGCTTAATTGATAATTCTTGCTCGAGAGCCTTTTTGGCTTCATTAATCGACTTTTCTTTTTCGGCACTAGCATTTTCCACATCAACCTTAAGAGTCTCCTCAGGAGAAGACACTTGGACTTCATTTGAAGTCATCGTTGCAGCTTTTTTTTCAAACTCTGGGTTGATATTTTTTCTTTTAAAGAACATAACGCTCCCTCGCTTATGTATGCTACTGCCGTCTTATGAGAATAGTCGCTTAATCCAACTTTTGTTTTCTTCTTCGTGAGGAGATAAGAAATTAGACAACTCGATAATAGAGCGAGTGATCGAGCTATTTTTCTTGCTTTGAACAAATGGTTTGCCTAAGTTCGCACTCTCTAGAGCAACCTTAAAATCATTCGGCATAATGTGAATATCATGCGCTCCCAAAGTCTGCTCAATGTCTTTAAGCTTAATAGGCTGTCTTTTTTCATATCGGTTTAAAACAATTTCAATCGCATCCGTTTGCAGACCGTATTCAAATTTTAAAGACTTAATCAGGCGTGATGTATTTTTAATAGAGACTAGATTCTGTTGCATCACCAACAATGCTTTGCTCGCAGGGGATATCGTCGATGCAAACACGTGGTCCAACCCTCGAGAAAAGTCGATAATAATGAACGGGTAATAACGACGAAGAACAGGAAGCATCTTGCCGATTTTGAGGGCATGTTCGTAATCGTCAGCGTTGTTTTCATGCTTGAAACTCAACAAGTGCAAGCCAGACTCATGCTTACACACGAAAGTTCCTAACGATATTTCATCGAGGTCTTTCGAGTTATTGATAACATCTGAGATACTGTAGGACGGATGCAGATTCATATACTCAGGTATCACGCCAAATTGCAGGTCGATGTCCAATAACAACACCTCATTGGGGTGATGTTCTGCAATCTCTATGGCGGTATTAAGAGCCAATGTTGTAGCCCCCATCCCCCCCTTAGTATTGAGAAACAAAAACAGTTCGCCCAGTTGTGTGCTGGCTAACTTATCTGATGACGTTTTTTGCAATAAAGGCACAAGACCAGCGATAGAAACGTTATGAGATAAGAAATCTGACGCTCCTAAACGGAGAGCAGTTTTTAGCGATGCATTATCGCTCTCGTCTCCGAAAACAACTAAAGACAGGTCATGCCCTTCCCAAGCGAGATTATAGCCTTGCAGTTCAGCCATCTTTAGAGCCCAATCGCCACCAGCTTCCACAAAAATAAGATCCGGAGCATCAAGACTCTGCAAATACTCTTCACTCATGCCCAAAAGAGAAAAAGAATGCGTATATAGATTTCTACATTTCTTCAACTCTTGTCTCATATAGGCATGGAAACCCTCACTATGATAAATAAGCCAAACCTTAAGGTTGGTTTTCAGCCTAGCGATCTCATTATCATTAGATGGTAATGGTATAGCTTCCCCCATAACACTACTCCTATGGCAATTGTGGACATCTTGTCCTTAAATTCGAATCCGCTCGAATTACCCCTAAATTCTCGGCTGGTAATATCGTTTCAAATGCTGGTGCAGCTAAATATCCCGAGTTGCCTAAGAAATTTAAGTTACTGATGAGCTGAATTCCGTAACCTGTCGCTCTGGCTCGCACAAACTTTATATCCCCAAACCCAGGGTCAGTTGTATATCCGGTAGTAATCTCTGTTCCGCTGCCGTCCAAATAAGCCACTTCAATATTTGATGCCGAAAAACCAATTAATGGAATGTCTTGAACAATCATGCCCGCAATATTGTCTCTGTCTTCAACCCAGCACACGGTTGCCAGGCGTGCCGCTTTTCTTGTCGCTTCACTCACCATCTGTAGTGAAAAAACATAGACCCCCACACCTAGGATCAGAAATATCAACAGAAACACCAACCAGGAAACCAACGTGAACTCAACAATTGCTAACCCTTTCATGCGGCGTGTACTTAACGTATTCATTACAACACCCTCATTACTGAGGAAACTTTCAGAGGTATCGAAAAACCTTCGCTTGAAAATGGGATACCAATAAAGTGGGGGACGTAACTATAGTCGACACTTACTCTCACATAATCGTCAGTCGAGGGTGGTGTCACAGTGACATTCGCCGTTGATAAATTCGACAGCAACGCAGTACCCGTCGAGTTTTTTCCGTATACGACCACATTTTGTATTTCAGAAGTTGGCGCTAAAGTTCCCGTTTGGGTACCGTAAACTTCACTCACCGCATAGCGAGCACCGTTTTGAACTGACTTGGAAATCACATTGTAATGAATCAATATGTTTCCGAGTTCAAGCGTCAACACCAAGAAAAACAACAACACAGGTGTGGCAATAATGACCTCGACAGCAGCCCACCCTTGCTGTCTTTTTAGATTCGCTTTCATGACTACGACTCCTCATTATCGGGATCATCATAGAGCACAATTCGATATGCCCCTTCCGTCGTAGAATCAGTGCCACCAGTACCACCAACCACGGAACATGAATGAATAAATTCACCAAATACCGCTTGGGTACCACTGTTGTTAGTTGGCGCTCTTTGTAATAAGAAGAAGCACCCAATCTTGTTTACTGTGAAGTCTGTAGCGCCGCCACTTTTACCAGAGCAGTCCAGCATAGGAATAGGTAGGATTCTGCGCCAAGCTACGCCATTGGTAGCACATCCACTTCCCGTACCGTCAAGACAAGCATTTGTTGCATTCTCATAATCAGCATAGGTATAGCTGCCATCAAAATCTATCTCACCCGTATTACCATCTATCGTTATTTCACTGGTCGGCTCTGTAGTGACATAGTCTGACGGATAATCTGATTCTGTAAGCCCACCACCATAGTCACCAAAGCGGGTGTTCAAACCGTCACCTGTTGGCCCCACTGTGCCGCCTGGTTTTGTAACGATGTCATCCCCTATTGCTACTGGATAATCATAACTGCCACCAAGCGCATGCTTAATCGTGTTACCACCAGAACCAAAATCGAGTAAATGGTAGTTACCATTTCCCATCTCAGAAAGGTTACTGTCTCCAACTTTCAACGCATGCACTGTTCCAAGCTCATAACCGAACACGCTGTTAATCACTTCACCGGTATCATCATCAAGGCCATCTTCATTAACATCATTGTCAAACGTGCCATCACCAATGCACACACCAATAGGCACCACATTATTTATTTGACGTTGTCCTGAGCTTGGACCAGCTACTGCACTTGCAGCCACTGTTTTGTCCAAACCAAACGCTTGAATGAAGAACTCCTCCATATCAAGTGAAGAAACGGTAACGCGAACATACACATCATCGTCAGCACCAAAGCTTGGTGTCCCTGTAAAGTCTTGCGGATCATTCGAATATTCAATCGAAATATTCGCTGTCGAGAAATCTATCTCATGATTGCCCGTTGAGCCGGCCATAGTCGCAAGCGCAGTCGCGACCTCCGCATCAACCGTATCTTTATCCTTGCTGTTATCCAATATTGTGGCCGCAGCTAATGCCGCAGAGTCAACCGCATTCTGTAAACGTGTTTTGTTTACCAGAATATGGTTCATATCAACGGCTAGTGCTGACACAGCCAAAAAAACCAACAAGGCGACGGTCACTAGGATGACCACTAAACCTTGTTGTTTCTTTGGACTTTTCGATACTCGATACAACATATGAGTACCTCCAAATATTAATTAAACTCTTGAAGTACTTGGCTACTATTGCCAGACAAGGCTTCTTCTCCTTTTCCGACATAACGATCGTAACCAATTTGCATTCGCTCCCCTGTACCATCAGGCACTACGAGCAAATTTTCTTGAGTCGCATCTGGGTTATAAATTTGTTCTGTTTTAACCTGAGCTACAGAGTGACCCAGAGGTGCATCTGACGTTACACACCCCACCAAACCTACACTGAGACAAACCATCATTACCTTAATCATAGCTATCTCCTTATAATTCGTGTCCAAATGAGCCTTCGCTTCCGCCTTCAACTGGAACAGTCTGAGGCGCAGATTGGCGAGGAGCTTGTTCATCATCATCCGATGGCTCCGCAATGTAAGCACTTCGACCAAGCAAGTAATATTGAAGGTCATTAGGGCTCACAAAAGCATCCGTCGGTAGAGTTACGGCATTTCTGTCTATAGGCTTAGCCAATCTTGGGGTAACTAAAATCACCAACTCGGTTTCCCCCGAAACAAATTCTTGACTGTTAAATAGCTGCCCTAATACCGGTACTTCTCCCAACCCCGGCATCTTGTTACTGACATCTCGCACGTTTTCACTCAATAGACCTGCGATACCAATGGTTTGCCCATCGGCGAGTTCCAGTGTTGATGAGGCACTACGTCGGGTAATAGGCGGAATAAAGTAAGTGGCATTACTCAAGCTAGGCTCAATCGTCAACGAGCTACTATTGGCAATTTCACTGACATCAACGGCAAGATTAAGATTGATTTTCTGATCGCTCAGTACCGTTGGAATGAACTTCAAACCAACACCGTACTCTTTGTACTCGATGGTGATACCGTCTTCATCTGGAACAGGGATAGGGAACTCACCACCGGCTAAGAATTCCGCTTTTGCTCCACTCAACGCCGTCAAATTTGGCTCTGCGAGTACCTTGGCAACACCATTTTGCTTGGCCACATCTAATGCAAAACTAAACAAAGTATTACCGTCGACAAACGACCCTAAAATGCCGTAGTCCTGTGAGGTAGGAATATCGAAAATAGGTGTAGCACCGACAATACCTGCTGGAACGGACGCCCCGCCCCATGAAAAGTTAGAGCCACTGCTTTGGAAAAAGTGGAAGTTAGCATCAAACTTTCTCACTAAGCTGCGCTGAACTTCTGCAACAGTCACTTCTAACATCACCTGTTGCGCACCGCCTATCGACATCAAATTAATCACACCAGTTGCGGCTGTCACTTCACTGCCCGATGCTTTCGAATTATCGACAGACTGCCCTGCTGCATAGGTTTCAGCGATACGCATGGCAATATTCATCTGTTGTTGATTGCTCACTTGTCCGCTTAGCAACAGGCGATTTTGTGCGCTATGAACCTCAATCTCTTCGTTAGGAAGGAATTCAAACAATTTGGCCTTGAGGCTGTTAAGGTCGTGAGTCACCTCAATGTTGATTGACTCGATAAGTACACCTCTAGAGTCCCAGGCCATTAGGTTAGTAGCACCAAGCTTATTACCAATCAGAAATAATTCGTTGGATTTCAGCATCACGATATCAAGTACATCTGGGTCCCCTAGCGATACCTTGCTCGCCTTTCCCGACAACTTCACATGTGTTGACTTATGATGAGGCACCGTGACGGTTTTGCCCGTTTGAATTGCCGCGTAACTAGAAAGCGAGACAAACAGTAAACCGATAAGACATGTTATTATTCTTTTCATATATCACCTCAATCCTTGACGCGAACATTCGATGTTTCCGTACCTTTGATAATCGTAACGCTTGGTCTTGGTACGTATCGTTGCACGACTTTTTTGTCGACTTCATGTGGGTTTCTGAGTGTCAGTTGTATGCTACCTTTGCTCTTCGCAGTTAGTAGCTTCTCTGCATCTTTGGGAGTCACTTCCAATGTCACAGCACGCACAATGATAGGGCTGTTTTCTTTAGTTTTAGCGGTTTGGTCAACAGCAAGCACTTTAATGTCTTTCAACACCGTTTGCGTTGAAGCAGAGTTTTTTCCATACGAAACAGTATTAAGAATATCCACTTTGTTTCCTGGTAATAGGAAACCAGCCACCCCGATAACATCATCAACTCGAATCGTCACCGCGCGTTTATTTTCAGGAATCAAAGCCGCCAGTGTTGAGCCCTCTCCAGGTACGGTAAACCTCATCTTATGCAAAACCTCACCTGCATATACCGTATTGGCGACCACTTTACCGACTAGCTCTTCAGGATCGGAATAGTTGTTATCATTTATCCAATCCACTTCCATCAATTTTGTGGTCAGGAATTGCTCCTCAATGATAGTTCCTGCTTCAATTTCTTGAGATGCAACAACAACAGGATGACGCTCAACCTGTTCCACCTCAACGGTTGGTTGTACTTGATTGTCCATCCATTGCTTAGCGAAGAATACAGCTGCTAAACCGAATACTACGGACAGTAAAAATAGAAGAAATATTTGGCTTTTACTCATTGCTCTCTTCCTCGAGTCCATCTGAAGTGAAGTACACCTTCCATGCCATCGTTAAAATATCGGGAGTAATGATTAACGGCAGTTGTTCGAATAGAACAATATCTTTACTGATTCCGACGAGATCTTTAGGTAAGCAAGGGAAATAGTTAACGCCATGAATGCGATGAAGCTTATACAACTGTTCAATCGTATTTTCAGGTAATTCAAAACCTTGAGCTTGAGCAGTATCGAACCACAACGTCTGATAGTCTTTTTGTGATAAAGGCTCAAACTCGATTTTGTAGCCCAAACGACGCAAAAACGCAGGATCACTAATTTTCTGAGGATCCAAGTTAGTCGAAAAGGCTAACGTTAAGATAAAAGGAATCGTGATTTGTTGACCATTTGGCAGTGATAAATGGTCAAAGAAATACTCCATTGGAACAATCCAACGATTCAAAAGCGCATCAACAGGCATTGGTTGACGCCCCAAGTCATCAATAACAAAAATGCCGTTATTGGCCATCATTTGCAGCGGTGCTAACCATACTCGACTGTTTTCTGAATGGTTAACCTCGAGCATCTCCATTGTTAGTTCACCACCAACTTGAATGTTTGGTCGCTCACAGTTCAACCAACGTTTGTCATACTGATCGAGCAGGGATACAGAACGATCTTTACCATTATTATCGATAGGTTTGTGGTGTTGAGCAGAAAACACCTTGATGATGTTACCCAAGGCATAAACTGCATAAGGGATAAATACAGAAGTTTTCAGGGCATTTACAATCCTTGAAGCCACAAAGGTTTTACCTGTACCGGCATGTCCGTAAAGAAGTAAGGCACGCCCAGAGTTGATTGCAGGCCCAAGCACTGGCACCTTGCTTTCTACTCCGTATACGTCACTTAGAGCAGCCTCTACATCAGGACGAGAAACGAGCTGAGCTCTTAAATCTTGTGCTTTCACAATTTCACAATACTGATCTAATGAAACGGGAGCAGGACCAAGATATGCGTCGCGTTTAAACGCGAGGTCAGCCTCTTCCAAGCCTTTTTCTGACAACGAGTAACGCACATGGCTATGAGAAAGTGTATTAATAGCTAGGCTTTCGTTAGGTTGAAATACTTCGATAAGAGATTTCTTTCGTAAAACAGCGAGCGCATTTTCTACGATATGTGTTACTACACATAGATAGTTGGAAAGCTCTAAAACGTCTGATTTCGGGTAGGCGGACAGATGCTTGAGAACAAGGTTCTCAATGACAACGTCAGGCACGCCAAGCATCTCTGATGAAGTCGGTACTAGGGGAGCCGATATTTGAGGTTTTAAATCCGATGTCCGTTCTCTACCTCTAATATCCATATTTCACCCCATCATATTAATTAATCACTATTCACTTCGATTCAATTAAAGTAGCTATACATTGCCAAACCAATAACAACAGCTGGCGCAAATGGCATGGTCACTTTATTTTTATACCTTGAACAATTTCCAGAGCCTGCCTGTTCCAAATTGGAACTTATATTAGCTACGGAAATAACTTTTTGTTCAAAGTATCCTCTAACGCCCAACCAGTTGTGACTTGCGAAGTGGTGACAAATATAAGTAACCCCAACAATGCCAGCTGAAATAGTTATGTAATAAGCTATCAGCTGTAAGTTACCCCATCCAACATAAAGACCAATGACACCCAATAGTTTCACATCTCCAGCGGACATTGCTCTAACGAAATATAAGAGTAACCCAAACAAAAATAATGCTAATCCACCAATCAATGATATCCTCAACTGCTCAAAAGAAAATTGAATAGATAGTTGCAAGAAAAACAACATTATCATTAATATTAGCAGTCGATTGGGTATGCGATGCTGAGATACATCGCATACCGCTATTATCAAAAGAACGATCCAAAATGGAAGAAAATCATCAATCATAAGTCGTCTATAACGCCGACATAATAGTCGTCAATTTACTAATCAAGGCAGTAGAACCACCTGAAATCACCACCCAAATAGCAAATACTAATAAGGATGCCCCAATGACATACTCAACCGTCGCAAGGCCTGCTTGCTTCTTCACGGTCAAATTACCCTAAGGCGCTGATGTCGTACTAATTGCACCGATAATCGCACTCAATTTATTAGCGAGAACTGTACCGATGCCAGAAAATATTGTTGTCAATCCGAAAACGAGCATCGCAGCACCTATAACGTATTCGACTACCGTTAACCCTTCCTCATCATTAAAGAAATTTTTAATATCAATCATTAACTTATCCATGGTCTTATCTCCATTATTATCAAAGCAGGTTTTGCTAACCTGTAAGGTAAATCTAGAGGTAAAGAATATATTGAGTTAGGATTTTTTTTCTTTTCACTTGTACTTTTTTGTTCTGTTTCTAATCTATTTAATAGAGGCTTTTAGCGAGATTACTTTCAAAAAAGTTAACAAATGAAACATAAGGCATATATTTATGCACCTAATTACACCTTTATTAACCGATAAGAAGAGTCGAATTAATTCGATAATTATAAAAAAGGTCGAACACTTTTTCCCCATCACAGTTTTTGACCAAGACATCTCTATTATCAGCAAGTTAGAAGTGAGATTGGTTTTTTTTATAGTTAATGACGTAAAAAATTATCAACTACTTAACATGGCAATTTCTATTTGTGAGAACCTAAACAAAAAGATTATTGTTATATCAAATTGCTCTATAGAGAATAAAATTAGGTATAAGAAAAGTCTGATTGATATTATCGATGTGAATGAGATTGGCCTCACAAATGAACTCGAGATTCTCAAAATTAAGACAGATCATTTGTTCAATACACACTGTCAGATTGAAAGTAACAATCGAGAGCGAGATAGTGACACTTTATTTCTGAAACAAGTCTCAGAGTATATCTTGAGTAGGCTCACTACCGACATCCGAGAATCAGACCTTGCGGATATGTGTCACTGCTCGACAAGCTACTTTTCCAAAAAATTTCACCGACACTT
Organism: Vibrio fortis; assembly: GCF_024347475.1. Lineage (NCBI taxonomy): Bacteria > Pseudomonadati > Pseudomonadota > Gammaproteobacteria > Vibrionales > Vibrionaceae > Vibrio > Vibrio fortis. The sequence continues at coordinate 2,599,167 of NZ_AP025487.1, forward strand.
TGGCGTTAGCTTTCGAGACTTTGTTTGCGATAAACGGATTCTGCTGGCTAAAGAGATTATGCAAAGGGATACAGACGCAAAAATCGCGGTGATCGCCTATCAATGTGGCTATAAAGATGTCTCATACTTTTCACGAATCTTTAAGAAGAGAACAGGGGTCACACCAGCAAGTTATCGACGAGCCTGCATAGATGACAAATAAACGCTAATTTTACTCCCTAAAAAAATATGCACGTGCTATCTTTAACATAATTTTAACAACAATAACTTAGCGAAAAACATGGAGTTAGACAATGATTCAGCCTAACGAGTTTAGCCAAGACCAAAACGAAGCTCTCCCTACACCAAATGAAATGATTTTAAAATGGGCAGAGGAGCGCCCAAACGAGGTCTATCTAAAACAGATCATCAATCGTCAGTTTGTCGAATTCACCTACAAAGAGGTGGCAGATAAAGCACTGAGACTGGTTACCGCACTTGAAGAACTTGGCGCCAAACCTGGCGATCGTGTTGCCCTAGTATCAAAAAACTGTGCCGAGTGGTTTATTACCGATTTAGCTATGATGCTGGGTGATTTTGTCAGTGTGCCAATTTTCCCTACAGCAGGTGCAGATACCATCGCTTACTGTATTGAACACAGTGAAAGTAAGATCGTCATCGCAGGTAAACTCGATGATCCTGCTGCAACTCAGCAAGTGATCGATGACAACCCGGAACTTATCAGCATTGCCCTGCCTTATGACACAGCAGCAAAATGCCAATACGCATTTAATGATCTAATCGACAAGAGTGCTCCATCATCAAAACGCCCTGTGCATCATGACGACAAGCTCATGTCACTGGTCTATACATCAGGGACTTCTGGTCAGCCCAAAGGGGCTATGTTGACCTATGGCGCCTTTACTTGGTCGGTTCAGCGTCTAATCGACCATATTGGTATTGAGAAAAACGACCGCCTATTCTCTTATCTACCACTGGCTCATATCACTGAGCGTGTTTACATCTTTGGCTCATCTGTCATGGGTGGTGTACCAACCGCATTCCCAGAGTCACTGGATACGTTTATTGAAGACGTGAAGATGCACAGACCGACTCTGTTCATTTCAGTGCCAAGACTCTGGACTCTATTCCAACAGCGAATTCAAGACAAGCTGCCGCAGAAGAAGCTCAATATTCTTCTCAAGATTCCTTTTGTTAACTCACTCATTAAGAAGAAGCTGGCAGATGGATTAGGGCTAGATCAAGCTCGAGTTCTTGGTTGTGGTTCTGCGCCAGTATCCCCTGCTCTACTAGATTGGTACGAGAGCGTAGGCTTACACATCACCGAAGCATGGGGAATGACAGAGTCGTTTGCTTACAGCACCCTTAATTACCCATTCAGAGCCGATAAGATTGGTTCTGTCGGTAATGCTGGCCCAGGTGTTGAGCTCAAGATTGCTGAAGACGATGAGATCTTAGTACGCAGTAAAGGTTTATTCTCTGGTTACTACAAGAATGATATCGCGACTCAAGAGTCATTCAATGCGGAAGGTTGGTTGCACACAGGTGATATCGGTGCGATTGATAGCGAAGGTTACTTGACGATTCAAGGTCGTAAAAAAGATACCTTCAAGACAGCAAAAGGTAAGTTCGTTGCACCTGTACCAATTGAGAAAAAGCTATTTGAGTACAGCCGTGTAGAGATGATGTGTTTGATCGGTCTAGGCTTGCCTGGCCCTATCCTACTTGTTGTTCCTCATGACTTCCCTAACTTCGACCGTGAACGCTACGAGAGAACCACTAAGCGAGTCATCGAGAAAATGAACTCACAGCTGGCGTCACACGAGAAGATCAAAGGCGTACTAATGATCAAAGAACCGTGGAGTATTGAGAATGGGATTCTGACCCCAACACTCAAGATCAAGCGTCATATTCTAGAGCAGAAGTACCACGAAGTTGGTCATAACTGGCCAAAAGACAAGTTGGTGGTTTGGGAAGAGTAATCGCCCTTAAGCCAAGTCCCTAAAAGCGAAGTAAGTTCTTTTAAGTAGATAAGCGTAACTCAGGTAACCACGTGAGTTACGCTTTTTATTTAAGTCTAACTCCCTTATTCCCAAAATGCTTTCCTCACCTCTTGCTGTGCTTGTGTATACGTTAACCCAATATCATTTAAAAGGTGATCAGGTAGATCAGCCAAGTGTTTTCTTGTTTTTGCATTTTGTCTAAATCGCTGAACTTTGAAATAGAATTTCTTAATCAAAGAAGTGTTTGTTGATCGCTGATCGAGTTCGACTCTAACTGTGCCTGAATTCATAACTTACTCCCTCTATACTTTTATTCTCTATGTTTATCTGCTTACATGGCTAATATTCGACCAAAGTAAGTAAACCGACAAACGATAGATATTGGCATTCAGTTAAGGAAAACTAATGTGAGCGAACGAACACCTCCCTTTCAAGGTATTTACTACTTCTATATCGCAGCCGACAAAGGCAGTTTTAAGCTAGCCGCAGAAACCTTGTTTGTTACTGCTGCTGCGGTAAGCCAGCAGATCAGGCAACTTGAGGACTGGCTCGGTGCAGAGCTCTTCATCAGACAGCACCGCAAAATTGTACTCACTCATGAAGGCGAAGTTCTGTATCTTCAAGCGAAGAAAGGCTTTGCCCACCTTCAAGATGGCGTGAGAAGAATCAACCAAGACCCTAATCCAAATCAGCTCTCGATTTCGACTGTTCCATCTTTTGCACAGCACTGGTTAGTGCCAAGAATTGGTGACTTCAGAGAAAGGCATCCTGACTTATCCATGCTGATTGAGCCAACCAACAAGCTGATCACTTTTGAGGACTCAAGTATTGATATCTGTATACGCTACGGGCACGGCGACTACCCAAATCTAGAGTCACGTTGGTTAATGGATGAGGTGTTATACCCTGTTTGTCATCCGCTTTATCAGGAAAAATATGGAATATACACAGTCGACGACCTGCACAAAGCGGAGCTGATTGAAGACCGATGGCCTGATATGGATTGGTCTATCTGGCTTAATGAAGTGGGTGTTGAAGGCGGTCATACGACATTGCAGTTTGATGGTTCTCACTTTGTACTAGAGGGAGCACTTTCTGTTCAAGGCGTTGCTTTGGTCAAGCACAGTTTAGTGTATCGATACCTGCAAGAAGGCAAGCTGGTTAGAATAGGGAATACAGCGTTAAGGCCAAAATACAATTACTTCTTATGTGCACCGCCAGGGTATTTTCATCGTGACAAAATTCAACGCTTCTCTAAATGGATAGAAACTCAAGTCAGTGAGTTTGGTAATAAAGGAAGGGAAGAGCTTACTATCGTCGAGACAGACTTCTCATTGAAATGGTCCGGAAACTCCGATGGCTAAGCTGCTATACTGACGAAAAATATCTATTGGATTTATCATGACACAAGTAAACAACCCACTGCATGGCATTACTTTGCAAAAGCTACTCACTGAACTCGTGGATCACTATGGGTGGGAAGAGCTGAGTTACATGGTTAACATTAACTGCTTCAAGAAAGACCCAAGCATCAAGTCGAGTTTAAAGTTTCTGCGAAAAACAGAATGGGCTCGAACTAAAGTTGAACAAATCTATATTGATTTAAAACGATAATAACCGTTAACTAATGAGCTTCAGTTCCCCGTAGCTACTTCGCGGGGATTATCCCCTGTGTCTACTTTTTAGGGGCCACATCGTATCTCGTATCTCGTATCTCGTATCTCGTATCTCGTATCTCGTATCTCGTATCTCGTATCTCGTATCTCGTATCTCGTATCTCGTATCTCGTATCTCGTATCTCGTATCTCGTATCTCGTATCTCGTACTATGATTCCCATAAAACAAAAGCCCCGCAAGCTTTCACTTGCGGGGCTTTAAAACTAATTAGATTCTAAAAACAATTACTTGTTTTCTTTCTCTTCTTTAGCTTTTGCGATTACTTCTTCTGCTACGTTCATTGGACATGGAGCGTAGTGTGCGAATTCCATAGAGAATTGGCCACGACCAGAAGTAATAGTACGTAGGTGACCGATGTAACCAAACATTTCTGATAGAGGTACGTCAGCTTTGATACGTACGCCAGTAGCACCAGCTTGTTGGTCTTTGATCATACCACGACGACGGTTAAGGTCACCGATTACATCACCAACGTGATCTTCTGGAGTGAACACGTCAACGTTCATGATTGGCTCAAGAAGTTGCGCGCCAGCTTTTGGCATAGATTGACGGAATGCGCCTTTCGCTGCGATTTCGAATGCGATTGCAGACGAGTCAACTGCGTGGAAGCCACCGTCGAATAGTTCTACTTCAACATCTAGAGTTGGGAAGCCAGCAAGAACACCGTTATCCATCATAGATGCAAAGCCTTTCTCTACTGCAGGCCAGAATTCTTTAGGTACGTTACCACCAACAACTGTTGAAGAGAACGTGAAGCCAGAGTTTGGCTCACCTGGTTTGATGCGGTAGTCGATCTTACCGAACTGACCAGAACCACCAGATTGCTTCTTGTGCGTGTAGCTATCTTCAATCGCTTGAGTGATAGTTTCACGGTAAGCTACTTGTGGAGCACCTACAGTTAGCTCAACGCCGTATGTACGCTTAAGGATATCAACCTTGATGTCTAGGTGAAGTTCACCCATACCTTTCAGGATTGTTTCGCCTGAATCTTCGTCAGTCTCAACTTGGAAAGATGGATCTTCTGCAACCATCTTACCGATAGCGATACCCATCTTCTCAGTAGAACCTTTATCTTTCGGTGCAACCGCGATAGAGATTACTGGTTCTGGGAAGATCATTGGCTCAAGAGTACACTCGTGCTTAGGATCACATAGAGTGTGACCTGTTTGAACGTTCTTCATACCAACTACAGCGATGATGTCACCAGCTTGAGCAGTTGTTAGTTCGTTACGCTCGTCTGCTTGCATCTCAACCATACGGCCGATACGCTCAGTTTTACCTGTAGCAGCGTTAAGGATAGTGTCACCCTTGTTCATAACACCAGAGTAGATACGGATGAATGTTAGCGCGCCGAAACGGTCATCCATGATCTTAAATGCTAGAGCACGTAGCGGCTCGTCAGCAGATACTGTAGCAACTTCACCAGTTGGCTCACCAGTTTCTTTGTCAGTTAGAGGCTGTGGATCAACTTCAGTTGGAGCTGGTAGGTAATCTACAACAGCGTCTAGTACTAGCTGAACACCCTTGTTCTTAAACGCAGAACCACAGAATGTTGGGAAGAATGCTAGATCACGAGTACCTTTACGGATACAACGCTTGATCTCTTCGATAGAAGGCTCTTCACCTTCCATGTAAGCTTCCATTAGGTCATCGTCTTGCTCTACAGCAGTTTCGATTAGCTCTTCACGGTATTGCTCAACATCGTCAACCATGTCAGCTGGAACGTCTTGAATTTCGTAGTTCTCTGGAAGACCAGAGTCGTCCCATACGTAAGCTTTACGGCTTAGTAGGTCTACAACACCAACGAAATCGTCTTCACGACCGATTGGTAGAACCATAACTAGTGGGTTTGCACCTAGAACGTTTTTAACTTGGTCAACAACGTTGTAGAAGTCTGCACCCATACGGTCTAGTTTGTTAACGAAGATCAGACGAGATACTTCTGATTCGTTAGCGTAACGCCAGTTAGTTTCTGATTGTGGTTCAACACCACCAGAACCACAGAATACACCAACACCGCCATCAAGAACTTTAAGAGAACGGTATACTTCAACTGTGAAGTCAACGTGTCCAGGAGTATCGATAACGTTTAGACGGTGACCGTTCCAGAAACAGCTTACAGCTGCTGATTGGATAGTAATACCGCGCTCAGCTTCCTGTTCCATGAAGTCAGTCGTTGATTCGCCGTCATGTACTTCACCAGTCTTGTGGATTTGACCAGTTAGCTTAAGGATACGCTCAGTGGTAGTTGTTTTACCCGCATCAACGTGCGCGAAAATACCAATGTTTCTGTATTTCGATAAATCTGCCATTGTCTTACTCTGTTAATAGGATATAAAATGCGCGCAGAGTATATCACAATCTGTGAAGACTGATAGCTTTGCATGCATTTGAGACTAAAAAACTTTTGCCCTTCCACATTAAGAAAGGAAAAGTGCTCTGTAGAAACAACCTAAGCGGTTGTTAATTTTAATATTGGGCTCGCAGAAAGGTGATTAGCAAACCCAATTTGATTTGCTGCTGTATAGATTAGCCTAACTTAGCTTTATTACAACTCATCAAAAGCACTAATTGCTTCTGACAGTTTTTTCACCCCGTGGATTTGCATCCCAGGAATACCACCCTTAGGCATATTCGCCGCCGGCACGATCGCTTTTTTAAAGCCGTGCTTGAAGGCTTCGTTTAGACGCTCTTGTCCACTAGGGACCGGTCTAATCTCTCCCGCCAAACCAACTTCACCAAATACGACCACATCTTTAGGCAGTGCTCTGTCTCTAAAACTAGACAACAGTGCCATCACTAATGCTAGATCAGCACTGGTTTCGGTTACTTTAACACCACCGACGACATTCACAAACACATCTTGGTCGGCCATTTGCAGCCCGCCGTGTTTATGCAGCACAGCGAGTAATAAAGAAAGACGGTTTTGCTCCAGACCGACAGCAACACGACGAGGGTTAGCCAGTTGTGAGTAATCCACCAGCGCTTGAATCTCTACAAGGAGTGGACGCGTCCCTTCCCAGACCACCATCACCGAACTGCCTGAAGTTTCTTCTTCACCACGAGAAAGGAAAATAGCCGAAGGGTTGGAGACTTCTTTCAGGCCTTGCCCTGTCATTGCGAATACACCTAGCTCGTTTACTGCACCAAAACGGTTTTTGTGGCTACGTAGCGTTCTAAAGCGGCTATCAGTGCCACCATCTAGCAGTACCGAACAGTCGATGATGTGCTCTAGAACTTTCGGGCCCGCTAGCGTTCCATCTTTCGTTACGTGACCAACAAGGAAAATCGCAACATTATTCTGCTTAGCAAAGCGAGTCAGAGCCGTTGCTGACTCACGGACCTGAGCCACACTGCCCGGAGACGATTGAACATCGGCAACGTGCATAACCTGAATCGAGTCGATAACCATGATCTTCGGTTGCTCTTTCTCCGCAACCTGACAGATCTTATCAACGTTAGTTTCCGACAACATTTTAAGATGCTCTTTCGGTAGCCCTAAACGCGAGGCACGCATCGCCACCTGCTGCAACGACTCCTCGCCGGTTACATATAACGTAGGAAGCTGTGAAGAGAGCAGACACATTGTTTGTAATAGCAGCGTCGATTTACCCGCACCAGGGTTACCACCAATAAGGATCGCAGCTCCTGGTACAACCCCGCCACCAAGTACGCGGTCGAGCTCTTTAAAGCCACTGCTAAATCTCGGTACCTCTTGCAGATCGATCTCTGAAAGGGTTTGAACACTCGATTCCGTTGCACTACCTGCGTAGCCGGTGAGTCTCTCATTACGTGCAACCTGAGGTGACGCAGCGAGTCTCACCTCTGTGATTGTGTTCCAAGCTCCGCATGCATTACATTGCCCCTGCCAGCGCGGAAAGTCTGCGCCACAGTCATTACATACATAAGCTCGTTTTGCCTTAGCCATAAAACCTCAATAATTACTTTGTTACACGATGATGTTGTCAAATTGTGATGTCGTTGACCGTACGGATTAAAATAATCGTTGCAGTCGTACCAGTTATACTTAAAGATCGATTTAAACTAGTCGATAACATAAGTGCACTATCCATTCTAACAATAAAAGTATGCAGCAATCTGAAATTCTATCTGTAGCAGAGCGACTCATCCCAGCCTATCACGCTGAAGACTTCGATTTCCTTCTATCACAAATGACAGAGGGCGAATCCCCGTCTCTGAAATTGCTCGTTAAAATGGAACTGAATCGTATCATGGCGCCGTGTACCAAGAGTATCGATTTACGCGGCCGTATCGACGACGAATGTCACCAGTTTACCCTAGATGGGCGTAAACACTGGCTCGATGATATCGCTCTCAATGCTTATCAACGCGGCACAAAAAAGTTTCGCGGCTATACAGAGGGCGTTTGGGAGATGGTGATGTCTCCACGAACTCAGCCAATCAATAATCAAATCAATACCGCTCAACAAGAAGACAACGGCATTACCAGTGCCAATAGCCCTTATGAAGCGGAACCGATAAACCTTGGCTACGACTTAAAACGTCAAGAGAATCGCTTAAAGGTTGCTTCACAGGTTGAGATCACCACCTCAAAAGGCCAAGTGTTGCACGGTGTCACTGTGGATATATCGCCATCAGGAGGGAAATTCAAGGTACCGAGCGCATTCAAATACAACCTTGGCGAAATTATCGGCGTCAAATTTACCGAGTTGGTCGAAAAGTCTAAAGAACCTGACGTAGACAAACCAACTGAGTTTCGTGTTCTTGGAATCGACGACTCTTTCGAAAACAATGCCGTTAAGTTTCTAAGAACCGTACGTGTTTGTGACAGTAATGTCGTAGGTCGCTTGATCGAAGAATCGCTGAATAGCAGCAGTAAAAAGACCCAACACGAAAATCAAGATCGAATCATTCGTACTCGTACGCGTGGGATCGAACATACTTACCTCAAACATACCTGTAACCTGCCGCTCTTTTTTAGCGGAAGTGAGCTTAAACTGGCTCTACTTACTGACAATAACCACCCTCTTTGGCAGTACTGGCATGATGAGCGTAACCAACAAGCTTTAGGTACGTTGTTTAATGAGCAACGTATGAACCAACTGGCGAAACCAGGAGTCAAAGGCACGAGTAATGTTATCTACTCGTTCACTCACGAGCACCAAAATAAGACACTGTTCTACTCAATGATGCTACCGGAGGCCACTCGAGAACAACGTCAATTGTTTTGGCATATTGGTGCTAAGAGATCGAGCTGGAAAACCTTCAAGTTCTCTGTTTTTGAACTGTCCGAAGAAGAGCAGCAAGCATTAGCTCAGCACTCGAAGGATTTGGCGAGAAGCTCTGAACAGTTAACCCACTGTGGTATCTTGCAAGAGATCGGTGCAAATGACAGCGCTGACGACTACCTTCTAACAGAGAAACCACGCATTGCCAGCAGTGAACTGAATAAGTTTCGCCATGCGCGCACCGTTGTGGGTAACATTCAAAGCATCTACTTTGATTCTCAATCTCGTCGCAAAGAGCCTCGCTATCAGTTTAAGTCTCCATTACAGATCACAGCGAGCGACGGTGCCGCAGCGAATGGTCATACTCAAGACCTTTCCAAGCGTGGTTTGAATATCGCATTAGAACAACCACTCATATTGAAGATCGATGATCCTGTGACCATCAACTTCAATGAGCTTCAGCTCTATGATAAGAAGCAACCACTAAGTGCTGTGCCCTACCGAGTGATTCGTGTCAGTCCGAATGGCAAGAATGTACAGTTGGCGATCGATGAAACAGGCAAAACCATGCGCACTGTAGCCTTTCTTAATGGCTTAATCGATCACAACCAGAATAAGCTGATTAAGAAAAAAGAAATACTGCCGACAGACTCACTACTGGAGTCTCTCCATAATGTGCTGTTAAGTAAAATGGTCAGCAATCCGATCTTTATTGATAAACCAAGTTCAAAGCTGCGCTGTAAGATTATTGGGGTTAACTTCCCTCTCAATAACTACCTAAGCCTGCTGGCAAAGCTTGGACATAATCACAAGTTGTCGTTAGAGCCGATCTTTAAAGGGCACAGCAATACTCTATTGGCGGATCCACTCAAGAAAATAGAAGGAGCAGGCCCGAAGCATCATGATGTTTACGTGGCTGCGGTTAAGTTTGGTGACAAGATTCAATCGGTACATACCAAGCTCAGTCGCGAGTTCAAATCGGTCAAAGAGCGCATTATGTTCATCAAGAAAGCTCAACATATGGGCGAGCTATACGTTTTAAGAGTTTCGACAGCGCCGATTTTTGATCCACTGACTAGCCTGTTCCAATCTGACTTAGAAACCATTGCTCGCATTAGTATGTATCAAGCAAAGAAGCTCGAAAATGAAGTGACGGCCTTTATCGGTTATGGCGAAATGTGTGATATCACAGATGAAGTCCTGATCAGACTTGAGCTGACCAAGTAATCGACCAACATTGTTCAGCGATGAGCAAACTCCATTAAAAAAGCAGGCTCCAAGGCCTGCTTTTTCTATTCATAAATAAGGGTATTAAGGTTTGACTTGCCAGCTGATTTTTTGATGCTTAGCCAATACACCAGAAAGAATGCACAGCACTCCACCTAAACCAGAGTAACGAACTGCAGATTGTGCCTGCTGTTCAACTTTCGGTTTCGCATGATAAGCAATACCCAAACCTGCCGCTTTCATCATCACCAAGTCGTTTGCACCATCGCCCACCGCAACCGTATTGTGCAGCTCAATCTCGTGCTCGTCAGCTAGTTCAATCAGAATATCAGCTTTAGTTTGAGCAGATACAACATCGCCCAACACTTTCCCTG